>JAAEZH010000087.1 GCA_018222965.1 Bacteroidota bacterium
AATGCGAGTGTTATTCGCTTGTTGGTAGATTAATTAAACTTGCTTTTGAAAAAAAAGAGGCTGTCTAAATTTTAGGCAGCCTCTTTTTTTTTGTCTATGCTAGCTTCGCCTGCGTCTAACCTGCCAGAGGCGGTACTCCGCTGTCGGCAGGGTCTAGCTCACCTGCGGTGAGGTCTAAGCTCCTGCCATTGGCAGGTTGCGTCTGGGGCTGCAGGCTGCAGCCTTCGGCGGGTAATACAGCGATTGAAAGGAGCATAGACAACATACTTTTACATATTAAATGTCTTAGCTTTATAGAAAATAAGCTCTGTTACTATGTGCCAAATGTCAACAGTCCTTTTCCTTTTGCTTTTTGCCTGGAATGTGCTCCCGGCTCAGAACACCATCTACGTTTCCAATACAGCTACCGGTAATGCAGACGGCAGCAGTTGGGAAGATGCATACACCAGTCTGCAAGACGCATTGACAGCAGCCAACTTTGGCGATCAACTCTGGCTGAAAGAAGGGACCTATACCCCTGCTGATGCGCCCGATTACACCTGGGAATTGCCCTCGGGTGTTAAACTTTATGGCGGGTTTTCGGGAACGGAAAATTCTTTGGATGCACGGGATTGGGAAATGTATGAAACCATACTGAGCGGTAGTATTGATGGCATCAATTTTTCGAGTTTGTTGCTTTTGGCAGAGAATCCCGATTCAAGTACTACGGTGGATGGCTTAGTTGTTAAGGGAGTTTACTCAAATAATCCAATTCCTTGTGATTCGAATTTCCCTTGTTTAGATGGAGGTATAACGGTGGAATTTTGGGGCGATAATTCAAATGTTGGATTTCAACTGTACAACTGTTCAGTAAGAAATAATTATTCGAGTCAGGGAGCAGGGATGAGTATTATTTCTGATGAAGTGCCATATCGTTTAATTATTGAAAATGTAATATTTGAAAACAATAATTCCAATAATAGTTCTGGGGGGCTATTTATTGGTGGAATTGGGGCATCAATTGTTATTCAAGGAAGCCAGTTTATAAATAATTCTTCAATGAATTTTGGTGGAGGAGCTCATATTTACGAAGGAGAGTTTAAGTCTTTTGAGCAAAAAGTAACTGTGCAAAAAACTGTGTTTTACTCAAATGAAATAGAATTTGGATTTGGGGGAGGGTTGGATATTTTAACTTATGGTCCAACCGAAATTGAAATTAATATAGATTCATGTACTTTTTTCGAAAATTCTGCAGGATTCCCTGCTGGAGACCTTAATCCTGGGTTGGGTGGAGGTTTAAGCATAAGAAGTGATGGGGATTTTAATTCTAATAATATTGCCTGGATAAATAATTGTTTTTTTGAGAATAATTATGCAGAGTATCAAGGAGGAGGGATGTTTGCCAGTTCCTTGAATTTTTCGATAAATAATTCTCAATTTTTTAACAATAAATCTCAATTATGGGGTGGCGCTGTTTCTTTACTATTGGGCCCTCAAATGGTCGTTTATTTTAATAGTTCATCATTTGTGAAAAATCAGTGTGATGGGGAAGGAGAGCATTTTGACTCTTTTTTTTCGGATGGGGGAATTGCTAATATCGAGAACTGTTTATTTTATAAAGAGGCTCTTTTATCGGGTGAATATTATTTCAGAACATATGGTAAAATTGACTTAAACATTGACCATTCCTATTTTAATGTGACTGATTGTGATTCTATAAATATTGCCGAGGGCTTAAATACCGGGAGTATCACCTGCGGCCCCAACAATCTTTTCAACATCGACCCTCAATTTGCCAATCCGGGTGCCGGAGATTACAGCCTGGATTATTGCTCCCCCTTGATTGATGCAGGCAGCAGCGAGCCAGTCTATCAATTTGATATAGAGACCGATTTAATTGGCTCGCCACGCATCATCAATTGCCAACCCGATATCGGAGCCTATGAAAATAATGAGGTCCTGATCCAACTGGAGACTCAAAATGAAAGTTGCTCCGGAATGGATGGATTTGCCAGTGTAAATCCAAGTGGAGGCCTCCCGCCCTGGCAGATAAACTGGTCTAACGGTAATATGGGAAATAACATCTCCAACCTGGAAGCAGGCGAATTTACCGTACAACTGACTGATGCAGTCGGTTGCAGCCGAAGTTGTACTTTCGAAATCCTGCCCTGGCAAGCCATACAAGCTTATTATGCTCCGGAAGATGCAAGTAGTGCAAGCACAGCAGACGGCAGCATCACACAGGATTCTATTTTTGGTGGCAACCCGCCATTGACCTACGCCTGGAGCAATGGAGAGGATACGCCCAATATAGACAACTTACTCCCCGGCACCTACGAGCTCACCATTACCGATGCTACCAATTGCGATACAAGTCTCGTCTTTGAGGTTGGATTTCCAATTGGTATAAAAGCCCTAAATAAAAAGTCGATAAGCGTATTTCCAAACCCTGCCAGTGAAGTATTGTATGTTTCAGGGCATCTTCAGGCTGCAACTTTTCTGCTCTATGACATACTGGGTAGAGAAGTCAAGTCAGGTTTGCTTGATCCGGAAGAAGCTTCTATTTCGCTCAATGGTTTATCTGAGGGTATGTATTATCTCCGACTTTTGGATGATCGTCAAGAACAAATAGTGTCGGTTGTTATTAGTAGGGATTATTAATTGTCCAGTGCATTAATCTACCTTTAAAAATGCCAATACCTCCTTTCCTTCAGAATCAAATAACATCAGGTTTAGGCCCTCCAGGCGGTAGGATGCAACCTGGGTAATTGCAGCATCATACTTATCGGCAATGTCCATTTTTTTACACATTTTCTCAGTTGCTGCGATGGGTCCAAAGGACAGCTCAGAAGCGGTGACCTTTAAAATTTCCCCGGTATACTCATTGCAACCGTTATTTCCCATTACCTGCATAGTTGTCAAATTCAGCTCCAGGCTGGGAGCCGCACTCATGCGGTTGATCGGATTGCCGTCGATTCGGGTGGCTACCCAAATGTCATGTAGTCTGGTATTCGCGGAAGTCTTTTCGTCTTTGATGAAAGCCAAAACTTTCTCCCTACCTTCATTCAGGAAAGTTAGGGTAGAACCTTGCATATCAAAAGAATGTATATCGTTTAGGGCAGCCAGGAATTCGGTTTCGATGTTTTTGTTGACACACATTTTTTTGGTGCTGGCAATCTGGCCCAATTCCAGGGAAGTATTTGTCAACGCTTTAATGCTTCCGGAAAAGTTGTTGCATCCCGCATTTCCGGAAATCTGCTTTTGGGTAAGGTCAACTTGTAGGGTAGGAACGGCAACCATTCGGTTTAAGGGAGCGTCATTCAATTTTACGAGCATCCATTGACCGGCCAGCTCAACGCGATTGTCTTTTTGTTTATCCAAAACTTCAATCAGGGTGTATTCGATAGAAGAGGCATCGGCAGGCACCTCGCTGCTATCGAGTTCTTTTTCAGATACTTCGATTTTTTGCAGGTAGCCTTCTTCAAACTCAAAGCCTTTGATGGGCGCGTAAAAATTTTCCCAATTTGGATTTGCCAGGTCTTCTCCACGGTGGACATTGAGCACCTGCATTTTACCTGCTCCGGCTGATGCCTCTGTTTTGTAACCGCTCACCCAAAAAATACTATTTGCATTTTCAGCTTGCTGAGGAGTTGAACAGGATTGAAGAAAAAACAAGGCGACGATACTTGAAAAAATAATTCTTACGCTCATGCTATTTGATATTCAGAAACCAGCGAGGTATTACAATAAAAATCTTGTTCGAACTCGGCAAACTGCACAAATTCCGAACAAGCTTGAAGTTGGATGCAATCCGTCAAAAGCGGAGCAGACAAAAAGCCTCCCCCCACCGTTCGCGTAAGCGGACGACTCAAGCCTGCCTGCTGGCAGGCTCAACCTACTTCTCCGCAGCTACCACTCCCTGCTCGCCAAATAGTATCAATCCGTCGGCTGGTTGAGCCCCCAGCTGTCGATGTACCTCCTCTTTTGAGGTCGGGTCGACGATAATTAAAGTTGGATAGGCACGGATGTTAAAATCTCGGGAAAGGAAAAGGCCTTCTCCTTTCTCCATGTTCATTTTTACATTGATGAAATGCTCGTTAAAGTAATCACCCACCGTTTCATCAGTAAAAACATTGGCACTCATCCATTTACAGGGGCCACACCAGGTGGCATAACAATCAATAAAAACGAGTTTTCCTTCTTCTTCCGCTTTATCAAGGGCCTCCTGATAGGTGCCGTCAAAGAAGGCAATGCCCTGAGCTTGCAGGCTGGTAATGGAGAAGAAACCGAGGGCTGCCAGGACAAACAAAGCCCGGAATTTAGATGCCATGAAATAGTTCATATTCGATTGTTTTAGGTTTTACCGCTTTACCAACCTACTTCCCGAAGAAAGATTTGTGCAATTGGCGGCGAAATTCACTCTATTAATTGAGTGATTATTTAACAAAGACCAGAAACGCTGTCTTTCCGTGCATTGGTACAAACTGTTTCTTATGCTTTTGTTAAATTATGGCACATCCTAATTAATGAATGAAACAAGTATGATGAAAAACAAGACAAAACAAACCGGAAAAACAGTATTGTTACTATTCCTGATCCTGCCTTTGTGGGGGCAGGCACAAACGCCCCTTTGGACGCTCCTGGGAGGTACAGCAGACTTTGATTATTTCAGAGATATTCATATAGATTCCGAAGGAAACTCCATCTGTACAGGCTATTTCCAGGAAAGCAGTTTTGAAATAGCAGGCCAAAGCCTTCCCTTTTTAGAAGAGGAAGAAGGTTTCATCCTTAAAGTGGATCAAAACGGCTCCCTGATTTGGGCACAAAGTGTCATTGGCAATGATTATGATGGCGTGCTCTCTGCTACCACCGACGACGAAGACAACATTTACGTATCTGGTAATTTTTATGAAACTATGAACTTTCAGGGGGAAGTGTTAACTGCCGCCGGAACCAGAGATGCGTTTATCGCCAAGCTCGATCCGGATGGAAACTTAATCTGGATCGTTCAGATTGAAGGAGGCATTGCCAGTTGTACAAACCTGTTTTGGCAGGATAATGCCCTTTACGCCAGTGGCAGTTTCTTTGACTTTGTCAATTTTGGGGAAGAGGACTTCAGCATTCCTTCCAATTTTGCGGCCGATGCATGGTTGGGAAAAGTCGATCCATCAGACGGATTGTTTGACTGGGTGAAAACCTATGGAGGAGAAGAATCGGATTCCTTTTCTGCTACCACCCTCGACGATGACGGGAATATTTATGCGGCCGGGTATTTTTCCGGAGAATTTACCATTGGCGGAACGACCCTGGAAGGATCTTCCGGCAACGAGCCCTTACTCATAAAGATGGACAACAACGGAGACATGATCTGGACCGTCAGCGGGGAAGGACTAGGCTCAGCCGACCGACTGGATGGCGTATCCGTAGATAATGCCGGCAATGTATATGCAGCCGGACGATTCAGCGATGAATTACAAATGTTTGGCCAAAGCTTTCCATTAAATTCTTCTTCGGAAGCATTTATATTTTCAGTAGATGGAAATGGTGATTTTCGCTGGGCGCACAGTTCTTATACTTCAGGCACCAGCTATTTCCTCGATATATGTGATGCCCCGGGAAAAAACCTCATCTATGCTACTGGCTCCCTGTCAAATGGAACCGGCTTCCTAAACGATGAGGAAATTACGGATGCCACCGATGTATCCGGAATGCTTGGCCTTTTTGAAACGAATGGCAATTATCAGGGTCATGTTCTAATCGATGGACCCGCCTTCGATTATGGTTATGCCATTGATGCCACCGAGGACCAGGTAAATGTGGCTTATGCTTTTCAGGACGCGCTGACACTCCCGGCTTCCATCGCTCAGTCGGATGCTTATGGACTGTACGATTGCATGCTGGTAAGCTTTGATCCGCCGGAAATTACCAGTTCACTAAGCAAAAACCCTGAAACCGGAGTCGCAGAAATCCACTGGGATATTGCTGCCAAAGCACTTAATATAGAACTGCTCTCCGATAATGTGGGGAGTGCTTCTATCTGGAATGTAAACGGGGTAAATCTGGCCTTTCGGGAATTGGGAAAGGAAACCCGATGGAATGTAGATTTTCTTCCGGCCGGACAATACATCGTTTCGGTGGAAACCGATCACGGTACTTTTGCCAAAGCCTTTCAGGTAGTTAAATAGGGGAAAATTAATAAAGTCAGGAAGAGGATTAATGGAGTTTATCTGTTTGGAGTTCGTCAGAATAGTGGACAGTTGAAACGGGTTGGTTACTATCTTTAAGTA
>JAAEZH010000088.1 GCA_018222965.1 Bacteroidota bacterium
GTAGCACCTGCTGAAATGTATCATAAATTAACTCAAGTGATTATAGCAGCCTAACCCAAACCTCTGTCCACTATTCTGGCGAACTCCAGTTAATCCTCTTTTCATTTTATGGTTTGCCATAAATGTAGAAGTTCGCATTATCCCGTGCCATTATTTATAAATTGTACGCTGCTCCACCACCCGATTCCTATTGGGCTGAAGGGGGAAAACGGATGCTGATTAGAATTTATTTGCCTCCGGCGGCTTATTTGCCTTGATGCAAATAAGAAAAAATCATCCCGATAGCTATCGGGAGTATTTTATTTTTAACGCTGCGCTGCAAGTCAAAAAGCTAAACTGGCTAAACTCGCCGGAACAGACTACCTGATGCCTAAAGTCTCTTTGTGTTGCACACCATTTTTTATGCTCTTTGATTTCTGGCTCAGACACTACCCAGTTTTTAACGCATTTTGACTCACTGCTCACTAAATAAAATAAGGCCGAATAAATTGCCAAATAATTGACACTAAGTAATTGTGTCAGTACACATAATCTTTAGTTTACCCAACTTTCAGAAAAGAGGTTTTAAAATATGCTTGCTGGCTTACTGCAAGTAGAAGGGAAGTCAGGTAAGCTTGGGTTCTGGGAATCGAATTTTCATACAGCTGAGGCTTTTTCGAGCTACAGGACGAAAAGCAAAACAGGGAATAGGTGTTTTCGACCCGCGTAGGAGGGGCGCACCCTTTCGCATTTGTGTTTAGTCCTGTACACCGCGTTTACCAATATAAAATCAAGGTCTCCCTGGGAACTATTTCTGGCTCCATACTTGTTGTTATGATTACACTGACTTCACGCAACCCCTCTTTTTCCGATTTTTAGCTACTTCACAAGTGTTTCTATTTTCGGAAATCTCATTATGTACTTACTTACACACTTTCATAATTGGCAGCGCCCCGGTGCTGTCCAAACCACCTGATAGTATATGATGAACGGCTTTACACTATTTTTCTATTACCTAAAAAATGAGAAAAATGAGCCGTACCCTATGCCTCCTGTTTTTATTTCTGGTCAATTATTCCAACGCAACTTGCCAATCGGTCGTTACGGTCTTTTTTGGTATTAATGCCTACGAACGAAACCCCTGCCGCCAAACCGGGTCTTCAGAAGAAACCGAAGATTTTCAAAAGCGAAAAGACTTTTTCAAACACCGTTTGGGCGATATCGTCGAGCCCTATTCTCTGGGCGAAATCAATAAAGACCTCTACGAAAAAGGCGTAATCAGTTTGCGTTTTACAGATCTGGAAAATGCTTACATTTTTGATTTACAGGAAGCCGGCCTGACCAGCGTAGACGTAAGGGCAGGGGAGAAGGAGTTTTCGCTGCGAGCAGAAGAAATCCAGGCTTCCGCCCGTTGTTTTGATTTGAATATTCCCATCCAACGCATCGTGGATGAATTGCGTTTGCTGCCCTATGAAGAGTTTAAGATCCAATTGCATTTCCACGGTGTGCATCAGGTTGCTCCGGGTTCTGACGGCCGTAAATTTCTCTTTAAAGGACGTATGGCTCCATACAGTCAGGTGTTAGACGGAGGATGGATGCCTATCTCATTGTTTAGTTCCAACTTCAAACCGGTGGAAGAAGGCGGTATTCCCTTTTCTTCCCAGCCCGTAGGCGGTGCCTGGGGCAAGAAGTTGTATTTCAACAGCCAGCGAAAATTTCTCGGCGTTTCAGCTGTAGGGAATTGGCTGATTTACCCGGTCAGTAACCCCGGACAAACGGATGATGATTCATTCAGCCTGTCCGGGGGCAGTACCGGACTCCTACTCGATGTAGGAAGCTGGTTTTATCTGGGAGGTGCCTATGGATTTGATTTTGAATCCGAAAAATCCGACAAGCCCAAATTGATGGGTGTTGTCGGATTAGGGCCTAAATTTTTCGCCTTGTTTAAAGGAGAATAACTGCTTAGGAATTGATGATAGCTTCTGCCTGGCTGCTCCAATACCATCCGGATAACAAGACAAATGCTTTCCAGACTCCGTACCAGGCCAGCGCAACTACAGCGGTTATCAGCAAGTCTACAGCCCAGGTTACCGGCCACATCAGCGCAAACCACTCTGTTCGGCCGGAACCTTTACGGGTAACGCGAAACAGCCTCAGCAATTTGTGGAAGGATTTCTCAATTAAATACCCAATAAAAGGAGTGGGGAGGAGCAGGGCCCAACGAGCACGCGGATAAGTGCTCCGGATACTTTTTAGCCGCTTTCGCGGAAAGTTGGTAACGCCAATTTTACGATTTCCTAAACCTTGTCGGATGGTGTATATGAAGATCACGGACAAAATAATTTTTTCCGACTCGCGGTCGGTGTAAAAAATCTGCCGTAAATGATGCTAGTTGCCAAGTCGAACGACTCGCTGTTTTGTGTCTGACAAACATATGAAAAAAGAGAAACCCGCCCAATTTTAATTAAAACCGGGCGGGTTTTTTCCTGAGGAAATCTTTCTTACTCAACCACTAATTTGTGGACAGTCGTTTTGTCTCCCTGATCTATCCGAATAAAGTACAGTCCACCGGAGACTTTTCCATTCGGCGAAAGCCCATCCCAGCTAACTTCCACAGGACCTGCAGGTAATTCTCCGGAAAAAACTTCCCGGATCATTCGACCACTCAGGTCAAAAATCCGAATGCGCACGTATTTGTCTGTTTCGAGATCCAGTCCTATGTGCAGCACATCTGTCATCGGATTTGGCTTTAGCCAGGGGGCCGTACCGACATTCGACCAAATAGATTTATTGTCGCAGGCATCGCCCTTGCCGTCTCCATCTGTATCTGTCTGGTCGGGATTGGGTACGTTGATGCAATTGTCGCATTTGTTCCCCACACCATCACCATCATTGTCTTTTTGATTGGCGTTGGAATCATTCGGACAATTATCACAAACATCCCCAATCTCATCGCCATCTGCATCTGCCTGATCGGGGTTGGAATTCAACGGGCAGTTGTCAATACAACCCGGGATTCCGTCTCCGTCGGGATCTGCCTGATCGTCTTCATTGGGGCATTGATCGCATTGATTACCCACGCCATCGCCATCTGCATCTGCCTGATTTTGATTGGAATCGAGGGGACAATTATCACATGGGTCAGTTAAACCATCTCCATCACTATCCGGATTGCTTATCGTAACCTGGCTGAAGCAATAGGCGAAATTTCCATCCGGATCGCTTACCGTAAGTTGTACCGTGTTGGTAACAGGATCTCCACAACTCAAAGTAGCCGGACTTAAGCTGAAGGTGATCGGGCAATTGTCGTAGGAGCCTGCGTCGATAAGAGCTGGATCCAGGGTGAGACTTCCGGAAGCATCCAGGCTTACACTCAGCGTTGCGTTACAAATCGCAACCGGATCAAACAAATCTCCGATTGTAACCTCTGTCCAGCAGGAATTTGAATTCCCCTGCGAATCTTCGATAGTCATAAATACAGTGGTCGGACTGCCCACATCGCTGCAGTCAAATTCTGTGATATCCAGTTCGTAGCTTACAATCGGACATTCCCCAAAACTGCCACCGTCAATTAGGCTTGGGTCAATAGTCGCATTCCCGGAAGGGTCAAGGGCTACATTTAGTGTGGCATTACATACAGCCACCGGACCTGAGCAACACACATCCAGATTATCGACGATGCTTACTGTTGACCAACAGGAATTGGTGGTGCCGCCCGTATCTGTAATATGCAGAAATACGACATAGTCACTGCCGACATCGCTGCAATCAAAACTCGTCTGACCGGAAAGGGAATAAGTAAGTTGGCAATTGTCTGTTGAACCGGCGTCTATCATTGAAGGTACCAGTGTTGCCGAACCGGAAGCATCTAAGGATACCGTAATTAAAGCATCGCAAACAGCTACTGACCCTATATTGTCTACAACTTCGACATTGCCCCAGCACGTAGCCGTATCCCCGTTGATGTCGGTAATGGTCAGGGAAACGGGAAAAGCGGGGCCCACATCACTACAGTCTACACTCGTGATGCTGGTGGAAAGACTTTGCAAACCACAATCTGCATAACTGCCTTCATCGAGAAATTCCGGGAGGAAGGCTACCGTCCCGTCGGCATCCAGCGCAACCTGAATATAATCATTACAAACTGCTACGGGCAAATTACAATCATCCGCGGAAGCGAAGAATTGAAAAGGTAAAAAGAGCAAGAAACTGGAAATGATGGAAAAAAACCTGATCTTTTGGCGCATAATTCGTTTGGTTTGTTTTTGGAACTTATTTCAACTCTTTAATATACTGCCCATGTCGCGTTTTTTTGTCCTGTTCCTCCTTTTTTTTGGCTTGTATTCCTGTGATAATTCAAATCAGGAGACCGATACTGCTGCTACCAGCCAGGAAGAAAATACCGAAATTGATTTTTCAAATAATTTACGTCCGCAATACCATTTTAGCCAGCCGGCCAATTGGATGAATGATCCCAACGGCATGGTTTTTTACGAAGGAACCTGGCACCTGTTTTACCAGTATTTCCCACGCGGCATGCAATGGGGCCCCATGCACTGGGGACATGCCAGCAGCCAGAATTTGTTTGAGTGGGAGCACTTGCCGATTGCCTTGTATCCGGACGACAGCCTCGGGTACATCTTTTCCGGCAGTGCGGTAGTGGACTGGAATAATACAGCCGGATTTCAGGAGGGGGATAAGCCTCCTTTGGTAGCCATCTTTACCCAGCATCTGGAGGATGAAAACAAGAAAGTAAAGCAGGTTCAATCTATTGCATACAGCAACGATGCCGGTAAAACCTGGACCAAAGCGGCTGAAAATCCGGTATTGGCAAATCCTGCATTTCCGGACTTCCGGGACCCAAAAGTGATTTGGTACGAACCGGAAAATAAGTGGATCATGGCCCTGGCTGTTGCGGATCGCATCCATTTCTACAGTTCTCCCAATTTAAAAGACTGGACCTTCGAAAGCGAATTTGGTCAGGATTACGGAGCTCATGGCGGGGTATGGGAATGTCCTGATCTTTTTCCTTTGCCCCTTCCGGGGAATGCCGACTCGGTTAAATGGTGTCTGCTGGTAAGTCTGAATCCCGGACATATAAACGACGGCTCCGGAACCCAATATTTTTTAGGCGATTTTGATGGCAAAACCTTCACTTGCGACGATCCGAAAGAGCAAACACTCTGGCTCGATTACGGGCGCGACAATTATGCAGGGGTAACCTGGTCGGATGCTCCAAACGATCGGAGGGTCTTCCTCGGCTGGATGAATAACTGGAATTACGGACAGGAAACACCCACCGAAGGCTGGCGGGGAGCGATGACCCTGCCTCGCGGCATCAAGCTGCAACAAACCGATTTCGGATTAAGGATTTTCAGCAATCCGGTGAAAGAAGTAGAGCATCTCCGGAAAAGCAATTACAAATTTGCCATTGGCGGATTTAATGGAAAATATGAACTCACCGAGGACCTGGGTTTTGATCCGGCTGTCGCCGAATATATGCTCGCCGTAGAAGCCAGTGAAGAAGTGTCTGCCGAAACAGTTGGTTTCGAATGGTCTAATGATGCCGGAGAAGTATTGCGAATCGGTTTTGAAAGAAAATCCAATCGCTTTTTCATTGACCGCAGAAATTCGGGCCAAACTGATTTTCACGAAAACTTTGCACCGAATATTGACTATGCCCCCCGCACAGCTCCAAATCGCACAGTAATCATGCGGGTATTCATGGATCGTTCTTCG
>JAAEZH010000089.1 GCA_018222965.1 Bacteroidota bacterium
ACTACTACCGATTGGAGACGCCACATTTCCAGGCCAGCCGGAAGATGATATTGAAGTAGTGTGAGTTTGTCCCGATAGCTATCGGGATAAGCTGCTTAACAGAAGACAAAAACCCGCCGCCGGATTACCGGTTGGCGGGTTTTTTTATTTGCGTGTGATCCAACCTGAACGTTGCTTCGTATGTATGTCAAATCTTTAACCAAAAAATTTTTGACATGAAACGTTTAACGATCCTTAGTCTGATGATTGCCGGATTATTCTCCATGCAGCAGGTCCAGGCACAATGCGGCTCCTCTAATTCCAAAGCGAAAACGGCCTCTTATGAGAAAGACCTGGTAGAGATTGCCATGTCCTCAGAAGACCACGAAACGCTGGTAGCAGCCGTGAAAGCAGCCGATCTCGTGGAGACCTTGAAAGGGGAGGGGCCTTTTACCATTTTTGCGCCAACCGATGATGCCTTTGCTAATCTTCCTGAAGGGACTCTGAGTACCTTATTGAAACCGGAGAATAAAGCTACCCTGCAAGCGATCCTGACCTACCACGTGGTGGCAGGTGAATTTGATGCCGGGAAAGTAGTGGCTGCCATTAAAGCGGGAAATGGAAAAGCGGTATTGAATACAGTACAGGGAGGTACCCTGACTGCCAAAATGAAAGATGGAAAAGTAGTTTTGATTGATGAGAATGGAGGCATGTCCTACGTGACTGCTACAGACTTGAAAGGATCAAACGGAGTCATTCATGTCATTGACGCAGTAATTTTACCGGAGTCCTAGACCGGTTTCTGATTCGTCACCCGACATGTATTGGCTGCTCAATTAAGTTTGAGCAGCCTTTTTTATGAACCCGATTGCTGTTCTGGACTCGTTTACCGCAGCAATACTACCTCCCCGCTAAATGTATGTCCTTCCTCATCATCTTCCAAAAACACATACATTTTCCAGACGTATACATCTTCCGGCCCGGGAGCTCCCTTATATTGCCCGTTCCACTTTTGTAAAGGATCATCGGATTCAAAGACCAGTTGGCCCCAGCGGGAATAAATTTCTATTCGAAAGTCAAGCAAAGTGGTACATTCCTGCACCAGCCCAAAAAAATCGTTTAATCCATCCTGGTTGGGACTGAAAGCCGTAGGCAATTCCAATTGACAACTATCGGATTCTGCTTCGGGACAAAACTCAAATTCCAGGAGGAGGCTGTCTGAAGCTGCTCCGCAGGCATTGGTAACCTCGACAGCATAAAGTCCGGATTCCTCCACCAAAATCTCGTAAGAAGTTTCATTGACCGACCAAAGCAACTCCGTTTCGTTTTCCGCTTCCGCGAACAGCAATACCTGATCACCCTCGCAATAGGGAGGGAGCGTTTGGGCCATAACTTCCACAGATGGCAGATCCGTCTGAGCAACTTCCCATTCGACGAAAGTCGTATCTCCACAATTGTTCTCCACACCATAAGAATAAACACCCGACTGATTAACCTGAATGACCGGCCCGGTCTCATCGGTAGACCATATACCGGTCTGGTAACATTCCAGGCCTATAACTTCCAACTCAATACTTTCTCCCGGACAGATCTGATCGGGGCCGACAATCGAAAAGTTGGGCGTTTGCGGATCGAGAGCGACCAGCGTATCACTGACCATGCCACAGTTGTGGGCAGCGGTTAGAATGTAGGTGCCTGGCTCGTTTATCGTCAGATATGGCTGTTCTTCTCCACTATTCCACAGATAACCGCCTTCAGCTGTTTCGCCCCCAATTTGATACGTGTTTCCCGCACAGATATACAGGGTGTCCGGACCAATATCCAGGATGCCCGGCTGATCGGATTTGAAGATGTGGTCCATGAAGTTGGGCAGCCCATAGGAATTGATAAAAAGGTTGCCCGGAAAAGTGAAAATTTGGGCCTGCAGACTGGGAGTCTCCGAATTCGGACAGCGAATAACCGAAAGTCTGGGACCGCTACCAAAATCCTGCGTATCGATAAAATAAATGTTGCCATCTGGACCAATTTGCATCTGACCGGCGCCATTGTCTGAAGGGAATAACCCAATACTCTCCTGCGAGGCAAGGATGTCTGAGGCTTCTAAATCGAATCGAACGATCTCCCCGGCTCCTCCGGAAAAACTACCGATTCGGTAGTATATGTATCGGCTGTTGGGAGAGAAAGAACTCGCCCAGCCAATAGTTCCTGCCGGGAATCCAAAATACAAGCCCGTGGGGGTGATTTCACCCGTGTTATTGTCAAATTCAAACAGCCGCAGCCCGCAAATGATCCATTTGCCATCCGGAGATATTTTGAGTTGGGAGCCGAGGGCTTCATCCGCTGGCATCTGTTGCCAACTGATGTCGGATACACCTCCCTGAGTTACTTGCAATGTCCCAAAGCGATTGAGGGAGTCTGGATCCTGATTGGCCCAATCGGCAACTAGTACCCAATAGTCACAGCCATTGCCATGTATGGTGCCACTCAACGCTTCATAAAGCGGGACGTGTACGCGTTCATCGGCTATGCTTACCCCACCCAGCCCGGCATTTAACTCCATGTCGATTTCAAAATAGGAGAGTCCCCGGCCAAAGGCTTGCCCCGGCACACTGCCGCCGGCGTCATACTCAATCTCCTCCATCGTAAACAGGTAATACAGATGGTCGGGGTCTGCAGGATTAGGTACAACGAGGGAAGATTGATGGGCGCTCCAGCCTCCGCCTTCCGTATAACTCATGTCATACATCACATCGTGATCTCTGTTCCATATGGTGCCAGCCGGATAACCACCTGCCTGGTCGGGATCGCGTCCGCCACCATTGGAATAAAAAAGATGATTGCCCCAGTCATCCGACCAGGAAACGCAGCCTTCGAAGCTAATAAGTTGACCATCAAATAATTGTACCGGCTCCCCGCTGGTGAAGTCCAGTCCGGCTTGTTCGCAAAAATACCAGCGATTGGCTTGTTTTTGGGCGGCCAGGCTTTGTGTAAGTACCAGCAAGCAGATGAAAAGGGCAGAAATGCGCATAAGAATCCCGTTTGTTTCATCAATATAATGCACAAAGCGGGATTTGGGCTTTCGCCGAAAGGCAGAAAATGCCAGCAGCTAGCTATTCCCGATTAATTTACCCGATTGCGTTCTTCTTCCGCACCAGTGTTGCGTTGTCTGGCTGACTTTACCTGATTGCTGCCAAAATCCCGGGTGTAGCTCAGACGGAAAACCCGGGCAGAGAAGCGGTAGAATCCTTCGTAATCCAGATTTAATGCCGGATCGCTGGCCGAAACCCGCCAGTTGCCCGTGCGGAAAATATCCTGAACGCTAAATGACAAGGTGCCGCCATTATTGCCGAAGGATTTTTGAATGCCGGCATTTAAGGCGCCAAAAGGTTCAATCTTCTGGAAACCAAACAGACTGGTGGAACTGAAAAAACCGCCAATTTCGATGGTAAACCCTTTGGGCAGAGTGAACATATTACTGATGCTGCCCCGAACAGAAGCTTGATCCAGGCTTAGGAGGGTTTCGCCGTAAGGCAAATTATTCCGGTTCCAAAAGCCCATGAGGTTGTTTTGCATAACCCACCAGTCGCCAATATAAAAGGGCAGCGACAGCATAAGCGAAACCGTGCGGGTGTCCTTCATATTGGCCGAAGCAATGGTTTGAACATTGGTCTCCGGATCAATATAGGGCTGGAAATTGCTGATCGTATTTTGCTCGAAATTGTAGCCCAGAGCAGTCATGAAATTTTTCCAGCGATATTCGAGCCTTACCCCGTCCGAAATGGCTGGCTGGAGAGCCGGATTGCCGGAAAAGAAAGTATTGGGATCCAAAAAGATGACAAAAGGGGCCAGGTCGTTGAAAGTAGGCCGCTGGATACGCCGATTATAGGCCAGTTGGACCGAGTTGTTTTCGTTGATGTTGTAAGAGAGGTAAAAGGTGGGGAAGAGGTTGCCATATTGCCGGTCCACAATTCCTTGCTCTTCTTCAGAATCGAGTTGGGAATCCGTGTACTCATACCGCAAGCCGGCTTTGGAACTCCATTTGTCACTGATCTGATAACTCAGGCTGGCATAAGCCGCGCCAATCTTTTCTTCCAGGAAGTATTTTGCGGTAAAGGCCGTAACCGGCATCCATTCCGTACCCAAATTTTCATCCACCTGGACATCGTTGGTAAACTGGGAAAGGGTGCCTTTTATACCGGTTTCCAAATTGATTTTCTCCCCCAGTTTGCGGCGGTAATCCAGTCGGGAAACATAGATATTGATCGGCGTGATCTTACTCACCCGAAGCTTATCGGAAAAGTCAAAATCGCCATTTGCATCGTAATAGTTGTTGGTGTAATTGGTCGGATTATTGTCGTGGAAGAACAAATAATCAGCATCAAATGTCAGGACTTCACTTTCGCGGAAGCTGTGCTGTAGATTGAGGTTGCCTCCAAGATGGCGCCAGCGGTTTATCTCATCATTCGGAATCTCGATGCTTTGTACCAAAGATCCGTCTTCCCGGATTTCAATATTGTTGGTCGCGTCCATTCGCCAATAGGAATCATATGCGGTGGCAAGTAAACCCAGCACTGTTTTCTCTCCCAAATCAACATCCAGCCCAAGCCGGGCATTGTTGTCGATTTGGTCGGGATCCCGCAAGGATTCTGTGTAGGTCTCGACGGTAGTACCGTTCTGAACAACCGAGCGGTAATTGGTAAAAAGCTGCGGGCTGTGGTCAAAGGAATAGGAATAACTGCCGTAGAAATTGACCTTGCTTTGGCGCAGATTAAAATTCACGCTCCCGCCGTATTTTTCTCCATAGCCATAGCCGGCAAATACCGTGGCAGAGCCATTGAATCCTTCTTCGGGATTGTCTTTTAGTACGATATTGATAATCCCGGCATTGCCTTCAGCATCGAAATTAGAAGGCGGAGTGGTGATCAATTCAATTTTCTGGATATTGCTGGCATTCATCCCTGCCAGCATCTGGACAACTGCAGTAACATCCATGCGGGTCATCTTGCCATTGATCATAACAATGACGCCGTCTTTTCCGCCCATGCCCAGGGTTTTGTTTTGTCGATTGACCACCACGCCGGGCGAGCGTTCGAGTATATCAAGGGCAGTTCCTCCGGCCAGGGTAACACTGTTTTCAACGTTTACGACGAGCCGATCCATTTGCTGCTCAAACAGGGGCTTTCGGGCAATGACCTGCACTTCATCCAGTTGGGTAACATTTTCTTCCAGCACCTCGGGTTCCAGCACTTTGTCTTCTCCTGCCTCAAGGGCGAATGCCGAACTGGTCTTTGTTGCATAGCCCACCATCTGAAAACGAAGGATATATTCGCCGGAAGGCAAATTAGAAAAAGTCCAATCTCCGGATTCCTCTACCAGCGTACCTTTTACCAACAGAGAGTCGGAAGCCTGAAGTAGCAACACATTGGCAAAAGCCAGCGGTTGATCTTCGGTGTCGGTGAGGGTGCCGCTAAGGCTGGATTGACCGGAGAGCAGGAATGGGGCGATGCTGAAAATCAGCAGTCCTGTTAATGACAGCGTTCTCATAATTTGGGGTTTCAGTGTAAAGACTTCTCAATAGGAGAATAGATGCTTAAGACGGAAGTGGCTGGAAAGAAATAATACAGCCGACAGGAATTCAATCCTGTCGGCTGTATGAAGTTACCTAAATTTTTAAGAACCCCGGATTTATTGGACG
>JAAEZH010000024.1 GCA_018222965.1 Bacteroidota bacterium
AACGGAACAAACGGAACAAACGGAACAAACGGAACAAACGGAACAAACGGAACAACTTGCCAAAATTCAAAAAAATAATCATTGAAAAGATAGCTTCCAGCGATTCTGCATGTAGAGCTAAACTCGCACGTGAATTTTTAGAATCAGGGGAGTCGATAGACCCATATTTGGATATACTGTTGATGAAGCCTCCCATATCCACCCGTTTTTCCTGGCTGTTGGGAGATATTGGATTGATCGATGCGTCCTTTTCTCCTATAATTCTGTCCTATTGTATGGATCATTTTCATGAAATTAAGATCCCAAACTTCGAACGAGTCATTGCCCGGGAAGCAAAAACCTGTGCACCTGATTTCCCAAAAGGAAGAGAAGCAGAAGTGATTGATCTTTTACTCGAGTTTTACCACAACCCCAAAATGATTGTTACAACACGTAAATATGCAAAAGCAGCACTCGATAAAATCGCTGATAAATACCCGGAAATTCGGAATGAATTTGAGTAATTCTTAGGTTTTAATTTCTAATTTTTAGACAAACCAACAAACCAACAAACCGTCCTCCATGTACCACATATACCACGATTTGGAAATAAAGGCAAGCCCGGATAAAGTTTACCGGGCCGTTACTGATCCGAAGCACCTGATAAACTGGTGGCCGCTTAAGTGCAGCGGAAATCCTGAAAAAGGAGAGGAGTACAACTATTTCTTCGGGCCGGAATACGACTGGTTGGCGCAGGTATCAGATTGCTCAGAAAATGAGTATATCTATTTCAAAATGACCCGCTCCGATCCGGATTGGGATCCAACTTCATTTGGTTACCAACTGGAAGCAAAAGAAGATGGGATCCAATTGAAATTCAGCCACAAAAACTGGCCGGCATGCAATGGGCATTTTCGACATTCCTCTTTTTGCTGGGCCATACTTTTGAAAGGCTTGAAAGATTATTTGGAGACTGGAAAAATCATTCCTTTTGAAGATCGGGAATGACCACATCTATCATGATTCTTGTTGCTATTATAATCCCTCCGAAAAAAAGAAGTTTCAATTGTTAATGATACAACTAGACTGACAACCCTTCAAGATTCTTCCTGTCTATAAGGATAATGCTGCGTATAAAATGTGCTCGAGCCATTTTATCTTTCAATTTTTCCATAATGAAATACCCTATTCTGACCCTGCTTCTGCTTGGTATGTGCAGCCTGCATGCCCAGGTAGAACATATGATCACTGATGGCCAAAACAAAATCCATCTTACCACCTTTGGCGAAGGAGATCCAATCTTAATCATAAACGGCGGACCGGGAATGAACAGCGATGGATTTAAATTCCTGGCTGAATCGCTTAGCACCAATAATCAAACCATCATTTACGATCAAAGAGGAACCGGATTGTCCGTAGTTCCAAATCCGGATGCTGAAAATATCCGGATGGATTCCATGATTCAGGATATCGAAACGATTCGGGCCTTTTTGGAAATTGATAAATGGATTGTCCTCGGCCATTCTTTCGGCGGCATGCTGGCTTCTTATTATACCACCCATTATCCGGAGCGCGTAAAGGGCTTGATTTTATCCTCATCCGGGGGACTGGATATGGACCTTTTTTCCACAACGGACATAAGATCCAGCCTGACAGAGACCCAACGCGATTCGCTGAGTTACTGGTCGCGACAGATTGCCAATGGAGACACTTCCTATCATGCCTTGTATCAAAGAGGATTGTATCTGGCTCCGGCTTACCTGTATGACAAATCACATGTACCGGTTGTAGCTGAACGGCTGACACAAGGCAATATGGACATAAACCGACTTGTGTGGAGCGATATGCAGCGAATAGGTTTTGATTGTAAGGAAGCTTTGCGCAGCTTTCAACAGCCGGTTCTGATTATTCAGGGAAAGGAAGATATTGTGAGTGTTCAGCTTGCGGAAAAGGCAGCGGGCGTTTTTCCGAATGCTCAATTGGTTATACTTGAAAAATGCAGCCATTACGGCTGGTTGGATCAGCCAAAATTGTATTTTGAGCATATTGATCGATTCCTGCGGGCTGTTGCAGGGTAAAATCCAAGGTATGATACACAAAGCTGAATCTTCATCGGAATATATTGAGGTATTGGAGGATGACTGGCGCAAAGAAAAGCTTCTGCTGATTCGTGAAATCATTCGCGCGAAAGCGCCAAAGATCAAAGAAGGCATGGAATACAAAATGCTCAGTTTTGGAGACGGGCACAGAAATATCTTTCACCTCAATGCACAGAAAAACTACGTTAGTCTGTATGTAGGAAATGCCTCCAAGGTTGATCCGGACGGTATTTTACTTGAAGGACTGGATGTCGGAAAAGGCTGTATTCGATTTAAGAAATCGGTAGACATTTCGGATACCCAGATAGACCGTTTTATAGAAAAGGCCCTTAGCATGTGGGAAAATAAAGAAGATATTGGTTGCTAATGCGGCTTTGTGTTACCTTAGGGAGTACAGAACCTTGATACATGAAAGGCAACAAGCCCTCGAAAAAAAAAGTCCCATTTCCAGTTGGTCCGGAGTTGAAAAACTACCTCAAATTGCACAATCATATCGTAGACCTCCCCTTAAAATACGAGGATTTACTGCGGTATAATGCAAGTATCCCCCTAATGTCGCAGGAAGATGAGGACACGCTTTGGCGCACCGTTTTTTATCCGGAACTGGAGTTTGCAGAAATCAACGACGCACTTTGCCAGGTGTATTCCCTGCTGAAAGCTGATGGCAATCGCGATGCCCTCGACCACCTGGATATTGAGCGCATTGACTTTTGTACATTTGGGAATACCAAGCCCTTTCGCATCCGGATCATTAACCGGCTCAACGACAACTACGACCATTTTTACGTAAAACGAATAGATGCTTCCCGCATCTACGGACTGGAGCTGGAGAATTTGCTGTCCCCAAACTGGTTTACCTATCTGGTGGATGGCTCCACGCTGATCGAAGAGCATGTGGCTGGTATACCCGGCGACGATTTTATGGATTCCCACATCCAACAAAATAAATTTGAGCAGACCCGAATTGCCAAAGAATTTATCAAGTTTAATGAACGCTGTTTCGTGCGCCTGCTCGGAGACATGCGGTCTTACAATTTTGTGGTCGATATTACACCCGATATTGAAGGAAACCAGTACCGCTTGCGGGCAATTGATTTTGATCAGCAATCCTATGAAGGCTGGAAGAGCTTCTATCTTCCCCAGTACTTTAAGGAAAACAACCCAATTATTAACCTGGGGATTGACAACCTGAATGCCGCTACCGTAAAACAATATCAACTGGAAGAGAGAACCCTCATTGCCCTGCGCGCCAAAAGTTCCCTGGAGCGATTAGAAACGCTGCTCGGAATAATGCGACGCGATCCTATTTCCACCAAAGAAAAAGTACACAAACTTCGTGGCGAACTGGCCTATCACCACAAAAACGATAGTTTCCTGGATTTGGAAACCATGGGTGATTTGGTGCGGAACAACATTCGATTGCTTTTAAGGAAAGAGTTTAAGCAGAGTTTTTTGGAGCCGGAAGGGTAGGCTGTTAATGTAGAATGCAGAATGTAGAATGTAGAATGCAGAATGTAGAATTGGGAATGTAAAATGCTACACCCGTGGCTGGCAGGTTAAATCTAAAATTTTTCAAATGCGCTTATTCTTACTTTTTTCTTTTTTAGGCTTGGTCATGTCCTGTAATTCCATTGAAAGCACAGATTCAGGAAGTGAGCAGGAAACACGTGCTGATGGCTACCACATCGTTGTCATAGGCTCTTCAACGGCTGAAGGTGTTGGTGCCTCCGTGCCTGACAGTGCCTGGGTCAACCGGTACCGGGCAGCAGTGCAATCAAAGGGTGATCATAAGGTAACCAACCTGAGTAAAGGTGGATACACGACCTACCATTTATTGCCGGATGCGGCTTCCGCCGAATCAAAAATTGCCGATCATACTATTGATCCGGAGCGAAACATCAGCAAGGCTTTATCGCTGGATCCGGATGCTGTAATTGTCAACCTGCCTTCGAATGATGCGGCCAGAAATTATTCGGTACATACCCATCTGACTAACTTTTCCAGAATCGCAAACGAGGCTGAAAAGGCCGGAGTCCCCATCTGGATTTGTACCACACAGCCCCGAAATTTTGAAGAAGCAAAACAAATTGAAACGCAAGTCATTGTGCGCGATTCTATCTTCTCCCAGTATGATGATATGGCCATTGATTTCTGGAATGGAACTGCCGGGGAGGATGGGTTTATCCTGAAAAAATATGACTCCGGAGATGGGATTCATCTGAACGATGGGGGACATCGCTTGTTGTTTGAGCGAGTACTTGCTAAGAATATCTTAAACAAACTTGAAAATACCCATTAATGAAATACCGCAAACTTGCAGACTCTGACTTGAAGGTATCTGTAATCACTTTTGGAGCCTGGGCTGCCGGAGGCTGGATGTGGGGATCCACAGAAAGAAGTGAAGCCATTCAGGCGATTCAGGCTGCTTACAATGAGGGGGTAACCAGTATAGATACTGCGCCTATTTATGGACAGGGAACCAGTGAAGAAATTGTTGGTGAAGCCATCAAAGGATTCTCCAGAGATAAGGTGCAAATCCTGACCAAATTTGGATTGCGCTGGGATTTAGACAAAGGCAATTTTTATTTCAACAGTAAAGACAATTCGGGGAAACCCATTGATATTTATAAGTATGCTGGAAAAGAAAGTATTATCCACGAATGCGAACAAAGCCTGCGTCGGTTGGGTACCGATTACATAGATCTTTATCAGATTCACTGGCCCGATAAGTCGACGGCAATTTCAGAGACATTTGAAGCAGTAGAACGTCTTATCGAACAGGGAAAAGTGCGCTATGCCGGGGTATGTAATTACCGCCCGGCACAAATAGCTGAGGCAGAGTCGGTGTCCCATATTGTTTCTGATCAGATTCCATTCAGTATGGTAAACAGGGCGGTAGAGGATGAAACAGTACCATATTGTATGGAGCAGGGGAAATCCGTACTGGCTTATAGTCCGCTGGAGCGTGGTTTGCTCACCGGGAAAATCCAGCCGGGCCATCAATTTGCGGAAGGGGATCACCGGGCTTCTCACAAGCATTTCCAGGATGAGTTTGTACTTCGTACCAATGTGTTTCTGGATAAAATTCGTCCGATTGCCAAAGAAAAAGGAGTGACCCTGGCTCAATTGGTATTGCGCTGGACGATCGAGCGGCCGGGAATTACCATCGCACTGGCAGGTGCCCGCAATGCCAAACAATCGGTGGAGAATGCAAAGGCTGCCGATATTATTTTGAGCCCGGAAGAATACGATTTTATCAGTCAGGAAGTTGAAAAACTGTAATTAAGAGCCAGATCCTTTTTGTTCCAGTTGGTCGATTAATCCAATGACAAATCTTTCGGAATAGCCGCCGATAAAACACCAGACAAAGAGTTTGCCGGTATTTTTTATCCCAAGCGGTTGAATAATCGTAAACTGTTCCAGTAAGGGTAATTCTTTCTCAGCATCCGTAAGCTTCGTGAAGTCGGGGAAGAGGTTGGTGGTAAGTAAACCATCGCCTTCCTGACCGGATAAAATGCCCGACATAAATAATAGGTATACCACGCCAGCGAGCACCGTGCCATATAGCATGGGCATCAATGTTTCTAGCAGAGGCAGCCTGGTCCGTTTACCGGCAGCTTTATCTGCCTGTACGCGCCGCAGCAAAGATACACTGGCTCCCAGGGTGCCAAAAAGCAAGCAGAAGAAAAAGCTTTTTACTTCAAATCTGGTACTTAATGCACCAACAATAAAAAGGCCCGCCATGGTCGCCAGGATGAGCAACTGTACGATAAATATGGTTCTTATCGTAGATAGATGGTTTGACATTTCAAGCAGGTTTTGGTGTTTAATTCTAATGTAATATAGCCAAATAATCTCCGCCTGATTGCGGTAAATTTTCAATTGGAAAAACCGCTGTTCATTTAATATGTTTCTTAGCCCTTCATTTTCGTTATAGTTATAATGCAAACAACAAAACGGCTCTTAATATTTCTCATCTTGCTGTCCTTCAGCAGCCATTTGTTTTCCCAGGCCTGGTCTGTTCAGCAGACGGAACCCCCGGGTGGTGCCTGGGCCGGGCTGTCCTACTGCTTTGAAATTACACCCGATTCCCTGAATCAGTATGATTCTGTAATTGTCTCCGGTACCGACGGACCTGTTAAACACATTGAGGATCAGACCTACTGTTATTATCCTTCCCGTGTCGGGGAATCAACCATTTTCGTCTATGATGTTCATGGAGACGATAGCTTAATGCTTGCCCGGCATCCCGTACAGACAAAACCCTGGCCTGATCCGGAAGCCAGGCTGGTATGAGGGAATCAGGAGATATTAGTATTCCTCTTTTCAGGGCTTATGGAGGGGTTTATGTACCCATTTCATTTGGCGACATGTCGGGTGGTCATACGGTATTAAGCTTTGTTTTTAAATGGATTCGAAAGGGAGAGTTATTGGAAGAGGTGGTCAATATCAATGGGATATTCAATGATGAAATCAGGTCTCTTTTTCCGGGGTTTCGGTCGGGCGACCAAATTCTGATTGACGATATTCGGGTGATCATGCCCGGAGAAGATAATGCCCGTCAAATCGAGTCCTTACTCTTTACTCTCAAATAGCTCTTATGAATTACATGATGGTCCTTTTCTTTGGGATTTGCATTCTTTTGGGAAGTTGTAAATCAGATTCCTCCCATAAGCACGCTACTGCAATTCCTTTTTCATCTATTGCTGAAGCACGAGTAAGTGAAGCGGAGCAAATCTCCATGCCAGACACAACTAGGTTTCTGGTTAGAGAAGTATCCCCAAAGGTTGCTTTAAATGAGGCTTTCGCCGAAAGGCAGCTCGTTCGAATTGAAAAGGACAGTTTGTTGAATTTCCCGGGAAGTACGATAAGTAGAGTGATTTTTCAGGAATTGAATGGGAGAGGAGGCCATGGATTGGAGTCTGTATTTGAAATTCGCACCGGCAAGTCCAAAGAACTGAGGCCGGCAGAATATCAGCCATTTTTGGAGCTCCTCCATAATCCCAAATCTTATGGGCAATACACAGCTGCTTGTCACGATCCCAGAGTTGGATTGATATTTTACAACGAATCGGATCACATTATTGGTTACATCAGTCTTTGTCTGGCCTGCAACAATGTTTATACCCGTCCGCGCCTGGCTGGACTGGGACTGTCCTATCAGGATGCCGGATTCAGCAAAATCAGCCGCAAGAAGCTGCGGGAACTATTTGCCAACTGGGGCTTCCCGGATGATTATTTGGGCATTTTTGATGGAGTAACCGGGGAGGAGTAAAAGGGATTAATACCAAATTAGCCGCTAATTATCGGAAAAGCTAAATCTTGCTTTGATCCCGATATTAAAAGTGGATCTTTGCTGTTCGAAACAAATTCCTGTCGATGAGCATCGAAAAAGAACTTCAAAGCCGCAGCAATTCTAGCTGCGAATTATGCAGTGCACAGGAGAATCTGGCTGTCTATCCGGTAAGTCCGGCTGACGATCAGGATCTCGCAAAAAACATTTACGCCTGCGATACCTGCCGTACCCAAATGGAAGATCCGGAAACTGTTGATTCCAATCACTGGCGTTGTCTCAATGACAGCATGTGGAGCCAGGTGCCGGCGGTACAGGTAATTTCCTGGCGCATGTTGCACCGCTTGCGAAGCGAAGGCTGGTCTGGCGAATTAATCGACATGATGTACATGGACGAAGACACGCTGGCCTGGGCAAAAGAAAGCGGAGACCATTTGAGCGAAGATGATAAGGTCGTGCATAAAGACAGCAACGGCGCGGTACTCGAAGCTGGCGATACGGTGGTTCTCATCAAAGATCTGAATGTGAAAGGGGCCAGTTTTACAGCCAAACGCGGAACTGCTGTGCGACGCATTTCTTTGGTGGAAGACAATCCGGAACACATTGAAGGCAAGGTCAATGATCAGCGCATTGTCATCCTCACCAGGTTTGTGAAGAAGTCGAAGTAAAGCTTAAAAAAGCAGTTTGCTAATACTTTCATCCGACAACCAGTTCTGTACGGAGGGGCGTTGGATAGCTGCTAACTGCCGGCCAAAATGCAGCCTGACCACAGAGTCGTTTTCCAAACACAGCAGGATGTCTTTTATCCGGGCTTTCGCCGAATGCTCCAATGGTTTGGACGTATCCTGGAGGTGAAGAATCATATTATTCAGGAAGAGTTGCCGCAAGGGATCCTTTTTTTCTAATAATTCCCTGGCTTTTTGATGCTTCGAATCGGAGGGAGCCGTCTGCAAAAATTCTTCCGGAGAAACCCAACCCATTTGATCTTTCATCCGGAATTCCAGGTAAGCATCACTGGTTTCCGGATCGAGGAATGCATCTCCAAGCTGTTTGATTCGTTCAGGCGTTTGTTCTTTGCTATCCAGTGATTGAAGGGCAAAAAAGAATTGACTCAGGGTGCGGGCCGTAGTGCGTTCGAGTTCCAAATTGACCAGACCGCTTTGCACGAATCTTATATTCTGTTCTTCGATACCATTGTTTTTTGCCCAATCCCTCCAGCTTGCCGGATCAAACTCCAGTACCACATGCATCAATCGGGTAAGGATAGCGGGGTCCATTGGAGTAACCGAATAATCTCCTGCATCCGGATTGGCGGTACACACAATGCGCCACTTGCGGGGCAACTTCCAGCTTACCATCCCAAATCCCTGGAGCAAGGGCATTAATCCGCGCAAGATGCGTTCATCGGCGCGGTTTATATCATCCAGGAGAAGTATTCCGGGAGTATTATCTGTTGGCACCCAGACAGGTGGTTTAAGGCTGGTTTTATCCTCTTTAATAGCGGGCATTCCAATCAAATCGCCCAACTCTTCAAATTGAGCAGGAGCGAGGTAGCAAAACTCCAGATTGTTTCGGGCTGCATAATCGCGCACAAATTGGGTTTTCCCAATACCGTGTCTTCCCCATATGCACAGCGGCAACCAGACATTGTTTTCCTGTTGCTTGTTGAGCAAATCTTCCAAATCTGCCATGGAAACACGGGCACCGTAAACTTCTTTAGCCATGAGCGACAATTTCGGAAAAATGGATTTGTAAAAAGAGTTTCTCCCCCGGAAATTGTGCAAGCTGTTTTGTTTGAAGTTCTGATTGTACGCTTTGCGCGAATGCCCATAAAAGGGGAAAATCAGGTTTTAGAAGGGGAGGAGCTGCTTGTCCGTCGGTAAGGACAATAAGGCCTTGGACAGAAGCTTCTTTTGCCCATCGAATGGCTTGGTTAAAATCTGTTCCTCCGCCCCCTTTAGATTTCAAACTCAAACCCGGTTTCCAATCCTGTACCTTTAAAATACGATGATCAAACTGGCAAAGTATAAGCGCCGGATTGTAGCGGTAGATTCGATTAATCTCATCCCAAAAGGCCTGAAGTAAATCTTCCGAAATGCTGCCTGACTGATCGACCGCAATGCCTATTCGGGCATTGGACTGGATTTTCAATCCCGGAGAGCTGCCATACCGCCGCGAAATCCGATGCCGGCTATAGCGAAGCCTGGAACGCAATCCCTTTTTTACGAATGCCCGTAAAATAGCTTCCCATCTGGGATAGTGCCATTCGCCGAAAGGCAAAAAATCGGCTGCTCTCAAACCCAGCCTTTGCAATTCTTCGGTCTCATTGGGATCTAATTGTTGCAAAGCCGGGAGCAAGAAAAGGCGGATCTGATTGCGTATCAGGGCTCTCTGCGCGGGAGTTGCTGATTTCCAAATGGGAACCGATACCTCCTTTTCGGGTTCCTGTAAAATCGGGATTAGATGCAGCAAGTCCTGGCAGGTTTTGAGCCATTCCCCGGTTTCTCCGTTTCTGATTTCTTCTGGATTGTAGGCGACGTATATTCCTTCCGAATGGAGCCTGATACCTGTATACTCCGCCTCCATTCGCCGAAAGGCCAAAAAAGCCCGTGCCTGCAGGGGGTGTTTTAGAATGAGCGGGTATAAAGGATCTTGCATGTATCAAAATTAGTAGTCGGATCAAATTAAGGGAAATTGGTCGGATGGAAAAAATTTGATTTTCCCGGGGGCTTATTTATGGCAGGAATTCAAAAGCATTATCTTTGGCCGGATAATGGGAACAGGCAGAACCATAATGACTACCGAGCATTTCCGGCTGACGCTGGAGAGACTTACGTATGAGCTGATCGAGCGACACGATCGCTTTGCGGATGCTTGTTTGGTAGGCATTCAGCCCCGCGGATCTCTTCTGGCAGACCGTATTTATGCACGTCTAAAGGAACTCAATGCCTTTGACCAGCTTCCTTATGGCAAGTTGGATATTACTTTTTACCGGGACGATTTCCGCATACGCGAGAAGCCATTGCGGGCAAACGCCATGAACATGGACTTTCTGGTAGAAGGAAAGGAAGTGATTCTGGTAGACGATGTGTTGTATACCGGGCGTACGGTGCAGGCGGCTTTAACGGCCCTCCAGCATTATGGCCGGCCAAGACGGGTTGAACTACTGGCTTTGATTGATCGTCGATTCAACAGGCATTTACCAATTAAAGCGGATTATTCCGGTTTGCGGATAGATGCGCTTGATGAGGCTTATGTCAAAGTGCAATGGGCCGATGGCAAAGTGGATGATTCTGTGTTATTGTATCCCACAAAAGAAGACTCGAAGGAAAATTAAGTTATGACCAACGACCGGCTGAGCACCGATCACCTGCTTGGGATCAAATATCTGACCGTAGAAGATCTGCAACTCATTTTTGCAACGGCAGATAATTTCAAGGATGTCATCAACCGGCCCATTAAAAAGGTTCCTTCACTACGGGATGTAACTGTAGCCAATCTCTTTTTTGAAAACTCCACCCGTACCAGAATATCTTTTGAATTGGCTGAAAAACGCCTTTCGGCGGATGTCGTTAATTTCTCCGCTTCTTCAAGCTCCGTGAAAAAAGGAGAGACTTTGCTGGATACCGTAAACAACATTTTATCCATGAAAGTGGATATGGTGGTTATGCGGCACCCGGCTCCCGGAGCGCATCATTATCTCAGTCGGCATATCGATGCGAATATTATCAATGCCGGAGACGGGACTCATGAGCATCCTACACAAGCTTTGCTTGATGCCTTTTCCATGCGCGAAAAACTGGGGGATCTCACCGGAAAGAAAATTGCCATTTTAGGAGATATCCTCCATTCCCGAGTTGCTTTAAGTAATATTTTTTGCCTGCAAAAATTAGGAGCGGAAGTGACCGTTTGTGGTCCGCCAACGCTGATCCCCAAGTATATTGATAAACTGGGAGTGAAAGTATCTCACGATGTACGCAAAACCCTGGAGTGGTGCGATGTTGCTAATATTCTCCGGATACAGCTCGAGCGGCAGGACATTAAGTATTTCCCAAGTTTGCGGGAATACAGCCGGTATTTTGGCGTAAACAAGGCCTTGCTGGACAGCCTCGACTCAGAGGTTGTGATCATGCACCCCGGACCGATCAACCGCGGCGTAGAAATCACCAGTGATGTGGCTGATTCGGATCAATCCATTATTTTACAGCAGGTTGAAAACGGAGTAGCTGTGCGAATGGCCGTCCTGTATTTACTGGCAGCTCAGCGTACTTAAAATACTATCTGACAGCTTTTTACAGCTATTGGTCGTTCTAAAAATGTAGCCAATCAGCCAATTCTATCCTTTATCCTAAAACCTTAGGATTTATACGTAGCCAATATGCTGTAGCGTTTCTCTATTTGAGGCAATTTAGTATCTTGCTGAACCCGCCAAAACTAGCTCATTATGAAGTTGACTTTTTATCTCTTTGTGCTGTGCACAATTTTTATGGTTCCAATTGCCCAGGGGCAGGATTGTTCGGATTATATACAGGACGACCGAATGATTGAAGGAACCCATGTATTGCGTTCTGTTCCCCAAACAATTGTTGTACGAGGGACCTATTCGTACAGTTTGGAATTTCGAAGTGATGACAAAGGGGTTCAGGCTCGTGTTTTCTCCAAAGGAGGTGTGGAGCTGAATCAGGGAGATGAAGTGATATTTATGGATCAGAATAGCGTACGGAAACGCTATCGTTTTGTAGACATAGCTGAAATGCGGAAAGAATCCGGTACACCGGTTCATCGCAATGATCTTCAGTTGGATATGGCTGCGATCAACTGGTTTAAATCCTCCAACATCACGACCATATACATCGTAAACAACATTAGCAATCAAATGCGGAAGTTTACGGTAAATTCCAGTCGTCAGAATGCTTTTAGAGCTGCAGCGATTTGCTTCGGCCAAAACCTGGATCCTTCTCAGGTTGCCGATGTGGTACTTGCAGATTCTGATCTTCCAACACCGGGAAGTACGGATGAAAAACCGATTAGCTCAACGGCTCCTTCCTCCAGTGGTCCTACTTCAGACGATGAATTAAAAAGTCTGCGCCAGGAACTGGAAGAGACCAAAGCCCAGGTACGTGCTCAGATTAAAGCCGAAAGAGACAATCGCGATGCGGTACTAAAGCAAATCCAGGAAGAAGTAGCTCTGGCCCGGGAGCAAGCCAATAAGAAAAAACAGGAGTATGCCAATGAGGTTTTGGAGGCCAGACAGCGATCTCAGACAGAAATAGATGCCGCGCAGCAGGAAGTGGCTTCCATAGTTGCTGATGCCCGGGAAAAGGCCAACACAGAAGTTGAACGGATCAACCTGAGTGTTGTTGATGCACAGCAAAAAGCGGCTTCAGAAATTCAGGCAGCCAAGCTTAAAGCAGCAGAAGAAGTTGCCGCTGCTCGAGAGCGGGCTGCTGCCGAAATTGAGCAGGTAAAAGAAAAACTGGAGCTGGCAAAATTGGAATACTCCGATGAAATTGCCACCGCCCGGGAGAATAGTGCTGCGGAGATTTCCCGGATTCGGGAAGAAACGGCTGCGATGATTTCCAAAGCCCGGGAAGATGCAAAAGTAGAGCGTAAGCGGACCAGTGAGGAGGTCGTATCTACCAAAGAAACAGCCGCCGAGGAAATTCTTCGGGTTCAGGAGGAAACGGCAGAACAAATTGCACAGATTCGGGAGAACGGGGTTCTCGAAAAAGAAAATATGGCCCTGGATATGGCAGAGGCACGTCGGCAGTTTGCGGAAGAAAAAGCCCTTTTGGAACAAAGCCGTGCTTCTGAGCTTGCTGAAATTCGGGAAGGAATAGCTCGGGAAAAGGAAGCTGCAGCACTGGAAGTGGCTGAAACCAAGAAACTGGCAAGTGAAGAAATTGGCCGTGTCAGACAAACGGTTGCCGAGGAGAAATCCCAGGCTCAATTAGAATTGGAAAAAACACAGTCTGAACTCGCCGCAGAAGTTGCTACAGCCCGGGAAACGGCTAATGCAGAAAAAGCGAGTTCAGCACAGGAAGTTCAGGATGCTAAGGCAAAAGCCGCGGAAGCCATTAAGGCTATTGAAAATGAGGAAGCATCAAAAGTAGCGGCTGCCCGAAAACGCGCAGCAGAAGAAGAAGCCAAACTACAGGAAGAGGTCGTAGCTGCCCGTAAGCGTGCAGAAGAAGAAATAGCCCGCGTACAAGCTGAAGTTCAAGCGGCTATTCAGGCAGCAAAAGCCCAGGAGGAAGAAGCCAAACAGGCAGCTGCCGCAGAAGTAGCTGCAGCCCGGGAAAATGCTTCCAAAGAAATCGATAAAGCCCAGCAGGAAGCAGCCACTAAGGTGCAATCTGCCAATGCAAATGCCGATAAAGCCCGTAACGAATTTGCTACAGAAGTATCTTCTGCCGAATTAACAGCGCAGGAGCGCATTAAAGCCATTCAGGCCGAGGCAGCATCTGCTATTGAAGCAGCCAAATCGAAGGAAAGTGAAATGAAAGAAGCCACTGCTTCTGAAGTAGCTGTTGCCCGGGAAAAAGCGGCTGCCGAGATTTCAAATGCTCGCCAGAATGCAGCGAATGAAATTGCAAAGGCTAAAGAAGAAGCGGCTCTGGCACAACAAGCTTCAGCCAATGAGGTAGCGGAGGCTCGTCAGGCATCTGCCCTCGAAATTTCCCGCATCCGTGAGCAAGAAGCTCTTGCTGTACAGGAAATGAAAGAAAAAAGTGCTGTGGAGCGCCAAACCCTGGCTGCATCCGTTGCAGAAGCCCGCGAAAAATCTGCAGCTGAGATTGCGGCTGTTCAGCAAAAAACAGCAGAGGAAGTAAAGGCGATTCGCGAAAATGCGGCTCGGGAGCAGGAGGCGGCATCCGTGTCAATCATTGAGGCACGTAAAAAAGCAGCTGCAGAGATTAGCAAGGTTCAGGAAGAGGAGGCAGCCGAAGTGGCAGCCATTCAACGGCAGGCAGCTGAAGCCATTTCGGAAGCCCGCCAGAATGCACAGAATGAAAAAGCACGACTCGCTGAAGAATTGGCAAAAACCAAGGAAGAGGTAGCAACTGTAATTGCAAATGCGAGAGCGGATGCCAATGCACAAAAAGAAGCTTATGCCAAAGAAGTGGCCGAGGCTCAAAAGAAAACCCGGGAAGAAATTGCCGATGCTCGCCAACGGAGTTCTGAAGAGGTGAAAAAAGCGCAGCAGGAAACCAACGAGAAAAAAGAACAATATGCGGCAGAAGCGGAAGAAGCTCGTGTTGCTTCTCAGGAAGAAATTAGTGCTGCCCGAAAAGAAGCTTCGGAAATGGTGTATGAAGCCAAGCAGCAAGCTACAGAACAGATCACAAAAGTAAAGGAAGAGACTGCGCAGCAAATTCAATTGAGCCGGGATCAACAGGCAAAAGCCCAGCAGGAATTAGCTGCCAAGCAAAAAGAAGTCTCTGACTTACAGAAACAAGTTGAGGACCTGCAACGGCAGATCAAGGAACTGGAAGCTCAAAAAGAAGAAAAGGAAGGAGGAGAATAAGCTGTTAATAAAGATTTAACGGCCCTTTCAGATGGGCATATTATGTCTAAATGCTGCATATTTGTAGCCTGAAATCGCGATGAATATGATGAAAAGAATCACCTTTATTCTTTTAGCCCTGTTACCATTGACCGTATTTGCTCAAAACAAGTCCGGTCATAATATTGAAGTTCAGGTAGATGGATTTGAAGCCGGTGAAATGTATCTGGCTTACCATCTGCTCGACAAACAATACATTCTTGATACCGTTACGGCCAATGCAAATGGAACGGCTGTATTCTCCGGAGAGGAACCGCTTGAAGGAGGGATGTATCTGGTGGTGCTGCCACCCGATAACCGCTATTTCCAGATTCTGGTAGATGAAAATAATCAAAACTTTAAGGTACATGCTAAAAGTCCGACAGAACCTTCTGTAGGACTGGAGATCGATGGCTCAGCAGATAATGAGCTGTTTTATGCTTATCTCAATTACCTCACCGAAATGCGGCCTAAAGCTGAAGCCATCCGGTCTAAAATTGAATCGGCAGACGAAAAGCAAAAAGCAAAGTTTGAAGAAGAACTTGATCTTCTCAATGAGGAAGTATTTGCTTATCAGGAGAAAATCGTGGCCGAACATCCAAAGACACTTACAGCTGCCATTATTAAAGCGAATATGCCGCTTGATGATATGCCGGAGTTTGAAGGGGAAGACGCCCAGACTAAGCAATGGCAATGGTCTAAAGCTCATTACTTTGACAATATTGATATTACTGACCCGAGAATGTTGCGCATGCCGTTTCTGTTTCAACGGGTAGATCATTTTGTGGAGAAAATGACTGTTCAGCATCCGGATTCCGTAATCGTATCCGTTACTCATGTACTGGATGCCATGCAACCGGCAGAGGAAACCTTCAAGCAGTATGTCGTTCATTATGTGAATAAATATGCGGCTAGTAAAGTAATTGGTTTTGATGCCGTGTATGTTGCAATTGTAGACAGGTATTACGCAAAGGGACTAACTCCCTGGACAGAGCAGGAGCAACTGGATAAAATGGTCGATAATGCCAACCGCTTACGCCCATTGCTTATAGGAAAACGCGCTCCGGACTTTAGTTCGCAGGATCGCGATGGCAATCAATATACCCTCCACGGCTTTGAATCTGAATATACCATTCTGTTTTTCTGGGATCCGGGCTGTGGCCATTGCAAGAAGTCCATGCCTGATATGATCAAGTTGTACAACGACTACAAAGACAAGGGGGTAGAAATCTTTGCTGTTTGTACCAAGTTTTATAACGAAATGGAATCCTGCTGGGAGTTCATTGAGGAAAAAGAAATTGACATTTGGCTAAATACCATTGATCCGTATCATCGCTCGAAGTATAAGACTACCTACGATATCAAGTCTACGCCACAGATCTATTTGTTGGATAAGGACAAGTATATTCTCTATAAGCGTTTGAGTGCGGAACAAATTCCTGACATCCTGGATCAGTTGCTTTTGGAGAATGAGGAAGTACCGGTAAAGGGAAGTAAGTAGGGGATTTTTAGGTTTTATTGTTTGGTTGTACCAGCACCCAATCTTAGGGTCAAAACAGGAACTACGAATTGGTGTCGCTCCGCTGGAGCTTACCATCAAAATCGCAAAAAATGCTACAAAGGTTTGGCTGCGTTGGAGCCTCCAGAGGAGGCACACCTTTGTAACAAAAAATATCGGATTCACTTTAAGCGCCGTAGGTGCGGCACCTGGTTTTGTCCCTTAGTTTATGTGACACTACATTTAGTTATTATTGCTGCCTGGGGTGTTGTTTCTAAGCAGCATTACTAATTTCGGATCACACCCCATTAAAAATTAAGAACTAAAAATTATTAATTATCAAGTTACTTTGATATTTCGAATGATCCGGGCAAACAGGCGCGGGAAGAACCGCTTGACATAAACTCCCATCTTTTCTCGTCCGCCAATCACTACTTCAATTTTGCCTTTTTGCATTGCTCTAATGATTTTCCGGGCAAGTACAGCAGGTTCCATACCGGCTTTTTGAGCATCGTCCATTTTATTTTGCTTACTGCCATCTGCAGTTACCGCGTTGATGGACACATTTGTCTTTACGAATCCCGGACAAACCATAAGAACCCGTAACCCCTGCTCGTGTCCTTCGGCCCGTAAGGAGTCAAAAAAGCCATGTAGCGCATGCTTTGAAGCGGCATAGCCGGAACGCAGGGGCGACCCAAATTTCCCGGTCAGGCTGCTAATGGTGATGATCTGCCCGGAGCCCTGATCCAACATAGCAGGAACAAGGGCTTTGGTAAGAGCTACCGAACCGAAAAAATTAATATCCATAATCTTTTTATCGATCTCCAAAGGGGTATCCTTTACCAGGCTTCGTTGGGAAATCCCGGCATTGTTGATGAGTATATCGACAGTTCCGATTTCCTTTAAGACCCGCGCAGCACAAGCAGCTACTTCATCATGCAGGGCAACATCCAGGGGTTCAATGTGTACGGCCTTAGCCCCTTTACAGGATTGAGCAACCCGTTCCAGGTCCGGTCTTTTTCTGCTTGAAAGGATGAGTTCTGATCCCGCTTTCGCGAAAGCGTAAGCCAGGGCTTCTCCAATCCCGGAAGAAGCACCGGTTATCCAGACAATCTTATTTTGCAGCTCTTTCATACCTACAAAGGAAATAAAAAAGCACAAAACCAGAATCCCTCTTTTTTTGTTGTAATTTTGCAAACAGATATGGAAAAGAAAAAGATACTTGATGCATTGGCTTCCGTTACTGATCCCAACACCGGGAAAGACATCATGTCAATGCATATGGTGGAAGCATTAAAAGTAGAAGGGAATACGGTTTCTTTCAATCTCGTACTCCCAAATTTGAAAAATGAGCACAAGCAAGCAATGAATTTTGCCTGCATGGGGGCTATCCAGAAAATCTATCCGGAGGCTGATGTGCATGTGCATATGCTTAGCAATAACCCGGAGGCTGCTTCTGAAAAGGATACCCGCCTGAATCAGGTGAAAAACATCATTTGCGTTGCTTCCGGAAAAGGAGGCGTTGGCAAATCAACCGTAGCTGTTAACCTGGCACTCGGACTGAAAGAACTGGGAGCTCGTGTCGGACTTATCGATGCGGATGTATACGGCCCTTCTATTCCTACTATGTTGGGGCTGCAGGGGAAACGCCCGGTAGTTCGGGAAGTATATGGTAAGCCGAAAATTACGCCGCTCATGGCTTACGGATTGCCCGTCATGTCTATGGGATTTATTGTGGATCCGGAGCAGGCAGTTGTTTTGCGAGGGCCTCGTCTGGGTGGCATCATTCAGCAGTTTTTTAACGAGGTTCTTTGGGAACCAATGGATTACCTGATCGTGGATCTGCCTCCGGGAACCGGTGATGTACAGCTTTCGTTGGTGCAAACGGTACCCGTTACAGGTGCCGTAATGGTCACTACACCCCAGGACGTAGCTTTGGCGGATGCGCTTAAGGCTATGAATATGTTTAAGCTGCCATCAGTGAATGTTCCGATCCTTGGGGTCGTTGAAAATATGAGCTGGTTTACTCCGGCAGAACTTCCGAATAATAAGTATTACCTTTTCGGAAAGGAAGGCGGCAAGAAGTTGGTAAAAGAAAGCAACTCCATGTTGTTGGGACAGATTCCAATTGTACAAAGTATTCGGGAATCCGGAGATGCCGGAAAACCAGCTGTGTTGCAGGAAGACAGTCCAAGCCGGGAAGCTTTCCTAAAAGTTGCCAAAAATGTAATGCGCCAAACAGCGATCAGAAATGAGATGATGGCGCCCACTCAAATAGTTGATGTTAAGTAAGAATCATGGGAGACACAGATAAAAAAGAACTGATCCAAAAAATTGACAAAGCCCTGGACGATGTACGTCCGCACCTGGCTGTCGATGGAGGAGATGTTGAGGTAGTTGGAGTCACAGAGGAGATGATGGTTCAGATCAAATGGCTGGGTACCTGTGAGAATTGTTCCATGTCTACTATGACAATGAAAGCCGGTGTGGAGCAAGCTATAAAAGGACGCGTTCCTCAAATAACCGGTGTCGTTGCAGTTAACGGAGTAAACGTCTGATTTCCTATGACCAAAAATGAACTTGTTGCTCGTATTCGCGAGCAACAGTCTTTTCTTTGCGTTGGACTGGACCCGGTCCTTGAAAGAATTCCTGCCTTTTTACATGAAATGGATGATCCGGTTTTCGAATTCAATCGACGGATCATTGATGCTACCAAAGATCTCTGCGTCGCGTACAAACCGAATACCGCTTTTTATGAAGCCCTCGGTGTTAAAGGATGGGAAAGCCTCCAAAAAACCCTGGATTATATCCCGGATACCCACCTGAAAATTGCCGATGCAAAAAGAGGCGATATCGGAAATACTTCCAAGGCTTATGCAAAAGCTTTTTTTGAGAGCCTTTCGGCGGATGCCCTCACCGTTGCTCCCTATATGGGGCGAGACAGTGTAGAACCCTTTTTGGCTTTTCCCGATAAATGGGTAGTTCTTCTTGCCCTGACCTCTAACGCCGGCAGCGGTGATTTTCAAATGACTACAGATGCAGCTGGTGAAACGCTTTACGCGAAAGTTTTGCGCATTTCTCAGGAATATAAAGATGCAGATCGCCTAATGTATGTCATTGGCGCCACCCATCCGGATTTGATTGGTACGGTAAGGTCTCTGGCTCCGGATCATTTCTTCCTGGTCCCTGGTGTAGGCGCACAAGGGGGCGATTTGGAAGCTGTTGCAAAACAGGGAATGAATAAAGATGTCGGACTACTGGTCAATTCTTCCCGCGGAATAATCTATGCTGGTGAAGGAACTGATTTTGCCGAGCGGGCCAGAGAGAGTGCATTGACCCTTCAGAAACAGATGGCTGCGCTTTTATCAGAAGTGAACTAATTTGATACGCGGATTATCCACCAGGAAGCGGCGAATAATTCGATGGGTTTCCGGATTGTGATTGAAGGGTTTAATTAGTTCGCGGAGTTGGTCGGGATGCTGCATGGAATCATTGGCATCTGCATAACCAAATCCTCTGTAAGCGCCTTCTTCAACCAATACCACCGCCCATTCTTCTGTCTGTCGACCTTTATCGAGGATGAAGAAGTTTTCTTTCATCTGTGTGGATATGCGTTCCATGGCTTCTTCCACTCTTTCATTATAGGTTTCTACCGATTCTTCTCCCGTACAAACGCCATGACATTGTTTTAGGTGATAGGAAAAGCAGGGACCACTTCCTTTTTCAATGCCACACATCTTGGGGCAAAGCTCAAACTTGTGCAATACCGATTTGATATGCCCGGCCGCACGCGATTGTTTGGGATATTCCGAAAGGATATTAAATTTTGCCCGTACATTTTTGTTGTTGCGGCAATTGTCCAGTCTTATTCGTCCTGCTTCATCTGTATAGGAGTACACTACAAAAGGAAACCTTTTTACCCGTTGTGCCCGATTTATAGGAGGAGCGAGTCGTTTGATCTCATCAGATTCCAGCAATAAGGCCACCAACTCACTACCCGTTATTTCAAAACTGATATCGTCTACGTGCTTTTGGAGCAATCGAGCTTTGGGCGTTTTCTTGGAGAAATGCGAGGCTACTCTTTTTTTGATGTTCGTGCTCTTTCCTACATAAACCACATCTCCCTGCTCGTCGTGGAAATAATACACGCCACAGGATTCCGGCAGTTGATGAATGCGCTCAATGTTTAAGTTTTTGGGCAAGAGGGATTCGCGGATGCCCATGTTGACCATTTGAGTGATCTGGTTTTCAGATTCCTGCTCTTGAAGAATCTTATCGAAAAGCACCGAGGTAGCCTGGGCATCTGCCATGGCCCGGTGCCTGTCGTTTACTTTTATCCTGAAATGCCGGATGAGGTTTCCGAGGCTGTAGGAGGGGAGTCCCGGAAAAACCTGTCGACTGAGGCGAACGGTACAAAGCGTTTTTCGGGTATAGGTATATCCCAGTCTTTTGAATTCTTCCCGCAGGAAACTGTAATCAAAGCGCACATTATGTGCCACAAAGACACAATTTTCGGTCATCTCGACCACTTGTTTGGCGATTTCAAAAAAACGGGGAGCATCCTCCACCATTTCCTGTGAAATTCCTGTCAATTCAGTGATGCCATATGGAATCGGACATTCCGGGTTGACCAGGCTTTCAAAACGATTAATCACCTGAACACCATCGTGGATCACAATCGCCACCTCGGTTATCCGGTCTCTGTTTGACCTGCCCCCGGTGGTTTCAAGATCTACTATGGCGTAGGTTTTGCTCAAGTTTTAACGAATTGGAAAGATTTATTCGCTGCCGTGATACAAAGATTACTTTAACTTAGGGTCTGCTAGGGCAACTACTTTTAAAACAATTTGGTTGTGAAATTACACTTTTTTGTTGGAATTGCAATTTCTCTCATTCTGGTTTTTGGATTTTGTCGCAGTCCGCTTCCTGCCATTGCGGGGCTGGATACCGGATTAATTCCAGGAACCAAAGTTTTTCCTTTCGAAACCACTATGGTAGATACCAATTGGCAGGTACCGATGATGCCCCCAATTCGAACAGGAGCGGAGCAAATGAATCTGTATCTGGAAAAGCTGGAAGGCAAAAAACTGGGTTTGGTGGTAAACCATTCTTCCTTGATCGGTGACACACACCTGGTGGATAGTTTGCTTGCTTTGGGGATGGACATTGTGTTGTTATTTGCTCCGGAGCATGGATTTAGAGGAACGGCTGATGCAGGCGCTACGGTAAAAGATGGACAGGATGTTTCCTCTGGTTTGCCCATCAGGTCCTTGTACGGAAGCAATAAAAAACCCAAACAATCCGACATCAATAAACTGGATTTGGTCCTTTTTGATGCACAGGATGTGGGTGCTCGCTTTTACACCTATATCAGTACGTTACACTATGTAATGGAGGCTTGCGCCGAAAATAATGTTCCCTTATTATTGTTGGATCGGCCTAATCCCAATGCACATTATATTGACGGCCCGGTTTTAAATCCGGAATTCTCCTCCTTTGTAGGTATGCATCCCGTGCCGGTTGTGTATGGCATGACCATTGGCGAATTTGCTCAAATGATCAATGGAGAAGGTTGGTTGAATGGCGGTATTAAATGTGATCTGGAGGTTGTTCCGCTTGCCTGGTATCATCATCAGCGCGCTTATGATCTTCCCGTACGTCCCTCTCCCAATTTACCGAATGCGCTTTCCATTCAATTGTATCCCAGTCTTTGTTTTTTTGAAGGCACGCAGATCAATGCGGGAAGAGGAACAGACATTCCCTTTCAATGTTACGGCGCTCCTGCACTGCTGAAAGGAAATTACACCTATACACCACAATCCAACTTCGGGGCTAAGTACCCGAAACACAAAGGGCAAAATTGTACCGGCTATAATCTGTCGGATTTGGATTGGATGGCATTACACGATAAGCCGGGCATCGACCTGACTTACCTGCTGGAGTCCTATATCTTTTACGCCGAACCGGATGCTTTCTTTCTGGAAAACGGATTCTTTGATCTCCTGGCAGGTACCGATCAATTGCGCAAACAGATTCTTGCCGGTTGGACGGAGGCTCAAATTCGCGAAAGCTGGAAGGAAGATTTGGATGCGTTTAAGCTTGTACGGAAGAAGTATTTGATTTATTAATGCAGAATGCAGAATGCAGAATGCAGAAGGTGGAATGCAGAAGGTTGAAGGTGGAATTTTGAATTGGCAGGTACAAGCTAAATTCGCATCAAACGCATCAAACGCATCAAACGCATCAAACGCATCAAAACTTCCAGGCAATTTGCGCCTTTAACTCTGTTCTGCGATTGCTGTCGATTTTATAGGGACCGGCTCCGATTGATTCCCGATTTGGCAGAAACAATCGGGCGAATCGGAATTCTACTACTAAATCACTGGTAGCTCGAAAGCGCGTATTGATGTAGAAGCGACTTCCCCGATCGTAATAGGCTGGTATGGAGAACTGATAAAGTAAGTCGTTTTCAAAATTGTAAAATCGGGTATTGTAATCGTCTGTTTCAAACAGCGCATACCTGGCAGAGAATGACAGTGGAAAGGAGCGGGGCCGATAGATCACATCCTGATAGGCCATCCAACCCTGACTTTGGTCGGCCTCCGCAGGATTGTAAGTGCGCCAACCAATGCGTGAACGCAGTTCCAGTGATTTGGTAATCTTGTATTCAAAGTGCAGGCGTGTGGAAAACCAGCGACCTTCACTGATGTAATCGGTTTTCCCTTCATTGTCAGACACATTAAATTCCTTGGCTTCTCCGCGGATTTGAAGATAGATACGCCAGGTTCGTTTTTTGAATCGTTCCAATCGCAGCAGCCAGTCAGAACCTCTGGAAGGGGAGTCTATCAAATACCGAAGCCAGGGATGTTTGTATAAATCGTAATACCCATTCACCAACCAACCCTTTTGCGGTCTCCAGGTAAATCCGGCATATATTCCCTGCTCGTTTCTTGTTTCCCGCGTTTCCGCGAATGCATCTCCGTGCAGGGTCTGGAAGTTGTAGGCAAAATCCCTATAGAGCAGGGCGACGTCCAATTGCCTGTTTACGGCAGCCAACAGACCGTTGGTATGAGCTATGGCTCCATTGTCACTCATAGCAACTTCTCCAAAACCGTGTAAGCCTTTCCAGCGCCAGTCGTAATCCACGCTCATATTGAGCAGTCGATCTCCCTGAAAGTAAAACCGATTGTATAATCGGTTGTCGCGTTGAAGCGGAGCAGACAGGCCGGAGTTAATCAGATTAAAAGCAAGGTGATATCTTTTTCCTTTCCATTTGACAGATCCTCCCTGGCTAAACTCCACGATGTTTCTCTTCGAGGCCGCTTCACTGGGTATTCGGTGAAAACCAGTAATGATGATGGAGGAAACTATATCATTCTGAAAGGTGGTGTCATCCAGTCGGGCATCTACGCGATTGATGGAGCCAAACAGAGTTAGTTCCAGGTTTTCAATTGGACGTAGTCGCACAGCTGCCCCCCGGAAGAAATCCACTTCATTAACAGACGCATACGGCCCTAATGGCCGCGACGGACGAAGAATGCGCACAGCATCGGCGCTTTTACCGTATCCAAATCCGGAATAAGCAATCAATCCCTGCCCCAGGGAAACTCTGAAATCTCCCAGTGCCAGGTCAGGCATCCAGCTTCGGTAGTTGCGCAGATAAAAATGCGCCGAGTAATAATCAAAGCCATAGGGATTTGACTCCCCAAACAGCGCCTCCCCCGGATCTTTTTCCGCCGTAAGGCCATAATAAAGCCGGTTCTCAAAGGTGTGCTTATATCTCAGGTAATATCTGTTTGGATCGCCGAGAAACTGCCTGTCGGGATCTGGATTGATTTCTCCGTCATAAGGTTCCAGATTTGTGCTCCACCTCAGGAACAGTCGATTGTCTCCCTGAACCAACATCTTTCCGAGTGGCTGCCTGAAATCGTCCAAATTGCCTCCCACCTTTACAAAGGGGAGTATGTTTTTAATGCTTATGAGGTCAAAGCCGGGGATTGCCTGTAATTCATAAATAGAGATCAGTTCCCCGGTTTCCAGCCTGTAGGAGAGAAACCGATCGATTTGAATATCTGAAAGCAGTCTGATTTCCTCCAGATCCTCCCGACTGGCTGTGTTTAGATCCAGTGGATTTTCCCGGAAATATTCCAGCCCTTCAAAAAGGGTGTTGTGATCCAGGTCTGAGGTCTCAATATTGTTTTGCAGGATATCTTCAACCAGGATGTCGGATGTTTCTACCGAGTCTATTTGCGCAGTAAGTGTCTGCGAAAAAAGGCAAAAGAGCAAAGGCAGTATCCGAATCATTAGCAGGTATTGAGTTGGCTATAAATGTAGCAGTAAGAACCAATAATCAAAAATGGTGGGCCGGGAATCTTTCCCGGCAGGAGAAGATTGTGATCTGAGTACTTCGCTAATTCCGGAGGTACTTAAAAAAAGTTATCCACAAATGTGGAAAACTCACTGCCGAATTATCGGGCGCCAACCAAAGGAAATTCCAAATATACCAGTGGTCTCAGGCAATAACCTAAATAATATTCGGAATTTGGCGGCTTTCGCCGAAAGGCACTTAATGTAAAATTTACAATAAGTTTGAACGATAAAACTTTTTGCCTTAACTTTGCGTCTTAGAAAGTAATAATGAAATTAAAACGGAAGATATTTTTCCTAATTCGGAATTCCGTATAAGATATTCCTGAAAAGCGGTCGAGGCGGCTATTAGCTGTCCGACCGCTTTTCGTTTTTAACGTCCGTAGCGACAATTAATTAATCTCCTTAAAAGCACATTTAAAAATGGCCAAGTTCAAATTCGAGTACGTCTGGTTAGATGGTTACAAGCCTGAGCCAGGGCTCCGCAGTAAAACCAAAGTACTGGAAATGGATTTTTTCCATGGCGACTTGAAATCTCTGCCAATCTGGTCCTTCGACGGAAGTTCAACCCAGCAGGCAGAAGGCGACAAATCTGATTGCCTGTTGAAACCTGTACGTGTGGTTCCTGATCCACAACGTAAAAACGGGTACCTCGTAATGTGTGAAGTACTGAATGCAGATGGTACTCCACACGAAACTAATGCACGGGCTACTTTCGATGACGATCCAAGCTTCTGGTTTGGATTTGAGCAGGAGTACGTATTGACGATAAACGGCTTACCACTCGGTTTCCCGGAACAGGGATATCCTCGTCCGCAGGGTCCTTACTATTGTTCTGTTGGTGTAAACAACTGTGCCGGCCGCGATATCGTAGAAGAGCACTTTGATGTATGTCTGGATGCGGGAATTTCCCTTACAGGAATCAACGCTGAGGTAATGCTTGGCCAGTGGGAGTACCAATGCTTTGGCAAGGGTGCAAAAACAGCTGCAGATGACCTTTGGTTGTCTCGCTACCTCCTGCACCGGGTAACAGAGAAGTATGGAGTAGAGGTGGAGTTCCACCCAAAACCTATCCAGGGTGACTGGAACGGTTCCGGTATGCACTGCAACTTCTCCAACAAAGAAATGCGTGACAAAGGTGGTAAGAAATACTTCGATGAAATTCTGGAGAAATTCGCTGTCGCGCATGCTGATCACATCTCTGTTTATGGATCAGAGAACGACAAACGACTAACCGGAATGCACGAAACGGCTTCTATCGATAAGTTCTCCTATGGAGTGAGTGATCGGGGAGCATCGATCCGTATCCCTGTTTCCACCGCTCAAAACTGGAAAGGATATTTGGAAGATCGTCGTCCGGCTTCAAATGCAGATCCTTACAAAGTAGCTGCCCGTATCCTGAAAACAGTAAACGGGGAAAACGGCAAAAAGGATAAGGCTAAGAAAAAGTAATCTTAAGACCTGTCAATCAAGCTTGACCAACGGCCTTCCCGGAAACGGGGAGGCTGTTTTTTTTGACCCCGAAAAATTTATATTCAGTGTATCATTTTACTCATCCAATATTTTCTTCCAAATAAAAACCTGCTGATTTAAAAAAAAATCTGCCTTTAACCAGTCGGGGCAGGGATCCAACTGCCTTTTCATCAATTTTTACGACCTTCACTTACTAGCTAACCCATGTTATATGAAGATTGCTGTTTTTCCCGGTTCCTTTGACCCCATAACTATCGGACATGTGGATATTGTTAAACGGGCTTTGCCCTTATTTGATAAGATCGTTGTAGCGATTGGGGTTAATTCCCAGAAGAAATACCTGTTTCCGCTTCAACAACGCCTGGATTGGCTGGAAACAGTCTTTGCAGACGAGGATAGGGTAGAGGTGGCTCATTTTGAAGGACTTACAGCGCATTACTGTGGCAGGATCGGTGCCCGATACCTGTTGCGCGGATTGCGGAATGCTTCTGATTTCGATTATGAAAAAACAATTTCACAACTCAATCAGATTGTGGGCGGTGGCATCGAAACGATTTTTCTGATAAGTCAACCTGCTTATTCACATATCAGTTCTACCATTGTCCGCGAAATAATAAAGGGTGGGGGAGACGCCAGTCCTTTTCTGCCCGAAGGATTGTCGCTATAGACAATCCATACCTAATACCCAATATGAAATACTCTGTTTTCCTTTTTGATGCCGACAATACCCTGCTCGATTTTGATCGATCTTCCAGAGAAGCCTTTTCGGAAACCCTGGCTCATTTAGATATTGAGGAAGAATTCTGGCATTTTCAGCGCTATTTACGGATCAACCGGGAATGCTGGGAATTGCTGGAGAAAGGAGAGATCGGACCAGAGGAGGTAAAGGCCCTTCGCTTTAAGCGGTTTCTGAATCACTTGCGACACGATGGGAACCCAAAAGAAACCGGCTACTTCTACCTCGATGCGCTTTCGCGGAAAGCCTATTTGGAGGATGGAGCCATTGAATTGCTCGATGATCTGAAAAATGCCGGCTATACCCTGGGTTTAATTACCAACGGACTCAGTAAAGTGCAACGTCCCCGTTTTCGCGACAGCGGTTTAAATGAATATTTTGAGACCGTGGTCATCTCTGAAGAAATCGGATCTGCCAAACCCATGCCCGCATACTTTGAGCATACCCTTAACGCCTTAAATGCGCCGTCGAAAGCGGATATTCTGATTGTCGGTGATACGCCTGCTTCAGACATACTCGGGGGGCAACAAATGGGGATGGCAACTTGTTGGTATAATCCGAGGGGCGCTTCATTTCCATTTGATCCCGGACCCACGCATGTCGTGGAGCATTTGGGAGACATCCGGAAATTTGCCCGATAATAAAGGGAATGACCTTCATTTCCTATCTTTGCGGCGCGGAGTCTTATGGCTTTCGCCGAATGCGGATTTTTGCAAACGAACAAAACCAAGTAAAGCTTATGTCTAACGCCTTTTTCCAGGTACCCTATCCAGAAAACGAGCCAGTACTTGAATACCGTCCGGGCTCTCCCGAGCGCGCGGAAGTACAGGCTGTTCTCAAAGAACTTAAAAGCAAGCAAATTGAGGTTCCCATGCACATCAATGGGGAAAAAGTCTATACCGATACCCGGGTAGACATGCATCCTCCCCATGAGATCAAACATGTTCTTGGCAACTTCAGTAAAGGCGGTGCTGAACATGTAAATCAGGCAATTAATGCAGCCATGGCCGCCAAATCCAGTTGGGAGAATATGCCCTGGCAGGAGCGTGCTGCTGTATTCCTTCGGGCTGCTGATCTTCTTTCCGGTCCCTACCGGGCTAAGATGAATGCAGCAACGATGCTTGCCCAATCAAAAAATATTTTCCAGGCTGAAATTGATGCAGTTGCAGAACTCTGTGACTTCTTCCGTTTTAATGCCTTCTTCATGACACAGATATATGAAGATCAGCCGCCGCAAAACCCAAAGAATGTCTGGAACCGCATGGAGTACCGGGCTTTGGAAGGGTTCATCTTTGCAATTACTCCTTTCAACTTTACTTCGATTGCCGCCAACCTGCCATCGGCTCCTGCCATGATGGGCAACACGGTTGTTTGGAAAGCAGCTGAAACACAGATCTATTCTGCGGCCGTAATTATGGAAGTACTGGAAGCTGCCGGATTGCCACCGGGTGTAATCAATTTGGTTTTTGTAGACGGACCAGCTGCCGGTGATATCATCTTCAACCATGCTGATTTTGCCGGTTTGCATTTTACGGGTAGTACAGGGGTCTTCCAGCACCTTTGGAAAACCATCGGTACCAATATTTCAAAATACAAGGCATATCCACGCATTGTTGGAGAAACAGGTGGAAAAGACTTTGTAATGGTTCACCCATCCTCGGATGCCAAGGAAGTATCCACGGCTTTGGTTCGTGGAGCCTTTGAGTTCCAGGGCCAAAAATGTTCGGCTGCATCCCGGGCGTATATCCCAAAGAGTTTGTGGCCGGATGTAAAAGATTTTATGGTTGCCGATATGGAAACCTTTAAGATGGGTTCTCCGGAAGATTTTGGCAACTTCATTACTGCAGTAATAGACGAGCGTGCTTTCGACAAGATCAGCGGATATATTGCACAAGCCAGAAAGGATGATGATGCAGAGATCGTAGCAGGTGGTGGCTATGAAAAAGCAGTAGGCTATTATATTGAGCCGACCGTAATTCTGGCTAAAGATCCGCATTACCGCACTATGGAAGAGGAGATCTTCGGTCCGGTACTTACCATTTATGTGTACGAAGACGAGAAGTTTGAAGAAACCCTTGATCTGGTAGATTCTACTTCACCATATGCGCTCACCGGTGCGCTGTTTGCGAAAGATCGTCGGGTTGTAAATATGGCCAGCGAGCGTCTGAAGAATGCCGCCGGTAATTTTTACATCAACGACAAACCAACCGGAGCGGTGGTAGGCCAGCAACCATTCGGAGGAGCGAGAGCTTCCGGTACGAATGACAAAGCCGGTTCTATCCTGAACCTGTTCCGCTGGGTATCTGCACGGGCTATCAAGGAGAACTTTGTTCCACCAACGGATTATCGCTATCCGTTCCTGGAGTCCTAATACTTTAGATAGTCTAAAATAATTGAAGTTAGTTGATCCCAAATCCTGGTTTGTACCGGGATTTGGGATTTTTTGTATTAGTTTAGTTCGGAAGATCTTACCGATCTATAATTGAAAACGCTTTGACAAATACATTCTATGGCAACTGGCGAATACACCAACATGAATAAACTTTCCAACAACATTTTTCTGGCAGACAGCATTGGAGCTCTACTCACCGCCAGCCTCTTGAATTTCCTGATTGCTCCTTATGAAACCTTTTTTGGCATGCCTCAGGGGATGGTTTATATTTTGGCAGCCATAGCCCTGTTGTTTGGTTTGTATTCTCTTATTTGCCATTTGCGCAAGGCCAGCTTTAAACCCTGGTTGCAAATTATCGCTATCCTAAACCTAATCTATGTCCTGTTTACAGGCTCTCTCTTGTTCATGCATGCGAAGACCCTGAGTACTTATGGCTATTTGTACTTCGGCATCGAGATCTTAATCATCCTTTATCTCGTTTCCTACGAATGGAAGCTGGCTAAAAATGCCTAAGCTACACCGGTACACGACTACACCGGTACACCAAACTTATTTTCCTTCATGGAAATGCTCTCCGATATAAACCATTGGCTGCTGCTGGCATTATTCGCCTCTGGAACCATTGCGTTTACTATCTCCACCATTTCCGGAGGGGGAGGAGCCATGCTTCAGGTTCCCTTGCTTAATTTTCTGATCGGTGTTTCCAAAACAGCTCCTGTCCTCAACCTTGGCACATTTCTGGGGCGGCCGGCACGCCTGATTATCTTTCGCAAGCACATCCATTATGAGGTTATTTTATACTATGCGCCTCCCGCTATAATCGGAGCCTGGATAGGAGGCTGGTTATTTGCCAATATCAAATTTGGCTGGCTGCAGATCCTGGTGGGCTTATTCCTTGTCAGTACGGTGTTTCAATACCGATTTGGGAAAAAGGAGCGCTCATTCGACATGAAGCTCTGGTATTTTATTCCGTTGGGATTTGTCATATCCATACTGGGCACAGTCATCGGGGCTATGGGACCGATTTTAAATCCCTTTTACCTGAACCTGGGACTGGATAAAGAGGACCTCATCGCTACCAAAGCGGCTAATTCCTTTTTGTTGGGCCTGTCTCAATTGGGCAGCTATACTTTCTTTGGAATACTTGATAGGGAGTTGTGGATTTATGGTATTGCGCTTGGAATCGGAGCGACGATAGGGAATATCGTAGGCAAACGCTTTTTATCGAGAATGAAAAGTCAGACTTTCAGACAATGGCTGATCGTATTGATGGCAATAAGCGGGATACTGCTAATCTGGGGACAATTAAAGCAATTTTAAAACCGGATCTTCAATCCTACCCCTGCGGTATTTCCAAGTCCTGAATGGATAAAGGTAGGCTCAATACGAATCGAGATGTCGTCATCAACATCAAAATGAGCCAGATGGGCACTGACAAATGCTTCCGCTCCATTAAGCATATACACCACGACAAAACCAATGTAGGAAAGCTGCCGGTTCTTATCCGATTGATCGCGAAGGTCTTTTAAAGTAGATCTGTCATCCAGGTAAGTATCGCTGAATTCATGGGGTACTCCGCGAAGCTTGCGTTTATAGGCAACTTTTAAGCGAAGGTATTCATTGGTGTTAAAATCGATCAGATAGCCCAAACCGCCCAGTGCTCCGTATACGATGGGCACTTTCCACCATTTTCCGGAATAAACCTGTCCGGCACCAGGCACCGCCAGGGATAAGAACAGGGCTGTCTTTGGTTTCGGGTAATCCGGATGGTCTTTCCAGCCAAAGAGTCTTTTTTTCTCGACCGTGCTGCTGTCAAAAGGAGCGGTAAGTGTGGAGTCCAGTTCGCCAGAATCTCTTACGATCAATTGATAGGAGGTATCTGTTTGTACAGAATCAGGTATTTGAGCTCCGACTTTCGTCGAAAGACCAACCAATAATAATAAGGCCAGAATGATTCTCATACGTTTTGAAACACCGATGTTGAAATGAAGCCCTAAAAGATAGAATGCAAAATGAAAACATATAGTATTCAGACAGGCCATTTTATATACCCTAATCCTATTCCTATCCCCTCTAATTCCCTTCAATAATATCCAACAAACGATTCAACTCATCGTCAGAATCAAACTTCAATACAATTTGACCTTTGCCTTTTCCGTCTGCTTTAACGGAAACCTTGCTGCCAAAGTGATCGCATAGTTGGTCCTGAACATCTTTATAAGCGTCAGGGAGCGATGTTTTAGGGGCAGGCTTAGCAGGAGCCGGCTCGGTATATTTTTTGCGAAGAGCCTCTGTTGCGCGAACCGACAGTCCCTGGCTAATTACTTCATTAAACAGGCTGAGTTGGAGTGCCAGGTCGTCTATACCGGAGAGGGCTTTGCCATGTCCGGCAGAGATTCTTTTTTCTTTGAGTGCTGTTTGTATCTGCGGGGGCAGCTTAAGCAATCCCAGAAAATGGGTTACTGTAATCCGCTTTTTCCCAATGCGATCTGCCAGATTTTCGTGTGTAAGGTCACATTCGTCGATCAGGCGCTGATAGGTTTGAGCGACTTCAATCGGATTCAGATTTTGGCGTTGGATGTTTTCGACCAATGCCATTTCCAGCATTTCCTGATCGTTGGCCAGGCGTATGTAAGCAGGAACTTCCGTTAATCCGGCCATTTTACTGGCACGTAAACGGCGTTCCCCGGAAATGAGTTGGTAAGCTTCATCATTCAGCCTGCGCACGGTGATCGGTTGGATCACTCCATGCACTTTCAGCGATTCTGATAGTTCTTCCAGCGCTTTCGGATCAAACTCATTACGAGGCTGGAAAGGATTCACTTCTATTTGATCAAGTGAAATGGTAGCTACGGTATGAGAAAGCTCCCGTACCACTTCCTTTTGTTTCTCCGGACTTTCCTCTGACTCCATATTGGAAAGGAGGGCCCGAATGCCTTGACCCAGTTCTTTTTTCTTTACTTTTTTGGCCATAATTTATTCCGTTGAGGCTTTAGTCGCCAGCTTGCTGCTGTTTTCGTTCTTAGTCAAAAACTCCTGAGCCAGATTCAGGAAATTGACTGCACCTTTGCTTCCTGCATCGTATAGAATTACCGGCTGGTGCATATTGGGTGCTTCACCGATCTTAGAATTCCGGTGAACAATTGTATCAAATACTTTGTCTCCGTAAAAGTCGCGCACTTCATTGACTACGACATTTCCCAGGCGCAGTCGGCGATCGTACATGGACAAAAGAATACCCTCAATTTCCAACTTGGAGTTGAGGTTCTTCTTAACCAGGTTGATGGTATTTTGAAGTTTGCCCAGACCTTCCAGCGAGAATACTTCGCATTGTACAGGTACAATGACAGAATCTGCGGCAGTAAGTGCGTTTACGGTAACCAATCCGAGGCTTGGCAGGCAATCGATGAAGACATAGTCATAATCGTCGCGCACCTGCTCTACCACCTTCGTCATGACATACTCGCGCTTTTGGCGATTGACCAATTCTAATTCAGCACCAACCAGATCGATATGGGAAGGTATGAGGTGTAGATTTGGCGTTTCGGTTTCGTAGATGGCATCGTTTGGATCGTGTTCGTTTACCAAACAGTCGTACAGGCTCACATCGTCGTCGTCAATTTGAACACCCACCCCGGAACTGGCATTTGCCTGCGGATCAGAGTCGATCAACAGAACTTTACGCTCCAATACGGCCAGACAAGCCGCCAGGTTAATAGCTGTAGTTGTTTTTCCTACGCCTCCTTTTTGATTTGCAATCGCAATAACTTTTCCCATAATTAATATAGACTGTGTATGGTGGTCAAACTTCAGTTTCAAGGCCGATAGCCGGCAAAATTAGTTTTTTACCCTTGGATTCAAAAACCTTATGGGCTTCATCGTGATCAATCTTTATATATCCAAAGGTGTCATAGTGGCAACCAATGATCGTATCACATTCAATAAAGGTACTGGCGAGGGCCGCCTCCTTTGCGTTCATGGTGAAATTGTCGCCAATCGGTAGTATGGCAAAATCCAGTTTCGGACAAAGCATCGGTATTAATTTCATATCCATGGTTAATGCCGTGTCGCCTGCATGGTAGAAACAAACGTCATCGTTCCATACCACAAAGCCGCCTGGATTACCGGCATAAGATCCATCCGGAAAAGAACTGGAATGGATAGCATTTACATATTTAACGGTACCAAAATCAAACTTCCAGTGACCGCCCTGATTTATCGGATGATTTTCAAATCCCTTATTGCCAAAATGGGTCGCAATCTCAAAGTTTGAGACAATCCTGGCACCGGTGCGTTTGGCAATAGCCTCCACATCCGCTACATGATCACCGTGTCCGTGTGTAAGGAGAATGTAATCAGCCGGGATTTCGGCTATATTTACATCAGATGCCAATTCATTTCCGCTAATGAAAGGATCAAACAAAATATCTTTACCTCCAATTCGCATACCGAATGTAGAGTGTCCGTAATACGTGAATTTCATTGGGAGTTTAATTGTGAATTCCTGAAAATGAGCTTATTATCCTAAGTAGAAAACAAGTGCAGGCAGTAGATATCGCATTAAAAACATCTGCGTTCTTACACTGCGAGAACTCTATGCGGTTCCGGATGTTTAGACCATGTAAGAACTGATTAACAGGTCTACATTTGACAATTATTTGGGTATTTTTTGGTGGGTTTCAATTGAAAAGGCCCTGTTTGTCACCAAATAATTTATGATTTTAATCCTCAGCACCTGTTCTTGCACAATCTTAAAGATAACAGCTTTTCCATCAATAGCGAAAAAATGAGAACTTCGCTTTCGCCGAAAGGCAAGAAAAAACAAAACGATTGAATGATTACCGTAATCATTGGTACCAACCGAAAAAACAACATAGCTCAATACTTCGCTCATCAATATGCCAGGGAGCTACAATCCCTTCAGGATGAACCTGTAAAGCTACTGGACCTGTCTTCCATACCGCATGACTGGTTTCATCCGGATATGTACGTAAAGGATAAGCAAAGTGCGAGCTTAAAGTCTTTGCAGGATGAATATATCCTTGCTGCAAATAAATTTGTTTTTGTGGTGCCGGAGTACAATGGGGGAAATCCCGGGGCATTAAAAGCGTTTATTGACGGCTGCTCGATTCGGGAGTACAAAAAGAACTTTAAGGATAAAAAGGCATTGCTGGCAGGAGTGGCCTCAGGCAAGGCCGGTAATCTTCGAGGCTTGGAGCATTTGACAGGGGTATTGAACTACCTTGGTACAATTGTTATGCCTACCAAAAATCCTTATTCTCAAATTGAATTGTTACTCAATGACGATAAGGAAATTACTGATCCGATCACTTTAAAGCGCATTCGGGATCACGTCGTGGAATTTATTGAGTTCTAAAAAAACTCCCCAGACGAACCAAATCATCTGAGGAGCCCATTTCGCTATTTCATTCTAAGTTATTCCGACCAGTCAGCCAGAAATACATTGGTATCGCGGGTGCCGCCATTGTTGCGGTTGGAAGCAAATACCAGTTTCTTACCGTCATACGAGAACATGGGGAAGGCGTCAAAAGTTGGATCAAAAGTAATCTGCTTCAACCCGGTACCGTCCAGATTGATGGAGAAGATGTTAAACTGCCGTCCGCCTTCTACGTGGTGGTTGGTAGAAAAAAGAATCTTTTCCCCGGAAGGGTGGTAATAAGGCGCCCAGTTGGCTCCACCAAGGTCTGTAATTTGACGCAAGTCGCTTCCATCCACATTACACACATATATTTCCATATTGGTTGGCTGTACCAAGCCCTGGTCTAGCAAACCTTTATAAGTCTTAATCTCTTCATCCGTTTTTGGCCGGCTGGACCGGAAAACGAGTTTTGTACCATCCGGAGAAAAGAATGCTCCACCGTCGTAGCCAAGCTCTGATGTTACTTGTTTTACGTCGCTGCCATCAACATTCATCGTCCATAGTTCCAGGTCGCCGGAGCGGGTTGAAGTGAAAACGATTTTGCTGCCGTCAGGGCTTAGGGTAGCTTCCGCATCATAACCCGGCTCGTCGGTTAGCTGGCGAATAATATTTCCCTCCAGGTCAGAAACAAAAATGTCGAAGTCGGGAAATATTCCCCACACATATTTACCGTTGAGTGCACGTGGTGCCTGCGGACAAGTATCTGCACCCATATGTGTGGAAGCGTATAGGATGGTCGAATCGCCAGGCATAAAGTATGAACAGGTTGTTCTGCCTTTTCCGGTGCTCAAAAGTGGCGGTTGCTTGCCCTGGGTACCTTCCAAATCCATGAAGTAAATTTGGTCACAGGCTGTGCCCCATTCCGGGTTATTGGCTTGGAAAACGAGTTTGTCATCGTTAAAGCTAAAATAAGCTTCAGCATTGTCGCCTCCGAAGGTAAGCTGGCGTAGATTTTGGAGATTGCTTTCCTGTTCGTATTTGAGAACTGGTTCAGCCGTTGTTGAATCTTCTACGGTTTCCGGAGTTTCTTCCGTTGTAGCTTCTCCACAGGAAAATAAAAACATCCCGAAGAGGAAAAAGAGAATATTTAAACGCATAAGGGTGATTATTTTTCGCAAAAATAGTCACCTCGGCATGCTTTTTATGCGATCCGGGAAGAAATGATGTTAATTTGACACGACCAGCCGGTTGCTGCCTACAATCTGCCCTTGTTCGTACAGATTTATCTGATAGAGGCCGTTGGGAAGTCCGGAAACATCTAGTTGGTTGTCGGATGTACAGTTCCCTTGCAGGAAGAGCTGTCCTGCGCTGTTTCTGACTTCATACCAATCCGCGCCGGATAATTCGGCAGACAATTTGAAGTTGCATTCGGCGAAAGCCGGGTTTGGGAATACATCAAAAGCAGCAATCTCTTTCTGCTTTCCGTAAATGCTTGTGGTCGTACTACAAGGGGCGGAAGAGGAGATGCCTGCCTGAAATTCTATAGCAGTTTGAAGGTTTGACTGGTTTACCGGGAAAATATCCTGATTGATGATTTGACGATCCGGAGCAATTAGGATCACGGTGGGAAAGGCAAATACCCCATAATCTGAAATGATTTGATTCCCTCCGCCTTCAATTCCACTAATGGCCGGACTGAGCGCTCCATAATCACTTTGATATTGAAGAACTTCCTGATTGTTGTCTTCCCAATCAATGGATAACATGATCAGGTCTTCCTGATTGCAACCATAGTTCTCCATGGCCCAGTTGAGATCGGGAATACTGCCAATGCAGGGCGCACAGGTCGTATAGAAGAAATCCAGCATGACAAATTTCCCCTGGTCCAGATATTCATACAGGTCATGATCATTGCCATAAACATCTGTGGCTACAAAGTTTATGGCTGTATCCAGATAGGTTTGAGCAGGTAGCTCAATCCAGCCTGTAAGGGAAATACAAATAGCAAGAAGGATTTTCCTCATGTTGTAAAGATAACTTTGTTTGACGTTGCTTATTATGAAAGGATCGCAAAATTGTAAGGAAGTAAACCAATTTGCGACTCATTAAGCGCTTTTTGTATATTTATAAAAATAAAACGCTCTAACTTAAAAACCGATAAGCATTCGCTCCATGAAAAACATTTTACTCCCTGCATTGCTGTGGCTGGCCTTGCCTGTGGCTGGCATCTGTCAGTCTGAAAATCCTGAATTGCAGGATAGTATTTCTACAGACAGCCTGTTGTTGGATTCCAGTCTCGTTGGGTCAATTACCCTAATTGATGAACACTGTGCCTATCTCGATAATCAGTTTGACTATCGGATAAAAACCCTGCTAAATGAAGAGTTTATGCAGCAAATGACTGATGGAGGCGGGCAACTCACCGGGTATATTTACGACCGGGAGCTGGAAAAAGCAGAAACCATCTACTATTTCACCAACGGCCGTCTGGAACGCACTTTTTATTATAGAGAAAATGCCCTGGTTTATGTGTCGGAAAAGGAACTGACCTATCCATACAATATGGAAGAAAATGCCTTTCAGTATGATAAGCCTGAAACAGTTGCCGTCGCCGGCTATTATTTTGATTTGGGTATCTTAATCCACCAGCATACCATTGGAGAATCATCCTTTAATCCGGAGGGCGATATGCAGGAAGTGCTTGTGAATGCAGCACAAAAATATCAGCGAATTCTGGAGGATAGGTAGCTAACTTTTAGAGTATGTTTGGGATTTGCTTTTGGAACGAGTACAGCCCGAAGGGTAAAACCCTGACAAACGCTTAATCTTCGGCTTTCGCCTGAATGCCCTTATACAAATCGTCTTCTCGTCCATCGCCATCCCAATCCAGAATGGCCGTAAACTCTACAGCGGATTTGCGTGCTCTGACCAGGTATTCGTAGGTGGCATCCGATTCTATGAGCATCAGCGTGTCTCCAAATACATTCCAGATGCCACGGGTGGTTTGCACCAGGCTGTCTTTCAAATCGCGGTATTCCGAACGATAAGTATTGTTGGTTTCGTAAGTGGTACGAATGGGCTTGATGCCCAGTTTTGCTTCCCATTCACCCCGAGGCACCAGAATAGAGTAGGAGGAGTCGGTATTATTGAAAGAATTTACTACTACTTCCAAAGAGATATTCTCCCAGGTGCCGGGCAGAAGGCTGTCCAAATTTACCTCATTCGTTTCCGGGGTATCTGTTTTGCCTTCCGGCGAATGGCAGGAGAAGGTAATTAAAGCCAAACAGGCTAAGAACAGGAGTGTTTTCATTGATTACATCTTATGGACCCCGCCGGAACCGGCAATACTGGATTTAACTTTCGGACGACCGCGATAATAAACATCTCCGCTTCCCGCAATAGAAACTTCGAGTTTTTCTTCAACCCCTATGCGTACATCTCCGCTTCCCGCAATGGAGACATCACAGCGATCTGTATTTAACTGGTTAGCATCTACATCTCCTGATCCGCTTACGGATATATCAACAGATTCTGCTGTACCAGACAGGGTCATGTCACCAGATCCTGCGATGGATATGTCTACCCGATCTGCCTCAAAATCCAGACTTATATTTCCGGACCCGCCAATATTCAGTTCCAGATTATCGATATCATCAAATAGATCTTCCCCCAGTATATTGCCCGATCCTCCTATGACCAGTTCATCAAGCTCCGGCAGTGAAACCCGGATGGTCACTTCCTTTGACCGTGATACGCGCTGGTTGTTATTGATTTTAAGTCGGCCCCGGTCAACTTCAATTTCCAGATTATCCAGGATGTTTTGCTGAGCAGATACCTCCACAGAATGGGGCCCTTTACGAAGCTCAATGGTTGCATTGGTGCCGAGGGCAATCCCGGAGAACCCGTCCAAATTGATTTTCTTTTGAACCAGTTCGCCTTCTCCCTGTATAGACGGTCCCATGAAATCACAGGAAGAGAACACAATAAAGAGAGGCAGAAATAGGAGAGTAGAGATTTTCATGATGGTATGATTAAAAAAATGAGTGTGCTGAAACAACAATCAACACACTCATTTTTGCAAGCAGCATAATTATTTTTTCATGTAGTTGATTTCAGCCAGATCCACTACAAATCCGCTAATTCCGGTTTTCTTTTTAACGCTGGCCTTGTATGCGGTGGCACTTTCCTGGCTATCAAAAGGCCCAAGCATTAATTTGAAAACGGCCTCCCCTTGTGCGTTGGGCTCGACACTTAGCAGGATGTTCTGGAACCAATGGCCCTGAAGATCTGCGATTTGACGCATGACGCTTGTATAGTTTGTCATGGAAGCTACCTGTACGGCATATCCGGATTTTTCCGGTTTTTCCAATTCAATTTTGTACAATCCGTATTCGCTGTAGTTGTCGAGTGTAACGAGTTCCGACTTTACGGCGATTGGCACCGGACTGGGAGCTACGGTTGATTTTGGAGGTTCTTCTTTTACAGTTGCTTTTGGCTTTTCAGCCTGAGCAGCAGGTTTTTCGTTGCTTTTCGGAGGTGCGGTAACCACCTCAGACGGTTGTTCGATACTGGTTTCAGCAGCTGGTTCCGGATCTTCCGGACGGACCACTACCGGATCAACCGGGGTTGTTGTAGCTTCCTCTGAAGCCTGGTCAACTACTTCCACTTTTACTCTTGCAGTACCGTCATTCACGAGGTCCAGTGCTTCTGCCGCTTTACGCGAAAGATCAACGATGCGGCCATTTACATAAGGTCCACGGTCAGTAACTTTCACTTTTACCGATTTTTTATTATCCAGGCGAGTTACTTTAATGATGGTACCAAAGGCATAGGTTTTGTGTGCCGCTGTGTACTTGTCTTTGTCGTAGGCTTCTCCACTGGCAGTTGGTTTACCGTGAAACTTATCAGAATAATAAGAGGCAACCCCATATTCCTGCGCATTCAGCATAAACGCGGCGGAGGTCAGGAAAATGGTTAATAGAGCTTTTGCAGCGAATTTCATAAGCATCCGTTTGATTTTGTGGAATGTTAGAACGTGTCCCTGATCTATTATGTCTCGTACCTTATTTGTGTTTAGGCATAATAAATCAATTAACACACATTGGATGGTAAAAGTGGGTGTTTATTGGTTTTCGGGCTTAAAATAAGAGAACTTGATCAATTCTGCACGTTTATTCCTGCATTAAAGAAATCAAATGACAGTTGATCTGAACTTTCCGCCCGGGTTTTTTGTAATTTTACGGGTTCAAATTCGGGCAGCAAAAAATCAGTTGGGTTATAATTAACTATCGAAGCCCGCAACAAGCTATAAAAGGAAAATTTTTCAAAAAGAGATGAGTAAGCACGGAAGAGTTTTAGTGGCAATGAGTGGTGGTATTGACAGCACGGTAACGGCTATGATGCTACACGAGCAAGGCTATGAAGTGATTGGCATTACCATGAAAACATGGGATTATGCTTCCTCGGGTGGTTCAAAAAAGGAAACGGGTTGCTGTTCCCTGGATTCGATCAACGATGCCCGTCAGGTAGCTGTAGATATGAATTTTCCGCATTACATCGTCGATATCCGGGAAGAATTTGGCGATTATGTGATAGACAATTTTGTGGATGAATATCTTGCCGGCAGAACACCGAATCCCTGTGTATTGTGTAATACTCACATCAAGTGGAATTCATTGCTCAAAAGGGCAGATGCCATGGGATGTGAGTTTATTGCCACCGGACACTATGCCAAGATTAATGAACAGGATGGCCGGAAATTCGTCACCCGAGCTAAAGACCTCAATAAAGATCAGTCTTATGTGCTTTGGGGGCTGAGCCAGGAATGCCTGGACCGATCGCGCTTCCCATTAGGGGGGTACACCAAGCCTGAAGTTCGAAAAATGGCCCTGGATTTTGGTTATGAAGAACTTTCCAAAAAAGGCGAAAGCTATGAAATTTGCTTTGTGCCGGATAATGATTACCGGGGTTTCCTCAAACGCCGGGTTGACGGACTGGAAGAAAGAGTGGATGGCGGCGAGTTTGTGAATGCTGATGGTGATGTGCTGGGCAAACATAAAGGATATCCTTTTTATACGGTCGGTCAGCGTAAAGGGCTTGGCCTGGCTTTTGGAGAGCCCATGTATGTAACCGAAATCCAGCCTCAGGCAAACCGCGTGGTGCTTGGCCCGGTGAATGAACTGGTACGCAATGGTATGAAGGTCGGCCAACTGAACCTGATGAAATACAAAGACCTGAATGGCGGTATGGAAGCAATTACAAAAATCCGTTACCGCGATAGTGGCGCATTGAGCAAAGTGGTTCAAACATCCGATAAAGAAGTAGATGTAGAATTCTTTGCCAATGTTAAGGGCGTAGCCCCGGGACAGTCGGCTGTCTTTTACGAAGGAGATGATGTTGTGGGCGGCGGAATTATTTACGGTAGTTCCAGAGCCAATGTCTAATTCATCTCAAACCATATGCTTCCTGCTGGTTTTACTGGCTGTTTTTTTTACTGCCTGCAAGGAGCCGGCTGTAGAACCCGATCTGGGATATGACTATTATCCCCTTCAATTGGGAACCGAAAGAGTGTATCAGATCGGTTCTGTAATCTACGATCCCAATGGGATGGAATTGATCGATACCATATCCTTTCAATGGAGGGAAAGCCTGGTAGATACTTTCTCCGATGAGCAGGACCAAACCTGGTATCGAATTGAGCGCCATAAACGGAATCAGGAAGGCGATCCCTGGGTTTTTCATTCGGTTGTCACCGAATCCAGAGATGCCACAAGAGCATTCCGCAAGGAAAATAACCTGCTTTTTATTCCTTTCATTTTTCCGCCGGACCCTTTTGCCAACTGGGAAAGCACCGTATTTTTTGATGACAATGAGACCGTTGTTGTCGCCGGTGAAACCCTTGAAATGTTCAAATACTGGGAATCTCGCTTTGAGGTGGTAGAGGAATCAATGGATATACTGGGAGAAGCACGCGAAATATGTACCCTGAGTCATGCCAACTTTGAAAACCTAATTGAACTCAGACGCGTTTTCGAAACTTATGCCGCCGGATTGGGACTGGTCGAAAGATCTGTATACATACTCGATACCCAGGAGATTGATGCGGGTAAACCCTGGGAGGAAAAAGCAGAAAAGGGTTTTATTCTTCAGCAAACGCTAATCAAGTTTCAATAAATGCCCCATGACAGAATTTATTGAAATTGGCTACACAAAAAAGGCCCACGGTGTGAAGGGCGAATTGAAAGTGGTTATCGAAGACGAATACCTGGAGGATTTTTTAACAGCTCCTGCCGTATTTTTGGAATTGGGAGGTGGTAAAGTCCCGTTTTTTCTAAATTCAATAAGAGAAGCCGGAAGTATTTTAGCCGCTTTTGAAAATTACGACAGCCGGGAAAAAGCCACCCAGATTACCGGCAAAAAAATGTTCCTCCGGGCAGCAGATGTGGAGCAGAAGCAGAAGCCAGAGCCAGTCTCGGATTTGCAGTTTGCCCATCTGAAAGGATTTAAATTACATGATATTAATGCCGGATTAGTCGGAGAGATTCTCGATGTGGAAGAATATCCTCAACAGGAAATGGCAGTCATTGAATACAAGGGAAATTCGCTGCTGATACCGCTTCACGAAGATCTTATTGATCAAATTGATAAGGATAAAAAAGAAATTCACTGTAGCTTGCCGGAAGGCTTGCTTGAATTATAAGAATTATGCGAATCCTCGGAGAAATTGACCACCCGCGACTAAAGATCACTGTTTTTAAAATGGATGATAAGCTTTCCCTCAAATTGGAAGACGGCCTGTTTGAACAAACTTATAAATTCCGAAAAGGGGAGGAGGGCGCTTCCAATATGCAGGATATGCAAAGATTCTGTAATCCCGGCTTTCTGCGTTCGGCGGAAGCCATATTCCGTGCCATGCGAGAGAATCGCTTTGAACGCGGACTTCCCAAAACAGACGCTTCCGCGAATGAGTTTGACGAAATCATTTAGTAATTAGGAATGCAGAATTATAAATGTTGAATTAGACGAGATTGGAAAAATCTACATTCTACATTAAAAATTCAAAATTATCATCTAAAAACTATACCGCAGTGTATTCCTCCACGAATAGATTTTATTAGTTACGTGTGGAACCTCCTCTGGCAATCTGTTAACTTCAATGTCATACGAGAGAATGCAGAATTATAAATGTTGAATTAGACCAGATTGGAAAAATCTACATTCTACATTAAAAATTCAAAATTATCATCTAAAAACTATACCGCAGCGTATTCCTCCACGCATAGATCTTATTAGGTACATTCGGAACCTCCTCCGGCAATCTGCCATCAAAAGTTACTGAAAAATTAACCCCCAGACTGAGCTGATCCGTTATACTGAATGTCGCAGATGTTTTTGATGATATTCTTGAGGAAGCAATATTGTCAATAATTGGTTGATAATAAGTAGTACCTGCCAGGGTTAGATTCTTAAACGGGGTGAACTGAAAAGAGAGGTAGGAGCTAATTCGATGGTCCCGGTGAATGATGCTGGTGTCTGAGATCTGCTCGTATTCATACATATAGGCAATGCCTGCAAAAGCTGCTTGCTTTTTATTGTCAAACAACCGAAATCGGGGTCCTGTGCCCAAAAGGCCGCGAAATAATATTCGAATTTTCTCATTGTATTGTGCTTGTCCAAATGCTTCCCAAACCACCCTTTCAGACAGAAAATAATTGAACCGCATGTGGGCAAACCCATCATCCACAAAGCTGTTGTCTCCTGCTTTAACAAGGTTGTAGTTGAAGAGCAATAACCAGTCTGTTTTCGGCCGTAGATACTCCAGTTGTGAGTTTCCGTGAATGGACAAAACGGGTGTTCCGTTATTGACCAGATTCATACCTGCAGCAACCCGGCCAAATATTCCGGTGGTATCTGAAATGTTTCCCCGTCTGTCTTCAATATTTACAATCTGAGAATAGGAGGCTGTACTGGTGAAAACCAGACACAGAAGGGTAAGGAATCGCAGATGGCGAAGCATAATAGGTCGTTTTTGGTCATTGGGATAAAGATCCGAATCAGTTTTCCCGAAGTTGCCAGCGAATAAATCCGCTTAGCATCTCCAAAGCCGCATTATACGAATGATTGTTGTTAATGACAATGTCGGCATCTTCCCGAAAGGGCAGAATATACTGTTCGAATGTTGGAAGCACATGTTGTTCGTAGCGGTAAAGAACGTCTTCCAGCGGATAGTTTCGTTCGATTTGATCGCGTTTAATACGGCGGATTACCTTGAGGTTTTCCTTGGCGTGAACGAAAATCTTCAAATTCAGGAGATCACAGATGTCTTCCAGGTAAAAGACAAAAAGCCCTTCCAGAATTATGACCGGAGCCGGTTCGAATGTTACGACTCCAGGCTTTGCTTTTTCGTTGTTGAAAGTATACTCCTGGCGGGTGATGGTTTCGCCTTTCAAAAGGCGTTTGATGTCTTTTAAAAAGGCCTGATGATCAATGGATCCTGGCAGATCGAAGTTCCGAATCCCTTTGGGATCCAGAATCTGCTCCTCTCGCGGACGATAATAATCATCTTGTGAAACGATACATAGATCCGATTTTCCAAATCGCTCATGCAAATCGCGGATCAAACTCGTTTTTCCCGAACCGCTGCCTCCTGTTATTCCGATCAAATAAGCCATAGGTGGTTTTGAGATGGGCAAATTTAGAAAAATTCCCTTGATCGGGATTTATTTAAACACCTTGTTCCAGTCATTCGGCGAAAGCTCCCATACTTTTCCTACATCTAGTTGAGGGAGTCGAAATTGCCCTATTTGGTATCTAATCAATCGAAGGACCGGAAATCCAACTGCGGCACACATCCGGCGTACCTGCCGGTTTTTACCTTCTGTAAGCTGTAATTCTATCCAGGATTCCGCTACGTTTTTTCGGTATCTGATAGGAGGGTCCCTTTCCGGAACATCTGCAGGGGTGAATTTTTTGGCTTTCGCCGGAAGGCAATGATGTGTCTTGCCCTTAATGCGAATATCAATCCCTGATCGGAGTTGGTTTAAGGCGGTTTCGCTTATGTCTCCCTCAACTTGTGCCCAGTATTTTCTTGGGTGTTTCCTTTTGGGATCGAGCAAGCGGCTGTTTTCCCCTTTTTTATCGGTAAGGAGTAAGAGGCCCTCGCTATCGAGATCCAGCCTGCCCAAAGGATAAACATGCGGAGGGAAAGCGTAAAGATCTCCCAACACCTTGTGTTTGGGATCTTCCCGGGTAAACTGACTCAGATAGCCATAGGGTTTGTAAATGGCATAAAACGACATGTTTACACGTTGAAGCGGAAGTGCATGACATCCCCGTCGCTTACTACATATTCCTTCCCTTCTACAGACATTTTTCCGGCTTCCTTAACGGCTTGTTCGGATCCGAGGGCAACGAAGTCATTGTAACCAATTACTTCTGCCCGGATAAAGCCTTTTTCAAAGTCTGTGTGGATCACTCCGGCTGCCTGTGGTGCTTTCCAGCCATCCTCAATAGTCCAGGCACGCACTTCTTTTTCACCGGCAGTGAAGTAGGTAATGAGTTTGAGTAATTTGTAGGCTGCTCGAATAAGCTTATTTACACCTGCTTCCTCCAGTCCCATTTCTTCCAGAAACTCATTGCGCTCTTCCTTGGAATCGAGGGTGGCGATTTCTGACTCAATGTCGGCGCTTATGAGGATTACTTCTGCATTTTCATCTTTTACAGCTTCTTTGAAACGCTCCGTATGTTCGTTTCCGTCTGTAACACTGCTCTCATCTACATTGCATACGTAGAGGATCGGTTTGGAAGTCAGCAAAAACAACTCATTGAGCAAAGCCTGGCCATCTTCTTCCAATTCGATTGTTCTGGCAGGCTTCTCAGACTCCAGATGGTCTTTTATGGCGGTAGCGATTTCCAAAGCTCGCAGATCTTCCTTCTTTCCGGTTTTTGCCTGTTTCTGATATTTCTCCAGGCGCTTCTCCAGGGTTTCCAGGTCTTTGAGCATGAGTTCCATGTCGATCACTTCCTTATCCCGCACAGGATCTACACTTCCATCCACATGCACCACGTTGTCATCCTCAAAACAACGCACTACATGCACAATAGCATCTACTTCGCGGATGTTGGCCAGAAACTGATTTCCCAAACCTTCGCCCTTGCTGGCCCCCTTAATCAATCCCGCAATGTCCAGAATTTCAATGGTAGTAGGTAGTACCTTCTGAGGATTAACCAGGTCTGCCAGTTTGTCCAATCTTTGATCAGGAACCGTAATAACCCCGAGGTTGGGATCTTTGGTGGCAAAGGGATAATTGGCTGCCAGTGCTTTGGCAGAAGTAAGCGCATTAAAGAGGGTAGATTTACCTACATTCGGAAGACCTACAATACCGCATTTTAAACCCATGGATCTATCGTATTTTTTTAGCGCGGCAAAGATAGGGATTCTCACCAATGCAAAGCAGCTTCGATCGTGTTTTTTATGGTGGAATGGTTTATTCCGTTTGTTCCGTTGATTCTGTTTATTCCGTTCTTTCCGTAAAACGTGGTACGTCCGACGTGGAACGAATCAAGGTGGAAGGTGTATTCCGTTGATTCTGTTTATTCCGTTTGTTCCGTTCTTTCCGTAAAACGTGGTACGTCCGACGTGGAACGAATCAAGTTGAAATGGTGTATTCCGTTGATTCTGTTCTTTTCGTAAAACGTGGAACGTTCGACGTAGTACGAATCAAGGTGAAATGGTGTACTTGTGAAATGGTTTATTCCGTTGGTTCCGTTCTTTCCGTAAAGCGTGGTACGTCCGACGTAGTACGAAAAACTTAATAGTATTGGCGAGAAGATCGCACCAGGATAAAAATTACCATCTGAAAATTAATCCCTTACCTTTAGCCAACACAAAGTAAATCAATTTGAATTTCCTCGCACACCTGCAGCTTTCCTGTCACGATGATCACCTGTTGATTGGTAATTTTCTGGGCGACTTCCTGAAACCGAAGGAGGTTAAAGAACTGCCAGTACATATTCGGGAGGGGGTTGACCTGCATCGGGCCATCGACAGCTTTACAGATACGCATCCGGTTGTAAGTGAGGCTAAAAAGGTGCTCTATCCGCATTTTGGGAAGTATGCTTCTGTCTTTCTCGATATCTTCTTTGACTATCTGCTGGCTCGCAACTGGGAGCTTTATTCGGCGGAAGCCATGAATGATTTTATCTATAGGTGTTACAACATACTTCGGCAGCGGATGGACTGGATACCGGAACGATTACACCCTCGCTTCAACAATATGATCAAAGGTAAATTTCTGCATGAATACACAAACTGGGATGGCCTGTCGAATACCTTTGACCGCATGCGACGATATGTATCCCATCCGGAATATTTTGCCAACCCCATACCTCCCTTAAAAGAACAGGAGGAATTTCTCAATGAAAAATTCCTCCTGTTTTACCCGGATCTGCAGAAAAGGGCGGCTGACTTTTGTGCGTGTTAACGTGCTTATCCCTCGAAGTGTAAAGAGATGGTAAGTGTCCGCGAAAGGATTTTGTCAATTACACTGGCTTCTTCCAATCTGTTGTCAAATAGTAAAATATTACCCAGGCCGTGTGAAAACTTGATCTCCGGAGAAAAGATAAAATAGGGGAAGAAGAACTGTGCGCCGGCTCCAATCTCAAAGGCAAAGTCTGTAGGTGCAATTTTCACCAGATCTTCTGCCTGATTTGCCCGACTGTCGCTGGCCACATCAAATGAATATTTAACCCCTGAGATCACAAATAAGCGCATATCTTTAAAAGGATCTGACTTATACCGCACGTGGAAAGGCATTTCTACAAATACCGATTGTATGGATCTTGAATAAGGCGGTTTACTATCGTCCGGAACGGCGTAATTAATATTTCGCTCCGTAAATGACAGGGTAGGGAGGAAGCGAATATCAAAGTAATCGCCAATCTTTAAATTGGTGACAATGCCCAGGTTGAATCCGGGACCTCGCACAGATTCTACCACCCGAATGCTGTCATTAAGAATAAAATCTTCGCTTTGAAGCACTTTGTAACTCGCTCCATTATACGCCAGCGTAATGCCAAAATAATAAGGCTTGGCCTGGAAATCCCGGAAATTATAGCTTCCGGCAGTGTTTAATTGGGCTGACAGGCTGATACTTGTCAGCAGGAGCGTGGCGATGAGCAGATAAAATGGATTCCGTTTCATGTTACTTTTCTGCCTGGTAGATCGTACAGATTCCCAGAGTCAATGGTTTAAAGGATGCTTTACTAAATCCGGCTTTCTCCAATCGTTCTACAAAGTCTGGTCCGTCCGGAAAAGCCTGAACAGATTCATACAAATAACTGTAGGCGCGTTTGTCTTTGGATGTCAATCTGCCAATCAGGGGCAGGATGTATTTAAAATAGGCATTAAAAGCCTGCTTAAAGGGAAACATCCGCGGACGCGAAAACTCCAATACAACGATTTGGCCGCCGGGTTTAAGTACCCGGTTAATCTCTTTTAACCCTTTGTCGAGATTTTCAAAATTCCGAACCCCAAATGCAACGGTGCTGGCATCAAAGCTATTGTCCGGAAAGTGCAGGTTTTCGCTATCACCTGATTCCAAACGAATAATATCCGACAATTGACGCTTGTCGAGCTTCTTTCTTCCGATCTCCAGCATCTCTTCAGAAATGTCTACCCCGACAATTTCTTTACAACCTAATTGCTTTTGTGCTTCCACGGCGAGATCGGCTGTACCTGTGGCTACATCAAGCAATTTCTCCGGTTTGTGGGCGCTAAGCCGACCAATAGCCTTCCTGCGCCAGCTTTTATCAATGCCGAGCGAAAGCAAGCGGTTTAGGAAATCGTAATAGGGCGCAATGTTGTCAAACATCCGCGAAACCTGCTCCTTCTTGCTGTCATCAGCCTGGTATGGAGTAACCTTTTGTTTTTCCTGCATCATAATTCAGAGGCGCAAAGATAGAAAACTACTGTGTTCGGCTCTTGAATAGCCTGCTTATTTTTGGAATCAATGCCGGGCGCTTTTCCGCAGAGTCAGCAAAACCGGGGTGTTGCTTTTGTTTGCGTTCCATCATGGCAACTCCGGAAACACGCACGATCAAATAGTTGAGGGTTAGCGGACCGAGAATGCTGATCCACCAATATCCCGCCGGAATGGCATATATAAATAATCCCCACCACAACAGGATTTCTCCAAAATAATTGGGATGGCGGGAGAGGTCCCACAATCCACTGGTGAGGAGTTTTCCCTTGTTGGCCGGGTCTTTTTTAAATTGGTATAATTGATAATCTCCCACAGTTTCCCATATAAAGCCCAGGAGAAACACCCCTAGTCCTACAGCATGCAACCAGTGCCATTGGCTGGCTTGCTGCCAGGAGGTAACCATCACAGGCAGGCAAATAATCCAAAGAAAGAATCCCTGAAGCAGAAAGACCCGTGTCAGGGATTTTTGAAAGGCTTTATCCCCCCAATCTTCCCGCCAGGCTTTGTAACGCCAGTCTTCTTTTTGATGAAGGCGGTTCCGCATAAAAATATGGGTGGATAAACGAGCACCCCATAAGATGATTGAAAGTGCGAGGAGAAGTGAAGGATCTTCCTGATTAAAATAGTAACCGGCCAGAGCAGTTAATATAAAACCCAAACCCCAACCTACATCTGCCAGACCGTTGTCCTTGCGAACCCAGGCTATCGAAAACCAGAGAAGTTGATTCAACAGGATTAAAATAAATCCAACAAAAAATATGGAATCCGGCATGTTTATAGCTCTTATTATCAGAAGATTATGGCGACTGACTTAATTGGCTGCTTTTAGTCGCTTTTTCTGCTTGTGTTGGAATAACAAAAGTATCCGTTACTAGTTTAGGATTTCTACGATTCCTGATAGCTTTTTTGTAACTTTGCGTGGTTATTTTTAGCCCGACTTTTTGATTTCCGGCTTTCGCCGAAAGGCGCATCAAAAAATGCCGGTTTATCAACTTTAAACCCCAATGGGGGTGATTATTGGAATTATGGAAAAAGGGCTGCTCAAGTAAAAAATATACATGGCATCAGGAGAACGGATTATTCCGGTAAATATTGAGGACCAGATGAAATCTGCCTACATCGATTATTCGATGTCGGTAATTGTATCCCGGGCTTTACCGGATGTACGTGATGGATTAAAGCCTGTGCACCGAAGAGTACTCTACGGCATGCACGAATTAGGTCTCGTCTACAATAAAGCACACAAAAAATCAGCTCGTATCGTCGGTGAGGTGTTGGGTAAATACCACCCTCATGGAGATTCCTCCGTATATGATACGATGGTTCGTATGGCTCAGGACTGGTCTTTGCGGTACCCGCTGGTTGACGGCCAGGGGAACTTTGGTTCGATGGACGGTGATAGTCCGGCAGCAATGCGTTACACCGAAGCTCGTTTGCAACGGATTTCGGACGAAATGCTTGCAGACATCGGTAAAGAAACCGTTGATTACGCCTTAAACTTTGATGACTCGCTGGAAGAACCGACGGTTTTACCTGCCAAACTTCCGGCACTGCTCGTCAATGGAGCTTCTGGTATCGCAGTGGGTATGGCAACCAATATGATGCCGCATAACCTGAGCGAGGTTGTTGCAGGTGTTAAAGCGATGGTCGATGATCCGGAAATTAGCCTGGATGACCTGATGCAATATATCAAAGCACCAGATTTTCCTACAGGGGGTATCATTTATGGCATGAGTGGTGTGCGGGAAGCATTCCGTACGGGTCGCGGAAGGGTAGTAGTGCGCGGTAAAGCCCGTATTGAAGCAGATGGTTCCGGAAGAGAAACGATCATTATTTCTGAAATTCCCTATCAGGTTAATAAAGCCAACCTTATCATTAAAGTGGCTGACCTGGTTAATGAAAAGAAAATTGAAGGCATCCGAGATATCCGCGATGAATCTGACCGAAATGGTCTTCGAATTGTAGTGGAGGTTAAACGCGATGCTATGGCCAATGTTGTGCTCAGCAAGCTCTACAAATACACGCCGCTGCAAAGCTCTTACGGTGTGAATAATGTTGCGCTGGTCAATGGCCGTCCGGAAACACTAAATCTCCAGGATCTGATCCGGGAATTCATTAAATTCCGTTTGGAGGTTATCGTACGTCGCACTCGCTACGACCTTCGCAAAGCACTTGACCGGGCACATATCCTGGTGGGGCTGCTTATTGCTTTAGACTATATCGATGATGTGATCAGTCTTATTCGGGCCTCCCAAAGTCCGGAAGAAGCAAGACTGGGATTGATGCGTGGTGACTTCATTAGCGACAAAGATGCTTTCTGGGCTAAATTTAAGGATCTAATCGACACACGCACGGACGAGCAGCATCCGGATGAGACCAATATTCTTACGGAGTTGCAGGCTCGTGCGATCCTAGATATGCGCCTGCAAAAACTTACCGGACTGGAGCGGGATAAGATTCGTGGCGAGTTTGAAGAATTGCAAGCATTAATAATGGATCTGAAAGCCATCCTTAATGACGAAATGCTTCAGCGTGGAATCATCAAAGATGAACTGGCTGAGCTCGACGAACGATTTGGAGACGAGCGCCGCACCGAGATCAGCTTTGCAGACGGTGAGATCAGCATTGAAGACATGATTCCGGATGAAGATGTGGTTGTAACCATTTCTCATCTTGGTTATATAAAGCGTACGGCTGCATCCGAATACAAGACTCAAAACAGAGGCGGACGTGGCTCCAGAGGCAGTAAAACACGCGATACAGACTTTATTGAGCATGTTTTTGCAGCCAATAATCACGCCTATCTGATGTTATTTACCGAAGATGGTAAGTGTCACTGGATACGTATTTACGAGATACCCGAGGCAAATAAGACTTCGAGTGGACGGGTAATTCAGAATATTCTGTCCATTCCGAAAGACGATAAGGTAAAAGCCTACATCGTTATTCAGGACCTGACAGATCAGGAGTTTCTGGACAATCACTTTATCATGTTCTGCACCCGTCAGGGGACCATCAAGAAAACGCCAATCGAAGCATTTTCTCGTCCGCGGGTAGGTGGTATCATTGCTATTTCAATTAAAGAAGGTGATCAGCTGTTGGAAGCACGACTCACCAACGGCGATTCAGAAGTATTCCTGGCAAACCGCAAAGGCAATGCCATTCGCTTTTCGGAGTCTAAGGTGCGTGCTATGGGCCGCACGGCTGCCGGTGTTCGGGGGATTTCGCTGGATGGCAAAGATGACGCTGTTGTCGGTATGGTTTGTATTGATCCAAACGATTTGGAATACGCCATATTTGTGATTTCCGAAAGAGGAAACGGAAAGCGTTCAGACTTCCAGGAATATCGCCTCACCAACCGGGGGGGTAAAGGCGTTCGGACCATGCAGGTGACCAAGAAGACCGGGCCCGTTATTGCGATTAAAGCAGTGAAGGAAGAAGATGATCTCATGATCATGACCCGATCCGGAATTACCATCCGTCTGGCCGTTGAAGATGTACGTGTAATGGGACGCTCCACACAAGGCGTTCGGGTAATTCGCATCGATGAAGATGACGAAATTGCAGACATTACAGTACTTGCTTACTCAGAAGAGGAAGAAGAATTGCCTTCCGGCGAAGAGACAACAGAGGAAGATACAGACGTTGATGCAGAAGAAAATTCGGAAGATTAACAGAAAATTAACCTCCTATTCGGGCATTTATCCGTCCTAATGGGTGAAAGGGTAGAACAATACGTTCTTCCAATACATTAAATTATTGAATCTCGGTGGCCTAAATTTATTAGACCTTCGCTGACAAGCCAGATGTAGATCGAAGTTTCTGCCACCATAGTCTGGTACTAAATATGAAAATTAAATTCCCAATTATGAAGAAATTGTTTTTTAGTTTGATCGCCATGATGATGGTTGCTGGTGCCTCTTTTGCACAAGATGCAGGAAAAGATCTGCGGAAAGCTACCCGGGCCCTTAGCGCTTATCACCTGGATCCGACTAATAACGCATCAAAGCTGGATGAGGCAAAGGATCTTATCGATTCTGCTATTAAATCTGACGAGGTAAACAAGGACCCAAAAGCCTGGATTGCCAAAGGAGAGATTTACAATGGCCTCGTGCAGAAGGAATACAATATGCTGATGCAAGGACTGGTTGTAAAAGATACTGCTTATACATTGCCGGAGGATATCACCGATACCGCGGCTGAGGCAGTACGCTCTTTCAATACCGGTGCTAAACTTGCAGAAAAAAAGTCGGAAACACGTGATGCCTATAAAGGCCTGGCTGAAACAGCCTCTTATTTGCAGGAATTTGGCAATCGCTACCTGCAAACAAACGAATTTGCAAAAGCCTATCAGCCTTTGCAGTTGGTGCTTGAGATTCACGAAAACTCAGTAGCTGCAGGAGAAGATGCTATTCTTCAAACTGATGAAGATGTAAGTAACAATAAGTATATCGTAGCCTATTGTGCTTCCGTGTCCGGAAAAGCAGACATGGCCAAGAAATACTTCCAGGAGCTGGTTGATGAAGGATTTGGAGAACCTGGTGTGTACGCTGCTTACGTAAATATGCTGATGCGCGAGGAAACTCCCGACAATACGAAGATCGAAGCTGTACTCGACAAAGGTAAAAACATGTTTCCCGGCGATACAGATCTCCTTTTTGCAGAGATCAATTATTACCTGCGTCAGGGGCGTCTCGATGAGCTAACCGGCAAACTTCAAACAGCTATTGAAAAAGAACCGGATAACGCAACACTTTACTCTACACTGGGTAATGTTTACGACCAGCTTTTCCAACAAGAACTGGAAGCCGGCAATGATGAAAAGTCTTCTGAATACTTTGATCAGGCTTTGAAATATTACAACCTTGCAGTCGAAAAAGACCCGGAATACGTTGAAGCTGTTTACTCCATCGGAGCGCTTTACTTTAATGAAGCAGCAGCTGTATCCAAAGAACTTATCGAACTGGAAAGCGACTTCTCGCCAGACGGCATCAAAAGGTATGAATCCAAGAAAGAGGAGATGATGGGATTGTTTGACAAAGCCCTGCCATACTTCAAGGAAGCGGAAGCAAAAAATCCAAACGACATCAATACGCTGATTGCCCTTCGCGAAATCTTTGCTCGTAAAGACGATATTGAAAAGTCTAACGAATTCAAGGCTCGTATGGAGCGCATTCAAAATGGAGAGACCATCAAAAATTCTTACTTCTAAGAGAATCTGATTCTCCAAATTATGTGAAAGGCCCGCTGTGACTACAGCGGGCCTTTTTATATGTAAGGTGTTTGTTGGGGTTTTCCCGCTAATTCGTACATTCACCATACAGCAATTGGGGTATGTTAGACCAAGTAATTCAGTTCATCCACCGCATAAATGATTTTGTTGGCCGGGTAGCCTCCTGGTTTGCCGGACTGCTGGTATTACTGGTTTTCTTCAATGTGATTTATCGATATGCTCTTTCCGAAAACCTCAATTGGTTGAAGGAGTTGGAATGGCATTTTTTTGGACTGATATTTTTGTTTGGAGCTGGTTATACGCTTCGCAGAGATCAGCATGTGCGCGTGGATCTTTTTTACGAGCGCTTTTCGCGGAAAGACAAAGCACTCCTGAATTTCTGGGGAGCTCTTTTGTTTCTAATTCCCTGGTGTTTATTGCTGATCATTACCAGTTGGAACTATGCGCTGGAATCCTTTTTCATCCGGGAAGGTTCTCCGGAACCCGGAGGGATACCAGCCTGGTATCCTATCAAATTTGCAGTACCTGTCGGCTTGTTTTTTCTGTTGTTGCAGGCTATTGCCTTACTACTGGAAAGTTGGCAAAAAATGAAGTATGATAAGCTTCGGCGATTAAAGAATGACGATTGATGGAGTGGATTGCGATCATACTTTTCCTGAGTGTTTTCCTACTCATCCTGTATGGATTTCCGGTAGCATTTACGCTGGGTGGCTTATCTGTTATTTACGCGGTATGTTTCCTGGATCCGGCAGTACTCCCTGCATTGCCGTCCAGAATAATGGGAGTGGTGCAGCAAGAGATTTTAATGGCAGTTCCCCTTTTTGTTTTTATGGGGATAATGCTTGAAAAGTCCGGTTTGGCAGAACGCTTGCTTGAAACCATGGCCATCCTCTTTGGAAAAATCCGGGGCGGTTTAGCTATTTCGGTGATATTAGTGGGGGCATTATTGGCGGCGTCTACCGGAATCGTAGGAGCCACCGTTGTGACAATGGGATTGATCAGCCTGCCCACCATGCTAAAGAGAAAGTACAAGCCTGAAATTGCTACCGGGGCCATAGCTTCTGCAGGTACGCTGGGGCAGATCATTCCGCCTTCCGTCATGCTGGTATTATTGGGCAGTGTTCTGCAAGAGTCTGTTGGAGATTTGTTTAGAGCTGCCTTACTTCCCGGAATTCTGCTGGTCGCTAGTTATATTATTTACATCCTGATACTTGCCCGTATTCGTCCCAACAGCATACCCGCTATTCCGGAAGACGAACGTAAGGCCTTTTTAGGGAAGAATTTCGGTAAACGCCTGATAGGAGCCTTTTTCCTGCCCATGCTCTTAATTATCGCCGTTTTGGGCTCGATTTTTAAAGGATATGCAACACCTACGGAAGCCGCAGCAGTAGGAGCTATGGGAGCTACAATATTAACCTGGAGCCAAAAAAGATTGCGGTGGAGCCTGGTCAGGTCTGTTATGCGTGAAACCACTTTATTGACCAGCATGGTATTTTTGATTCTCCTGGGGGCCACTACTTTCTCTTTTGTTTTCAGGCAACTGGGGGGAGATCAATTTTTGTTGGACACGATCCATCAATCCAACCTGAGTCCCCGATTGTTTTTGTTGCTTGTAATGATCCTGGTCTTTATTGCGGGATTTTTCATTGACTTTATCGAGATTATTTTCATTGTTGTACCGGTGGTGGCTCCGATCTTTGTGCAGTACGATATGGATCTGATCTGGATCGGTATTCTGCTGGCCATGAATTTGCAAACATCTTTCCTGACTCCGCCATTTGGTTTTAGTTTGTTTTATCTCAAAGGAGTAGCACCGCCCTCCATTACCACTGGACATTTATACAGAGGGATAATTCCATTTGTGATCATTCAGCTTGTGTTCTTGCTGATTATTGCCTTTTATCCGGAAGTAGTGCAGTGGGGCCTCGCCTTATTTAGTTAACCTGATATCGCTGTTGCAATTGTTGGAAATACCTTTCTTCACTGATGGAAGACCAAAATCCGGCTTTTCGCCGAAAGGCATCATAAGCTTCAAGTACCCTTTTGGATATAGGGTCGTTGTCGGTGATTTCAGCCAGGGTTTCGCGGGTATAGATGCGCAATTGATCCAGAATATCCTGATTAAAAAACTTCAACTGGACATTTTCTTCCTGAACAAGTTTGTCGAGAAAAATAGCATTTTGAGTCTCAAATTCTGAGAGCATCCAAACATTCAGTTGCTGGGAGACAGACCTAAGCATTTGCTGTAGATCCCCAGGAAGTTGGTCAAATATCTCTTTGTTGACAAAAAACTCCAGAGCAGTTCCTGGTTCATGCCATCCGGGAGCGTAATAGTAATCAGCGATTTGATAAAAACCCATTTTGTAATCGTGATAGGGGCCAATCCATTCAGTGGCATCGATGACACCCCGTTCGAGGGCGGTAAACAGTTCACCTCCTGGTATTAAAACGCTGGATCCGCCGGCCTTTTCAAGCACTTTTCCGCCCAGTCCGGGCATTCTCATTTTGAGTCCTTTTAAGTCATCCAGGCTGTTTATTTCCCGATTAAACCAGCCGCCCATTTGTACGCCCGTATTGCCACCCAACATAGGGACCAGGTTGAAATCTGCATACAGTTTCTCCCAAAGTTCCATACCGCCTCCTCCAAGAACCCAGGCATTCAATTGCTGGGCATTCATACCAAATGGAACCGAAGCAAAGAATTGGGCGGCGGGGAGTTTACCGGCCCAGTAATAGGCTGCGCCACTGCCAATTTGAGCGGCTCCCGAGCGCACGGTATCAAAGGCTTCCAGTGCAGGAACCAACTCACCACCTCCGTATACTTTAATTTTCAGGCGGCCTCCGGAAAGTTTTTCTACCCAATCTGCAAAAAGTTGACAGCCTTCGCCAAGAACCGGGAAATTAGGAGGCCAGGTGGTAACCATATTCCATTGGTAGGTTTTACCTGAATTAATATTAAATCCGGCTTCCTGTTTTTGTCCGGTAGTCTTTCCGCCCAGACCTCTGATTATCAAGGGTAAGGACAGTGTACCGAAAGCAAGTCCTTTGAAAAAATCTTTGCGTTTCATGAAAGTGAATTTAAGGGAAATATGGCGAAAAAAACACTGGAGAAATTCTTTGTTACACAAAATGTTTTAAGTGTTGCTAATTGTAGTTAGATTTGTTTTATGAAAAAGGCAATAAAGAAGGGTAGGGGGGCTCAGATAAATCCCGACAACCCCTATGAAAAGAACAGCCGGGAGATCCTTTCGGAGATTCAGGATGCTGCACCCGAAGCTCCTGGCAAAACCAAATTGATTCCGGTATATCCCAAATCAATCCTCAATAAGGTGAAAAGCCCCGATATTCCGTCAGATTGGTCCATGAATCCTTATCAGGGCTGCGAACATGGTTGTGTATATTGCTATGCGCGCAATACACACCCCTTCTGGGGATATAGTGCGGGTATGGAGTTTGAGCAAAATATTCTAATAAAGAAGGATGCTCCAATACTACTGGAAAAAAAATTGCGGTCTAAACGTTGGAAGGCTTCGCCTATAATGTTGTCGGGAAATACAGATTGTTACCAGCCAGCAGAGAAAAAATTCGAGATTACCCGAAAACTGCTGGAGATATGCTGGAAATACAGGCATCCGGTAGGTGTTATCACCAAAAACGCTTTGATTCTTCGCGACTTGGACATCCTTCGCAAACTTGCAGCCGAGAACCTGGTGCATGTTGCCATTTCGATCACCAGCCTGGATGAAAAATTACGTGCGAAACTAGAGCCTCGAACCAGCACAGCCGCCTCCCGTATTGATACGGTAAAGCGCTTATCAGTACATGGTATTCCGGTTCGGGTTATGTTGGCTCCTGTTATTCCGGGCTTGACGGACCATGAGATCCTTCCAATTGCTAAAGCTGTATCAGATGCCGGAGCCAGATCATTAAGTTATACAATGCTTAGGCTGAGCGGGGACGTATCTGAGATATTTGCTGACTGGTTGGAAAGAATGTATCCGGATCGAAAAGACAAAGTCCTTAATCAGATTCGGGAAGTACGAGATGGAAAACTAAATGACACCCGATTTGGCACACGTATGACCGGGGAGGGGAATATCGCCGCCATAATCAAAAGACAGTTTAGAGTAGCCAGGCAATTATACTTCGAAGGGCGTACCATACCTCCCTATAACCTTGATTTACATGAAGATTTTAAGGATGAGCAATTAAAGTTGTTTTGAAAAATATTTTACTCATCCAATATTTTCTTTCAAAGAAAAGAACTTTAAAATAATTCATCCGTTTATTGAATTGTAGATACTGTTTGTCGAAAAATCTTTTCGGAGCAGTTCTAAGCACTTTAATTTGTTCTTTTCTTATTGCCAAAAACACCCCGACATGCCTATTGATTTATCACTCAAATTGGACAGGGTAGAAGGAATTACCCGAGAAGAATTTCAAGAAAACTACATGAAGCCACAAAAGCCGGTTATTATTCGGCATTTTTATGGCAAAGATGCACCATTGTATAATAAATGGACATTTGATTATTTCCGAAAAGAACTCGGAGACATCCAGGTTGGCGTTTATGATGTGGAAGGGGAGGAGCGTCATCATGATCGATCCTACAAGCAGGCTGAAGCATATATGAACTTCAGTGAATATCTGGATCTAATCGAAAAGTCTACTACAACCAAGCGCTTATTCCTGTTTAATATTTTTAAGCACAAAAAGGAACTACGGAATGATTTTGCCATTCCTGATATTGTTGACAATGTCCTGGGGTTTCTGCCGTTCACCTTTTTTGGTGGCCAGGGCGCAGTTACCCGTATACACCAGGACATGGACCTGAGTAATGTTTTCTTAACGGAAGTTATCGGACACAAGCGTATTGTTCTCATTGATCCAAAATATTCAGATCATTTGTATCGCTATCCATTTGGTGTCCATACTTCAATCGATGTAGACAATCCGGATTACGACCGCTATCCGGCCCTCCATCATGTTAAAGGATATGAGCTGGAATTGCATGCCGGCGACACGCTTTTTATGCCTTCTGGCTGGTGGCACCATGTTGAATATCTTAGTGGTGCGATTGGTATGTCTATTCGTTCTCTGAGTCCGTACTATTCTACCAGATTAAAAGGGCTTTACAAGGTTGGCGTTTTAACCCATGTAGATGACTTGATGCGGAAAATGATGGGCCCTAAATGGCAAATGGTTAAGACAAAGATTGCCGATCGCCGTGCAGAAACAGCCTTAGATTCTATGTAAGTTTAGCTTGTGCAAAGAGATTATGGGCGTCTATTTTTGAAAATGGACGCCCTTTTTTTGTCAGGCTTTGCTAAATTCACACATGCTTAAAATTTTTCGAAAGGTTCGGCAAAAGTTTATTGCTGAACGCAAGTTCAGTAATTACCTGCTATATGCTTTGGGCGAAATCATCCTGGTTGTAGCCGGGATTCTCATTGCTCTTGCCATAAACAATGCAAATGAAAATAGAGTCTTACGTCAGAAGGAACAGGTTTATCTGGCTGGTTTGCAAAACGAGTTTGAAACGAGCAGACAGAAACTCGCAGAATTGATAAGAGTAAATCGGGAAAGCTACGAAGCTGCTTCTTCCATTGTAGAATCTATCGATAGCAAAACAACTCCTGATGAAGCTGATTTTTCCAGCCTTTTGTATAAGACACTGGCCTATGATATTTCTTTCAATCCAAACAATTCCCTGCTGCTTGAAATGATTAGCTCGGGCAGCTTAAAGGATATTAACAATACCAGACTTAGGGCCGGGCTCACAAACTGGGTTTCAACTATTAATGATATTGCGAAGCAGGAAGGCGAACTTGGGCAACAACGAGAAAAACTTATTGAAATCATCAGTTCGGAGAACTATAGTATACGAACCATTTTTGATCAAAGTGGCCTGTCTGAAAATCAGATGTATCTAGCTCGAAAGGAAGATCCGGTAAGCAATTTGGAGTTGCTTGATAATCAGGCTTTTGAAAACGAAATTTTGTTGTTTATTCTGACCAGCATTTCTACGGAGAAAGCCCATTACAATCCATTGATGAAGGATATGGACCAAATTCTCCAAATGATATCAAGCGAAATAACCCCACCTTAAACAAAGCCCCGGATAGTCATACATTTTCATGGAACTTACCCTTAGTGAAGGAAGCTTAGTTCAGATTACCTTTCTGCCAGTTTCCTGAAATAACTGGTTTACTTGCTATAACGATAATCTGAAGGATGACCGCAATGCAAAATAGAATGACTATTTCCACATTAGTTATTAAGGAGGAACCGCTTACAATCCGCTGGGAGCGCTCATTGAGTGCTTTTCCTTCCTTGAGCTGGATATTTGAAAGTTGGCGAAGATTGGCGGAAGCCAATGCAAAACGACTGTTAAATAATGCACGGACAGATACCTGATCTGCTTCGTTTAGCGGTGTCTGAATAAATTGACGTTCCAGATTCTGCAGCGCAGCCATGTTGTATTTTAGGTCCTGAAAATAAGCTTCTTCCTCTTCAGTTAGAAAAGTATTCTCGTAATAGATCAAAAGACCCCGTATGGCTTCATTGTGTATATCCAGTTGCGAATAGAAGTCATTATTCTGCAAATTGGTGCAATCCTCAAAAGCCAGTTTCTTTTGATATAAATGCTCTGAAAGCATATAGATATAACTCTCCACAACCAAACGATCCTCATACACGGATGCAAAGGAATCGCTGAGTTCATCCATTTGGTGCCGCCCCATAAGATTCGTGATAATAATTATCGCACATACAAGTGCCAATAATAGAGCTGCTTTAAATTTTTGTTGAATACTGTAGGCCCATTTCATAGATACAGGAATTAATAAGAATCTTCTATTTAGTACTTAGCTATCCGAAACGAACTCGCCAGAACGGATATGCTGCCAACTTCTATATACGCCCGTATTCCAGGGAAGGGGGAGAAGGACAAAGCAAATACACTGGTATAGAGCGACAGAACTTTATCGCTGGGGCCCCTTTGTATTGTTTAGTTGAGTTGGAATAGACAATGGGAATATCCGGAAAATAATGATAGCAAAAAAGCACATAAATAAGTAAGTACTTACATAAATGTGTATAGTAACCAGGCTTATAAAATGCATTTACAGGAAAAAGGCGATTCTCCCGTCCTATGCCATTAATTCTGGCAGGACCGGTAGGAGGTACTTGAATCTATAATGTGCGCTAAGTCCGGAGGGTGGATGTAAAAGAAGCGGCTGTATACTCGAATATTTGGAGTCTATTCGACCTGTGGCCCGGAATAAGAAAGAATAGCGGGACTGTACAAATGACAGGATCCATGTATAGCTGCCTATATATTACTAATCAATATTATTTACTCCTTACTTTATAGGGGAGTGTCCAGAAACACACTACTTAACATAATATAAATTATAAGACAAAAGGAGTCGTTTGCTTTCAAGAGGGGTTTCAGATTCTTGGTAATCTATTTAGCAGATCACAATACTCCACTGGATTAGAACAACTGTCTGCTTTAATTTTAGGTATTCAAAAAATCACCCATTACCATGAAAAAAAATCTATTAGCCTTACTGTTGGTTTTTTCTGCCCTATCTCTGTATAGTCAGGATTTTACCTTCACAGAAATTGAATTGCCGGATAATCAGATATACGGCTCCTATCAAGCGACCTACAACGACCTGGCCTATGTAGCGCTCACAGATAATATTTTCTTTGAGTCAACGCTCTATACCTTCGACGGAGACCAATTTACCGAGATTCCCAATCCGGATGGATTTACCCTGGGTTACTTCCTGAATGAGCATGAGGGTATTCTGTATTTTTCTTACTTCGACGAAGTATTCAATTCGCATCTATTTAAACTGGATGGTACCACTCTGATACAAATAGACATTGATGTATCCAATCAGTATGTGACAAATTTTGCCTTTGTATTGGATGACGATTTGTATTTCAATTATATTGATTTCCTGACCTTCAATAATACCTTAAAGAAACTTGAAGGCAATTCGGTCGTTGATGTCGATTTACCTGCAAATGTTACCTATGGAGAAAGCCTGGGCAATTTAGATGGATTGGCATACCTCACGCTCAACGACATCAATTTCAACAACCTCATGTATGCTTTTGATGGAACAACCTTTACGCAGGTAAATACACCTGCCGGTTTTCCTTTCTATTTCAACCTGACAGCTACGGAGGATGCCTTATATATTGGTTTCTATGATGCAGGCTTCAACCTTAGCTTGTTTATATTCGATGGCACCGATTTCACACAGGTCCCCTCCCCTCCTAATAACGTTCAACTCCAGGGCTTTGAAGGGGAATTAGACGGATTCTTATACTTTTCCTTCTTCGATAATGTTACTTTCTTCAATGCTTTGTATCGGCTGGATGGGACGAGTTGGACGGAAATAACCATTCCTCCCGGGTATTTGTATAATTACACCCCAAGTGTCACAGAATCAGCGTTTTACAGCAATCTGGCGCAGGATCTCACTTTCGTAAACACCCTTGGAGTATTCAATGGAATAGATTATACCCTCATTCCGACCCCTGTAAACCTAAACTACAACAACTTCGTATCTGAATATGACATTGGATTCCTCGTGAGTTATTTTGATCAAAATTTCAATTTTGACCTGCAGTTTTACGATGGTATTGATCTTATGACCGTTCCTCCCCCGGAACCGGGATTTAATTTTCAAACGCTTGGTTTTGAATTAGATGACCTCTTATACCTGGTTTATATTGATCTGAATTTCAACCAGCGCCTCTATCGGCTTGGAGAGCCTAATGTAGCCCCAACTGCAGCTGATAATTCGGTTACGACGCTCAAGGAAATGCCCTATATGTTTCTGGAAGAGGATTTCAACTTCGCAGATCTGAATATGAATGATACGCTGGCTGCCATACAAGTTGTGTCTTTACCCGATAGTGGCTACGTACACCTGAATGGCGGGAATGTACCTCCCGGCTATATTATCTATGGAGATGATATTGAACTACTTACCTATATCCCATCCAATGGCGGATTGGGTTGGCCTTATACCAGTTTCCAGTTTAAAGTGTCTGATGGGGAAGTATTTAGTGATGAGGTGTACACCATGTATATTAATGTTACCACTTCACTTTCAACGCAAGAGAATCTGCTGGCACAGAATCTGCTGGTTTACCCAAATCCGACCGACGGCCCATTCACCCTTAGCCTGACTGATTACAATCAAACCGAAGATTTGACAGTTCGAATCTTTAATCCTGTCGGACAGCTTATTCAAATGCGTTCTATTTCAAATTCAGAAACCACCTTTGATTTAAGCCATTTGCCGAAAGGCTTATACTTTGTAGAAGTTCATAATGGAAACTCAAGGGCTGTTGAGCGGCTTTTAGTAAAATAACTTTGTCCGACTTTCGTCGAAAAGATCCCGCATGTCCCTCAAGTGGACATGCGGGATTTTCTTATAAATACATCTCCATTACAATATCACTTCGCTTGTAGTCTGAATTGGGATTGTTCCTGACTACTTCTCTGAATCCCAACCTTTTGTATAGATTAAGCGCCGTTTGAAGTCGCCGATTGGATTCCAAAAACAAGCGCCGGGCTCCGGCTCTTTTTGCAGCATCGATACAGCGCAGGCCCAGGCGTTTTCCAATGCCATATCCCTGGTATCTTGTATCCACACCCATTTTTGCCAATTCGTATACTCCCTCCTCTTTTTTTATCAAAGCGGAAGTGCCAACAATACGATCATTTATACGGGCGAAAAAGATCATCCCTCCTTTATCCAGAATGTACTTTTGATGTTCCTCCAAAATTTTTCGGTCGATATCCTCGATCTCAAAATACGCCTCAATCCAGCTGTAATTGATCCTTGGAAAATCAGGTCCGTATGCCGGGTCGTAATCTATGATCTCAACAGATGCGCCCAGACGTTCTTTTCTGCGTTTGGCAACTCGTGAGGAAAAGGATTTTTCCTGAAGCAGACTTTCAAGTTTGTCGAGATTGCCAACCAGGTTTTCTTTTTCTCCATCCAGCAATTCGGTAAAAACATCCCGAATATCCTGCCAAACCTTTTCCAGGTCGGGCAACATCTTTCGGCCCTTTGCGCTCAGGGATAACCATCTGCGTCGTTTGTCCTCCTCTCCCTGAACCGATTCAATCAATCCCTGTTTTTCCAGTGCTTTTGATTGCTGAATAACGCCCGGATGCGTGAGTTGGAGTAAATCGGCTAATTCCATAATGCCAAGCTTCTCCTGTTTACTGAGTGCATAGAATACCGGAAAGTTACGTGGCTGAAAATCAAGGTTATACAAAGCGTAAATCTCCTCCCCCTGCTTCATGATGTACTCGCTCAATCTCCTAAACCTGCTTCCTATGGCCAATGAACCGGATGATTTGATCAAATCCATAAGTATGTATTTACGTTAGTTGTTACGCAAATATAGGTAAGTCTTTACATTTTGTCAATAATAATTCGGCTCCGGGCATCAAAAACGCCACATATCCCGATATTTGATAAAGATCTTGGCCAGGTTTTGGGCATCACTAATTGCCCGGTGATGAATCCCTGTAAAGTCGAAACCCTCTGCTTCCACAGCATGTTTTAAGCCGCGCGGACGATGAAGACGTAGGATTTCCTGGTATTGGCGTTTGATGTTTATGTGTTGTTCCAACCACTCCCCTTCCATCTTGTGCAAGTCACAATCCTGCTGCAACAATTGCTTGTCAAAATTACCCCAGGAGCACAAGAGGTAATCTTCATCATATATCCCGATCCAATCCTGAAATTCTTCAATGACCCGCACAAAATCTGGTGCCCGGTCTACGTTCGATTGTTCTATACTGGTGAGTTCCTGGCAAAATGCAGAGAGGTAGGGACTTATTTTAGGCTTAACAAAGCTTCCAAATTCACTTTCAATCTCTCCATATCCGTTGACCTTAAGTGCGCCAATTTCAATGGTTTCCTGCTGCTTACTGATAGGCCTGCCTTTCCAGCAAGTGGCCTCCAGGTCATAAATGATAAAGTTCACGGGTCTAGCTTTTTCCGAAGCATCTCCTGCATGTCGTCCAACTGATCCTGCAAGCGATCAACCTTCTTTTCCAATGCATCGGTGTTGTCAATTGTCATCTCATCCACAAAGACCGCATTGGCCAGGGAGAGCCCGAATATACCACCTATTAGTACGACGAGTACGAAATAGAATCGCATAATTCCGATTAGTACTACATTGTCCATTTTAGTGGCAATATCAGCCGGGATTTCATTCCACCCTTCAATGGTAAACATTTGAAATATGGAATAAGATGCAACCAATGGATTTGCAAAGTACTTGGGACTAATATCCTGGAAGAAATGACAACTGAACAAGGCCAGTAAAAAATTAATAAAGGTCAGCGCGATGATTACAAACACAGATGCTTTTAACGCCCTGCCCAGCCCTTTTAAAACTGTCCCCAAATGCGGAATAAACCGGATAAACCGCACCAGCCGAATCAGTCGGAACAAGCGAAGGATCAGCAGTACAGAGGTGTTTGGTATAGGTAGGACCAACTCCAAAACTGCGGGTAAACTCAGCATGACAAGGATGAAGTCAAAGCGATTCCAGGGATCATTAAAATAAGCATGGGGCTTTAATACCCGGATTTTCACAATGGCCTCCAACAGGAAGAGCATTATGAAAAAGAGATCTACATGATGCAGGATGTTTAGCTGCTTAAAACTCGGGAAATACAACAGGGTTATGATCACTGCATTGATAGCAATGGCAAGGAGCATATTCCGTTCATTCAGAAAAAATCGCTTAATCATACCCAACTTATATATCTACCCGGATGGTCTTTTTTTTGCCGCTATCCACCTTTTTATAGATATCCTCAAATCCATAATTACTGAGGCGATTGTGGTAAAAATACAGCAGCTTGAATTCGTCGCTTACGATGTTCCCCTTTTTATTAAACTTCAAGGGTTTATTTGGATGGAAAACACCCAGGTTTTTAATCCCGTCTTTCAACAACTCAACTGCCGATAGTCGAATTTGCTTCGACAACTTAATATGGCCTTTCGCCGAAAGGCGCTCCAAACGCTCCTGGAGTGTTTGTATTCCCTGAATCAATTCGGGTTCGCTAAATGTAAATTCTTCCGGCGGAAGCCGCAAAACCCCAAAAAGGTCAAGGGAAGGATTTTTGCCCAACAACCACTCGAAAGCAACAAATGCGACTACATGGCTGCTAAGTACCACATTGTCTTTGTGATACCGCTCGGTTATCCTTTCAGCCAGAATACGGGTATACTCCTCCTCTCTTTGATGATTAGCAGTAATTTGATTGCCTGTTTTGAAATAATCCGATACATCCAGCTCATTTCCAAAGCGATCATAGCTCCTGCCCTTCTCGTCTACAAAGTTGCCCAATACATCCATGGGCTTACCCACACTCAGGGTAATGTCGGAGCTTCGGGAAAAAACTTTCCAGGTAAACCGAAGAATTTTCCGCAAACTGAAGCCTTTCTTACTGGAGGAAATGTAAAATTCCTTCCCTGTGCGCTTCAAGTGTTGCTCAATCAGCTCTTTGGCGTCCAGGACCACATGATAGCCTATTACCAGTGGAACCACAAAGATCTTTTCATCGCGTCCGTGTTGATAGTGAGTACGCTGGGCTTCAAGTACAGTTCCCAGTAACCCCAGTTTTAAGCGGGTTTCCAATCCGCCGCTTCGACTACGGGTACCTCCGGGAAAAAACAAACTGTGTACCCCGCGCTGGATGGCCAGATTGGAAACGGATTTAAGCGTTTCCAGATAAATGGGGTTTTTCTTGCGACGATCTACCCGATAAGCTCCCATCCGGTTCATAAAATAGGCAGTGTATCCGGTGTTGTACAGGTTTAAGCCGGCACCATAAAACAAGGAAGGAAATCCGATGATTTCGTCCAGGATATAACCGATGAGGATGGAATCCAGGTTGGAGAAATGAGTGGGTACGATTACGACCGTTCCCTCCTTCGCTAAAGCCCTTAATTTTTCGATATCCCCCTGCGCCTGCAAACGATCATGGAGCCGGTATTTACGATTGTAGATGCGTCTGAAATTTCGACTGGCTGCCGTGTTGAGGAGTCGATTAAAAAAGAAGGTCAGGAATTTTCGGGCAAACAAAAAGGTCTTTTCCCGGAAAGTTCCAACGATCTCTTCCGAATACCGGTGAATGATCTTCTGCAGAATTTCCTTGTTGATTGACTTTGCTTCATCCGGACTCCGGTCCAAAGACTCCCCGGCCAGGCGATTTCGAATGCGCCTCCAGAATTGCCGCTCATCAGGCGGATCCACCTTCCAGGGTTCCTCCTTTATCCGAATCCGCTCCAGGTAACTGGTACGGGCAATGATTTGTCCCAATTTCTCCTTGTGCTCCTCCTTTAGTTTCTCGTAGGTATATTGTTGAATGTCGCGTACAAACTGAGCCCTGTCGCGATGCAACTTGTAGATTGGCCAATCCTTAATGTCCGGAATGACCTGAGAATATTTCTTATTTGGATTCTTGCTCCTGGGCATAGGCTACGACTCAAAGACTTTCAAAAAATTGGGTATTGATATCCTCAATAAACGACAGGATCTCTTCAGTGCCTGTTTTCTCTTGTGAAGAAGTAATAAATTGTTGAGGCATTTCTGCCCAGTTCTCCAGCATCGCTGCCTGAAAGGCTTCAATATTGGCTTCCAGTTTCTTCTTTTTGGGCTTATCAGCTTTTGTGAATACAATGACAAAAGGAATCCCATTTGCTCCCAGCCAGTTAATAAACTCCAGATCGATCTGTTGAGGCGGGATATTAGAATCAATCAACACAAAAGCACATTGCAGCTGAATACGTCTTTCGAGATAAGAACGTACCATTTTTTCCAGACTTGCCCGGTGTTTTTTCGATAATTTTGCATAACCATAGCCCGGAAGATCACAGATCATCCAGGAATCGTTAACCTTGTAGAAGTTGAGCAACTGGGTTTTACCCGGCTTACCGGAAGTGTGTGCCAAATTGCTTCGATCGACCATAGCATTGATCAGGGATGATTTCCCGACATTTGATCGTCCGATAAAAGCATATTCCGGATCTTCCTTTTTCGGGCATTTCGTAACGCGAGGAAAACTGCCCACAAAACTTATTTTATTTACTGTCATGACAGCGGTAAAAATAAGGCTAACTTGGATATATTCTAATCTATAGCAAATGGAATAAGCTCTGGAAGCATTTGGCAGTCCCTATTCGTTTTTATTCGGACCGATCCCCCTTTCAAAAGTCCCATTAACCGGGAAAAGCTGACTGCTTCTTTAACAATCGCAAACTTTCTTGTTAAAAAGTATTAATTATTCGAAATTTGCAGTCCGAAAAATAAGATGCCCGGGAACAGCAGCGTTTGTTTCCTGAATTAAATGGTCCCGTCATGAAGAAATTAATTTTTGCCAGTTTAGCTTTGATGTGTAGCTTCCCGCTTTTCAGCCAGGTAACTTTTGGCCTGAAAGCAGGCCTCGCTACAACAGATGTAGATGTTAGTGCCCTGAATATTGGAAATGGTGCCGGAGAAGAACTGGTATTCCAATTAGAAAATGCCAACTACGGTTTGCATGCCGGTTTGTTTGTTCAGGCTCAGGTCGGTGTCTTCTTAATTCAGCCGGAGGTGTTATTCAACTCTACGACGGCTGATTTTCGCGTTACCGATATGCGCAACGGCCAAATGGTCGAAAAAATCCTGCGCGAAAAATACCAGCATTTGGATATTCCCCTGATGATGGGATTCAAACTCGGTCCGGTTCGCTTGATGGGAGGTCCTGTTGGACATATTTTCCTACAGAGTGAATCCGAGATTTACAACATTGCTGGTTATGACCAAATGTTTGATAAATTGACCTATGGCTGGCAGGCCGGAGCCGGAATAGATATCTGGAAGTTCATGATCGATCTGCGCTATGAAGGAAACTTTGAAAACTACGGCAACCACATTTCTGTGGGCGGTACGCCTTATTCCTTCGACAATACGCCAAGCCGCTGGCTGGCTTCTCTGAGCTTCCGCTTTTAGACTTGCAACTGTTAGAACAAACGAATCCATTTATGGATGCCAACATATGGATATTGGAGTGGGTCCCATACGGGATTTCCACTCCTTTTTTTGCCTTTCGGCGAATTAATCCGACATTCGGCGAAAGCCAATACAACCAAGACCGTCTAAAGCCCTCTCTTTATAATCAAATGTGCGAAACCGACCTATGGTACCAATGGCGGGCATGAAAGAAGCCGAACTTATTAAGGCATGTATGGAGAATGATCAACTGGCTCAGAGAAAGCTGTATGATCAGTACAAACGTGCCATGTTTACGATCTGCTACCGAATTACCGGTGATTACGAGCAGGCGCAGGATGTGTTGCAGGAAGGCTTTGTGAAAGTCTTTCGGGGACTCCCCTCTTTCAGGGGCGATAGTACACTCGGTGCCTGGATAAAGACCATTATCGTTCGAACAGCTTATGGCAAACTACGCAGCCGGAAGATGTTTTTCGAACCCCTCGATAATGTGCCTGCCGATGAGGTGGTAGATTGGGGAGACTTTCTCCAGGCTGAATATCTCGAAAAAGCCATTCTTTCCCTGCCAGACGGATACCGGACTGTATTTACCATGATCGAAGTAGAAGGTTATTCGCACAAAGAAGTTGCAGAAATGATGGGCATTTCAACCGGCACATCAAAGTCACAACTTTTTTATGCAAAACGCAAGTTGAGAGAAATTCTCAGCGATTACGGATATTGATTATGAAAGAGAAAAACAGAGAAACGCTGCTTACTGCTATCCGGGAGCTGCCTCAACACGAGCCGGCCCCAACTGCCTGGCGTCATATCCGTCAGCAATTAGCCGATGCCCCGCTTCATACAGCCATACGCGATCTCCCTGATTTGGACCCGCCGGAAGATGTTTGGACACGCATTAGCAACGAAATTAAACCAGAAGCTAAAGTTAGAAGCCTGAAATGGCGTCCCTGGGCAGCCGCTGCCGGTTTCCTCCTGCTCCTTGCTGCGACCCTGGTTTTAAACGATAATATATTTGGGGGCAATCAACTTAAAGCGACCATTAGCTATAGCGTAGAAGAGGTAGATGACAGGCTGCTTCTGGAAGATTGGAATGCAGACGAAGAAGAGTTTGCCGTACTGAACGACCTCTGTTCGCAACATCCATTTATGTGCAATCGGCCCGATGTTCAAAATCTCCGCCTGGAGCTGAACGAACTAACCGATGCGAAAATGGAACTGGTAGATGTACTGGGGCCTTATGGCACCGATGTATACCTGATAGAACAGTTGAATGAGATTGAAATGGAACGGACTAAATTGCTAAAACAAATCCTCACACAAGTAATTTAATCATGAGCGTGCGCATCAAACTTACCATCTTCGGACTTCTCCTGGCCAGCTTCGCCTATAGCCAAACCAGCTTTCAGGTAGTCTCCAAACTAATCGAGGAAGAATTCAAATACTCCCCCGGCTATGAGGTGAATATTGAAGGCGAACGTGCCGAAATTCTCGTAGATACCTGGGAGGAACAAACAGTTAAAGTGGTCATGGAGATCATCTCCAAACACCCTGACCGTGCTACGGCAGAGCAAGACCTGGAAGCCGTAAAATATACTATTGAGCAACACGGCCAGCAAATCTATTTCCGAAACTACATTTCTCCGGATAACGGGATGCCTCAACCGGAGTCCCAACTCAAAACAATATATACCGTTTATCTGCCAGCTGATTGTCCGGTATACCTTAAAAATAATTTTGGTGAAGCCAATGTCTCCAATCTCGAACGCATGCTTAAAATGCAGGCGGAGTTTACCCGTATCTTTCTCAAGAATCTACAGGGTGAAATGGAATTAAACAGCCGTTTTGGGGATATTGAAGCAGACGGACTGACCGGGCACGTTTCCATCACCACCCACCGATCTGATATCTCCCTTATGAATTTACAGGGCGATTTTGACATCCACTCCAAATTTGGAGTCATCAAGCTCTTTACCGATGGCAGTCTGGTGAATATGAATATCGAGGCCGAGCGATCTGATGTGTATTTCTTTGACCCCCACCCTACTCGCTACGGCTATTTGCTTACAGCACATTATGGAACCATCACCGCTCCGATGGACCTGAAATTTAACTACCTGGAAAATACCCAGCCCATCAAACAGGCTGTATTTACTCCTGGAGGAGAAACAGGTACCATTTCGGTAAAGATCTCTTTTGGAGATATTATCATTCGGAATCCGTAGGCTCAGGCGACCTCAACTCCCATTGACATGAACGGCCACCGTCCGCAAGCTACTCTCCTCCCCCATTCTGATAAAATTCCCGTTCAGGATTGGCAGCAGGTAGAAGTGCAGGGCGATGTTTTAATCCTGACAGGCTCTTCATCCTCCAATTCCGATATGGTGCGTCAGTATAAACGAATGGATGCATTTCCGGAATAGGATCAAATAAACTTTAGCCAGAATCCAAGTTCATCCCCCTCAGCCCGTCCCGATTGCACCAGGAGCGGACAGCCCCATGAAGAGGTTGAGTAAGGTGACTATCTAGTGGTTTACTCATAATCCACCCCAATAAAATCTTCCACAAAGGATGAAAAGACCTTCTTGTGTAATCCCAAATCCATATCCGGAGAAAGCGCCACCCGAACTATATAATCCTTATCCCCTTCTTTAGTCGTTCCCTGTGTGGAAGTCGCCGGTATGGTCCAATAGCATCCTTTCAACTGCCCATAGCTCACACAGAACTTACTTTCAGCAGGGATTTCATTGATCATCAAGTTGATCAATTTGAGATTTAACGCTCTTTTATAAGCTTCTCTTTCCGCTTCCGTATTTCCCTTTGTAGGTAAGTCTAAAGAAAACACAGATGGGGTGAATCCCTTTTCTGCTAATTCTTCTGAAACAAAATTGATTTTCGCTTCTGGTAAAGTAGAGCGGATAAAGTTGACAAACTCCCGTGTATTCAGATAAGCATCGTGAATTCGTTGATTCATCGAAGGCAATTGTTTGGCCAGTATTTCCATTTGGAGATCGGTAGCTGCATTGTCACAAAGCAACAGATGGGTTTTGATCTGGCTCAGTAGAGTCTCTGCTTTTTTATTGGCCACGCAATATCCGGCCGTACATTTACCACCACTGGGAAATTTGGAGCCGCTAACATAGGCAATGGTCCTTACCGGAGCTAATACATTGCCTTCCCCCAGGAAGTGTACATTCGGGCAGAAGGTTTGATCGAGGATAAATACAGGATCGACGGCGGTTTTGCCTTCCAGGGTTTTTCGCACCTCACTAAGAGCGTCTTTCAGTTTGACCAGATCCGGCACTTCCACTCTGGGATTAGTAGGTATTTCTGCAATGATTAATGGAACAGCATCTGCCTTAGCGACCTGTTCTAAAACCAGGTTGGTACTTTGCACCATGTCATTGTCGCCGTCTACCGGCAAATCCACTACTTCCACATTATCGATACAGGCGGCAACCCGCCTTGCCTGGTCATTGGTCCCGCCATAACAATTGGGCGGAACGATGATTTTGATGGCCTTTCCCGGGTGTTTCTCCCGCGCATCATGAATCAATCCCATGACAATCGCATACTGCATAGACAAGCCACTTGAAGCAATGGCAGGGTCTACATTTGTTCCCGTAATCTGCTTTATGGAATCGGAGACGTGCTTCTTATTTCCCTCTACATCTATCTCAGTGCTTTCCGGAGCGAATTCATAGACCAGCTGCTGCAGGGCAGTCAGCGTATCGGCCGGCGTCATGGCAATTGATTCTCTGCGTCTTACATGCTGAATCTCGGAAACATAATCAGCACTCTCTTCGTCATGAATTAAGAGAATACTCCCCAAATCTGGATGGGTATTGACACTAAAGTCCGCATTTAGGCTAAGATCAAATTGGCAAATATTATCCCGGTCTGAAATTAAGATGGTACTGCCCTCAAAGGCAGCGGTTTCATCAACTTGATCTAAAGGCATTAAATCAAATGTATAGCCATAGATCTCCCGGAGTATTTCCGCATCAAAATATTTCGGCAATTCACTCTTATACAGAATCTGCGTTTTTTTACCAGCCAACAGGTTTTTTCGCAGCACTGCCAAAACCGGCATGGTCATGGAAGAAAAGCAGATCACGTTTTCGGGCTTTACATCCTGCAGTTTAGCAATTACCCACTCCAGTACACAGGACAATGGATGTCCCAACCGAATATAGTCGAAAGCAGTAGGTAAGTTGTTGAGTGCTGAAGCATCGGCATTATTCGCTTCATACAATAGTTCAAACTGCTCCAGAAACTCCGTTTTCGCCAGACTTTCGTTGTAGATATCGAGTCGGTGGGTGGTTAGATTCAACCAGTCTTGCGGGATGTTTTCGATTACACTTTTGGTATAGTTTAGTAGCTTATTCTCTGGCATTATTGTCACCTTTGGTTAGGGCCGCCAATATACGTTAAATGAGAGTGTGAGGAAAGTGTTTGAATGGGAGTGTGAGATGTTGTAGACTTTTCAGTCTGAAGCAAGGATTGTTCTGGAGCGATAAATTAATTGGATAATGTTTCTATTTATCAGATTAATCGCCAGGAATCATCCTCATTGATTGCCAGGGTGTGTTTCTCTGGATTACCATCGACCATCACTTCGCAACTAAACCAGGGGCGTCCAAATTCATCAATGGTATCTATTTCAACAATTGGATTTTGGGCAATTATTAGTTCGATTGTATTGGCCGTCCAACCGGCTTCATCAATTCCCATGGCAACTTCTTTCTTTCTTTGCTCAAGGTCATCATCAGGAACTTTGAGAAGGCAAATTTTATCTCCGATTTTCAGTTTTCCTCTATCTGGCATCTTGCATCCGTTTTTGATTAATCCTGAAAGGTTTAGTTGCCATGAAACGCCAAACTTGTCTTCGCACTATTTGACTTTTTACCAAAGTCGTAACGTTGAGTGCATGTTCCGTGGCCAACTGAAAGGAGGCTATGGTATATGCGCATTGTTGTGCTTTCGTTATTCACCTAATTCGCTTTCTATTGCTGATTTCAAACCTAACAAAACAGTTCTCAATTGCTTTAATCGTAAGATATATTCTTCATTTTTGTTTTTCTCTAATTGAAAAGCCCAAAGAAAATCTTCATTATTAAATATATCATCGACTTTTAAATTTTCAACAAGATAACTTGTGCCATTTGGAAGATTACTGCGTTCTATTCCTATAAGCTCATAGAACAACTCATCAATTTTAGATTTGGCCTCATAGTAATACTCATTTCCAAGAACAACCAAAGTAGGCAATTCAGATGCATAGGCATTATTAACGGATTTGTGCAAACGCCGTGGCCGACCGAATGGAAGGACATGGTCGATTTGCACGTTGTTATACACTTTTTCACGACAAGTAATTCATTTGAATTTTACCTGCCCCATTGAGTTAAAAAGTGGATTATCTCCAAAGCATATCAATATCTGATCTTTCTGCGATTCATCGTATTTATAGGTAATATCAAAGTCTCCAATAACAAATGGCGAAATTGCATCCAACACGGCATTGAGATAATCTTCATTATGAATATTTGTGGAGACATGAATGCTAGACCCTTCAGGGCAAACATTTGGCCAAAACGAATTCTCCACATGCCAACAATTGCCTAAGTAAGCCTCTTGTAAGATCTGTCCTAAATACTCAGCGACTCTTCTTGAAGGTGTTATATTAAAGTGAACATTATAGCGGATCTTAATTATTGGACAAGTATCTCTTGAATAAAAACAATAATTGTTCAAAACAAGAAGCTTTGACATCACTTCCTCAAGTAGAAATGGCTCTAATTCCAAATAATGAGAATTAACAAACTCAGAAATTGAAGAAGAGGAAGAATTAAATATCAATGAAATAGTTCGAAGTGAGTTTAAACGATCCAACTCCGGTTGAATATTTGCCAAAGTCTTTAGGCTTACTTCCTTTGTCAATATCGCCCAACAAACTCCTGTTCGTCCTTCATCCAAGCCTCCATTTGCAATTCCTATCGCCTTACCATTAAAAAGTATTGGAGCCCCTGAAAAACCTCTAGTGATATTCATTTCAAGGCTTAAGACATTAATTGACAACTTTGGGCTATCCCTGTACTCTAAAATTTTTTTCTCCCCAGATGGAATAAGTTTTTCAAGAGCAACAATAGATTCATTGCCTCGAACTCTAGCAATCCTAATCTCAATTTGAGCATCTATTCCATGGGGATATCCATAGGTTGAAACCTTTTCTTCACCTTGGACAAAACCTGCAAATTGAATTCCCCCATTGAAATGGCTTCTTATATCTGGCGAATAAAGTAATGCTACATCGTTTTCAATATCAGCTTTAATTAAAACTAAATCGAAAATTGAATCTCCATATTTATTCTCCAAGGAAATTGCCTTACAACCACAAACACCATGTAAAGAGGTTATGACTCCCTGGATATTACCATTTTCCTCATAAACAAATCCTGTTGAAAAAAATGTTGTCAATCTATCTTCTTCTGATATACAATTTGATGCTTTAACCTTAACAATGTAGTTGCTTGGATCCGACAAAAGATCAGAAATAAACAATAAAAGAAAGACAAAAACTAAACTTACTCGCATTGACATATTTTTTTCACTTCAAAAACTATCACACCTAAGTTGTCTTGGTAAGTAAACAGCATTTTCTCAATTTCGGGATTTTCAATGCTCTGTAACTCACATAAAAGCTCTAATGCTGTAAGTTCACATACACCAATATTTTCACAAATCTCTCCTCCATATGAATAGAGCCCCGTAAGAATGGCGGTGTCAGTGTCAATCACCTCATTTTCATCTTTATTATCGGTCTCTGTAGCTGTCTTTAACGGCGAAGAGTTTGGTGATAGAACATTATAGTTCCTCAAAAGATTCCCTGGAAAAATACCAGCAATTATCCCAATTAGCAGGAACATTACAGGAACTGCAGAAATTTTTACGATCGGAATTTTTTTCGCCTCAATGTCTTTTTCCAACAGTTTCACCCCAGCGACAATAGAAACTAAGGACATTAGGACGGAAATAATTGGAACAAGTACACTACTTAAGGTTTCAGACCTTGAAAGACCTAACATCACTCCAATACATACTCCTGAAACAAAAATTGCTAATGTATTTTTCATTTATTTTTGGTATTACTTGTTTATAACGGGAGTCCCCGCAATAACCCCTTCTTTTGGCCGGATACGGGACATTTTAAGGTCTTCTCCCGCTTGATTGGTTGCTCTCGTAATTTACGGAAAAACAATAAATCGGGGCTCATATCGACTCCATGTCGGCCATAATAGACGCCATAGTTCAAAAATGAGCTTTCCCAGCTGTTTCTGAAGCTTTTCCAACCCCATTATCTGGACAGCACGCAGCAAATTGTAGGCGATAGCCGCCAGCCGGTATTCACTTTCTACTTTTCGCAGTCCTCCGAAGCCCATCCGGGCGTAGGAGATTTCTTTCCCTTTTACCACCGCGTGAGTCATACCCCAGTGCCGTTTCCAGGTACCAAAAATATGTTCGATGATTTCCTGCCTCCTTCGATAGAAATCCCGATAACGCGTTACCCTGCGATCGTTTCGTTCCGTGTATGCCTGATGGATGGGGCGCTCGATGTAACGGCCATTGCTACTTGTGGTACATTGGGAGCGCAAGGGACAACCATCACAGTCCGGAGTAGTGTACCGCTTTACTTTGTAAGGGACTTTAGATGTTTTTCGTTTGAACGTAGAGGTGTGTCTCATCACCGAACCGGCTGGACAAATATAGGTATCAGTGGACTTATCGTACTTAAAATCTGACTTGCGAAAACCTTCCTCTTTTTGCGCATAGCCTTGTCGGGGAGCCACAAACGGACGCACCCCTCGGCGTTCGCATTTTGCCAGTTGTGTTCCATTGTGATAACCCGCGTCGGCCAGAAAATCGATCTTTTTTACTCCGCTTATCTCCTGCGCTCGACGGCCGGCAGTACTCAGTTCATTCAAATCGTTTACACCGCCAGCATAGACATCTACCACCAGGTTGTGTTCTGCGTCGGCAGTAGCCTGAACATTGTATCCAACCTCCACGATATTACGATGCTTTATCACTGCCCGCGCCCGGATCCGTCAAAGATACCTGCCCGTCTTCGCTCTGTTCCACCTGCTCCGACAAGGCTTCGTATCGAT
>JAAEZH010000090.1 GCA_018222965.1 Bacteroidota bacterium
TTTATGAAGGTCGACACGGACATCCGTGATCGGCCTTCTCCTTTTTTAATACGTATTACGTTTTATACGTTTGATACGTTTAATGCGGATCCTACCTCAAAATTCTTAATTCCTCATTAAAAATTAAGAATTAGAAATTAAGAATTAAGCTTCCCTTTCTTTGTGTGGGAAAAAGTTCGCTGGTTGGCTCGTTAGTCAGTTTGAACTTGTTTAAAATTCTACATTCTACATTCCTAATTCCTCATTAAAAATTAATAATTAAGAATTAGAAATTAAGAACTACCACTCCACTTCTACAGAAATTGTCTTCTCTTCAGAAAGCTTCAATAATTGTTTGTGCTGTATGAAATATCCCTGATCGGGATCATAGGTGAGGTCGCTGGATGTTGTTGCCAGCGGACTTTGACTTTCGCGGTGGATCTCAATATACTTTGGTTTATCGTCCTGAAAGTCGATTTGGATAAACTTTGTACGCAAACTGCTATCCTGAAGCGTATAGGTGATGCGTTCTAATCCGCCATTCGCTGTAAAGCTGCTGTCAATGGCATATTTGTCATACCAGGCCGGCAAATTAATGTCTGAATCGGCAAAAGCCTTAAACTCTGTAGCCCATTCGAGATCGCTTAGCTGCCTTTCTTCCGTTTTTCCATTAACCCGGGCCGTTTTCTGAAATTGAAAACCAGAAGCATCCAGTCTGTCTCCTTCTGCTTTAAAGTAAGCTTCCAGATCGTAATATGGAGCCTGGATACCTTCTGTTTCTACCGGTCCAACGCAAGCTGTAAGGTTTAAGAGGAGGATTGCCGCCAAACTACCGGCCAATAGGGTTCTGATCATGATTCAATTAAAATTTCACCATCCATCTCCTCCGGAATGTCGATTCCCAGACGATCGAGTATGGTAGGTGCGATATCAGCCAGCTTTCCATCTTTCACTGTTGTGCCCCCTGCCTGCTTGCTGACAAAAATGCAAGGCACCGGGTTCATTGTGTGCGCAGTGTTGGGACTGCCGTCAGCATTGACCATGAAATCTGAATTGCCATGATCGGCAATGATCAGAAACTCATAATCCCGCTCTAAGCCGGCTTCAATAATTTGCCGGACACATCCATCCACCGTCTCAGCCGCTTTTACAGCTGCGCCAAAATCACCGGTATGCCCAACCATATCTGTATTGGCAAAATTCAAACAAATAAAGTTGGGCTGATGTTCTTTGATATCGCTTACAATTGCCTCCGTTAGCTCCGGAGCACTCATTTCTGGTTGCAGATCATAGGTAGCTACTTTGGGAGAAGGGATCATAAGTCGGCGTTCTTTTGGGAACGCATCTTCCCGGCCCCCTGAAAAGAAAAAGGTGACATGTGGGTATTTCTCGGTTTCGGCTATACGCACCTGGCTTTTCCCGGCCTTTGAAAGCACTTCCCCCAGGGTGTTTTTGATGTCATCTTTGGTGAAAATGACCTCCACGTTTTTAAACTTCTCATCGTAGCGGGTCATAGTTACATAGCGGAGGTTGAGTTTGGTCATGCCTAATTCCTCAAAATCACGCTGTGTAAGCACTTCGGAGATTTCCCGCGGACGATCTGTCCGAAAATTGAAGCAGATCAATACATCACCATCTTCTATGATTGCAAGCGGATCGCCATTGTCATTTTTTGAAGCGATGGGCTTTAAAAATTCATCGGTTTCACCCGCTTCGTATTGTTCCTGGATGGCCGCCGGAATATCACCGGTAAGAATCCCTTCTCCTTTTACCAGAAGATCATAAGCAAGTTTCACCCGTTCCCAACGCTTGTCCCGATCCATGGCGTAGTATCGGCCAACAACAGAGGCCAGCTTACAGTTGGTCCCTTCGATATGTTGAAGCACGTCTTCCAAATAGGCTTTTCCGCCTTTAGGGTCGGTGTCGCGGCCATCGGTGAAAGCATGAATGTATGTTTCGGCTACTCCCTGCTCTTCGCAGATATCACAAATAGCTTTGAGATGGGAAATATGCGAATGCACGCCACCGTCAGATACCAATCCCATGAGATGTACCTTCTTGTTTTCCGCTTTCGCGAATTTTAAGGCATCCAGTAATACCGGATGTTGATGAAGGCTCCGGTCTTGTATGGCCTTATTGATCCTGGCGAGTTCCTGATAAACTATCCGGCCGGCCCCAATATTGAGGTGCCCAACCTCCGAATTTCCCATCTGCCCTTCAGGTAATCCCACTTTTTCTCCAAAAGTTGTAAGGGTTCCGTGTGGAAATTGACTCATTAAACCATCTACATAGGGAGTGTTGGCCTGTTTTACAGCGTCTACAGCCGGATTTGGGCCTAATCCCCATCCGTCGAGAATTAATAGTGCGAAATGCGTGCTTTTGTCCATATCGGGCAAAAATAGTGCTTAGAAATGGGAAAGTAGCCCGGTAGGGGCGTTACTTTTTACGGAAAAAGCGTTATTTGGCAGGATGTGGTGCTGTTTTCCAGGAAAACGGCAATCAAATATACTTTTTGACAATCTGAGTGCGTTTTTAGGTGCCATGTGACGATACTGGACCACAAACGTCTAAATATCAACTGTTAAGGGGCTATGAAAACTTGAAAATCCCTGATTTTCAGCCTAGATTTGATTTAAATGCCGATTTTTGTCGGTACAAATAGTCCCATAAAGTTTGCTACTGGCAAACATGAACAAAACAAATTTTTATGAAAAAGCTTCTTTTTCTGTTGTTGCTGATCCCTACCGTAGCCATGGTTCAACCAGATCTCGGTGGAATCACCCAGGCACTGCGTTCCGGTAATGCGGATGCATTGGGCAATTTCTTTTCCGACAACGTAGAGATTGCGCTCATGAACTCCCAGGACCGATACAGTAAGTCTGATGCAGTTCGTATCATGAAATCCTTTTTCATGAAACATCCCGTGGGTAATTATAATCCGGTTCACCAGGGTGTTTCCAAAGGAGGAAATCTCTATTACGCAATTGGCGAAATGAAATCTTCTGCCCAAACCTATCGGGTTTACCTCCTGTTGGAGGACAAAGGCGGTAAGTATATTATAAAACAACTAAGAGTCGATCAGGAATAAGCCCGTCGACCATTAATAATGAATCCCGAATTTTGGAGCGATCCGAAATTCGGGATTTTTGTTTTTAATCGTTTTATCTCCCGAGTGAGAGAGCTGCCATTCAAAATTCTTCATTCAATATTACAAATTGAAACTTCATATTTCTCCCTCCACGCTTAAACCAAATAAGGCATAATCATACTTGGCAGGATCTGTCGGGTCGAGGCTTCGACAGTAATCAGTAAGCTCCAGTACCGTGAGCCAGTCGGTTTGCTTCCGCTTGATCAATCCAAACTTTCGAGCTACACGATCTACATGCACATCTAATGGCAGTAATAACTGAGCGGGCCTGATCTGGTTCCAAACGCCAAAATCTACACCTTTATCATCACTCCGTACCATCCAGCGCAAAAACATATTCAGGCGTTTGCAGGTAGATTTTCGAATCGGAGTAGCTACGTGCTTGCGGGTGCGTTGGGGAGCTACATCAAGGGAAAAGAAAGTTTCGTGAAATCCGATTAGTGCCTTTTCGACTGTTTGTGGAAGCGAGCCATCCGGCATCTCAGTTAGATGTTCGGCGAAAGCCGTTTCCAAACTGTGATGCTTCCTATAATACTGCTGGAAAAATTCCAAAAAATAAAGGGTGTCCGTTGCCTGAAAGGTCCGATGCTTAAAATTCAAAAACCGCTTGCGGTCCGTTTCCTGATGGTTGACCATGAAATCATGAGGTACCCCATCCATCAACTCTATGAGTTCCAAAGATTTGTTGATGATGGTCTTTCGTTGTCCCCATGCCAGCATGGCTGTCCAGAATCCCATGATTTCCCGATCCTGCAATTTGCCAAATCGATGCGGAATCTGTACCGGATCATTGTCGATAAAGGAGGGCCTGTTGTAGCGTTCTACACAGCTTTCAAGATATGAGGGAAGATCCTTAAACACGAATCATGAAAAATATGTTAAGAAAATTTTAAGACTGAGGCAACACCTGTAAGTTTCAAATCGTTAATTTTGTGGCGCTTTTACAAATTCCCTCGGAATTAGCATGACAGCAACATTAACGTACACCCTGGTTTTAGCAGCAATCTATCTCGGCCGTAAGGCTATCAACCTCATGGATCAGAACTGATCCCTCTATTCCCGCTGCCTTCATTTTTACAAATTCCCTCGTGGCTATTGCTCCTTGGGCTGGTACATTTTTAACTTAACAAGACCAAGTCTTTGTAGGAAATGGCCTCCAGATACACGCAATACTCCTAATCCGTATTTGATACTTCGCTGCAAATTGATGGAGGAAGCCTCCTCGAAATACTTCGTCGGACAGGTTACCTCAGCAATCCCGTAGCCGGCATAAATGATCTGGGAAAGCATCTCATTATCAAATACAAAGTCATCCGAGTTTTCATTAAAGCGGATGTTCTCCAATACTTCCTTTCGAAAAGACCGATAGCCCGTATGGTATTCAGAAAGCTTGTGGTTGACGAGCAAATTCTGTGTAAGGGTGAGTATGCGGTTGGCGATGTATTTATAAATAGGCATCCCTCCCTTCAATGCACCATTGCCAAGAATACGGGATCCCAGAACAACCTGATACAGATTCTCCCCCAAAATATGAACCATGGGTTCAATCAGTTTGGGCGTATACTGATAGTCCGGGTGCAACATAATGACTATGTCGCCTCCCAGCTCCAGCGCTTTGTTGTACAGGGATTTTTGATTACCTCCATAACCACGGTTTTTTTCGTGTTTGATGACGTGCCGGATTCCGATTTCACGCGCAAGTTCGCTGGTATTATCACGGCTGGCATCATCACATAAAACCACCTCATCTACCAATGGGAATGGGATCTCCCGGTAGGTTTTCTCCAGGGTTTGGGCTGCGTTATAAGCAGGAAGAACAACAATTACTTTTTGGCCTTTATACATGCCTGACAGTTCGGGTTACACAATGGGCGCAAAGATAATATATAGCTAGTACAATGTGTAGGAAGCCGCATTCTTCAGGCTTTCGCCGAAAGGCTGAACGTTTTACCTTTCGGCGAAAGCCTTTTCCGTCTCTATATTTGCTAAACGTTTAAATTCAACCTGACAGGTTGAAGTTGCAGAGTATCTGGTAAAATTTATCCCGTTTTCTACGGGTTTTACACTACTTTTCTCACTTAATTATCTCTTTATTAGATGGTTATGTGTTTCGTTTGGGCTTGTTTTTTTAGGTCGCAAAAGGACATGGATAATTTGAACCTGTCAGGTCGCCGACCCGTCAGGTTGCCGACCTGACGGGTTGCCGACCTGAC
>JAAEZH010000025.1:0-17575 GCA_018222965.1 Bacteroidota bacterium
ACAGTATATTCATGGCCCTTTTTCTCTCGAAAGGAAGAAACCTGAAGAAATACTTTACAGTTTGGAGTTAAATCACTTTCTCTCAAAAATTTATTGGTGTCAATTCCGAGATAAACAACAGCCTCTCTAAGAAACTTTATACCATGGGACCTTATATTATCTCTCAAAAATTTTGAAACATATACAGCCTGAACTGATTTATCTTTTGAAACTTTTTTTAACTTCTTTACATAGGACGGATATATTTTCAATAATTGAGAAGCATCATATCCATGAAACACTACCGAAACAGGAATATCAAACTCAAGATTGTCATACAAAAACAAGAAGTCCGGCCCAAAATGGCAATGAATTACATCTGGCTTAAATGAAACGATTAAACGATTCAACTCCTTTTTAAAAACACCATCTTTTTGGTAATACCCAAAGTTTTTATTTCTCATGAAATAAAACAACCACCTCCGAAAGCCACTCGAAGACCTATTAAGTTGAACCTCATTTGAAAACAGCAAACGATCAGGGCTTTCTCTTTGGACATAAGCAATACAAACTTCATTTTTTTTTGCCAACCCTTTTAACTCCTCAAAAATAAAAGTCAATGTTGGCGCACCGTAAGTATATGTAAAAACTAAAATCTTCAACCTATTAAATGATTTATGAACATCCTTGTAAAATAGAAAAATGAAACAGTAAAAACAATTACAAGAAAAGTACGGATTACAATTGGTATTAGATTTATTTTTAGCACCCAAAAAACCAATACTAGATTAACTAAGCAGGGGATCGCTCCTGCCAAACTGAACAACAAAACTGTATTACCTAGACTAAAAAACATAACACCAAAAACCAAGGCAGCACATCGAAGGACAAAAATGCTCGAACTTCCTATAAAGTCAAAATATTCTTTGCGCAGTACTCTAAATATAGGCACTAAAGGCACTGAAATAAACCTAAATAAAAAATAAATTGCCAGATAGCCTGCTAAAACACCTGACTCCACCCATTTCGGCCCAAAAACCAACGGAAATAACAAATCACTAAAGAAGACCGCCGCACCAAAAACTATAGTTCCAACAATAATTAATCTATTATAAATTTTAACAGCAAAATCTTGAAGGCCAGCAAAATCCTGATGATATAGTTCATTTGCCTTTTGAAAAAAAACTGGCGTAACCGATGCACTTAGCATTGCATAAGGGTGATTCAAAAGAGTTTGAGCAAAGGAAAAGTACCCAACAGAATCGGCTTCGTAATATATTGCCAGAATATATATAGGCATAGATGCCGATAATGCATTAACAAATCCTGCAGGAAGGACCCAAGTAGGATAATTCTTGTACTTCTTTATCAGGCTAATCATCCCACTTTTATCCTTCAAAAAAAAAGGAAGAAAAAAAGTCTTTAACCTAAATCTAATTAAAAAACAAAGCCTTGCCAAATCTCCTACAATACGACCCAATAAGAGACCAAAAAAACTTGGTGCAACTGTTACCCCATAAAAAATTTGACTTCCTCTTACCAATATACCCTTTGCTACTGCACCAGAAGCATTTGCATTAAATCGTTTCTGACGTACATTTAAGTTTACAGCTATTTTACTCAGCTCTCCCAAAGCTATAAACAATGGAAGTGCAAAAATCCAATTCCCAATTGGTTCCATATTAAAGAATCCCAAAATAGAACTTGAAAACAAAAGCAAAAAGGCTGTTGTCAAGATTACTGAAAGCAATAGAAGGTATAAACAGAGTCGCAAGAGTCGATATGCCTCTCCCCGACTTTTCGGGATCACTATTGCGCTAGGGAGGGTAAGAGTGCTAAGCAACCCAACATTAGCGGCAATAGTTGAAACAAATGCGACCCGACCAAAGTCTTCAGGGGCAAAAATTCGTGTAACAAACGGAGTAGCAGCAAAACCAATTAATGTGGCAATAGCTGTACCCGAAAAATTAATCAGAACATTTTTTAAAAAATCGCTTTTTCGAGCAAAAAATCGCACTATTTCTTATGTTTTAAACTTCAAATAGACAAGAACCTCCTTATTAGGTTAATTAATCCAGTGGGCAATTCTATGTTATCTATTGATTTTGAAACTCTATTCATTCTTTGCCCTTTAGATTCAAGTTTATGCCCTTTATCTATAATTTGAGACGAGGTCAGCTGCCCTTCAAAATCATATTTTTCTACCACCGCATATAAATAATCATTCTCCTCCCATATTGTTTTGTAAGCAAAATACCTTAGTTCACCATTGACAGAGTCAGCCATTTCAAGCAATACTTTTACATCGACATCCTCATCGACTGGTTGCAATCCTGACGGTTTATTCTTTCTTAAATAGTTTTGGTGAAAAACACTTGGGCATGTTAAAATAATCCTACCTCCTGGAGCAAGCACTTTTTTTAATGAACTGTAAAAATTACTTCGAGAAGTGGTTGGAATATGTTCAAATACATCCAACAAAACGATACTTCCAAATTTTTTATCCTCTGGAAAGTCTTCTGACGTAACATCCAATTTTCTATATTCAAGATTTGACCTTTGAAATAATTTTTTTGCTGTTCTAACCAATACCGGGCTCAGGTCTACTCCTAAAACAGATGAATTATTAAATGCTTTTGAAAACTCCATTGAGGACCACCCCAGTCCACACCCTATATCCAAAACATGAAAATTATTAGTTGCATTTATCCAATTCAATGCAAATCTAATTGCATTGGTAATCCTGGGATTACCATTTATATAATCACGAACAAGTTTATCATCAAATTTATCATAAAATGCTCTCGACTCTTTCATTTTTTTTCTTTTAGCCAATTTTTACTTTGTACCCAACAACCCCATAAGGCTTTCTTTAAATTGTTTCTCAATTTTTTGATCAAAAAACGAATTTCAATAAAAAGTCTTTGTTTTCTGGAATCTAAAACGCCATCTACCTTTATACCTTCTAAAAGACAACAATGCTCCTCTAATAATTCTCCTATCATCATTCTCTCTGTACGTGAATTGTTGCCATTAATTAAACTTAATACTATTCTCAAATACCGCTCAAATTCAAGTTTAAAATTCCTGGCCAGTTTCTTTTCCCCGATTCGGTTATAGTATCTCGACATCCAACCAAATGTCCGCACACTTCCGATTGTTTGGAATAGGGAAGACTGTGCATTCCAAATACTTCCGGCGTTCATGCGGTAGGCGCCTCTGATGTCGCCAAAGTATTTACCCTTGCCATGCGCTCCGAGAAGAGATATCAAAAAAGTATCTGCATTGGGGACCTTCACAAACTCCGGCGGAAATGAAATACAGTCATTGCTGAAGAATAAAGACAGCATCAATATCCACTTCTTTTTCTGCAACTCTAATGCACTAAAATCCCGCTTCACATTATCGTGTACCCGGCTTTCTTTGAGGGTGTTTCCAGCTTCATCTACGGTGATCGCATCGTGATAAACAACTACGTAATCCGGATGGGCTTCCAAAAAGTCGTGCTGTTTTTGGAGTTTGTCTTTGCTCAGCCAATAATCGTCGCCGTCGCAGAGGGCGATGTATTTCCCGCGGGCGGCCCGGATGTTTTCCATGAAGTTGAATCGACCGGTGGGTCGTCCGGCGATGTAGATCACATCTTCCCGGCTCCGTAAATACAAGCGGATGATATCGGGATGCTTTTCGGCGTAAGCCTGACAAATTTCCCGGGTGCCATCGGTGCTGCCATCCTCTCCCAGGATGATCTCAAAGGGAAAGTCGGTCTCCTGCATCAACACACTGTCCAGACACTGGCCAATGAATTTGGCATGCTGGTAGGTGGGTATGCAAACGGAGACTTTGGGAGTCATGGGTTTTGATCAGATTTGTAATGGATGCAAAGATAGGGGTTCTCGTTTGATGCGTTTTACTCGTTTAACAGGTTTTATGCGTGGCTTTGTTGGTTAGTTTGTTTTTGGGAGAATAAAACGTGTAAAACGCATTAAACGCTTAAAACCAACAAAACCCAATAAGGTCTTGTATACTTTCCCTTTTACCAGACTGGTTGGAGTGAAATCGCGGGGAAGTTTTTGATAATAAGCATACCCCTGCTCCACATCGTATGAGGAGATCATGAGTGTCACCTCGTATATTTTATTCCAGAGTTGGTGGTAGTGTTTTTGGTAGAAGCCGGGTTGCTTTTCTTTGAAGTATTCGAGCATTTGAAAGCGGAGATCCATAAAACGGATTTTGCTATCGAGTGACTGGTCGGATATTTGTCCGCTGGGGCGCTCCCGAATTAGCGTATGCGGATCATTGTCGACCCGCACTTTCCCGTCATTTTTTAATAGCCGAAACATTAGATCAGGTTCCTGGCTGCTTCTTTGATTTTCGCTCCAGCCGCCGGCTTGTAAAACAGCTTCCCGTTTCCAGAGGTTGGCACAGGTGTTTCCCAGTTTGCCAAGGAATAGATTGAGAAAAGGGTCCTGCTCCGGGATGGTGTTTTCCAATATCCTTCCATCCAGTTTTTTCTTTTTACTGGCTGCAGCCACAAAAGCAACCTCATTATCTGTTTTTTCAAGCAAGTTCATCTGGTGTTTGAGCTTATTGGGCTCCAGCAGGTCATCTGCATCCAGGAATTGGATCCAGTCGCCCTGTGCCTGTTGCAAACCTTTGTTTCGAGCCGCGGGTGCTCCCTTTTTGCCTTCCTGCAAGATGATTAAGGAGGACTGCTTTTTTTCTTTGTAGGCTTGTAAAATTTTCAGTGTGGCATCGGTGGAGTTATTATCTACGGCGATTACTTCTCCCGGAGACAAACTTTGGGAGTAGACCGAATCGAGGCAGGCCTCTATGTACTCGGCTACATTGTAGCAGGGTATGATGGTGGAAATGGTCATGAACTCACCCCCGGCCCCTCTCTTGAGAAGAGAGGGGTGAAAGAATCTAGAATATTATTTGTTTCCAATAATAAAATTAATAATTGAACCCTGCCTTTAACTCCATTAGCGTCCCCCTCTCTTCCTAAGAGAGGGGTTAGGGGTGAGTTCAAAAAAGGTCAATACTTCTCAAAAACGCATCCTCCAAAATCGTTTGTTGTATCTCCCCATCCAGCTCCTCCTTCCAACTGTCTGCTTTGTGGTTTTTGCGCATCACGCTATACGGGTCATTGGAAGGGGTATTGCTGCTCTTTTGCAAAAAGGAATTAGTTTGATCTGAAAAAGATAAATTGCTAAAATCAAAAAGATCTTCTGTTATGTCGATTGGGTTTTGGTGTAATTCTTCATAGATCACCAGCTTAAACTGCCTGGGGAAACTTTCGCGAAAGCGCAAAAAATCACTGGCGGTTTCTTTCCATTTTTCAAACCCGTAAAACGCTTCTTCTTTACCTTGATTTTTTTTCGGCGCAAGCCGCCACTCTTCCTTTACACTCCAGGATGGATCAAATTCTTTTGGGGCCTTTATCCAGGAATTGATCACCGCGCAGGGGTGACGCAGGATGCCAATAATTTTTGTATTTGTTTCCTGGAGTAACTTTTCAATCAGATGCAGATATCTTACTTCTTTCCACACAAGGTGACTGGGGTTTTCTTTTGCGAATGACCGGGTTTTCTGACCACTGATGTTTGTTTTCTGCAACACAAAAGGATCATCCGTTTTGAGTAATTCCTGGTAAAACATTTGAATTTCTTCCGGACTACTGTCTCTTTTTATCCGACCTTTAAAGGCATAGGAAAAGAGCGGCTGAAAGCGATAGGCTACTGCCGGGTGGCTGTTGAATATTTGGCCCAGCCAGGAGGTGCCGGAACGAGGCACACCAAATATGGCGATGGTTTCTTTCATTCCAGCTCGTAATCAGTCAGGTAGTTCTCCCGAATATCTGCCGGAGGCAAATTCATCATCAAATCTATGATCGACAGGCCGGGAATAAAACTGTCTTTTTTTGTCCCTTGCGGATAGGGTTTTAAGTGTGGTTCATTAAAAAGCAATTCGATTCCGTTGGAAGCGAAGTAGCTTTTTTCATAAAGCTCTTTTCCACCCTGCGGGTTGACATATAAATTAGCTCCTGTCTTTTTGGTAATATCAATTAAGCGGTCTGCCCGGTCTTCTTCCCGGGTTTCGGGATATTGCAAAGACGAAAATTGAAAATCTCTATTCAGCTCCAGATAGTTGGCGCTGACTTCAATTGATCTTGCAGCCATCGCAGAAATAGATACATCCTCCAGCAGAATAACCTGCTCAACAAGCGGAATAACCCGATTAAAAAACGGGGCTTTGGCATAAGCCATTCGGACTGTTTTCAGCAGTTTTTGCCGCCACTTTCTTTCTTGCTTTACGCGAATGTCTTTGATCCATTTGTTTTGACTTACCTTCTCGCAAGGGATACTTATCAAATGCTCCTTTCCGGATACCAGTATTCGATTTCGATTGATCCAGCCGCCTTTAATGAAGTTTACATCATCGTAAAACACGAAGGTATCCACAGCATGGATCAGTTGAAAATAACCCAGGTAGGGAAAGGTATAGGGTTGCATGATGGCCGTGCGCCGCATACTAAAGAACAGATTTCATTTGTCTGCAAACCAGGCTTATTTCTACGTTGCTCAAGCCAGAGAAAACCGGCAGGCAAATCATTTTTTTTGAAACGTCTCTGGTTTGTGGCACGTTGCCTTCTTTTACATAATCCAACGTATCCAGACTCGGATAAAAGTACCGCCTTGGGAAAATCTCCCGGCGGTTTAGTTTTTCGAAAACCTTCTTCAAGAGTTCTTCGCTTTCCAACACCAGCGGATAGTACGCGTAGTTAAATTCGGCGGAAGCCGTAATAACCGGTTTACGAGCCGGGAATCCATTGAGTGCCTGGTCGTAATAGTGGGATATCCTTTTTCGCTCTTCCAACACCTCATCCACATACTTCAAGTTCACCAAACCCATAGCGGCATGAAACTCGGAGTTTTTGCCATTGATACCAACACCACTGAATTTTTCCGGTCCGTCGTGGCCGAAATTGCGCATGTAGCTCATGCGCTTCAACACTTCCGGATCCCGGGCAAAAACCGCCCCGCCTTCGATGGTGTGAAAGACTTTGGTGGCATGAAAACTGGCCGTACTTACATCGCCATAAGCAAATACACTTTTTCCTTTGTACAGGGTGCCAAAGCAATGCGCCGCATCGTAGATGACTTTCAAATTGTGTTTGTCAGCTATTGTCTGAATGGCATCAATATCACAGGGATTGCCATACACATGCGTAGCCAGGATAGCCGAAGTTTTGGAGGTGATCGCAGCCTCTATTTTGGTTGGGTCAATATTGAGTGTATTGGGATCAATGTCGGTAAAAACAGGCGTACATCCCTCCCAGACAATGCTGCTCGTCGTAGCCACATAGGAGAAAGGCGTTGTTATAATCTCGCCTTTTAGGTCCAGTGCTTTTATGGCCAATTGAAGGGCAATAGTGCCATTGCTGACATAGAGTAAATTGGGTACCTCCAGGTATTCTTTGAGCCGCAATTCCAACTCATTCACCAGGGGCCCGTTGTTGGTGAGCCAATTGCGTTCCCAGATGCCATCGACATAGGCATCGTATTCTTCGCGGGGCGGTAAAAATGGTTTGGTTACGGGAATCATGGGGTTATTGTTTTATACGTTTTATTCGGGGCTTACTTGAACTCACCCCCTCCCGATATTTATCGGGACACTCTTAGGAAGAGAGGGGAGCTATATTCGAAATTTTTAAGTCCCCTCCATCTCTGAGGGAGGGAGTAAAACGCATCAAACGATTATCGTTTTACAATCTTCCAAAACTCATCCAGTGCAGAAAGCCGCATCAGCTTGGCGCCGAGAAAATAGAGGACAGCCCCGCTTATAGCACTTAGCAATAGAATGAGCCAGTCAGGCCAATTCGGCGAAAGCCACAAAAGTAACCAGACTCCGGCACCCATAATAATGGCGTTAAGGATCGTCGGACTAATGTCGCGGACTTGTTCCCAAATGCCGTAATTGATGAAGTAACCGGAATAGTAAGAGTTGATGCCGTAAGCTATGATTGACAAGGCTACCTGCGACCAAACCAGACCGATTACGCCAAATGGAAGCGCTATAAACAAACTGATAGTAATCAACACCTTTTTGATCACTTCGAGGCGTAAAAACAGATCGGAGCGGCCTTTGACCTTTAGGACATTTAGGTTGTAAGAGTTTAACGGATAAAGGATGCCCACAATACAAAGAACTTGAAAGTAAGGAACAGCAGGCAGCCATTTTTCGGTGAAGACAAAACGGAACAGCGGTTCTCCCACAACGGCACTTCCAATTAGTATAGGAGCGATCCAAAAGATCACCTGTTGCATGATCTGCTTGTAAACCGCCTTCAGGCGAATGTCATCATCCTGAATCTTTGCAAAAAGAGGATAAGTCACCTTTGTCAGCGCATTGGAGATATTGGATACCGGGAGCTGTTTGGTGTTATTTGCCCGATTGTAAAACCCAACCTGAGCCTGGCTAAAGTATTTACCGATTAGAATGACGTAGATGTTTTTATATATGGTGTCCAACAAACCCGAGAGCATCAGACGGGACCCAAATGCAAACATGGAACGGACCCTATCGAGGCTGAAAATACGCTTGGGGTACCAACCGGTGCGTATCCACAGTTGCAAAACACTTACAAACTGGGTGGTGAGCATCTGCATAACCAAACTCCAATAGCTGTACCCATTAAGCGCTGCCCAAATCCCAACAGCTCCGCCCAAAATCAACGACGGAATGCGGATTGTCATTTGAGTTTTGAAATCCATCCGTTGGGTGAGACGCGCTGTTTGCACCAGGCTAAAAGCACCAATTATTGTACCCAAACCGATTACCCTTGTAAGGGAAACCAGGCGGGGGTCTTCGTAGAAGTTTGCGATTAATGGCGCGGAAAGGTATAATAGGCCATATACAATAATCGAGACAATCAAATTGACGTAGAAAACCGAGGAATAATCCAATTCATCCACATCCTTTTTACGGATTAATGCCTGGCCAAATCCACTTGTCACCAGGCTATTAGATACGGCAATGAAAACCATGAGGATGGCAATGATCCCAAACTCTTCCGGCAGTAAAATTCGCGCCAGAACTACCGAAACAGCAAACTGGATGATCTGTCCGCCAAACTGATCGAGGTAGGTCCAGAACATCCCTTTGAGGGCAATGTTGCGTAGGCTCATTTATCGGCTTGGCTCTGGATTAAGGATCTGGCGATACACTTTTCGTCCCAATACAAAAAAGATACCCAGAATAGCACCGATAGCCAGCCCTCTTGGCAGCAAAAGATACCATTTCGGCTTGAGGTTCCAAAGTGGCGGAAAGGGGCGATCAATAGCACGGATAAAGGGCGTTTCATTTTTTAAAGCGAAAGAACTCACCTCCTGATTTCTAACCGTTTCGGAATACATTACAGCCAGCATTTGCACTTCCCCCTGCAACCTTTGTCGTTCTACTGCTGCTCTTTGGGTAATTAACCCCCGATTCCGGTCTTCAAAGTTTGCCAGTGCGACTTGCTTAGATTCTAAAACGGCTCTCACGGAGTCGGCCTTTTCTTTCAGTCTATCGTAGGTTTGTTTGCTTTTTTCAATGGACGTTTCGATGTAGTATTCACTCAATTCGTTAAATAATACATCCGCCATAGACAAACTTAATGACTCATTGGGTGTGGCAACTTCCAGCGTCATTATCCCTGAAGTTTCTGAATAATGACTCTGTACAGCTCCTCCCTCACCGCCAGCTCCGGTAAACCCGCTATAAAGGGCCTTAAGAGCTGCGTTTTCTTTCCGGCTGAAGGCAGGCAGGCTATCGTGACTAAAGGTCAGTCCCTCGAGCCATTTCCCTTTCCATTCATCGTGGTAGTCAAAGGCCCTGATCATGTGATTAGCCAGATAATCCGGCTGGCCATTTATGGTATCCCATCGAAAAAGCACCCGATGTACGATTAGGTTTGACTTTGAAAGTTCCAGAATCTTATCCAAGTTGTGTTCGGTTGATGCTCCAATTCCGAGTCCTAGGTTAGAAAGAAAACTTGAATATCCGGTAGATTTTGAATTTTCGTCATTTACCATAAAGGTGAGTTTCGCCCGGTATTTATCCGGAGCCGAAACAGCCTTGTACAAATAGAATGCACTCAGAGGTATAATGAATACCAGCAACCATTTCCAGTTTTTCACTACTTCCCAAAAGTAGTCCTGGGCCATCCGGAAAATTTCCTGAAGGCTGATTTCATTTTTAGGTTGTGTATCTGGCAGTTGCTCCTGCATAAAAAACTAAAGTAATTCTTTAAATTAAGACCTCTCTGGAAATATTAGGTCACTTCTCTCTCCCCGCATATATCCGCTCTATCATCTCTACTACTTTCATCCCCTGAAGTGCATTGGTGGAGATGGCGCCATTGCCCTGTATTACATCTACGAGGTTTTCGTATACATAATGGTGATTGGCTGCCGATCCTTTGTAGGGGCCGTAATCATTTGGGGGATTAGCGGGTGGTAATTCGGGCATCTCATAATTTTCTATATGGCAGTAATCGACCCGATCCATGTACTGCCCACCAATACGGAGGCTGCCTTTTTCGGCTACGATGGTTATGCTGCTCTCAAAGTTCTGATCCCACACAGAGGTGGAGTACTGGATACTACCCAAACCTCCATTGGCCAGTTTAAATTGCACCAGGCCGGAATCTTCAAACTCGGTATTGTGCTTATGATTGAAGTTTTCAAAATTGGCATTGATGTCTGAAATATCTCCCAGACACCAATACAAAAGGTCTACAAAATGAGAGAACTGGGTAAACAGGGGCCCGCCATCCAGTTCTAAACTTCCGTGCCAGTCGTTCTTTTTATAGTATCGATCGTCCCGGTTCCAGAAGCAGTTCATCTGTACCATAAAGATCTCTCCCAATTTACCCGACTCCAATAGTTCTTTCAACCAAACAACCGTCGGTGAGTATCGGTTTTGCATCACACAAAACACCTTGCGGGATACATCCAGGGCTTTGGAGATTACATCCTCGCATTCCCGGCGGTGCAGTCCCATGGGTTTTTCGCACAGCACGTGCAGTCCGGCATTCAGAGCCATCAGGGCCTGTGGCGCATGTAGGCCATTGGGTGTACAGATGGCCAGGACATCCATTTCCGGTCCTTCTGCCAGCATTTTTTCCAGGTTTTCAAAGCGGGGTATTTCTTTTTTTGGGCTTTCGCCGAATGCTTCCTCAATCACATCGCAGACGGCTACCAAGCGGGTTGCCGGGTGCCCTTCAATGATGGCTGCATGGCGTTTGCCGATGCGGCCGTAGCCTACAATGCCTATTTTAATTGGGTTCATTCATTTTGTTTGTTTATCGCTGAGGGGGAGTCGTCTTGTCCCTCCTTCGTCGGTCCTCGCATGGGGAGCGATTGCCCTTCGGTCAATCTGGGGAGTTGCTCGTCTGCTCCTACGTCGCATCCTTGCGGGGAGGGAACTTTATCTTAAAATAACACCATGGAGGTTGTTTTACTCGCCTCTGGCGAGTAAGTAATACCTCTACACGGTCTAATTGAAAAAAACCTCTCCCCTGCGAGGCTCCGAAGGAGACGAGCAACTCCCCAACATAGCCGAAGGCGATGTACTCCCCGGCCAAGGGCCGACGAAGGAGGCACGCTGCGACTCCCCTAAAACAACATCCTCAATCCCCAGAACGCACCAAAAGCGGCTGCAAATATGAGGAAGCTTCTCCAGATTATCGGCCACACCCTTTGTTTTATTAGTCGAAAGACCAGAAGTATGCTGATGATACAGGGAATGGATCCCGCCACACTAAATAGTAAAATGGTCTGCTCTGGCGATAAATACCAGACACCGTATACCAGACTCAGGGTTCTGAAGATAAACTGGCCACCGCTGCTGATGAAGTCGTAGGGTTCCTTTCGTAGTACCCGGAAAACCGGCATAAGCGGAACTGCAATAAATCGAAAACTGAAATATATTGCCAGGCTCCCCGCAAAAACGCCGGAAACGGCCCATTTGCTGCCAAAGATCAGGGGAAGAAGCAAGTCGCTGAAGAATACCGCTGCGCCAAAAACGACAGCGCCCAATACGAGCAGCCGGTAATAGATGTTTTGCACAAACTTCTGCAAGCGGGGAAGTCCTTCCTGGTATAATTCGTTGGCCCGCTGAAAGAAAACTGGCATCACAGAAGCACTGAGCATCACGTAAGGATGGTTTAGCAGGCTTTGCGCGAAGGAAAAGTGCCCAACGACAGTTGCATCATAATAAACGGCCAGCAGGTAAACCGGCAACGCAGCTGAGATGGCGTCGATCATTACGGCCGGAAAAACCCAGCGCGGGTAATTGCGAAATTGCCAAACTACCGGTTTCAATGCGCTTAGGCGAATCCGGAAAAACAAGCGGTAAAACTCTCGCCACTGATTTCTAAACAAGAGCATTACCCGCAAAAAATAAGCCAGGAGGTTGCCCTGCAGGAGTCCGAAAAAGCCCGGGGTGTATAGCAATCCGTATACGATTTGGCTGAGGCGCATCCCGGCATTATTAGCCAAAGCAGCAGCAGCATTCGCGCGAAAGCGCTTGCGGCGTACATTCCAATTTAGCCCGATCCGGTTTAATTCATTGAGCAATACCAGCAAAGGCAAAAACCAAATAAACCGGCCAATAGCCTGCATGTTGAAAACGGGCAACAAATCCATCCCCCATGTCCAACTGAAGCCCGCAATCAACAATATCCACACGCACAACAACAACAGGCTGATACGTACCAACTGGTAAAACACGGAGCGACTTTTGGCAACCACCAGTGCCTGTGGAAAAGCCATGGTGCTAACCAATCCCAGATTGGTTGTCAGTACGATCAGAAAGGACAAGCGCCCAAAGTCATCCGGATCAAATAATCGGGTTACGACCGGAGTCAGCAACAAACTGATTAGAGAGGCACCGGCTGCTCCCGAGAAGGTAACGAGCACATTACCCAGGAAACCGGAAGCCGATTGAATCCGAAATAAATTTTTCAATTTATTCATTCCCTGTCTTCAAATAAGAAGGGGATACAGTTGATTTTACACCAATTTGAAAATGTCGGAAATCTTGCATTATTAGTTTAAAAGGCTTAATTTGCATGCAGAGAGAGAGAATACGGTGATCCATTAAAACCATTTTTCGGGTTCTTATTTTCTAAAGAGAACCCATTGGCGGAAGAATAATTTTCCGCCCTATCCTGCCATTTCCAGCCTTAAAAATGTAATTGATTTCATCCAATGAGATGAAGATCAAAATAAACAGCCTATCACCTAATCCAGTATTCTCACTTTGTATTTTAATTCCGTTTTCCGGAAGCACTATTATGGATAATACCCCAAATAGTACTCCCTTCTAAAACCAAAATGAGAACAGATCCTTCAGAGGATGGCGTTGAATTGATTAAAAATCGATCAGCTCACTATTCGAAGAAGAAAACAAAATAGCCCCACAAACCCCCAAACCACGATCTGAATATGTATCTGATCTCTAAAAGAATATTTGATTTCCTGGCAGCTTCAATTCTGTTAATTCTATTGCTGCCATTATTGCTTCCCATTGCGATTCTACTGCGTTTCACCGCGGAAAAAGAAGTATTCTACTTCCAAAAACGAATGGGTAAGCACCGAAAAGAATTTAGCGTTTGGAAGTTTGCGACCATGTTGAAAAACAGTGAAAACATGGGGACAGGCACCATCACTTTGCGCGAAGACCCCAGAGTAACCCTCATTGGTTCCTTTTTGCGAATATCCAAGATCAACGAACTACCCCAACTGATCAATATAATTAAGGGAGATATGAGTCTGGTTGGACCCCGGCCATTGATTCCGCGCGACTTTCTGCGTTACCCGGAAGATGTTCAAAAGGAGATCAGTTATTCAAAACCAGGACTTACCGGTATCGGCTCTATCATTTTCCGAGACGAACAGGATTTTGTTTCCCGATCAGAAATGGATCCGCACGAATTTTATCAATTGTACATCATCCCATACAAAGGACAGGTGGAAGTTTGGTACAAGGAGCACGCCTCCATGACTACCGACTTGCTGATAATCGGATTGACCGCATGGTCCATTTTCTTCCCTAAGAATGAATTGGTCTGGAAGATTTTCCCCAGCCTGCCAGCCCGACCTGAAACACTAGATTCTAAAACCGCTCCACCCGTTGCGATCTAAAACGGATTGTGGTTAATACAGCTCCGAGATTTTACCCACAATTTGATTCAATTGCTCATCCGTAATGTTGGTTGAACAGGGAATGCTCAGGCAAGATTTATAAATCGCGTTGGATTGATCTTTTTCCTGTACGTAGATAGCATCCCTAAACATGGGCAGTTGATTCATCGGTATCCAGAAGGGACGCGATTGCATTTTATTTTCATTCAGAACCTTCAAAATTTCCTGCTGCTTGTCTGTTCGAATCGTAAATAACCACCAGTTTGGATCTACTTCCGGGAGTACTTCCTGGAAAGAAATCCCTGGCAATTTCCCCAGATTCTCCCGGTAGAATGCAGCAATCTCTTTTTTCCTTTCGATAAATCCGGGAAGCTGCTCCATTTGTGCCACGCCTATCGCAGCCGATACATTCACCAGGCGATAATTATAGCCGATCTCGTCGTGATAATACTCAAAGGAATCCGCTTTAGCCTGGGTAGTGAGATGTCTGGCTTTTGCTGCGAGCGCTTCGTTGTCGGTTACAATGACGCCTCCCCCGCCACAGGTAATGATTTTGTTGCCGTTGAAACTGAAGCAACCCATTTTGCCAAAACTACCTGCGTGTTTACCATCATAATAGGACCCCAAAGATTCGGTTGCATCTTCCACAACTTCCAGTCCAAATCTTTCGGCCAGTTCCATAAGTCGGGGCATATCACCTATGTTGCCAAGCACATGCACGGGAAGGATGGCCCGAATTCGGCGCTGATCCGCTTTTAAGTAGCAGGTTCCTGATTTCATTTTGGTCTTAGTTTCCAAAAAATCCTGAAGCAAATCCAAATCCATTTGCCAGTTTCCCGGATCTACATCGACCAAAATTGGTTGGGCAGCGGTATAAGCAATCGCATTTATGCTCGCCACAAAAGTGACATTGGGAGCGATCACATAATCGTCGCGCTCTACCCCGGCCAACATAAGTGCAATGTGTAAGGCGGTCGTTCCGCTGGAAGTTGCCACCCCGTATTTAGCGCCGGCAAAATCGGCTACCATTTCCTCAAATTGGTTGACATACGAACCGACGGAGGAAACCCAGGCTGTGTCCAAACAGTCTTTTACATATTTCCATTCATTGCCGGAAATATTCGGACCGGAGAGTAGGATCATAATTAGATCGTTTAGTTGTTAGTTTATTGAGGTATTTTACGGGTGCCAGAGTCTGGGGAGTTGCTTATCCTCTTTCGCCTTTGGCTACAGAGCATGGCGCGGGGAGAGGGCTTTCCCCCAAAGGTACTTTTGGGAGTGTTTCTTCCTCGCCTACGGCGAGGAAATTAACCTCCCTGATACCTTCTCATCGAAATACCTCTCCCCACGAGGCTCCGAAGGAGACAAGTAACTCCCCAACATAGCCGAAGGCGATGTGCTCCCCAGCCAAGGACCGACGAAGGAGGCACGCAGCGACTCCCCGACACCCTAGATATTCCGAAACTTCTGGGCATGCGGATCGACAATGATGCCAGACTTTACCAGCTTGTGGATCTCGACAATTCCTTCCGGAACCGTTTTAGTGATCTCGAAACCAAGTCTTTCTTTGATCTTGCTAAAATTCACCCGGTAATCGCGGGGATCTTCGGTTTTTTCCACATACTTCACACCTGCTTCGGGAATCACTTTTTGAATCTCCTCCATGATCATTCCCTTTTGGTAATTTTCTGCTGTATCGCCTACATTGAATACATCTGCACGTACTTTTTCTTCGGGCGATTCCAAAACCAGAATAGCTGAACCGGCCAGATCGTCCACATGGCAATAAGGCCGCCAGAACTGGGCACCCCAAATTTCCTGCACTTCGCCGAGGGTTACATTACGGGTAAACTCATTTACTGTAAGGTCGAAACGGATTCGAGGTGAAAAGCCATAAACCGTTGAGAAACGCAGGGCGGTGGAGCACATATTGGTGTCCTTCCTTTTGTTGAGGATGTAGTCTTCAAACTTCACCTTCAATTCCGCGTAAAGCGAAACCGGTCGCAATTCCGAATCTTCATGCACAAAAGCAGAAGGATCAGACATTTTGCCGTAATTGGAACAAGTAGATGCAAAGACAAACCGCTTTACGCCAGCAGCCTCTGCTTTTTCAAATAAGTCTATGGAAGCGGTCCAGTTTGTTTGTTTCGCTTCTTCCGAAAATTTGGAGCAGGCCGGATCTCCAACGATAGCAGCCAAATGTACCACCGCATCCATTCCCTGGACGGCCAAAAGCACATCTCCTTCTTTGCGGATATCCCCTTTTAAAAATTCAAAGTCTGGGTGCTGTACGACATCATACAGGGCATCACCTCCCCACTTGAGTGAGTCAATCACGCGAACGGCATGACCGTGGTCAAGCAATTGGCGCACCAGGACGGATCCGATATAACCGGCACCGCCGGTAACGAGTACATTCATATTAGAATTGGTTTTGTTCTTGTTGCTGTTATTTAATTTTCTTCGCCGGGATGCCTACATAGGTCCCCGGTTCGGTAATATCCTTGACAACCACACCGCCCATTCCGATAATCGCACCTTCGCAAACTTTTAATCCTTGTCTTATGGTCGATTGATTGCCCCAGTAGGAATGTCGGCCCAACACACAATCGCCGCTGATGCTTACCGATGTGGTGGTCGTAACAAAATCTTCCAGTACGGCATCGTGGCCGATGGTAGTTAAGAGATTTACATGTACGTGTTTTCCCAGTTTTACGCCTACAGTAGCGATAGCTCCGGCACAAACCACACTTCCTTCGCCGGCTTCATTCCAGGGCGACCAGGACGCTTTTGGAGAAATAAGGGTTTCATACTTCGTTTCAGCAGGCAGTTGTTGGGTTACTTTTTCACGGATCATAGAATTGCCGATTCCGATGCTTGCGGTGTGAAAGGAAGCATCAAATTCACTTTGAGGTCTTACCGGGATGTCCATGATGCTTCGCTCTTGCCAAACATCATCCGGTTCCATAAAACAAGCCACTTCATGCATTCTCCTCAGGTCGTAAATGATCAGCAATACTTCTTTGGCAAAGCCACCGGTTCCAATAATGCATATCTTTTTCATAGTCCTAAATTGGATTGATGTATAAACTTATGGCATGCCATAAATATTCGTTGATCTTTTCGCTCCCTGGAAAGCGGGGAGTTCTCCTTTTCGCCTGCGGCGAAAGTCGTCGGGGGAGCGTCTTGCCTTCGGCATGCCTGGGGAGTTGCTTATCCTCTTTCGCCTTTGGCTACAGAGCATGGCGCGGGGAGAGGGCTTTCCCCCAAAGGTACTTTTGGGAGTGTTTCTTCCTCGCCTACGGCGAGGAAATTAACCTCCCTGATACCTTCTCATCGAAATACCTCTCCCCACGAGGCTCCGAAGGAGACAAGTAACTCCCCAACATAGCCGAAGGCGATGT
>JAAEZH010000025.1:17675-71052 GCA_018222965.1 Bacteroidota bacterium
CCCCACGAGGCTCCGAAGGAGACAAGTAACTCCCCAACATAGCCGAAGGCGATGTACTCCCCAGCGAAGGGCCGACGAAGGAGGCACGCAGCGACTCCCCAATACCTAGCGGGAAATTTTCTGCAATCGCTCCAAATACTCCATCGCCAGTTTCTCCCGGTCAAAATGGTCCCGGGCGTAGCGGTATCCGGCTTCTCCCTGCCGCTGCAACTCCGATTCTTCAAGTTGCAGATAATCCCGCACTTTTTCTGCAAAATCTTCCGGATCCTCGGGACGAACAAAGGTGCCGCAACCGGCTTTCTCCACCAGTTCCCGGCTCACTCCGTCAATGACCATGAGGATCGGTTTTTTGCAACTCATATAATCAAAAGTCTTGTTGGAATAAATCGTCTTAAAGGTATCGGCTTTCTTTAATACAGATGCTCCAATATCAGCAGCCAATATGTAGCGAAATACTGTTTCTTTCGGCACATAATCCAGAAATTCAATATTATCCAGTTCCCGCTTTTCTGCCTCTTCCCGGAGCATCTCTTTTTGCATGCCGCCACCGAGTAAAGCAAAATGCGCCCGGGTTCCTTTCAGGCGCTCCGCTGTTTCTACGATCTGGATCAGGTGATTGGCAACGCCGTGCGCCCCTACATAAATGATCACGGTTTTATCTGTCCAATCCAGCTTTCGCCGAAAGGCCTCCCGATCAAAATTATTCCGCACTTTCTCAGATAAAGAAAAATCGGCTGCATTCGGAAGCATCAGGATCTTTTCGGGCGGGATGTTTTTATTTTCTATGAGCTTTCGCTCGAATGCCGGTGTAAGTACCACAATCAGCTTCGCTCGCTTGTACAAAAAGTGCTCCAGGCGATACATGGCCCAGATCGCCAGTTTATTCTTCAACACCCCGGCATCAATAGCTGATTCGGGCCATAAGTCTCTGACTTCAAAGACCAGCGGTTTCCATTTAAAGACCGATAATAGCCAGGCACTTATGCCCACAAACAGAGGGGGTGAAGTAGCAAGAATCAAATCATATTTGCGGCGGGCATAAAACAATCCGGCAAATAGACTGGAGATAACGAATGAAAAATACCCAATCAATCGTCCCACAAAACTGCGGGCATAGCCTTTAGACATATGGGTTCGAATGACCGTACGATTTACGGGATGTTTGTCTTTGTAGACATACTTCCCGTCGTATTCCGGTCGCAAATTCTTGCCGGTATAGTGGTGTCGCATCCCGGCAATTACGGTAATATCATGGCCGGCCGCTTCCCAAAGACGAGTAGTTTCGTTAAATCGGGATCCGCCGCCGGTATCAAGCTCCAGAAATGTCTGGTGTATCAACAGAATATTCATTGGGTCGCTCGGATAGTCGTTTTTATCTTCTTAAAATCAGTTTCAAAATACCAGGAGGGTGCAGACTCTTTAAGTCCGTAGGTTTCGGAATACCAGCCGTCGGTTTGCTTTTTCTCCAACACTTTGCCCCCAGCATCAACGGCTTCCAGGCTGAAGCCAAATTTTTCGAAAGCCGGACCGGGATGCCAGTATTGCCGCATGGGAAAATGCATACCATGAGAGACCGTGTCTTCTACAATCCATGTTGGTTTCTGTTTTAGGATACTTACTTTTCGGGCATGGGTATTGTATTTACCCATATGCTTGAAGGCATTGATCCTTCCGTAAAAAATCCAGCGGTCAGCCTCTTCCTTCCATTCTACAAACTGCATTTCCGACCAGTGCAGCCAGATAAATCGAGGCCCTTTTTCCATCTGGTCGTAATTGCCCATTGCTACCGTATTGTGAGCAGCTGTACCATTGTACCAGGCTTTCCAGAATGGGGTGGTATTGTAGCGATACACCCCGGCATCGCGGAAGATGTTTTCGCCTTTATACCAAAGGTCCATATGGAGGTTATCGGCTTGTGCCGGACGATCCCGGAAACTGGCACAGCGGATACTCAGCAGACTGTCGTTTTTTCGGTTCAGATAATAACCGCCTTCCTCAAAAGTGAACGTACCGTATTTACTGACGGCTTGTTTGTCCAGGTCACAGTCGGTGCGCTTGCTGCCCGAATACCAGAAAGCGTCTTCCTGCCAGGGGCCTTCCGCGTAAAGATGTTTGCCTTCCAGGAAGAAGTACAGGGCATTGAGCGCTGGTCGGTAATCCCGGTACTCGCAATCATTGAGCGGAAAAAAGAGCGCGCCATCGTTGGCTCCGTAATTGGGTAAAAAGCCATTCTCCCGAACCTGATGCAGGTATAAAAACTCCAGGCTTTTGCGAATGCGTTTTTCGGCTTTCACCGAAAGCAGGTCTCTGTGGAGATCTCCCAGGTAAAATGCCCAGGTCAGCATTTGCATAACGACCCGGTGGTAGTTGTGGCTGTGTTGGAGATAGCTGCCGTCTTCATAGATCTGGTACTGTATTTCCCCCTCCAGCCATTTTTTACCTTCTGTTCTCCACACGGAAGCTTCCGGAAAAAAGGGAAACAAGAGTCCGGCAAACCAAAGTCCGGCTGCCTCGCTCATAGCGTGGTTGTTTCGCACACTGATCAGGGAGAAACGAATATTGGAATACACATGCCGAAAGCTCCAGTAGATGTAATGCATGACACGCTGAAATCGCTCCTCTGTCCAAATATCCGAATAGCGGTAGTAATACAAGGCGAATGTCCAGTTTAGACAACGCAAGGCGATCTCCTGGCTGCAGCGAAAATTTGGTCCGCAGTTGATCGGATTGGCATCCATCCAGGATTCCATTTCAGACCAAACATACTCCGACTGATCTTCTCCATAATGATAATCGTAACGGATGAGATCGTATAAATAACAGAAGCGGGATTTTTCCCAAACGTATTTTATATCCCCGGCATCCGGATCCAGGTCGGCTATCTGTGTCCAGTGATTGGAAGAATCGTATCGGTAGCTGGTTAGCGGATTGCTTAACCAGTCGTAGTGCTGTCCAATTTCCAGTTGTTCTCCGTTGAAGTAAGTCATTTTCCCGGCCTTGAGGTCGGCGACTTTTTGCTTCAATTTTGGGTCTGGCTTTCCATTTTTTCCGAATGGACTTATGTCCAGATGTTCCCGGCTGTCAAAAAAGAAAGGAGGCGCTGCTCGCTGCCAGTCCCTGAGGGTTACAAAGGTCTCCGGAGCCGGATCAAGGGGGTATTCGCTCCGCAGGATGCCAAGCTTTCGCTTAAGTTCATAGCCCGCCCGAAACAGCGCATATTGGCTGCCCATTTGGCGGTAAACTTTCCAGAGTGTTTTTGGATTCAAAAGGTACTATTTCCTGTTAGTTGAAGGGGGGAGATCTCCTCTGCGCCTCTGGCGCATCGGCGGGGGAGCGGCTTGCCTGCCGCATGCCTGGGGAGTTACTCGTCTCCTGCTGAGCCTCGTGGGGAGAAGCTTTATCCTTCGAAGCCATATACCAGGTTATTTTCCTCGCCAACGGCGAGGATGGAATCCTACATGGTGTCTTCGAAACACAATTCCCCTCCCCGCGCAAGCATGCGACGTAGGAGCAGGCAAGCAACTCCCCTCCCGATAGTTATCGGGATGCCGAAGGTAATGTACTCCCCAGCCTAGAGCCGACGAAGGAGGCACACAGCGACTCCCCGGGTGCCTTTCGCCAGTAGCTAATAAAATCACTCGCCAACTGATTCCCAGCGACCGCTCTTCAAAGATTCCAGTGCGGCAAACATCGCCTGGTGGACATGTAGGATTTCATCCAACGGAATAATGGGTTCTTTTTTGTTCTTCCAATGATCGATCAGCTTTCCAAACTGTGCGGAATGGCCCTTATCGAGCCGGGTCTTTTTTCGGCGAAAGCCGGATACACCATATCCTTTTGTTTCCCGGAAATTATCGACAATCAGGCTTTTGCCCTGACTGTGTACTTCAACTCTTTCCTTCGAATAGGATTTGCTTCCCGTTGAGAAGTAATTGGCAACCCCGATATCTCCGTTTTCAAAGCGCAGCTGGATGCTGGCAGAATCGGTCGTTTCGTTGGGGTTTTCGCCTAAGGCCTGCATACAGACTTCGGTGATTTTACTGCCACTCAGATACAGGAGCAAATCAACCAAATGACAGGCCTCACCCAGGATACGCCCGCCACCGATATTGCGATCGTGTATCCAGGATTCAGGTGGAATATAGCCGGCGTTCATATTAAAGGTAAGCACCTTGGGAGCTTTAGGATCCAGGTATTTTTTCAGAATTTGGGTGTGCGGACTAAACCGCCGGTTAAAACCCACTGTCAACACCTGCTTTTTTTCCCGGGCAACCTGGCTTACGGCCTTCAGTTCTTCCGGAAAAATAGCCAGGGGTTTTTCTACAAATACGTCTTTTCCCGCTTTGAGACCTTCAATAGCCATTTGAGCATGATCTCCCGGGCGGGTTGTAATCAACAACAAGCCGGTTTCCGAATCACCAAGTATGCTTTTGTAATCGGTAGTGTTTTCAGGGATATTGTATTTACGAGCTAAAAGAGATGCATTCAGCCCCCGAAAACTGGCAATGGACCGAATTGGTGCAGCCAGCTTTTTCAACATGGGCAGCATAGCCATACGGGTATAGTTGCCAGCGCCAATGATGCCGATGCCCGGACCGCCGGAAAAAGGTACTTCCGGGGTTTCAATCCAATGGCTGAGTAAGGCATCTGACCGGTATTTAAGCAGGCTCGCAATGGAGCCGCTTTTTTTCATGTCCCCGTAAATTTCCCGGAAGTTTTCCAGATCTGTTTCTTCCGTGATCAGGGATTTCACGTCGAGTTGACCCGAAGCAATTGCCTGAAGGATGGCTTCAAAATTCCGTTTCTCGGTCCAGCGCACATAGGGAAGCGGATAATCCTGACCTTTGAGCTCATATTTATCATCATAGCGGCCCGGACCATAGGAGCAGGAAACCTGAAAACTCAGTTCTTTTTCGTAAAATTCGGCGCGGTTAATCTCCAGCCCGACAATCCCTACCAAAATAATCCGCCCCCGCTTGCGACACATGTTGGCGGATTGAGACAGTATGGTATTTCCTTTCGCGGAAGCGGTAATTATGACACCATCCACACCTGTTCCTCCTGTGAGGTCTTTTGCCAGTGCAACAGGATCTGCCTGTCCTGCCTGCACCGGAATGACGCCAAACTTTTTGGCAAGAGCCAGTTTTTCCGGATCGAGATCCACTCCGATGACGCGGCAGCCGTTGGCCCGCAAAAGTTGTGCAGTAATCTGACCGATCAATCCCAGTCCGATCACACAAACGGTTTCTCCAAAAGTGGGTTCAAAGAGGCGCATTCCCTGCAAACCAATCGCTGAGATAACGGTAAAAGCAGCTTCATCATCGCTAACGCCATCCGGAATACGGGCTACCAGGTTTTGGGGTATGCAATTGAATTCGGCATGTTGTCCATTGGAAGCTACCCGGTCTCCGACACGAAAACCCTGAACGCCTTCTCCTACCGCTTCTACGATACCGGCATTACAATACCCAAGGGGCAAAGGGGTGTCCAGTTTATTGAAAACTGCTTCCAGGGTGGGAACGATTCCATCCGTGCGCATTTTGTCGAGCACTTGTTTGACCTTTTCCGGTTGCTGTCTGGCTTTGGCTATAAGTCCGGCTTTGCCAAACTCGACAAGCATGCGCTCGGTTCCCAGCGAAACGAGGGATCGGGTAGAACGGATCAGCAGGTGGCCGGGTACAACCTTTGGAACCGGCACATCTGCCAATTCGGTTTGTCCCGACTTGAGGTGTTGGATCAGTTGTTTCAAGTGCTAGTTGTTGTATTTAGATTCCAGGATATCTGCAATTCGAGCCGATGCTTTTCCATCCCAAAATGGTGGAATACTTCCATTTTTGTACGTTCCGGAGAGGACCATCCTGAATTGCCTTATTGCTTCATCCGGATCGAGGTCTGCCAGCAGGGTATTGGTGCCGATCAGAGTTGTAATAGGTCGCTCGGTTGAATCCCGAAATGTCAGGCAGGGCACTTGCAGGAAGGTAGTTTCTTCCTGTATCCCCCCGCTATCGGTCAGGATGAGTTTTGCCCGCTCCATCAGGTGTAAAAATTCGAGGTATCCGAGTGGCCCCAACAGGTGTACGCCGGAGATAGATTCCAGTGCCCCGTAGAGGTCAAACTTTTTTAGATTATTCTCGGTGCGCGGATGGACAGGAAACACAATCGGACAGTCCTTACTAATCTCGCGGATCATCTGCAGGATCTTTTCCAGCCCTTCCTTGTTATCGACATTGGCCGGGCGGTGCATGGTCATGAGAACGTAGTTTCCCCGATCCAGTTTCAGCTCTTGCAGGATGGATACTTTATCTGCCTTTCGGCGAAAGCCGACTAAAGAATCGATCATCACATTGCCACAGAAGTGTATTTTTTCTTCTGCTACTCCCTCGGAAGCGAGATGTACTAATCCGCTTTGTTCGGTAACAAAAAGCTGATCGGAGATACTGTCTGTCAGGATGCGGTTTATTTCTTCGGGCATTTTGCGGTCTCCACTACGGAGGCCAGCTTCCACATGGACAACGGGAATGTTATTTTTGACGGCTACCAGGGCGCAGGCAATGGTGGAGTTGACATCACCTACAACCAGCACCACATCGGGCTTTTCTTTATCGACAACCTCTTCAAATTTCAGCATGATACCTGCTGTCTGCGTCGTATGGGTTCCTCCGCCCACGCCCAGATAATAATGGGGCTCGGGTAATTCGAGTTGCTCAAAAAACACCTTGCTCATGCGGGCATCGTAATGCTGTCCTGTATGCAGGACCAGTGATTCGATGCCCGGCCTGCTGGAAAATTCCCGGTGGAGCGGAGCTACTTTCATAAAATTGGGGCGGGCCCCGACGACATTGATAATCTTCATATCAGCTTATAAGTTCTTCAAAGAGTTTTTCCATTTTCAATACTGCCCGGTCCAGGTTGTTGTTTTCCCTGACTTTTTCAAAACCGGCTCTGGCTGTTTTAAGCCTGAGTGCAGGATTATCTGAAAGCTTTTTTAGTACTTCGGCAATCTGATCTCCCTGTCCCGGTTCTACGATCCATCCGGTCTCACCATCTGTGATCAGATCCGGGATGGAAGTAATATTGGTGGCGATACAACACAGGCGGGACATCATTGCCTCGAGCAGCGCATTGGGATAACCTTCCAGATAGGAAGGCAGGATAAACACATCCGAATCCATTAAGGCTTGCGTTTTTGCTTCGCCTTTTATCCAGCTGGCCATGCGTACCTTGTGTAAGTCGTGGGTGCGCACGAAGGTACAAGCTTCTTCAAAATGGGTTCCATTGCCTCCGACCACAAATTCGACGGGCTCGTCCTTCAGTATTTTGGCTGCATCGAGCAGGTCAAAAACGCCTTTATTTTTATTGATCCAGCCCAGAAATAAGACTTTGATATTTGGTCCTTCGTGATCCTTTCGCTCTTTTTCTACCGAGTAGTAGGGTACCGAATTGATCCAGTTATTAATGATTGGATATTTAGAATCCGGTCCGCCACCAAGCTTTTGATAGTAGGATTTCCAGTAATTGCTTTGACATATAATGCGGTCGGCTTTTCCAACCACCCTTTTTGCAAACCAACGTTTCCAGGCAGAAGGGTCTATGGTTACATGTACCAGGCCGGAGCGCGGTGCCAGAACGACCGGTAATCCTTTTCTTTTGGCCGCCAAAACCATCATTCCTTTTTCGATAAAGCTAAAACCGGCAGAACAGAATATCAAAGCAGCATCCACTCCCGGCTGGCGAATTCCTTTATTGAAAATCCGGAATCGCTTTACTGCCTGCCATAGTCGTTTTCTGAAGGAACGCTTCATATTGGTTTCAGCCATGCTATCGATCAGCACCCAATCCATTTTTTCTCCCCACTCGCTTTCCAGCAAGCTGGTACAGGCGAAAACCTGTCCGCCTACATGGCCACTTTTGCCTGACTTTTTAAAGCCTCCTACGAATACGATCTTCATCCGACTTGTACATTAAATCGTTGCGCCCAGCCAAACAACTGCATCAGACTCCACAACTGATGGCTGGATCGAAAAACACTTTGCCGGGCCGTATCTGATTTTTGGCGCAATCCGTTTTGAACAACAGCCTGCAAGCCTGACGGATCAAAGAGGCTGTAAATTGGATTTTTGGGTTGAAACAGCGATGCTGCCAGTTTTTCAAATGCTGCATTCTGATACTGATGCAGCGGGATGCTAAAGCCGGTTTTTGGGTGGTTGAATACCACCTCGGGCAATTTGTCCCGCATGATCTCGCGGATCAGGTGCTTTCCCTTTCCGTTTTGGATCAGCAAATCATCTGCCAGTCTGGTACTTCCCTCGTAAAGATCCGGGTCCAGAAAGGGTGCTCTTACTTCCAGAGAGTTTGCCATACTCATTCGATCAACTTTTACCAGCATATCCAGTGGCAAATTGAAAGTAAGCCGGTAGTACATTGCTTTCCGCACCTCCGACCATTCGGCGAAAGCCGGAGGAAGATTTGCCAGTAAATTGGGCTGAGGCATTTGAAAGGGCTGGCCGAACAAGCTCTTCAAATCTGCCGGGCTAAACATCTCCTGGATAGCCATACCCAGTTCTTCTTCTTCATATTGAGCCGCTTCCAGCGCTCTCCCCGCTTTTCTAAGCAGGGAGGAGGAGGCAGCTCTGGGAATTTGACGGCCCAAATTGACCCCCGTCATGGCAAGTTGCCGAAGGAAAGTTGGTGTTTTTTGCAAGCGAGCAATCTTTGGCCACCACTGGAAAATGGGATAACCTCCAAAAAGCTCATCACCGCCATCGCCCGAAAGAGCAACGGTAACATGCGAGCGAATCTCGCGGGTAATCAGATAGGACGGAATCGTCGATGAATCCGGAAAGGGAATGCCGGTATGATCGATCAACTTCCAGAACAGATCTTCTGAAAAGTCCTGATTTGGAATGCTTATTTCTGTGTGATCCGTGCCCAGATGTTGGGCAACTTTCCGGGCAATCGGACTTTCGTCGTAGGTGGATTCTTCAAATCGTACGGTGAACGTTTTGATCGGTTCGGCACTGTTTTCCTGCATCAGCGCGACGATGCTACTTGAATCGATCCCTCCCGACAAGAATGCCCCCAAGGGCACATCGCTTATCATTTGCCGACGAACGGCCTTTTCCAGCAAAGGGGCAATATATTCTTTGGCTTCCGCTTCAGAGTGGATGATTTCTTTTCCCGAATAATCTGGTTGAAACCAGGCTTTTTGGACCCAGTCATTGCCTTCCTTTTTTAGATAATGTCCCGGTTTCAGGCTGTGCACTTCCCGAAGTAAAGTAAGGGGCTCGGGCACCATCGTTAAGCGGAGGTAATAGCTCAGTGCCTCCTCATTCAATTGTCGGGGAATGGCCGGTACCTCCAGCAAGGATTTCACCTCACTTGAAAAGAAAAGCTTGCCCTCCTTTTGATGGTAAAAAAGCGGCTTTTCGCCGAATCTGTCTCTGGCCAGATAGAAGGTGTTGTCTCGCTCGTCGTGGATGACCAGGGCAAACATTCCTTTCAGGCGCTGCAGCATCCCTTCCATTCCGAACTTCTGATAAAGATGCACGATCACTTCCGTATCGGAATGGGTATAAAACGAATCGCCTTCTTTTTCGAGGGTATCCCGCCACTCCTGGAAGTTATAGATCTCCCCGTTAAAAAAAACCGAAATACTTCGATCGGGATTGTAGATGGGTTGCTGCCCGGATTGGAGGTCAATTATGGCCAGACGGCGCATGGCCAGACAGGCAGAAGCAGACGAACGGTAACCTGCTTCATCGGGCCCCCGATGCCGAATGGCTTCATTCATTTGCTGAACCCACTGATCCCTTTTACCAGGATCCAGGCTTTGGCTGGTATCAATTATTCCGCAAATTCCACACATAGAATACGATCGCGATCAGGTACCCGGAATGCCCGGAGAGGCAACCACATAACGCTCGTGTTGATAGGGTTTTTCTTTTTTAGATCCGGTAAGGCTTACCCATCCGGCTCTGCCATTATGGACAACAATATTAAACAACTTCGCTTTCAGGAACCATTGGAAAATATCCTTGTGTCGGTATTGGTGTACGATCTTTGTCGCGTAAGAATCATGGGTGTCCAGCATAGACCACTCCACCGGCAAAGTTCGATAACAGGTGCTCGGAAACAGGTAACGTATGTAACGAAGGATCGGAACTTTGTTGATGTAGTGGAGAATGGGAACGAAGTATTTGCAATAGGCCAAAAACAAACCTTCCGGCATTCGCGAAGTAAAGAATCTAAAGAATTCGCAACGCCAAAGGTTTAGGGTCCACAATAAGTCTTTAGTAACTACTTTGAGTGTATTCCTGTTGGGTCTGGGGTATAAAGAAATCTCATATACACTTAAGCCGACCAACCCCTCTTCATTTACGATTTTGGTCATGTTGTGAAAAGCGGTCTCAGGGTCTGGTGTGTGATGCAACACGCCAATAGAGTAAGCATTGTCAAACGTACCTTCCCGGAAAGGAAGCTTAAAAAAATCTGCCTGCACAAAAATCACATTCGGGCGATCTCCCAGATTGTCCATCGCAGCATCAACGGCTCCGGTAATATCTACTCCCACAGCCCATTTTGCTCCCCGGCGGCTGACTATATCTACAAAGCGGCCGGCACCAGAACCGAATTCAATGACCAGCTTATCCTTTACTTCAGACTTCTGCCAGTCGAGTTCTGAATCCCATCTCAATTCGGATTCTTATATCTGAGCAGTATCGAGTTGGGTTTTGGCGAATGTTTGCCATTGTTTGCCAAAGGACCTGGCATATTTACCGTGCTCTACAAAGCGGGGCACCCGCTTATTTATCGGATAAACCTTAATACAATTTGAATTTGAGCACCTGAGTGATCCCGATATAATCTGCTTTCCGGTAGCGTCTTCTTATTCAATTTTAAGATTCAGATCGCTTTTACATTCGGGACAACATAACAAGTGTGCAAATTCTTTTTTCATGTTGTTCGTTTATCGGTTTGATAGTAATGCTTAAACCAATCGACAAATTCTTTTAGCCCATCCTTTAATAAGGTGTTGGGCTGATACCCTATATGTTTGTATAAGGCTGTAGTATCTGCATAGGTCATTTCTACATCCCCGGGCTGCATAGGCTTCATTTCTAAGATAGCTTTTTTATTCAGCAATTCCTCCAGGGTATGGATGAACTGCATGATTTCAACCGGGTTGTTGTTGCCGATATTATAGACGGAAAACGGAGGCGTACTTTGCTGTTTTTCCGGATCAAAACCACTTCCTTTTGGGGCGTTGGGAATCAGTTTTTCCACAGCCTGTGTAATATCATCCACGAAAGTGAAATCGCGCTTCATTTTACCGTGATTGAAAACCTGAATGGGTTCTTCGTTGAGGATCTTTTTAGTAAATATGAAATAGGCCATATCGGGCCGGCCAAAGGAACCATATACCGTAAAAAAGCGCAATCCGGTGCAGGGAATGCCAAAAAGATGGCTGTAGGAATAGGCCATTAATTCATCGCTCCGTTTTGATGCCGCATATAAACTAACCGGATGATCGACCCGATCTGTTTCCGAAAAGGGCACATTGGTGTTTTGCCCATAAATACTGGAACTGCTGGCATAAATCAGGTGCTTGACATCGGTTAGTCGACAACCTTCCAGAATATTCAGGAAGCCAAGCACATTGCTTTTTATATAGCTTCTCGGGGCTTCCAGGCTATAACGTACGCCGGCCTGAGCTGCCAGGTGAATCACATAATCAAACTTTTCCTGGAGGAATAGACTTTCGATAGCTTTCTCATCTTCCAGGTTCATCCGTACAAAGCGCAGGGAATCAAAGGTTGTGCTCTGGCACATTTTATTGGGCTTAGCCATACTGGCATCAACTCCCAGTGCTTTTAGTCGAGCTCTTTTTAGTTCTGTATCGTAGTACGCATTGACATTGTCCAGGCCGACAACATCAAACTGCCCCCCTTCCAACAATCTTTTGGTTAGGTGATAACCGATAAATCCAGCCGTGCCTGTTATTAAAATCTTCATATATCTATTATCGAACGGGTTTTTGTTGTCCAAAAAGCAGGGGTTGAATTACCCGGCCTAACAACCAATTGCTGGCTTTATGTTTCAAAAATCGCGTTTTTGGTAATTCAAAATTTTTGAGCGACTCTTCAAACTTAACAATATCTGCCTCGAGATTTCCTTTATAACCTGATTTGTATTGCGGCCAAAGTTCGTCTTTCACAAAATTATAGAGACGAATATCTTCTTTATTGTTTTCCAGGTATTTCGCTTGAGTTTTGGGGTTCAGGTCTTCCCATCGAATCTTTTTCTCCCCATACTCCTGAATATTTTCTTTGGTGTATCGCCAATCATTATTGCCCAGGCATAGCTTGTCTTTCAACAACATCAGGGAAGGGTTAAATGCTTCCATTAAGCCTACAAATCCAAATTTATTCAAGATGATGCTTTTTGCTTTTTCAAAGGATCTTTCCCCGCAAATTCGGAAACATTGGAAATTGTGGTAAAAAGTTTCTTCCCCATAAGACTCCGGTGTCCAATCCTGCTTCATTACATACTTTTTCCAGTTTATGCTCGACATATAGCGGGCAATTGGATCTCGTAGAAAAGTGGTGTAAAAGATCGGCTCCTTAATGACAGATTCATAGTTTAAAAAAGCCCCCATCCGGTGGCCACCGATTCCACTGACCTGCAAGGGAATGCTTCGCCTCAACTTATCCAGATCACTCGCAGAAAAGTGTTCTCCAAATCCCGGATGCGGAGAAATATATCCGGTAAGAAGGTGATGAAATATTTGATGGGTGGTCATACCCCCCGCTTTTTCGATATGGATAAAACACAAAAATGGTTGATGCCTCATTTTTCAACCTCTATAGTGGGTTTAGAGAATGGTCTGTAATCGGGTAGAAAGACCTTTGAGCAATAGGTTATCACAAACCAAAAGAGTGCTCCCAACAAGCCTTTTCCTCCAATTCCAAATACCAGTAAGCAAATGAAGCTTACCAGTGCAAATTGATGAAAGCCCTGATAGGCAAGGTTGCGACGAAAGTTCTGCCACTGAAATTTAAAAATCTGATAAAAGTAAAACAACATTAATCCCAGTCCAATAAACCCGGTTTCAGCCATTACTTCAATATACAAATTGTGCAAACTTAACCCCTTGTCTCTTACTTCAATAGCATACACCAGGTTTCTATCTACCGGAGCAATATATTTGGCAAAGGTTGGTCGATGTAACATTTGAGCAACACCTACTCCCATTCCTCCACTATCCTCGATAGCGTTGAAGCCTGCCTGTGCCAATGGAATCCGAATATCCTGAGTTGCTCCTTTCAATCGGTTGAAGGTAGTGGCTTTACTGGTTAGTGTCTGAAACTGTGGGGTATTTACCAACAGCAGCAGTAAGACGCCGACCATCGGCAACATTTGCCTTTTGGCTTTGGTAGAACTCAGCACAAAAAGCATCAGGAAAAAACTGCCGAGAAACAACAGAAATCCTCCCCGCGATCCGGTTGCCAGAATGGTGAAAAACAAAATGATGATCATCGCTATGAAAATCAAGTTCTTCACACTAAAGATTTTAAACTTGTTTTTCATTACATGATACAGCAGGTAATTCGCAGCAATTACCATTCCGTATGCGGCATAGTTTGGATTATCCGATAAGCCCTTTTCCCGGGAAGAAAGGTGTAGTACGTAAAAGTCCAGAACAATAATCAGACTATTGATGAAGATTCCTGCCACCATACACCAGAGAATGATTTGCATTTGCCGATAGGTAAAATCCATTCTCTTAAAAGTCAACAGAATCAAAAACAGGAAAACCGTCTGAAGTTGGGTGCTTACAAAGTTTCCAAAACCAATACTGTTGCCTATGGAATACAAGAATATCGTATACACTATTCCATAAACCAGAAACAGCGTAATGTACAGGTCATACTTGAAAACGAAAAAAGGTTTCTTACTGAAATCCTTAAAAAAGCCTGTCAGAAGAATGATAATTCCAAAAAGCCGATAAGGCTTGAATACCGTTTTTATTCCATACAGATACTCCAACAGGTCTTCAAAAGGAGCCAGAAAAACATAGCAACAAAACAACAGGAAAAACCAATTATTTTCTCCTGTTTCCTTAATTAAAGGTATGTGCTTAGCTTCGGGCATTCAATAGCTTTTCCTTTAAATTAGCTGCTACATTGGGGCCGTAAAACTGAGCGGCAGCTTTTCGGGCATTAGCTGCCAATTCTACACGCCGTTCCGGATGATCTAATAAAAACCGGGCTCTTTCCAGCACTGCTTCCTCCGATGCTTCTTCAACCACTTCCGCACAATCGTATTTTTTCAAATAGGTACTCAAAAATGCAAATGGTGGAGAATGGGCAAAAATGGGCAAGCCTGAAATTAAGAAGTTTATGGTCCGGGTTGGAAAGATTGTTTCGTATTCTTCTTGGGTGTAGCCACCGGTAAACCCATGGGTTAGGACGCAAACATCATTATCCATCAATTCCTTGTAAAAGTCTTCCTGCTTAACAAATCCTCTATAATCAATAGCATCTACATCTATACCCCGCATTTGCAATAATGACCTGGGTACATGCGTAAACATTTTGATGTTGATCCGCTCATCCTTTTTCAGGGCATGGACCAACCTGGCAGTGGATTCCACATTGGAGTTGTTGAAATTCCCAATCAACAAAAAGTCATAGCGCTCCTTAATGGCACTTACATCCGTCGGGTTTTCAGCAACCGGCCATTCCTCAAACGTATGGATAAGCGGTACAAATTTATTGATATTGGGGTACCGCTCTTCCCACAATGCCTGCATGCCTTCACTCATCACAAATACATAATCCGAATAATCAAAAACCTTCGGTTGTATTCGTTCGGCAAACCATCGGTGAATGGACCCTGGTTTTCGGTTTTCGAGATAGGTATTGTGGAAGTAGGAACTAAAAGGAAGTTTCATCCATTTCGCCGCCACATATGATGCGTACAGATAATAGTTGTCTGGGTACGACCCCAACACATAATCGCATTTTTCTTTCCTCGCGATCCACGACAACCACAATACAACAAATGGAAATATCAACCAACGAAAGGGCAGAAAGAATCGTTTCCCCCTTCCTTTCCAGCTGAAATTGGAGAGTATGTAATAGTATCGCGGAACATTTTCCGGGCGCGGGTTTGTTCCCAAACCCATAATACGTTCTCCAACTACTGTCATTTCATCCGGCCCAAAGTTGTTGGCCAGAGATTCCGTGACAAAAGCGGCGGCCCCCCGATTGGGCAATATGCCAAAGCTGACAAAAAGAACCTTCATGTTATTTGTTTATTCTGCAGCAGCGGCTACTTCTTCCCCGATCCAGGCATAGGTTTTTGCAATACCCTCCCGAAGTGGTTGAGTAGGTTTCCAACCGAGTTTTTCATGGATCAGCTTGTTGTCTGAATTTCGACCACGAACTCCTTCCGGTCCCTCGATATGGTTTTTATGAATCTCTTTATTCGCTACATCAGCAATAAGATCCACAAACTCATTGATCGAGACCATTTCTTCTGAACCAATGTTAACCGGCCCGGTCCAGTCTGATTCCATCAGTCTGCGTACCCCCTCAACACACTCGTCGATATACAGGAAGGAACGGGTTTGTTTGCCGTCTCCCCAAATCTCAATTGTACCACCGTTTTCTGCTTCTATCACCTTGCGGCAAAGAGCTGCCGGTGCTTTTTCCCGTCCGCCGGTCCAGGTGCCTTGCGGACCAAAGATGTTGTGGAATCGGGCAATCCGTACTTCCAAACCGTAATTGCGGTAATAAGACAGATAAAGCCTTTCGCTGAAAAGCTTCTCCCAACCATACTCGCTGTCTGGCATTGCCGGATAAGCAGAGTCCTCCGAACATTTCGGGTTGTCCGGATCCAGTTGATTGTATTCGGGATACATACAGGCGGAAGAAGAATAGAAGATCTTTTTAACACCTTTTAGTCTGGCTGTTTCAGCCATATTCAGGTTGATGGTTGCCGAATTGTGCATTACAGCCGCATCATGCTCACCAGTAAAGATATATCCCGCACCGCCCATATCGGCGGCCAGTTGATATACTTCATCAATCTGACGATCAAAAAGAGACTCGCAAACGCGGGGGTCCCGCAAATCGCCAATCACAAAATCATCGGCATTATTGTTTCCAAACTCATTGTGTTTCAGGTCGACACCGCGTACCCAATAACCTTCATTCTTTAAGCGGTTCATAAGGTGGCCGCCAATGAACCCACCAGCACCACACACCAGGGCTGTTTTCATAATTTATCTTTTTTATTAGGTTTTGATTCTATTCGAAAATCAGTGAAGTAAGAGCTTGTTCGGGATTTGCTTTTGGAGCGAACGCCTCAAAATTTTGTACTGAACGAGGCATGATGAAGGAGCCTAGCCAAAGCTAAGCGACTGAAGAATAACAAAGTGCAGTGCAAAATTTGGCAAGTGCAGCCCAAAGTGTAAAACCCGAACAAGCTCTAAGTAAGCTTTAAGGCTGTCAGGTTAAAGCAGACTCCAGAATTTCCCGGAGCCTTCCACTGTTTTTAATGTTCTTGATCACTTTGTGTTTGCCCCCGTTAAAACGATGCAATTGCACATTTGCTAAGGAGTTGCCCAGATGTTGGGCATGGGAACGATCCGTGCGATAATCCGTATCGAAAAAGATATTGATCTTCGGTTTTTCTATGCCCGGAACTTTCAGCAGATCGTAATACTTAAATGGTTTTTTGATCGCATTCTTGAGGTACTTAAAATGCCCCCGGTGATCCCAGTATTTAAACCGGTTTTTCCAATTTGCAAAAGTAGTTGGTGCAAAAGCCAGCACTTCATCGGCTTCCAGCAAAACAGCATAAAGAATTGCTGCATAGCCCCCCATGGAGTTGCCAAGGGTTACTACTTTTTTTGCCCCGCTTTCGCGAATGAGTTTCTTCAATGGAGGCAGGCTTTCATCAATGGTATCGCCCAATCCAATAATTCCCCCGTGGTACCAGGACTTTCGGTTGTCTCGTACAAAAATCTTCAAGACATTAAATTCCTCTACGGTTCGGAGAAATTCAAAATAGGGAACACCGATTCCCAAACCAACTCCTGAAAAAACAATCAGGAGGGTATCAGAACTTGCCGAAAAATCATAGAGTACGGTATAATCGGTATCCTGTAAGCGATCAGTTGTAAGTTCTGCGATCATAAATTCTAATTTCCCTTTTTTGTAATGGTATTAATCCCAGTCAAAACGCCGTCCAATCAGGTCAAATAACTTTTCATTGTGCGGGCGATAATGCGCTTGAAGTTCAGCACGTACCTCCGGATCCAGGGAAGCATATTCCCTCGAATTATAAGCCTTCAAATCAGGCGGCGTAAAAGAAGATAATCCAACAAACTCATAAACCTGATTCAAGGCATCCATTGGATCGGCAAAAAAATCCTCGCTATTCAGAATCAACATTTGTTCCATCGGAAAATACCTGAGCCATCGCTCCAACTGCTCCGCATAATGGCCCCGGCTTCGGTAACTAAAATTGCGGTGGGCACGGCTGTAATAATTTGGATCAGCAGCCATTTTATCCAGTTCCGGCTGTAGCCTGCTTTCCTCCAATTCCAGCGCTTCTTTGAAGGTGGGCACACTTTCCCAGCCCTGTGCTTTTTTCATTTGATAATGAGAATACGCCCGATCAATAGGGTCGCGAAACATCATGACCAACTTCATTTCAGGTAATAGCTGATGGACCCGCTCCGGTACCATCGGATGAAAAATATAATAGGGCGTCGCCTCAAAGGTCATTTTATTTCCCAAAGACATTTTGAGCGGAAAAGCCTTCTGATAGCTTTTGGCTGTAGGATTCGGATACCGGTCAAAATAGTGTAACTGCTTTCGAAAAGGCATCTGAATATCCGGATGCTGAGCCAGATATCTATACAAGGAAGACGTACCGCCTTTCTGTACACCAATGACCAAAAAATCAGGGAGGGCCCTCAATGGAGCAGTCCACTTATCCCAGGTCCTGAAAAGCAGTTTGCGGTATAGGGGAACAGCGTTTGGAAAGACTTTTTTCGACATCTTTCTGCGTATTATCTTTTTAGGAATTTACGGAGGAACCCAGAACTCGACATCAAACGATCCAATAGCCAGCGAATATCAGACATGCTTATCTTAAACATACTTACAGTACCTTTTGGAATCAGCCTGTTAAAGAAATAATGGGCTACACCGGTTGATACCAGGTAAGCAGCGGTTGAACCAACAGCGGCTCCAATGATGTCATAAGCCGGGATCAGTGTCAGATAACAGCTCATCCCTACAACAGCACCAACTCCTTCAACAATACTGGGCTTCTCCGGCATGCCATTGGCTGCCAGAAACTTGTTGATCACCCGACGAGAAGCCATATAGGCAAACATTCCGGGCAACAGGATTATCGCAGGCACAACGGCTTGACTAAAGGCCTCCCCGTATAGCCAGGGAATCAACCAGGAAGCGGATACTCCCAGTCCAATGGCCATCAGACCAACCAGGAGGATGAGAATCCGGTGTATCTGCGCGAGCATTATCGCACTCTTTTGCAGGTCGTTAACTTTGGCAACCATATTGAAAAGCACCGGTGCTATTGCTTGTGGAATGAATCCCAAAAAGCGGATCAGCGAATAGGCGACAGAATAATATCCCAACAAATTGGAGCTCGCAAAAAAGCCCAAAATTAACTGATCAAACTTTTCATTGGCTCTGGTAGCCATATTCCCCACCCAGGCCTTTAAACCATACCTGTAACAATCTTTTATGAAGGCCAGGTTAATGCTCCAAACTGGACGGTGCTTCCGAAACAAAATAAAGAGAATCACCATCGTGGCAATAATCTTTTTAATCACTACCGCCCATACGGCTCCCAACAAGGCAAATTCGGTAAATACAACCAGTCCCAGCAAAAGCAAGGCATTACTGATCTGATCTGCCAGCGTTATGATATTCAGCAAACCAAATTGCGAGCAGCCTTTAAACAGCTGCTTGGTCATGGTTTGTATCCCGCTCAATGGCAGAACCGCCAATATCGGGAGCATGGCTTCCGGAGGTATCTCTTTGGCTGTTTGTCCGAGCCATTGATTGGACCACAACAAATAAATGATGCCTGTAATGAGGATCCCCTTCACCAAACCAATCATCAACAAACTCAAAGCAACTTGTGGGGCCTTGTACTTTTCAGCACTAAGGAAGTAGATGATGCCTACACCAAATCCCAGATATAAAATGGGAAGCATTGACTCCCCCAAAAGTAGCAGGAAGGAAAATATTCCTTTTTCACTCGGACCCAGAATACGAGTCACGATGATGTTTACCGCGATGGTTAGCGGAAACAAAAATAAGAGGGTAAAAAAATTACCCAGCGATTTTCTTGTGCCTGACATTAGATCAACACCTTAATTATTGAAAATCATTCTGCTCCAAGCAATTGACGTTGATAAGCCGGCAGATCGGGCTTTGACAACCAGGCATACGGACTATTGCCGATCATTTTCAAGGGCAATGAAAATGCCTGAGGTCGTAAAAATTGAACCATAATCACTGTGCGTGATTCCGATTCACCGGCTACTCGACTTCCGTAGTGAAAACAGCGGGAGGTGTCTCCAAAAACCATCGCCCCCGGAGATCCGACAGCTTTAAACAACTGATCCGGAGCCACCAACGGATCAATAATCTCATCTTTCACTTTTTGTCCGTAACGGTAATGGATCTGATTTCTGACCCGCTCTGAGTCGGAAGCCTTCATTACAACAAGGGGGCCTGTTTTATCCGTTACCTCCGTTACATATATAAAAAGCTTGAGTTGCCGCATGGACTCAAAGTCACAGTGATGCAGCTGACTATTTGACAGTTCGGTGCTGGCTTTGGAATACCACACATCTATTCGTCCCAATACCGGCATTACCCCCAGATAATTGGCTGCTGTGGCAGCGATTTCTTCCCGCAATACAAATTTGACAAAAGGAGAATCTAAACTTAGTTCCTGCTTTTTCAACAAGCCGGTCAACAGTTGCTCTTTTTTATTTCGTCGTAAAGCTTCCGGATCCTGACTGGCTGTAATTGCTCTGGCCTGGCTGATCATTTCCGGTATCTCCGGAAAATCGGATTTCGCCACAAACAAAAATCCATCCTCTTCGGGGATGCTGAATGCAGCAGATGCGGTTAGCTGCCGGGCTGTTTGCTGCCTCTTTTCCAGCGTCTGCCGGTTGGCCCATTCCCGAAATTTCATAAGCTGCTCGCGACGAGGCGTTTCCGCTTTGATAAAGCTTCGACCGATAAACCGATCTTTGTGCAATACCTGATCTAAAAGTGAACGTTTCATGCTTTAGAAATTGAAAAAATTGATTGGGAATATTTCATCTATAACTAACAGTCATATCCCAGGGACTTGAGATCCAATCCGGTGATTTCTGCCAAAATTTGATTGCTTTTTGTATAGCGGCCCGCACATTTTTTGTGGATAAAATCCTTCCGTTTTTTCTTTTGTCGTTCCTGAATAAACCCCGGAATAAGTCTGTCTGCAAATCTACCGATGGCAACCATCCACTTTTCGGCTCGGTATGGCAAATGGATAAATGCCCCGGGATTCAATCCGTTGTCCAGGAAAAAGCGATTGTATATTCTTTTCAGGAAAAGGGTGGCTGCTCCGTACCCGCGGTTTACTTTTTTTCGGAAAGGTAAATTAGACAGCGTGGCTTCATCGATTTCCAGTCCGCTGAAAGTAACCAGGGTTCTTATGTATCGCTCGGGATCGGTCTTCAACCATTCGAACGGCAAAACCAGCATATTTTCTTTGCCAAACAGCTGTTGGTAATATTGCACCAGATGATGGTATTCAAAATACTCATACTCAAACATCGGTACCCTCCGGTTGCCTCTTTTCGGGGGTTTCATGTAGTATTTTAACCGACGAACCCCTCCCGCTCGAATGTACTGACTGAAGGTGCTCATCAGCATGCTTTTCTGCTCCCGTACAACGAGAATGATCCGTGCATTGGGAAATAAGCGCTTGATTCGATCGGCAATTTCTTTGGTATCATAACCGCCGGAATGCGGGTCTCCTGAAAAGCGCTCACAGGAAAATACGGGCTGTAATCCTTTGTTATCTAGAGATCCAATTTTCTGCTGATAAAACCCCAAAACAGACTCCCCGTCAAAAGAAAGGGCGTGTTGTTTTACCAGACTCCGGTAAATATTCACCCGGGCTTCCATTTCCATGAAAGAGAGAAAGCCAATCTCGCGCCGGGGAAACAATTCCTCCTGCAACCAGGTGCTTCCTGTTTTATTATAGCCTATATGAATAACCGGTTGCTTCATCGCTTAAATGCACGGATAAAATCCTCGGAAAAGAATTGTTTTACAGTCGCGAAAAGAAAGTTCTTCAAACGCACTTTCAGGGATATCTTTTGCCTGATCAGTTTCCGATCGATCATCACTTCGCGACGCCCTTTGAAAAGCATTCGGAAGATTAATTGCTGACGGAGCCAAAACTGTTTCCAGGCTGAAAGGGATCTGGCTTTCGCCGAATCTTTAAAAATGTCTCTGGGATAATCCAACGCCTCCATGGTGTCTGCGCAGATGGATTCAATTTTCCGGATGTCCTTTTCTCCCAGCGTTTTTCGCCAGGCTTCCAGTTTGTCGGCTCGGATACTGGATTGCACATAAGAATCCTTTGAGCCGGTTGCTTCCGATCGATCCAAATCCAAAATTTCAGCCTCAAAAGGTATTTTCAGGAATGCGCAAATCTCTTTAATCGACTCTTCCGGCTGTGTCAGCAGGTCTTCGTATTTCAATATCCTGAACCGGTTTTCCGGCATCAAATTCCGGTAGTAAAGGCCCAGTCCGTTGATATCTTTCCAGTATTGCGTCGCGAGCGACAAGGGGTAGTATTGCCGCTTCACCAGGCTGCTGACATTCGGTCGGCTGTCTCGAACCATCTGGATGAAACGCGCCTCCGGAAACAGCTCCAATATCTCGGGCAAATGGTGGATCAGTTCCGGGGTTTTATCGCCCCATATTTTCTTGTTGTGCCTTTCGGCGAAAGCCTGCAAAGACCCAGTGAGATACTGTTGAAAATGGGGGTATGCCTCCAACTTCTCCGCATCAAAAATGCGGTCCAGCCTTTGTTTATAACTGCTTTTACAAATACGACTCCAAAGCGCTTTTTTATCCTGTAGCGGCTTGTTCTGCCAGGCGGATTTCATTCGACGAAAGTCGCGCACCAGGGACAATCCCACCGAATCGCCGTCAATATATATGGCCGGATGATTCCCCAACAGCACCGATAAAAGAGTGGTGCCGGACCGGGGCGTTCCGATGATAAAGAATGGTGCCGAATCTACCACGATTGATCCTTTTCGTATCCCAGGTCAACCAGTAGGTCACCGGTATATTTCTTAAATCGCTCCTTATCGATTTCCCGGAAATAATTCTTCCAGTCTCCGGGCTTTCCCTTGCGGAAAAAGCCGTCCTTCGTATCGCCCTTTAATCGGGCAAAATCGGTAGCTGCCCGAACTTCGGCAATTACTTCATCCGAATCATCCACTTCCAAAAACTGAAGGATGGATCGAATGCTTTCTATTGGTTCAGACTTTAGCGACTCGTAATTTACAAGCAGAAACTGCTCGGGATACCTTTCCTGAAAGTTGCGTATAAAACGGGTTGTCATCGCCCAATCTCTGGCAAACTTTTCCAGAGAGGCTTCCGTAAATGACATATTTTCGGGATCAAGTTCCTGATAATATTCAGATCCCAATAATCCAAAACGAGCATTTAATTTTTGCAACAACAGACGACTTGGAAAAAAGCGATTGAGCCATCGATGCCAGGCGTATTTTTCTTCCCCCAGATAATATGCTCCCCGGCGGCGCATGTGAAACCGCTTGGAAGTTACCACATCCCTCCCGTCGCGAACGATGCTGATCACCCGGGCCTGCGGGAAAACCCGAAACAGGAATTCCAGATCGGTGGTCGACTTCAGGCCGTATGCTTTTGCCGGCTGGTCTTTCAGAAAAAATGGTGTTATGGATCGATAGGTATCCAGTAGCAGTTGGTCGAGGTATTGCTGATCTTCCTGCTCGGAAAACCGTTGCTTTAAGGTTGCGGTTTCTCGCTCCAATACCGGTCTCAACATCTGCAGATAACGCAATCGCACCCAGTATTCCCGCTCTTTTTTGTTGTCCTTAAATACAGACTTGAACGGGCTTTTCAGTTTACTCAATGCTACTCGTGCAGAGACCGAAACCTTGCCTTTTTCACTCAGAAAAGGAAACAACTGCAGCTGAAAATGACAGCGTACTTCCGGATGGCTGTCCAGTATTTTTTGCAGCCAGGTTGTTCCGGATTTGGAAGCTCCATACACGACGAAAGGATTAAACGCCTTATCCATCCACCACACTTTTAGAAAGTCCGATTTCTGTTTTTTCCAGTATATCCTGCAGGGCTTCTGAAACTCGCTGAGTTGCTTTTCCGTCTCTTGCCCCGCACTCCCGCTCAACAGCAACATCGCGCGCCGCTCGATCTGCTTCCGGGTTGTTGATGTATCGATTTAGCAGGTCGTGCAAGCGCTCGAAGCTGTCGGCAACTTTCACCCCACCTGTTTCTATCAGTTTGGCAAAATGAATGTATTCCATGCAGCGTCGTCCGGAGCGATGCCAGGGGAGGCTGTTTTCGTCATCAAATCCAATCACGATCACCGGTTTATCGGCCATGAGCGCATCAATCGAAACGGTTGAGGCAAAGTTGACACTCACTCGGCAGCCAGCCAGCAGGTTCGACAACCGAAGCATGTCTTTTTCCTGCATACTCCAGGGGAGTTTACTCTTTACCAGGCTCGGATAATCAATAGAAACCCGTTTAGATTTAACGGCATCAAGGCGGGCAATCCAACTAAGGTCTGCCATGCCGCCCTGCACATTTTGCGGATGAGGACGTACAATCAATTGCATATCCTCTCCAAAATCTCCGGCTTCCAATCGGGCCGCCATCCACTCAATTACTTCCATCCCTTTTGGAAAAAAGACGGGCGAACTCATCGCCGTAAAAATGTATGGCTTCGCAGGATCCAGGCCAAGCTGGCGAAGATGCTTCTCCGGGTCTGGGTTTTTGGATACTTCAAAATGTGCATCAAAGTGGGGAACCCCGCAGATATATATCTTTTCCTCCGGCACCTGATAATATGCCTGGAGTTCTTCCTTCATGATGGGTCCCCAGGCAACATAATAATCTGCCAGCACCGGAAATTGCCCTTTGCAGGTGATATTGTCCCAACTCAAGAGGTGAATAACCGTTGGAATCTCCAGCTCTTTGGCTGCCTGAAGCAAGCGCGCTTCGCTTAGGTTTATGGGGTAAGTTGCCACCAATAAACCGGGATTGACCTTTTTCAAAAGCTCTTTGGCTTTCGCCGAATGCATTTTCCGGGCTTCCTTTTGACGGAAACGACGCCGAATACCCGGAAATGTCTTTATCAGTCGATAGACCTGATAGTACAAATACGGGGCAATCCAGAAGTAAGGGTTCCTGCTTTTAGGGCCTTTTATCACGTTTAAATGCTTGGCCCATAGTGCCGGATTATTACGGATATCTTCCAGGAAATACTTCCGCTTAAAGAGGTAATCCATGCTGAAAAAATCGCGCGAGGGGGAATAAGCGTAAAGGTCAACCTCCTGTGCTTCGCAAAATGCCCGGAGGTTTTCATCTTCAGCGTCCGGAGCAATGAGAGCAGTGCTTTTGCCGGCTTCACCCAGTTTCTTTAGCAATCCGGTCTGGAATACCATGCGTGAAGCAAACCCGTGTGAAACCACATAACATATGTCTGTAGCTTTAGCTTTCATGGGAGGTGTTTTCCAGAACCTCAAAAAACTTGTCGATTATAAAGGAACGGGTCCGATAAATGGATTCCCAGGCATAGCCTCCTATGTGCGGACTGATCAATAGATTTTTATGTTCCCGGGAATATTCGATTAGCGGATGGGGCCCTACTTTACCTTCCCAACTGCTGTCTCCTTCCAACACATCCAATGCCGCTCCTTTCAGGTGACCCGATTTCAAGTATTTCAACAGGGCGGCTTCGTCAACGACTTCTCCCCTGGCTGTATTGAGAAGAATGAGTCCGGGCTTGGTTTGCTGCAAAACTTCTTCGGAAATAAAATGATGGTTTTCTGCTTTGTAATCAATATGGAGGCTCAACACATCTGATTCAGCCAATAGCGTTTTCAGATCTGTGGCTTGTATGCCATCCGGAAGGTTTTCCACCTGAGCCGCATTTGTATCACAGACCACTACCTTCATGCCAAACGCCAGACCATATCCGGCTACAATACGCCCCAGTCGGCCATAGCCCAGAATGCCGAGTGTATGTCCGTTTAGTTCCATACCCAGGAATCGCTCTCTATGCCAATTACCATCATTTACGGATTCGGCAGCAGCAGGTATTTGCCGAATGAGACTCAGCAACAACCCCCAGGTCAGTTCGGAAGTACTCTGGATGTTGGCCAGGAAATCACTTTCGCCCTTGAGGCTAATAACTTTTATACGGCGACTATGAGCCGTTTCCATATCTATGTGATTGAGGCCGGTCGTCGGACTCACAATGTATTTTAAGGAGCGGGCAGCATCAAAAACTTCCTGATCAATCGGAATCCCGATAGAAACGATCAGGGCTTCATATTCTTCCGCGGCAAGTGCTTGCAAGAGACCCTTTTTATCCTTTAGGGGTTTATAATCTACCCGGCAGCGGGCGGCCAGCTTTTGTCTCAGGCCCGGACCATAGCGCTCCGGTTCCAAATGGAGGAGTCTCAATCCAGATTTATTTTATCGACCAAAAATTCCGCCATTTGAAAATCCAGCGGTGTATCGATATTTATAGAACGTTTGCTATCCATTACCATGGCCCGGCAATCTTTGCCTTTGAAGGTTCCCTCTAATAGAACAGTCTTTCGGGTCAGGTAAATGACTCCGTTTCGGAGATACATCGGACGAAGTTCCTGACGGGGTTGATTTTCCACTGCTTCGCAAAAAGGGGGGTCGATCAGTCGGCCGTCTTCCAGGTATTTCATTCGTGCCGGATGGTGTCCTTCTACATCAACTACACTTATCACGCTATCTGCATTGGTTGATTTAAGCATATCAATGGCTTCATCAATATCCGCAGCACGGCGGAAAGGTGTTGTTGGTTGTAAAACCATCACCGCATCGTAGGTACTGCCTTCTTCTTTTTCGGCCATTTCCAGTGCATGCCGGATGGCTGGCAGGGCTTTCGCCGAATCAGTAGCCATTTCAGCCGGACGTAGAAAGGGTACTTGTCCGCCCCAGTCCCGGCTAATGGATGCGATTTCATCATCATCTGTGGAGACGATACAGCGATCCAGTTTGGAATCTCTGGCTGCTTCAATGGTATAGGCAATCAGGGGCTTCCCGCCCAGATCCTTGATGTTTTTTCCCGGTACACCTTTTGACCCTCCGCGGGCCGGTATTACTCCCAGCACTCTCATCAGTAAACAATGGTTTTATGGTAACTCAAAGGAATCTCGGCCAGGATTTGAGCAATCTTTTGCCCTGAATAGCCGTCGCCATAAATCTCTTCTCCTGCATTTCCTTTTCGTTGGATGCGTTCTAAAATTCCTTCCTTGATGGCTGTTTTGTCATAGGCTACATCCAGTACATTGACTCCCCGCAATCTTCGGTGCTGACGGCTGCCGATGTTGACGACAGGTACCCCCAAATAAGAACATTCGCGAATGCCCACGCTGGAATTCCCCACCAGGCAATTGCTGTTGTAAATCAATCGAAGGAAATCCGTCGGCTCCATATTTTTAAAGAAATGGATATTCTGCGGATGCTGGTTTTCCCGGAAGCTGCGGATGCCGGAAGAAGTACCGTCTGAGCCGGCATCTACATTTGGCCAAAACCAGAAAGTAGGGATGTCCAGTTCGTGGACAGCTTCCAGTGTTTTGCTTATATCGGCTCTTGCCGAATGATACTCTGTCGTTACGGGATGTTGGAGTACTACAATGTATCCCTTTTGCCAATCGATGACCTTGCCGACACCCCCATACTTTTTGATGGGGTCAAAATCCATTTCCGGATGTTCGGCAATTTGGCGGGCAAGATCTATGGAAGGACAACCGGTATTAAATACCTGAGTCGGTTCTTCGCCCATTTTAATTACTCGTTCTCTGGAATCCTCACTGGATACCAGATGAATATCAGCCAGCTTGGTGTTTGCATGTCTTACTTTCTCATCAATATTTCCTGTCACTTCTCCGCCCTGTATGTGGATCAGGGGAATATTCTGGTAGGAGGCTGCAATACTTGTTGCAATCGTTTCATAACGATCGGCAATGGTAATGACGGCATCGGGCTGCAGTTTGTAAAAAGTGCTGGCCAGCTCCATAACACCCAGACCGGTTGTCTTGGCCATGGAGGTCGGATTTTCGCCTTCCAAAACCATGAATACCTTTTCAGCTATTTCGAAACCTTCCCGCTCGATAAAATTGACCGCATTTCCATAACGGTCTAAGAGCGCCGACCCGGCGATAACAAGTTGCAATTCCAGATCGGGATGATCCTTGATCGCTTCCAGGGCCGTTTTTATCCGGCTGTAAGACGGACGCGCCGTTACAACCGCACAGATTTTTCGCTTGGTCTTCATTCCAGATCTTCTACGTTAAGAAAGTCCCATTGGTCTAAGGAGTGGCGCAGTCTTTTTCCGATCACTTCCTCGTATTTGCTGGCTGCAATTCCATATCCTTTCGGTTTTTTGGCTTCGAGGTCTTCAAAGGAAATCACATGCCCTGCTGGCAGGGATTTATTGACCGAAAGTGATTTTTCAAATATGCTTTTCAATTCGGCGAAAGCCGAATTATCTGTCTTATTGATCGGGCTGTCCAGTGCGACCGCCAATTTATCAAGTGCCTGCTGAAGCTGGCTGGTTTCGGCCATGGTAAGGGATGATTTGGTATCCGGACCAAACATTTCCTTATTGAAAACCACATGAAACTCCAGAATTTCCGCACCCAGCACAAAGGCTGCCAGACAGGTTTCAATGTGTGCCGAATGGTCTGAAAAACCGACAGGAACGCCATAGCGTTCTTTCAGTTCCCGGATCACATTCAATCCATATTGCTCCGGCCTGGTCGGATAAGAAGTTGTGCATTGCAGGATTGAAAAATCGCTTTTCCGGCTCCGTAGAAAATCGGTGGTTTTATCCAGCTCGGCAAAAGAACTCATGCCCGAGGAGATGATCACCGGTTTATTCGTTCTGCTGATCTTTTCGAGCAAAAGGAAATTGTTTACTTCCCCGGATCCTACTTTGTATCGTTTTACTCCGATTCTTTCCAGCAATTCCACAGCGGCATTACTAAAAGGAGAACTGATAAATTCCAGTCCGACCTCATCGCAATGTTCCTTTAAACCCACCCACTGTTCTTCGGTAAATTCCATCCGCCTCCAGTAGTCGATACGCGTTTTGTCCTGCCGGGAAAACTTCACGCGAAAGGGTTCGAAAGAACTGCTTTCCGCATCAGCTATATGGGTTTGAAACTTGATGGCACGCACGCCAGTCCTGGCAACTGCATCAATATAGGCATGTGCCATACCAAGGCTGCCATCGTGTGCCTGCCCAATTTCCGCTATCGTAAAGACGGAACTCATAGACTTTGATTTAGGAATGTTCTCCCCGGTACCATTTAAAGGTTTCTGCCAGCCCTTCAGAAACAGCGTATTCCGGATGATACTCCAGGTAGTTTTTGGCTTTAGAAATATCAGCCAGGCTGTGTCTTACATCACCAGCCCGGGTAGGGCCATGCTCCGGCTTGAGGTCGGAACCGGCGATTTCAGCGAGCATGGAATACAAGTCCAATACGCTCGTCTTGGTACCACAGGCAATGTTGTAAATTTCGTTTAGTGCGTCTTCCCTTTCGGTGAAAAGCGCTTTGAGATTGGCCTGAACCGCATTTTCCACATAGGTAAAATCCCGCGATTGCATTCCGTCTCCATGAATAAGCGGTGAATGGTTTTCCACAATAGCTTTCATAAAGAGCGGAATCACCGCCGCGTAGGCTCCATGTGGATCCTGCTTGGGTCCGAAGACATTAAAGTACCGCAGGCCGATGTATTTCATACCATAGAGCTCGCCATAAACCCGGGCATAGAGTTCGTTTACCAGTTTGGTCACCGCATAAGGCGAAATCGGCTGTCCGGTAACATCCTCTCGTTTTGGAGAGGCCTGGCTGTCTCCGTATGTACTGGAGGATGCTGCAAAAACCACTCTTTTTACCCCCAAATCCTTTACGGCCGTAAAGACATTGAGGGTACCGCTTACATTCACATCATTGGTGGTAAGTGGCGACTGGATCGAACGAGGAACCGAGCCCAGCGCTGCCTGATGCGATACGAGGTCTATATCCTTGCAAGCCTGCAACACGGTATTGTAATCGCGGATATCGCCTTCGAAAAACTCAAAGCGATCGTCCTCGAGAAACTCTTCGATATTATGGCGATGGCCATTGGACAAGTTGTCGAGTACGCGCACAAATCCTACGCGCTCATCGCGCAACAAGGCTTTAACCAGGTTGGAGCCGATGAATCCGGCTCCTCCGGTTACCAGTATTTTTTGTTTGGTCATATCAAATAATCATCCCGGCCGCAACGGTGACGTGCGTAGCTTCATCAATTAGCAGCACACTGCCGGTAATCCGGTTTTTTCGGTAAGCATCGGCAAAGAGCGGCTTGGTGGTGCGGATGGTGATTCGGGCAATGTCATTCATCCCGATGGTCTGATCTTCCATGTCGCGATGCAGGGTATTCACATCCATTTTGTATCGGATCTCCTTTACGATGCAGCGAGCATCCTGGGTAGTATGCAAAATCCCATATTTACCGCGTAGCTGTAAGGGTTTGTCGCTAAACCAGCAGATCATCAAATCAAAATCCTGGTCGTTGCGCGGCACATTGTTTTCCCGTACGATCATGTCGCCCCGGCTGAGGTCGAGATCATTTTCCAGAAGCATGGTTACCGACATCGGAGGATAAGCTTCTTCCACCTCTCCATCGAAAGTGTCAATTTTAGCGATGCTGGAAGTGAAGCCGGATGGTAGCAACATTACTTTGTCTCCTTTTTTGAAGACACCGCCGGCAACCCGTCCGGAGTAACCCCGGTAATCGTGGAATTCATCGGTATTCGGACGAATCACATATTGGACGGGAAAGCGGCAATCGATGAAATTGTGATCACTCGCTATGTGTACATTCTCCAGGTAGTAAAGCAGGGTAGAGCCTTCATACCAATCCATTTTTTCGGAACGATCAACCACATTGTCTCCCAGAAGTGCAGAGATCGGAATGAAGGAAATATCGTGCACATCCAGTTTGGAAGCAAACTTCTCAAAATCATCGTGGATCTCATTGTAGCGCTCTTCGCTGTATTCAACGAGGTCCATTTTATTGATGCAAACTACCATGTGGGGAATCTGCAGCAGGGAGGCAATAATCGCATGCCGACGCGTTTGCTCCACGACACCATGGCGGGCATCAATCAGTATCAGGGCCACATTGGCTGTGGAGGCTCCTGTTACCATATTTCGGGTATACTGAGTATGACCGGGTGTATCCGCGATAATGAATTTGCGCTTGGGAGTGGCAAAATAGCGATATGCTACATCGATGGTAATTCCCTGTTCGCGCTCGGCTTTTAATCCGTCGGTAAGAAGGGCGAGATTTACGTCCTCTTCTCCCCGGCGTTCGCTGCTTTCGCGAACGGCTTCATATTGGTCTTCGAAAATAGATTTCGAATCATATAGCAATCGGCCGATCAGGGTACTCTTCCCGTCGTCTACACTACCTGCAGTAGTAAAACGGAGAAGCTCCATGTTTTCGTAGGCCGTCATATCATGCTTTGACATAGGTCGTTTTTTCTTGCTTTAGTCTGAGTTTCGGGTCAATTTTCAGGGGACACCTTAGAAGTATCCTTGCTTTTTGCGATCCTCCATGGCTGTTTCCGAGCGTTTGTCGTCGGCGCGGCCTCCCCGTTCTGTGATTCGGGTGGTGGCTACTTCTTCAACAATAGCGTCCAGGCTTGCTGCATCCGAAAGGCTGGCTCCCGTGCAGGTCATGTCTCCGATAGTCCGGAAACGCACCATCATTTTCTCCACCTTTTCTTCGGGGCGACGGGTGATGTATTCCGAATCTGCCAGGATAACGCCATTACGCATAAAGCAATCGCGTTGGTGTGCGAAATAGAGGTTAGGCAGTTCTACGCCTTCTGTGTGGAGGTATTGCCAAACATCCAGTTCGGTCCAGTTGCTGATCGGGAATACGCGAAAATGCTCGCCAAAATGTTTTTTCCCGTTGAAGAGGTTCCAGAGTTCCGGGCGTTGGTTCTTTGGGTCCCATTGTCCGAATTCATCGCGGTGTGAAAAGAAACGCTCTTTAGCGCGTGCTTTTTCCTCATCGCGACGGGCGCCTCCCAGCGCGGCATCAAAGCCTCCTTTTTCGAGGGATTCTAACAACACGGCTGTTTGCAGGGAATTTCGGCTGGCATTGTAGCCTTTTTCTTCGTGTACCAGGCCTTTGTCAATAGCTTCCTGAACAGAACCAACGATGAGGCGTACCCCCAGTTTTTCGATGAGCTTGTCTCGAAACTCGATGGCTTCCGGGAAATTGTGGCCGGTATCCACATGCAAAAGCGGAAACGGGATGCGGGCCGGATAAAAGGCCTTTTGTGCCAGATAGGTCATCAGGATAGAGTCTTTTCCTCCTGAGAACATCAACACCGGATTTTCGAATTGGGCGGCAACTTCGCGAATAACATAAATGGATTCGGCCTCCAGTTCTTTCAGGTGATTTAAGTGGTAATTCATATTAGACAGTTTCCATCTGATCAGGCGCTTTTAGGCAACTCGATCAGCGGTGCTATAAATTCAAATATGGTTTCAACAGATTTTTCCAGGCTGAGCTGGTCGGTTTTAATTTCCAGGGCAGGGTTTAGAGGCGCTTCGTAGGGAGAATCTATGCCGGTAAAACCTTTTATTTCTCCTTTGCGGGCCTTTTTGTAAAGTCCTTTTACGTCTCGGGCTTCGCAAACCTCCAGAGGGGCGTTGATGTATATTTCAACAAAATCAGCATCCCCAATGATCTCTTTTGCAAAAGATCGAATTTCACGAGTTGGCGAAATAAAGGAATTCAGCGTTATTATCCCACTATTCAGGTAAAGTTTTGCGACCTCGGCAATGCGGCGGATGTTTTCGCGGCGGGCATCCAGGTCAAAACCCAGGTTATTATTGATGCCCGAACGGATGTTGTCGCCATCCAGAACCTGCGCAAAAAAACCAGCGTGAAACAGCTTCCGTTCCAGGTTTTGAGCGATGGTACTTTTGCCCGATCCGGAGAGGCCCGTGAGCCAAAGCACCTTGCTTTGCTGGCCGAGTCGGATCTCCCGATCCCGACGGGTTAACAACTGATCAAATATGGGATGTATATTATCCGAACTCATGATTTTCTTTTAAGAATTTGGCGTACAGAACCGCGAGGTACTTTTTGCCAGGCGCGTTCGTGCAGATAGTAAATGATGATTTTCGCGAAAAATTCAATTCCACCAATTGTTAGAGCTGCTTCTATGGTACCCGTTATAAAGTAGGCAATAGTTACAGTAGTCGAGGTGGCCAGTATCCGCCAGGTTATGGTCTTCAGGATGCTTCTTGCGTGTGATTCTTTTTGCATTTTTACAGAGCTTAGGACACGGCTTCGCCTTTGATAAGTCGCAACTTATCGGGTCCAGATACATAAAAAAACGCTCAGGCCTAAGCCAGGCGATCGTTTGTTTTGCGCAAGAGTTTCTTGTCGATACTCATGCGCAACGTATAGCCCAGCCGGTCGAGATTAACTAAAACCTGTGACCGATTGGGTTCTTCCAACAGTCTGCCGTGCAGACCGGTTAAATTTCCTGCCACAATCTCCACTTCATCGCCTTTGTGCAATCCGCCGGGTTCAGCAGTCACCTCCCATCCTTCTCCCAGGATGCGGCGCATAATGTCTATTTCCCTTTCGGGAATGGAGATCAGATTGCGAGAGAACCGAACAAAATCCACGACCTGTTCTGTCTCCAGCACTTTCACATATTCACTTTGTATGATACGCACAAAGACATAGCAGCTAATTAATGGAAGCTCTACGGTTTTCACTTTACGCGTATATTGACGCACCAATTTTTGCAGGGGTAAATAAGCCTGGATTCCCTTCCGGCTGAGTTGCCGAAAAGCCATTTTCTCTCCTTTATAGCGGGTATATACCGCAAACCAGCGGTATTCCTCCCGATGGAGATGGTTTTCAATCCTCGTTACTCCCTCTGTTGTGGTCATTAAAGTCTCCAGTATGTCAGGCCGTTTTCCACGGGCTGATATATTCCTTTTAAATCCATCAGAATCGCATCCTGATTGGATATTGATTTAAAATAATCTTCCTGCAAGTCCGCATACTCCTTATGGTTGACTGCGACAATAATTGCGTCGTAATCACTACCGGCTTCTCCACATAAATCCAGACCGTATTCGTGCTTCACTTCTGCCTTTTCAGCATGCGGATCTGTAACATCCACTTTAATACTGTAGGCCATCAATTCGCGCACCAGATCAGCGACTTTGGAATTTCGAATGTCAGACACGTTTTCCTTAAAGGTTATGCCCATAACCAACACTCTTGTTTTTTGGGGGTTTTTCCAACGTTGAATCAGCATTTGTGCCAGGCGTTTAGCGATAAAGCTCGGCATGCTGTCATTGATCCGGCGACCACTCAGGATCACTTGCGGATCATATCCAAGTTCTTTTGATTTATGCAGCAGATAATAAGGGTCAACACCAATGCAATGCCCCCCGACCAGTCCCGGGTAAAACTTCAGGAAATTCCATTTGGTACCCGCTGCCTTCAATACTTCCTGTGTATCAATACCCATCCGATCAAAAATGATCGAAAGCTCATTCATAAAAGAAATATTGAGGTCGCGCTGCGTATTTTCAATCACTTTAGCTGCTTCAGCTACCTTGATGCTCGAAGCCTCGTATATTCCTGCCGTGATTATTGCTCCGTAGGTTTTTCCAATTTCTGAGCAAGAAACGGCATCTGATCCCGAAACGATCTTCAGGATCTTATCCACTGTATGTTCTTTATCTCCCGGATTGATGCGTTCGGGCGAGTATCCTACTTTGAAGTCTTTCTGAAATGTCAGTCCGGATTCCTGCTCCAAAATTGGCACACAATCTTCTTCGGTACAGCCCGGGTAAACAGTACTTTCAAATATGACATAATCGCCAGGTTTCAAGGCTCGACCAACCGTTTCGGATGCTTTGAGTAAAGGCACCAGGTTGGGCACTTTGTGTTCATCAACAGGAGTAGGGACAGCTACTACATAAAAATGGGCCTCCTTGAGATCCTCCGGATCAGCTGTATACCGGATGCTCTTGTTTTTGAAGGCTTCCGCCGAAAGTTCATTCGAAGGGTCGATGCCCTTTTCCATCATGCTGACACGCTCGGGATTGATGTCAAACCCAAGCACATCAAATTTTTTCGCAAACTCCAGGGCCAGGGGCAAACCTACGTAGCCCAGACCTATGACAGCGATTCGTTTTTCTCTATTTTTTAGCGCTTCGTACACCTGGTTAATTTATGTCGGGCCATTCGCCGAAAGGCGCTTAACCCGATTATTTTCAAGGATATATTTTTCTCCACTTTCCGGACAGCTTGCCTGTCCGGTATAATCAAATTCCAATCTATGCCCAAAGGCACTCATCCATCCTGTCTGGCGGGCCGGATTGCCAACAACCAGCGCAAAGGCGGGTACGTCTTTGGTTACTACACTGCCTGCTCCAATAAAGGCATATTGCCCGATACTGTTTCCGCAGACGATGGTGGCATTTGCTCCGATTGTAGCCCCCTTTTCAACGCGGGTTTCCACATAGCTGCCCCGGCGGTTTACACCTGATCTCGGATTGATCACATTGGTGAATACCATCGAGGGGCCGAGGAAAACTTCGTCTGCACAGATTACGCCTTCGTAGATCGAGACGTTGTTCTGCACCTTTACGCCCTTCCCCAGGATGACACCGGATGCTACAAAAACATTCTGGCCCAGATTGCAGGTCGGACCGATCTTTGCACCTGGCATCAAATGACAAAAATGCCACACCTTGCTGCCGGGTCCAATTTCACACCCCTCATCTACCACGGCCGTTGGATGTATAAATACGTCTTTCATTCGGCTGGCAGTTTTGTGAGTGCTTTCGCAGCTACATTTTCTCCGATTGCCAGGGAGGATGTTGCTGCCGGAGAAGGTGCATTGCAAACATTGACAACCCGTTCATTCTCCAGGATCAAATAATCGTTGATCAAAGCTCCTTTATCATCAATAGCCTGCGCTCGAACTCCGGCACCTCCACGCTTCAGATCATCCATTCCGACTTCGGGAATTAAATGTTGTAAGGCTTTTACAAATGCTGCTTTGGAGTAAGAACGGTATAATTCGCCCATTCCTTTTTTCCAGTGTCTGCCTGCCATTTTCCGGAATCCGGCGAAAGCCAAAGTCTCACCCAACTCCTTTAAATTTATATCCCATCGACTGTAGCCCTCTCTTTTGAAAGCCAATACTGCATTTGGGCCGGCTTCAATTCCTCCCCGCATCATCCTGGTGTAGTGCACTCCCAGAAACGGGAAGTTAGGGTCGGGAACCGGATAGATCAGATTATTGACATAATGCTGTTTATCGGCTGCCAACTCATAATATTCTCCGCGGAAGGGAATGATTTTGAAATTCGCCGTAAGGCCGGTCATGGCGGCTACTTTATCGGCATATAGTCCGGCACAATTGACCAGACTCTTTGTTTCTATTTTGCCTCTGGATGTTTCCAGATGAAGTCCGGTATTATCCTGCTTTACATCAAATAGTTTATACCCGAGCAACAATTCTCCGCCCATTTCTTCGATCAACTGCGCATACTTTCGTGCCAGAAGTCCATAATCGATGATACCTGCTTCAGGCACCCAAATCCCTTCAATGGCTGCTACATGAGGTTCTTTCTCCCGCACTTCTTCGGCACTGATCATGCGAATTCCCTTCAACCCGTTCTGCTGGCCCCGTTTGAAAATATTGGCCAGGAGAGGCCGCTCCTCTTCCCGGGTAGCGACAATCACTTTCCCGCAGAGCTCGTAGGGGAAATCGTATTTTTCACAAAATTCCAGTAATAACTGGTGACCACGACGGCAGTTTATGGCCTTGGATTTTCCGGGTTCGTAATAAATTCCGGAATGGATCACACCGCTGTTGTGTCCTGTCTGGTGACTGGCCACTTCCTCCTCTTTGTCCAATACGGCCAGCTTAAGACCGGGCCTCTGGCGAAGGATCTGCAAGGCAGATGCCAGTCCGACTATACCGGCACCAACCACAAGCATATCATATGTTTGCTCTTTTGCCATCATTAGTCTTTTGACCAGATTAAAAGGGGAGGATGATCGCCGGCGGGAAGGTCTGAATTCTCAAACTCTTTGTCGGTGTATATCAGGTAGCGAATTTTGCGATTGACAATTGTCTCTGCTTTATCGATGAGTCGAATTAAAAACATCTTATCGATGTCTCCAACCAGAATAAGGTCAATGACCTCGCTGTCTAATCCCCGGGAGAATTTCCCGGCCAGAAAAACCTGATTGACATTGCCCAGCCGATCAATAACCGTTTCAATGATGCGATCCAGGCCTATATGTTTAAGCATGATGTTGTGTACCTCACCAAAAAGAGGATGCTTTACATTGGCGCGAAAGATTTTTTTATTTCCCTGGAGCTCGGAGGTAAGCATACCTGCTTTCTCCAGACGGTTGAGCTCGAGCCGAATGGCGTTGGTGGATTCTCCGAATTCCTGCTCTAAACTTCGCAGGTAGGCGGTCGTGCTGCTGTTGAGGAAAAACTTAAGCAGCAGCTTGATCCTGGTTTTTGAGGATATTAATGTCTCAATCATAGAATGAGTAGCAAACTTACTCAATTTAAGTAATACCGCGCAAGTAATTCAGCGGAAAACCATTACTTCGCCGGCGCATCCTGCGGTATCATTTTCATGGTTTCCCGATAGACAAGTCGACCTATCACGAAAACTACTCCGAGGATCAAACCAGCAAGCAGTCCTTTTACAAAAGAGGAAGACAGCGATGGTTTGATTCTTTTTAATGGCGGTCTTGGTATATCTATAGACTGGATAAAGGGTGTTCTTTTCCGGAGGGTAAATTTGGCAACCTCTTCATTGGCAGCTGCCTCTCCGTACATGGCAGAGAGAATCAAAATTTCACGCTCCAGGCGATCTTTACGCAACTGGGATCGTTTGGTAACCAAAGACTGGTTCTGGTCTTCAAAGGTGGCCAACTGGAATTCCTTGTCGGCGAGCACATCCCGAATAGAATCTGCTTCATGGGAAACCAACTGGTAGGTTTCGCGCTGCTTTTCGACGGTCTTTTCAATGTAAAAATCACTCAACTTGGAATAGATCGCCTTCAATAATTTATAGGATAAATCTTCATTCCTGGTAGTGAGGGTCAACTCCAGGATGGCCGGCATATCCAGGATCTCGCTTTTCAATAAGGGTGGTTCTCCTTTACTGCCGAGGAGCATTTTATACAATACTTGCAAGCCGGTATTCTCCTGTACAGTAAGCAGAGGAATACTGTCATGAGTAAAAATAAGCCCTTTCAGCCTGGGTTTATTTCGGTCCCATTCCTTATGCAATTCATAAATTTCAATGATGTGATTTGCAAAAATATCTTCCCGGCCATTTACTTCGCCACGCTCCAACAGCGATGCTTCGAGTATGCGCCTGGAACGCATCAACTCCATAATCTTTTCCAGATTGTACTCACTGGAAGCCGCTCCACCGATACCCAGTCCTATGTCTTCGAGAACAGTAGAAAGACCGCTGAGTTTGCCTCCCTCATCTTCATTTACCATAAAGGAAAGGTCTGCCTGAAAAGTGGCTTTTGTAAATTTTGCCCGCAAGATGGAAACGATAACACATGCCAATACAATTAACCCAATCAGTTTCCAGTTTTTCCTGACTTCCCGGAAATACTTGCGAGAAGCAACCGTCAATTCGATAATTGCAGACTTCTCGTTCGGCTGTGAAATTTCAGTCTCTTGGTTTGACATACGGATTTCGAATGACCTGCTCTCAGGTTATACATGACCCGGTCAGTAGTGGTGAAAAGTTGACGATTTTATTTTTTCGAGCCTGTGAGGCAAAAAACGCAGGCGATGCCTAAGCATCGGCGTCCCGATAGCTATCGGGATTTAACAAAGCAGATCGGAAAAATAAAAAGAAAAAATTCACTTCTAGTGCCCGAGTCATGTAATAGAGTTGATTATGGCATTTAGCCATAAACTAAAGGTAATTTTTTTACTCATTTTTTAAAGCCCAAAGAATCAGGAATTTCATTCCAACGATCTATCTATACCCTAAAGTATGAGAATGATACCTTCCAAACCAGCGCTTTTTCAATCCGATGTAATCAATTAATCGAGATTCGGTGCCAACCAACGGGCAGCGACCTCTTCCGATACTTTCTTGCGGCCTGCATAATCTTTCAATTGATCTTCGCTGATCTTACCCAGGCCAAAATACCGGGACTCGGGATGCGAGAAATACCAGCCGGAAACAGAGGCAGCCGGATACATGGCGTAACTCTCCGTCAGGCTAATACCACATTGTTTTTCCACTTCGAGCAACTCAAACAGCTTGGCTTTTTCGCTGTGTTCCGGACAGGCGGGATATCCCGGTGCCGGACGAATGCCCTGGTATTTTTCCGCAATCAGAGAATCATTATCAAGTTCCTCTTTTTGAGCATAACCCCAGAATTCTGTACGCACACGCTGGTGCAGCCTTTCGGCGAAAGCCTCCGCCAGGCGATCAGCCAAAGATTTCAACAGAATGGCGTGATAATCGTCGTGGGCTTCCACGTATTTTTTCAATGGAGCTTCAATGCCCTGTCCGGTCGTTACGGCAAAAGCACCGATGTAATCCGATTTCCCGCTACTTGCTGGAGCCACAAAATCACTCAGGCAGTAATTCGGTTGACCGGCCGCTTTTTTACGTTGTTGGCGCAGGTGGTTCAATATGTGGATAACTTCCTCCCGATCCTCGTTTTTATAAATTTCCAGGTCGTCATCGTTTACAGAGTTGGCGGGAAATAACCCGACAACACCTCTGGCTTGCAGCCATTTATTATCGATGATTCGGCGCAACATGGCGCGGGCATCCTGATACAGCTTTTGAGCTTCCTGTCCAACTACTTCATCTTCCAGGATGGCCGGATATTTGCCATGTAATTGCCAGGTCGAGAAGAAAGGAGTCCAATCGATGTATGCGGCCAGTTCTTCTATGGAATAATCATCAAAAACCTTGATGCCTGTAAAGGCTGGTTTTGGAGGATCGTAGCTTTTCCAGTCAATTTCAAACTTATTTCTACGCGCCTCTGTCAGGCTTATATATTTCTTGATCGATTGACGGCTGGCTCTGTTCTCCCGAAGTTTTCGGTATTCCTCCCGGGTCTTAATAATGAGGTTGGAGCTGGTGTTTTCATCGGGGCTCAACAAATTGCCCGCAATTCCAACACAACGGGAGGCATCCAACACATGCACGGTCGGTCCCTCATACTCCGGTTCAATTTTTACGGCAGTATGCACCCGGGAAGTCGTAGCGCCACCGATCAAAAGCGGAATCTTGAAACCTTGTCTTTGCATCTCAGCGGCAACATGAACCATCTCATCCAGTGAGGGCGTGATCAGCCCGCTCAATCCGATAATATCAACATCCTGCTTGCGGGCTTCCTCCAAAATACGGTTGGCAGGTACCATTACTCCCAGGTCGATGATCTCATAATTATTGCAGCCTAAAACAACACCCACAATGTTTTTTCCAATATCATGGACATCGCCTTTTACAGTTGCCAGCAGGATCTTTCCTTTTGCCCGCGCTCCGGAAGTAGCTTTCTCTGCTTCAATATAAGGGGTAAGATAGGCTACGGCTTTTTTCATCACCCGGGCACTTTTCACCACTTGTGGCAAAAACATTTTACCAGCGCCAAACAGGTCGCCAACGATGTTCATGCCATCCATCAGCGGCCCTTCAATCACTTCCAGCGGATGGTCAAATAACTGCCGGGCTTCTTCTGTATCTTCATCAATGTAATCGGTAATGCCTTTCAATAAGGAATGACTCAGCCGCGACTGCACCGATTCCTGGCGCCAGCTCAGGTCTTTTTTTAGCACCTTCCCGCCTCCTTTTACCCTTTCGGCGTAAGCCGTCAAAGCTTCGGTTGCATCCTGGTTTCGATTGAAGAGAACGTCCTCAACCAGGACCAGAAGCTCTTTCGGAATTTCTTCGTACACCTCGATCATACCCGCATTGACAATGCCCATATCCATGCCTGCCTGAATGGCGTGGTATAAAAAGGCCGAGTGCATGGCTTCGCGCACATGGTTGTTGCCGCGGAAAGAGAAGGAGATGTTGCTCACACCTCCAGAGATCTTAGCACCCGGACAGCGTTCCTTGATTTGACGGGTCGCCTCAATATAGTTTAGGGCGTATGCATTGTGCTCAGCAATGCCCGTTGCCACCGCAAAAATATTGGGATCAAAAATGATGTCCTCCGGATAAAATCCGGCTTTTTCGGTCAGCAATTTATAGGCTCGTTCGCAGATATCCACTTTGCGGGCAATGGTGTCGGCCTGGCCCTCTTCATCGAAAGCCATTACAACTACCGCAGCACCATAGCGCGAAACGATTTTTGCCTGCTCCAGAAAACTTGCCTCGCCTTCCTTGAGGGAAATGGAATTAACCACACATTTGCCCTGAACACATTTTAAACCCGATTCAATAACCGAAAATTTGGAAGAGTCGATCATGATTGGCAATCGGGCAATATCCGGTTCACTCATGATGAGGTTGAGGAAGTGGGCCATCGCTTCTTCCGAATCGAGCATGCCTTCATCCATGTTCACATCGATGATTTGTGCCCCGCCATCTACTTGCTGACGAGCTACGGAGAGTGCTTCTTCGTAATCGTCGTTGAGAATTAGCCGGGCAAATTTCCGGCTGCCGGTTACGTTTGTACGCTCTCCAACATTCACAAAATTGGACTCCGGACGGATCCGCAAGGGTTCCAGGCCGCTTAGTGCCGTTTCCGGCGAATGGTTTGGGATGGTGCGAGGCTTCACGCCTTTCACCGCCTCACTCATGGCGTGGATGTGTTCGGGTGTTGTGCCACAACATCCTCCAATAATATTTACAAATCCGCTGGAGGCAAAATCGCGGAGGTAGCGCTGCATTTCTTCCGGTCCCTGATCGTATTCCCCAAACTCATTGGGCAGCCCGGCATTCGGATAAGCGCTGATGCGACAGTCGGCAATTTTTGAAAGGTCTGCCAAAAACGGCCGCATCTCTTTGGCACCCAGGGCACAGTTTAATCCAACGGAAAACGGCCGGGCATGACGGATCGAAATAAAGAAAGCTTCGACGGTTTGTCCGCTGAGGGTTCTTCCACTCGCATCGGTGATGGTGCCGGAGATCATAACGGGCAGGCGCTTGCCTTTTTCCTCCATGACTTCCTCCAGTGCATATATCGCCGCTTTGGCATTGAGCGTATCGAAAATCGTTTCGATCAAAAGAATATCAGCACCTCCGTCTATTAGTCCGGAAGCCTGTTCGGCGTAAGCCGCTTTTAATTCATCGAAAGTTACGGCCCGATATCCCGGGCGATTTACGTCCGGACTTAGAGAAGCCGTCCGATTTGTTGGTCCTATGGCGCCGGCTACAAAACGGGGTTTATCCGGATTTTGAGCGGTATATTTTTCAGCCGCCCGCTTCGCAATTTCGGCGGAAGCCTTATTGATGGCATAGGCCTGATCCTCGAGTTTGTAATCTGCCTGTGCAATACGGGTCGCGCTGAACGTATTGGTTTCGATGATATCGGCACCCGCTTCCAGGTAGGCTTCGTGGATTTCCTGAACTACATCCGGGCGTGTAAGCGACAACAGATCGTTATTGCCTTTCAAATCGGAGGAATGATCGGAAAATAAGCTTCCGCGAAAATCCGATTCATCCAGTTTGTAACGTTGAATCATGGTACCCATCGCACCATCTATGACCAAAATGCGGTCACGACATATTTCTTCTAATCTCATCATGTTTCTTGAAAATCTGGAGGCAGGGCGATGCTAAAGTATATATTATTAATAATGTCTAATAATCCTGATTTCGTTTCCAAACATTCATACGCACCCCCGCACCTATGTAGGAAGTCTTCTGGGAAAAATCGGGTACTTCACTCACTTTATCCCGGTAAAAGTACTCCAGCTCCAGGTATAGGTTGTGCCATACCTGATAGCGAAGCTCCAGGCCAAACAACAGGCTTTCGGCTCTCGCTCCCTGGCCGATGACACTGCCTTCGTCAACCTGGCGGTCTTGCGAACTTGGCGTAAGTACATTACTGCCCCAGTTCTCTCCTTCCAGATCTTCCCCGTATTGACTGAGAATTACCCGGCCGTGCAGCGACCATTTATTAAAAGGCCTGTACTGTAAACGAAATAAGGCCTCCTTAAAGTTCGCTCCGTTGGGATGAGCGAGTGGTTGATTGTAATGCGTGTATGCCGCTGAGCTGTCGCGGTGAGTATAAGTATAAGGTCTGACTAAATTAATTTCACCCTGCAGATCGAGGTGATCGACCCCGAAAGCATCGATGTATTTCATTCCGGCCTGAACACCGTATTTGTTTGCCCACCATTTGGTACCATCCAGAAATAGTCGGTCAAATTTGAATTCGTCGAGCATCACCTGCCCGTAAAGCTGGAAGCGATTAAACAGGTTCCAATGGGCGTTGATCCCGATGAGTACATTATCCGGACTACCGAGAAACTGCTCCACCGTTCGGTACAGAATGACCGGATTCAGGTATTGGAGTTCAAATTGATTATTGCGTGAAAACACCACCGACTCAAAAAAGCCGACGCTAAAATTTTTAAAGGGTTTGAAACTCAGGTAATGCGTCGCCATGTATTTCTTGGGAACCAGCTGGTCTCCGGAGCTGTCGCGGTTACTTTCCAGATTCAATTCGGCAAAGATGTTTTGAAAATGCAGTTTCCATACCCGCCAATTTAACTTCAGGAAGAAATAATTGGCTCCAAAATCAGACAGAAGTAAAGAGCGATAACCATTGCCGATAAAGTTTCGGCCATGCCCCAGTTGCACACCTACGTGTTTGGTAACATTAAAACCGACATAACCCTCTGAAACCAGATAATCGTAAGCGTTTTCGGTATTGAATATCCGGCTGCGAGTAGGGTATTTGTAAAATCCGGCTCCCGGAATGGCGTTGGTTGCCTGAATGCGGTCCTGCACATATTGCGGGAAATAACTCTGCGTTTCCAGGATGTTGGTGTAGAAAAAGATCTTATTATCTACACCCCCCTGCAACTCCAATCCGCGGCTGTTGTTGAAGATCAGGTCTTCCGAACCACTATCCCGGCCAAGCCGTCCGTCGAGCATCGGATTTACCCGAAAGAAAAAAGCGGGTCGGTCCACTTCAAATAAATAAGCCGGACTGCGGTAAAAGTATTTTAGAATCGGTTTGTTCAAACTGTAATACGCCGGATATTCCGGGGTCATTCCCTCATCTCCTCGAATCCATTGTATGGTATCCGGGAGTTGAAAACTATCGAGCTTTATGCCTTCAATTCGATTATCAGCCTGAATGTATTTCATGTCCCAACGATCCCCGGCTGTAAATCGTTTAATGGGTAAATAATCCGGATTAACCAGCAGATGCGTATGTTCTTTAGTCAGATCCTGCCGCCAGTATGGCTGGACCTCTGTATGCATCTCGCCCGTACCCAGGCCTTTTATATCCCAGCGGTTGATGACCTGATGCGCAGGATGGCCCGGCGTGAGCAACATGCTCTGAGAATAAGCAATAGGAATAATGCCAAGAAACAGTATGAAGGGGAGAAGTTTTTTCATAAGAATCGGCAAATTTGAGATTTACCAGCCGACAAAGCAAAGCTTTGCATAACCGGACGATGGCAATTACTGTATTTTTGTATCCCAAAAGTAAACGAAAAGCGGCTATGCCGCTGTTACTGATTGTATAATTATTGAAAGATGCTGAAATTTCCATATTCGCTTTTCTTGTTCCTTTTCCTTCTTTGGTCCGCTTCCGCGAATGCTCAAATGTATGTGGGGCAGGATACTTTGTATGGAAATGAGTGGATTGATTTTGACCAGTCCTATTTCAAGTTCGGACTCGCAGATGATGGGATTTACCGCCTGACTTACGATCAACTGGATGATGTCATTCCGGCAGGTGTACAGGCAGACCAAATTAGATTGTACCGATTGGGCGAAGAAATTCCAATCTATACGACCACAGAGGGGACCTTGCAAGCAGGCGACTATATAGAATTCGCCGGAAGGCGCAATCGCACAGAACTGGATCAACACCTGTTCAAGATCAACGACGACATCCTGCATCCGGATTACAGCTTCTTTTCAGATACTGCTTATTATTTTATCACCTGGGAATCTAATAGCAACGGAAAGCGCTACGAAACCATCGACAACGATTTGAGCAATCCGCCGGCTGCTGAAGATTTTTTCCTGCATACCCGGATATTTCAATACACACAAGATTATATCAAAGCCTCTGTAAAAATTGGATCTGCCAATGTGCAGCAATCCTTTTTTGGAGAAGCGGAAGGATTCAGTACCGGTTTTTCCGGTGGTCCCACCCGTACGCTGACCATCGATCCCGGCCCTGTTTATGCTTCCGGCCCGGATGCTGAAATGACAGTAAATTTTGCTTGTAGAAACGGCTTTCACCACCAGTTTGTGAGCATCAACGGACAAAACTATGTGGAGGATGAATTTTCAGGGTATAAAGCCCGAACACACAGTTTTGACGTTCCCGTTTCTGAGCTTCAGGGACAGACCGATGTCGTTTTTGAAGGCACCTTCGACAACAACGACAAACAGGCTGTTGCCTATATCAGCCTGAAAGCTCCCCGGCCCTTCGATTTTGAAGGAGAAGCGGTTTTTACCTTTGATTTGCCCGCTTCCGCGAATGAGCAATATCTCGAGATTAGTCAGTTTTCTGCCAATGGCCAGGATCCGGTGCTTTATGACATTACCAACCAGCAGCGACTGATTGCTACGCTGGATAACGGATTGATAAAAATTTTACTGCCGCCCTCAACGGAAGATCGACAATTGGTTTTAAGCAGTCAGTCTGCCATCTTAAGTCCGACCAACCCGAAAGAGATTGACTTTACAGACTTCACTCAGGTGGATCCGGAATACCTGGTTTTGTACAGCCGGGCACTTACGACCAGCAGTACCGGCGATGACTGGATTCAGGAGTATGTTGATTATCGAAGCTCCAATCCATACAACAGCTACGAAACCTACAAAATTGAGGTTACACAATTGTATGAGCAGTTTGGATACGGCTCCCTGTACCATCCGCTTGCTATCCGAAATTTTGCCAATTGGGCAGCGCAAAACTGGAGTGATCCACAGCATTGTTTCATCATCGGCAAAGCGCGGGAATACCACGACCTTCGCTCGCCCGGCAACATGAATGATGCCTTGTTTGAGACTTTCTTTATCCCGACCATGGGAAAACCGGGGGCCGACAATCTTTTGTTTTCCGATAATTTTAATGCCAAACCGGTGATGTCTGTCGGACGTCTCGCAGCTGTATCCGGTGATGATATTCGGATCTATTTCGACAAGGTGAAAGCTTTTGAAATGGCGGTGAGCAATGGCGACCAAAGCATCGCTTCCCGCGAATGGATGAAGCGGGTTATGCACCTTGGCGGAGGGAGCAACCTCACGGAACAGGAAAACATCAAAGGCCATCTCAATGGCATGGAAACCATTATTGAAAATGCCCAATTTGGTGCAGAGGTAACTTCTTTTTACAAAACCAGTACCGATCCGGTCGAAACCTCTCAATCAGCTGCTCTAAAATCGCTGATCAATGACGGAATTGCTGTTCTGACTTTCTTTGGGCATTCCAGTCCGAACACTTTTGACTTCAACTTTGACACTCCGACTTCCTACGACAACAAAGACCGCTATCCGCTGATGTTTTCTTTTGGCTGCTTTTCGGGTCAGTGCCACAATAGCCTGGCAGGAATTGGCGAAGAATTCCTCCTGATAGAAGACAAAGGAGCCATCGCCTATTTTGCTTCCACCGGCTACGGATTTATCGGCGCGCTCGACAAGTTTGGCGATGCTTATTACCAACGTCTTGGAAACAGCATGTATGGTCAATCCATTGGCAGCATTCACCAGGAGGTAATCGAAATTCTTTTTGCATCCAATGTTGTAGGCGATCCGGAACTTGCCCAGCAATCAACCCTTCAGGGAGATCCTTCGCTAAGGCTTTATCCGCAGGAAGGGCCTGATTACACCTTCGACGGCACTACGGCGAAGCTGAATCCGCCATTGATAAATATCCTGCTCGACAGCTTTGATCTTCAGTTTGAGATGCGCAATTTGGGTTACCATATTCCCGATACCAATTTTGTACTGGAAATTGTGCAGGAATTGCCTTCGGGCGATCGGGTTACCCTGGTGGATTCACTGGTGGCACCGCCGGCATTTCGCGAGGCATTTAGTTTTCGCCTGCCTACTTTGGGCGAGCAAAGCATCGGTTTAAACCGCTTTTACCTGACCCTGGACCGGGATAATGACATTGCGGAAGTTCCGGCTTTCGCCGAAAGCAATAATGAGTTGGTTCGATCCAACGGACAACTTGGCCTGGAAACATACATTGTATCCAATGACGTTTACCCCGTTTGGCCACCGGAGTTTAGCATCGTCTCCGATCCTCAGCCGGAGCTCAGCGCTTCCAGTGTGGATGCATTCGCGGAAACGCAAACCTTTGTTTTCCAACTGGACACCACCGAAACTTTTGACAGTCCGATTCGCACCGAAACGAAAGTCCTGCAACCAGGGGGTGTGATTAAATGGGAGCCGCAAACAAGTTGGCAAAACGACCGCGTTTATTACTGGCGGATTAGTCCGGACAGCCTGGATGAGTCTGGATACCGCTGGCGCGAAAGCTCATTCCTCTATGATGGTGGCGGCGAAGACGGTTGGAACCAAAGCCACTTTTATCAGTTTCAGAAGGATACTTTTTCCTTCTTAAAACTTCCGGAAGATACCCGGAAGCTGGCTTTTATTGAAGATGTGATCGACATCAAGATCCGAAATTGTATCTATGCTTTTCCGGCAGCCATTCCGCGCTATTATATTGCGGGAGCATCACCGGCCAGTTATCAGGGCGGAGTGACAAATGTAGTTCCGGAGGGTGTGTTTATTGCTGTGCTGGACTCTATAACCGGAGAGCCCATAAAGAACCCGGGAGGTCTTAGTTGGGGAGAGGAGTACGGTCCGACAAACTTTAAAGGATTTGTGTTTTCGACCGATGATACCGACGACCGGGCCGAGATTATCAACTTCCTGGAAAACGGTGTTAGTGATAACCAGTTTGTTATTTTCTTCACCGTTCAGCAAACCATCGACAACGATTATCAGCCGGAAGAATGGGGGGCAGATACGACCAGCCTCAGCCAAAGCTTATACGATGCGCTGGAAGGCTATGGTGCCAGTCAGGTACGGATGCTGGAAAACCTGGGATCCAGACCCTATGCCTTGTTTTTCCGAAAAGGGGATCCCTCCAGTGTAGATGAAACCATCGGTGATCTCGATCAGATTTTTGATCAATCCTCCATCGTGGAAGGGACCTGGTTTGAAGGCGAGGTTTTCTCCGTCAATATTGGGCCTGCCGTAGAATGGAACGACTTGCAATGGGGTATCAGCGATTTTGAAGCTGGCCCCGACTCTATGGCCCTTAATCTTTACGGGATTCGTCCGGATGGTACCGACACGCTTCTTGTTACCGACGTTCCTGATTTCCAATACAATTTGGACTTTCTGGATGCCGCCGAATATCCGCAATTAAAGTTGGGGTATTTTGCTTCGGACGAGGTTGACCGGACACCTCCACACCTAAAATTTTGGCGGGTGCAATTCCGGGGAATCCCGGAGGCTGCCCTGCATGCAGCCGGGACGTATAACTTTCATGCCGATAGCCTGCAACAGGGAGAACCGCTTTCGCTGGATATTGCCATTGAGAATATCAGCCATTATGATATGGACAGTGTATTGGTCCATTTTAGGATTACCGACCAGGATAATGAGGAACTTCTCATTTCCAAACGCTTAAAACCCCTTCCCCAAAAAGACAGTCTGGTTGCCAGTTTGCGATTGGACACCAGAGACATGTCCGGATTGTATTCGCTTTTTATTGAAGCCAATCCGCTCGAAGATCAACCCGAATTGACGCACTCAAACAACATTGGCTTACTGCCATTCCGGGTGTTGAAAGACGAGGAGGAACCGCTTCTGGATGTCACCTTCGACGGCGCGCGTATAATGAATGGAGATATCGTTTCTGCCGAGCCGGAGATTGTCCTTTCGCTTAGAGATGAAAATCCCTTTTTGGAATTGGGAGACACCAGCGTCATGCGTATGCTTTTAGTTTATCCCGACGGCAGTTTTCAGGAAATTAACTACAATCAGCCAAACATTGAATTCTTTGGTGCTGATGTGCAAAACCTGGACAAAGAAAACCAGGCGCGAGTACTTTATCGTCCGCGATTTGAGCAGGATGGCATGTACACCTTATATGCCGAAGCAGGAGATGTATCCGGAAACCAAAGCGGTGACCTCAACTATATCGCCGGACAGGGAGCGACTGGATATGATTATAAGATCTCTTTCCAGGTGATCAATAAAACCATGATCTCGAATGTGCTCAATTACCCCAATCCGTTCTCCACACAAACTTACTTTGTATATACACTGACCGGATCTGAGCCGCCTCCGCGTTTTAAAATTCAGATCATGACCGTTTCGGGCCGCATCGTTCGCGAGCTCACTCAGGCCGATCTGGGTATGCTCAAGGTGGGCACGCATCGCACGGATGTTCCCTGGGATGGCACCGATATGTTTGGTGATCCACTGGCAAATGGTGTTTATATTTACAGAGTGGTAGCTCAGAAAGCCAATGGAGAAGCTATTGAGCATTATGATACGGCTGCAGATGGATTTTTCCAGAAGGGGTTTGGGAAAATGGTGATTGTGAGGTAATGGGGAGTCATTAATTCGCCTTTCAGCGATTTTTTTTGGGGAGGTAACTGCCTTCGGCATTTACGGGGAGTTGCTCTATCTGCCTACGCCTTTGGCTTCGGCAGATTTTGCGGGGAGTGACTTTCGTATAAAATGGATAAGTGTTGCTCCTCTGCTCGCCCAAGGGCGAGCAGGATTACTTTAATAGTTGAATATTTGCAGAAGTTCCCTCCCCTCGACATCCGCCGAAGCCAAAGGTGTAGGCGGAGGAAGGAACTCCCCTGGCTTGCCGAAGGCAAGACCCTCCTCTGACGAGGGCCGACGCAGGAGGCACGAGGAAAACTCCCCAATCAATTAACAAACGTAATTAAACAAAACATGGATTTAGGCACTTTTTATGTAGCACTGACCGTCGAAGACATCAAGGTTTCCAAAGCATTCTACGAAGGCCTTGGCTTTAAGAAGCTCGAGAAAAATGGAGGATCTGTGGAAGAGAAATGGATGGTGATGGAAAACGGAAGCAATAAGATCGGTTTGTTTCAGGGCATGTTTCCCCAAAACACGCTCACTTATAATCCAACCGATGCCCGAAGCATTTATCAAAAGCTGAAAGCCGGGGGTTATGAACTGACCCATGTTTCAAAAAATATTGATGCCGATAGCGGTCCCTGCTATTTTGCCATGACCGATCCGGATGGCAATCCTATATTGATCGATCAACACAATGATTAATGGATACTGTACTCAATAAAGAAGATGCCAGTAAATATTTTCGCTGGGCCATGATCCTGGCGATAGGCACTGTCATTTACAATTTTGGCGAAGGGCTTGTTTCTATTTTCTTTGGCATGAAGGACGAAACCCTGGCCCTGTTTGGCTTTGGGGCAGACAGCTTCATTGAGACTATTTCTGCGCTGGGGGTTGTTCAGATGATTGTGCGTATACGCAGGAATCCGGGATCATCGCGCGGGCCTTTTGAGGTGCGCGCTTTGCGCATCACCGGCTGGTGTTTTTATGCGCTGACTGCTATTCTTTCTGCCGGGGCAGTTATCAGTATTATTCAGGGACGGGAACCGGAATCGACTTTCGTCGGATTGATTGTTTCTTCTATTTCCATTTTCACTATGTGGGCCTTGATTCGCGCTAAGATTTTTGTTGGGGAGAAATTGGATTCTGCGCCTATTATTGCCGATGCCCGATGCAATCAGGTCTGTTTGTATATGTCTATCATCCTCTTGATCTCCAGCGGATTGTATTACTTTTTTGAATTGCCTTACGTGGATGCGCTGGGTAGTTTGGCACTTGTCTGGTTTTGCGTTAAAGAAGGTCGGGAGGCTTTCGATAAAGCGAAAGGGATTGAGTGCAACGATTGCTGTGACGATTAAAGTTGCAGATGAATGTGATCATCATGCCGCACCGAATGACAACCGTGAAAGCGGATTTTCGGATTGGTTAAACGCATTCGTTCTTTCAGGTGTGGCTCCAAAAATATCTTTTTCACCTGTGGAAATTTCAGAAAGGCTTCTATCATTCTTTTGGTTTCCGCTTCCGCGAATGTCAGATCTTTATCTCCTCCAAATCCCAGATATCGGGTAATATCATACTGTCCGTGGCCGGCAGATTTACATTTTACTGTTTGATTGGTTTCACCGGGCTCAGGACCAACATATCCTCCATAGCCCAGCCAGCCGGGTTGGTTGGTTGAGATGTTGTCGCCCTTTTTGAATATAAGGGCTACATCCAATTTTTCTCCATCATTGTGGCTCAAATGCGGGATCAATGGATACCCGTCAAACAGGGGAAAGTTTGCATCCATGTAGCTTATTTGAATGCCTTCGTATTTCAGGTTTTCTCCGACATTTTCCAGGATATCATTCCAAACCGGATCCACATAATGCCTGTTGCAGATCACGGTAAACCAGCTGACCGGTTTTACATTCGGCGAAAGCCGGATAGGTTCCCGACCTGAAACTCTTGCGATGGAGGGTAGCACCAAAAAGCAGAAAAGGCTGTAAGCCAGAATGAAGATGCCAAGCTTCGTGTACCATTTTCTGTTACGGAGGAAGTAAATGCATAACAGGTATATCACACCTCCAATCTGTGTCAACAGAGTCAGTAGTGCGAAAACAATTACATGGCTGAATAATTTAAGTAGCTGCATGGTGCTTTTGGTTGTATGCATCAATGGAGGGGGGCGTTTTCCTCCTGATAATTATCGGAAGGGGAGTTGCTCCCCTCCCGATAGATATCGCATAGGCGTCAACTTAACTAAGGACCATTGAGGAGTTGATCAAAATACGATTGTCTTTTTCGGACTTCATAGGTGCAATAATAACTTACTAGATCTACTAGTGCTTCTAATTGCTTTTTGTTGCCATTGAACTGTTCATGGTTTTGTTTAACAAAATCTGCAAATTTTAAAGGACTAACGAGTCGTCCATGTTTTTGATAAACTCTTCGCAGGAAAAACAGGTAATGCTTTAGCGAATAAATTGTAATCAAAATCAGAATCAGATAGATTGATATTTGCACCCTGTTGGGCTTCAGATGTTTATGAGTTTTGAAAAATTGAGCGAACCTGAATTTTGACTTCCAACACTTGAAAATGCATTCGATACGCCACCTAAATGCATAAGCATCAAAGGCTTGCCTGGGATTAGGCCAGATGTCATCGCCAACATTGGTTCCTATGAAAAGCAGTAGTATTTTTTAAAAAAGTCGCTATGTTGTTAAAGAATCACATGAATTTGGGTGTTTATTATTGAGTTCGGCGTCCTATGTGTGGTATTTATCTAAAGTAAATCCACGGGCAGTTGTGTGATCAATAATGAATCAGGCCACCTGCTATAAACGTGTGATATAGTGAAATTCACTCACAATGTTTTGTGGTCCTGAAGTGGATCTTATCTGAACTAACAATAAATGATTAAGCGACCATACCTATTTGATATGGCGTTTCTGTTTTTATAACAGCCAGTACTCTGCTCAGTAATTTTCTGGCTACTTTGATGACGATACTTTTGGGATTTTTTCCAAGGTGTTTACGGTAATAAGCTTGCATTACAGGATCCTTACGGATGGCGACCCAGGCAGCCTCCACCATGTATGATCGTAGGATATGATTTGCTCTTGGAGTCATTCCAAGCGTTTTGGCTGTTTCTCCGCTTTGGTAAACACCCGGGATCAATCCGACAAAAGCAGCAAATTTTTTGAGTGATTTAAACTGCCTTAAGTCTCCGGCTTCAGCTAAAAAAGCAGCTGAGGTAAGAGGCCCAATGCCAGGGATAGACTGAAGGAGGTAATAATCTTTTTTATAGTGTTTTCGGCAGTAAGCTCTGATGTCATTGGAAACAGATTGAATCTCCTTGTTTAGGAAACGATAATGAAAGATGAGGCTGTCGATGGTCTTTTGAGCAGAATCAAAGTCCCACTGTAGATCAATCATCCAATTGATGAAAGCATGAGACCAATTGGGGTTGTCAAAAGCCTCAGGTATTTCAATGCCATGATATAAAAGGAAGCTTTTTATGTGTGATTTGACTCTTCGGAAATCCTTGATTAAATCAAATCTACGTCGGAATAAAGCACGAAATTGTTCCCGTTGAACAGAAGGGATGGTAATGGACTGGAGCTGATTGTTTTTTAGTTGTTTGGCCAGATTAATACAATCAATTTTGTCAGTTTTAATCCAGGCTTGTTTAGCCGGTCTGGGCACATCAGCAGGATTAACGACGAGCACTTTCCAACCGTAGGATTGAAAAGCCCTGGCAGCAGAATAGCCACAGCAACCAGCTTCGTAAACACAGCTTACCAGGTGATTGGGAAAGTGTCGATCGACGTATTCTTTAAAGGCTCTTGGACCCGGAGTGAAAGAGACGGTATCTCCATCAAACAGATCGGTACAGAAGTGAACTTTCCAGGAATTCTTGTGAATGTCAATTCCTATGAATAACTTAGGAGGAGAGGCAGTAACTGAAGAAGTCATTTTATTGAATTTTTGCTCGACTTTTAAGTTACTGCTTTTTCATAGATGCTAAAACTTTCATAGCCAGCAAAAGCTGGCTACGCCACATACACAAGACCGTCAGACCGCGCAATAACTTCTATCTATTTTCCTGCCATTATTGGATTTGGTTT
>JAAEZH010000026.1 GCA_018222965.1 Bacteroidota bacterium
AATTGAGGAGTATGAAAAAGAGGAACTACAGAGATAATCTGATCGTGCAGAAGAGTTATGCTTTTAGCCTAAAAATAATTCAACTATTTCTGAAGCTAAAAGGACTCAAACTTGAAATACTTGCTACACAATTGCTTCGGTCTGGAACAAGTATTGGCGCAAACATTGCGGAGGCAACTGCTGCAAATTCGAAGAAGGATTTTATTTATAAAATGAATATTTCCTCTAAAGAAGCAAGAGAAAGTCACTATTGGCTTAGTCTTTTGAAGGACAGCAAGTTATTATCTTCAGAATATGACCATCTAATTGATGACTGCGAAGAATTGATAAAAATACTAACAGCCATTTTGAAAACCAGCAAAGCAAATAATTAGAAATGATGAATAAAGAATTTTCAATTCAGCATTCAGCATTAACAATTCAACATTAAAAATTAAGAACTATAATCATGGATACCTTAACCAAAACGCAAGCATCTGCTTCGACGGATACATTCCCGATAAAGGGAACGGATTACATCGAATTTTATGTCGGTAATGCCAAGCAATCGGCCATGTACTATCAGGCTGCCTTTGGCTATAAACTCATTGCCTATAAAGGTCCGGAGACGGGAAGTCGGGAAGTGGTTTCTTATGTCCTCCAGCAGGATAAGATTCGTCTGGTACTGACAGCAGCTTTGTCTCCGGATCACGAAATTGCCAAACACGTTGCCCTCCACGGTGATGGCGTAAAAATTCTTGCGCTTTGGGTCGACGATGCGGCTCATTCCTACCAGTTAGCCATGGATCGCGGTGCCCAATCAGCACAAGAGCCTACGGTACTGGAAGACGATCATGGCAAAGTGAAAGTGGCGGGCATTCATACCTATGGAGAAACCATTCACACCCTGGTGGAACGCAACGATTACAACGGCGCGTTCCTTCCTGGTTATGAAGCTCGTGAAAGCGTATACCCCGTTAAGCCGGTTGGTTTGAAGTTTGTGGATCACTGCGTGGGCAATGTCGAACTCGGAGGCATGAATAAATGGGTGAAATTCTATCAGGATGTACTCGGCTTTAAATTGCTGATCACTTTCGATGATAAAGATATTTCTACCAAATACACAGCCTTGATGAGTAAAGTGGTTTCCAACGGAAATGGCTACATCAAATTCCCAATCAATGAGCCCGCTCAGGGATTGAAGAAATCCCAAATTGAAGAGTATCTGGACTTCTACCACGGAGCCGGAGTACAGCACATTGCCGTTGCGACTGATGATATTCTTTTTACCGTGGATCAGCTTCGCAAAAACGGCGTAGACTTTCTATATGTTCCGGAAGTGTATTACGAAACGGTACTCGACCGCGTTGGGGAGATTGATGAAGACCTCGAAGAACTCAAGCGCCTAAACATTCTGATCGACCGGGATGATGAAGGCTATCTGCTGCAGATCTTCACCAAACCCGTACAGGACCGTCCGACGGTATTTTACGAAATCATTCAGCGCAAAGGTGCCCGCTCCTTTGGTAAAGGAAACTTCAAAGCCCTTTTCGAAGCCATTGAGCGCGAGCAGGAACTGCGGGGAACGCTTTAATCGTTTGATGCGTTTAATACGTATCTAAGAATTAACACTTCAACCCTGGCCTCATCCTATTATTGGGTGGGGCCTTTTGGGTTTCCGTTTTATTTGTTTTACTCGTTTGATACGTTTTACACGTTTGGATTAAAAGGGTTTATTCCTCGAGAATTCCGGCATTTTCTTTGATGTTTAGCTGCCAGTGGTATTCGAGATATTCGATGTTGGCTCCTGCTTCGATGGGTGTTTCCGCATAGCGGTTTACAAAATCCCTGACAGAATCCTCTACTGCTTCAAAATCACCGGAAAACCAGGTGAAGATTTTGGATAATTTCGGATTCTGCGGATCCAGAATATTGCGTTTGCCACTATTGATAAAATCATCGGCAGCCTGGTCCAATTGATCATCCAGGTTTTCGGCGGTAAATGCCCGATTTAGGAGTGGCGGACAAGAAACCGAAGCACAGTTTACGGCAAAGTGAATGCGGGGTTCGGGAAATTGCTTCCGGATGATGCCATGCTCAATATTATTCAGATCGTACTCCTCTCCCTCTATATTGATAAATTTAATGTCCCAAACAGTATTTACAAAAGGGATTCCATTCTTTATATCCTTAATACTTTCTACCGGATAATTATCAGCTACCAGCTTGATTGTAAAAGCATTATAGGCGTTGATCCAGTAAGCCAACTGTTCTTCATCCGTCCAGTGTTTCGTATTGGGATGATTATTGGAAAGCAAATCCAGGTATTCCTGCAACTTATTGGAATCGGCACGAAAACCTTCATAATCGACCCAGCCATCGTCGGAAACATATTCCTGCAAAAGGCTGTCCCAAATAACGTGGCTAACAGGCTTGGATTCAGAATCTATTTGCTTTACGCCACATTGAAGCGATAAAAAGGCAATCAGAATGAGACTAAAAAGGCGGAGTGGTTTCATGGAGGACTTTTAGGTTATTTACGGTTCACAAACTGAAATCGGATTGCAAATGTATAACCCCTAAGCCCTAAGGATGTTCTTTTAGGTCAGAATTATTATCTGTGCTGTCCTGAGCAGGACAACTACCAAACCAATACACGGGTACCCAGTCGTAAAGAGACGGTATGGAAGCGGTCGTTATTAGGTCCAAATCCACCAAACGGAAGCTGATATTGAAGCTGAGGTTGCAGGTAAATGCTCCAACGATAGTTAATCGCCCGTTCCAGACCAAAGCCGACATTGGCAGTGAGATAGCTGTTATCGGTCAGTCGCCCACCATCCAGCAGACCTGCCGGAAACTCTTTTTGATTCAGGCGAGATTTATTAGCAACCGACTTTACTTCTTCCGGACTGGGTTCTTTCCCGGATGAACGGGACGCAACAACCGGTTCGCGGCTGATATCGTAGATCGGGTTTAAGAGCAACTCTGCGGATCCTCCCCCCGCCAGAAACAGGTTCCATTTGGTATTATTTGGCATCAAATCAAAGCGAAGCTGGAAAGGAATCTCCAGTAATTCCAGTGTAATGCCTTCGAATGTTTCCACGACGAGCAGGTCGAAAGTGCCATACTGTTGCTGTGGCAATATAGGCCGATAGCTTTTATTAGAATACAAAGCACCCGACTGGAAGGTAAACCGGCCCGACTGATAGTCGACCAATATACCCGTTGAATATCCGATGCTGTCAAGGTAGAGGGCCTCCGTGCCAAACAGCGGATCTGCCGGCGTAAATATCCGGTTGTAATCGCCGCTATACAGCATATTCACCCGCAGGTGTTTTTCTTTAAGAGTCTTAGTCAGGATGGTCTTTGATGCCAGATCATTATCCAGTTCTAAGGCACCGGCTTGCAGGCTCGCAACTGGTTCGGCTGCGGTCATTTTTTTGGCGGTTTCCGGTATAAGCGGGATCCATGGATTCAGGCTTTCTACCCGGAATTCCGGCATGGGCAAATTGACAGTTTCCGGAGTTGCAGGGAATTCCTGCTCCGGGAGTATATTGATTGTTCCTGTAGTGGCTTTGCTTTTTTCCGCTTCCGCGAATGTTGATCCGTTTTCAGCAGGTATCTCCCCACTTAGTTGAGATTCGCCGAAAGGCGCATTATCAGAACCCTCTGACTCGATTAAGGCATCGGCTGATGCAGATTCCGGATTCTCGGAGGTTTTGGATTCCTCATTTCCGGCAATTGGATCATTTGTTTCGGAGGTGGAAGGTGTCACCGGAGCCTCTAAGGGCTGTTGCGGATTATGGGTTTTATCCGGTCCAAGTTGAATGCCGCCTGCCGGAACGTAGAGTTGGATCGTCCAGATCAGCAGCAACATGAGCGCAATTTCGGCCAATTTATAGCGGTAGATAATTCCTTTAATGGAGAAGAAATCATCGAGGTGTTGACGCATCAACTGCCAGTGTGAAGGATTGTATGGCGCTTGTAAGTCTTCGAGGTGGCGACGGGCCAGGTCATCGATTCCGGCTTCGAGTTCTTCTGCCATTTCTGAGGCGGCAAGTTTGGATTCGAAAGATTCCCAGGCCATTTCGGGTGCGGAAGATTCCATGTCCTTCAGGTACTGGAGAGCCATCAGATCAACGATCCCGGCAGGATCCTGATCCAGGTCAGATTCGCTTTGCTCCAGCTTTTGTTCCATCTGCTCCCAGGCAGCGGAATCAAAAGGAGCCTCGAATTCTCCCAGCTTCTCTCTCAATATATCATCAAAGGACTTCAAATCAATGGCTTATCGCTGATAGTATTTACGTAATTTCTCTTGTAATTTGTTTCTTGCTTTCACGAGATTGGAGCGGGAAGTACTTTCTGTGATATGGAGACGTTCCGCAATTTCGCGATGCGAGAAGCCTTCAATCACATATAAATTGAATACAGCCCGATATGCCGGGGAAAGTTCCTGAACAGCAGCCAGGATTTCCTTTTCCGTACACTTACTCACTGCATCCGGATCGGATGAAGACAGATCGTAAGCTGTTTCAATATCCTCCGTGCGACGTCGTATGGCTTTGCGGTAATAATCGATGGCCGTATTGACCATAATGGTGCGTATCCAGGCAATCAGAGAGGTACCGGGTTTGTATTTCTGAATATTCCGGAAAACTTTAATAAAGCCTTCGTGCAGGATATCCAGCGCATCTTCTGAGTTATTGGAATAACGCATGCACACACCCATCATCTTGCTGTAGTGCTCTTCGTACAACAGCTTCTGAGCCCAGCGCTCGCGTTTGACACAAGCCTGGATAAAGTCCTCTTCCTGAAAACCCAGTGGAAGTGCAATATTCATTAAGACGTCGGTTTTTTGGCACCCGAAAAGCATTTGCCTTCCGGTTTGCTGCTAAGATAACGGCAAAATAGTTCTTTTTGCTGCCCTGTGTGGCGATTTTTTGTTCCGTTGGTTCCGTTGGTTCCGTTGGTTCCGTTGGTTCCGTTGGTTCCGTTGGTTCCGTTTAATTAAAAATTAATAAATAAAAATTAAAAATTCTCCATTCAGCATTAATCCTTTTCCGTTGGACTGTCCGGCTAAAGCGGGCAGGGTTGAGGCCTCATCGACTTTGTTGCGTTAAACGTTGAACGGGGATCGTTTAGCGGGATTTTTCTATTCCTGGAATGACGGGTTTCCCGACAAACGCTGAAAGCTTCCCGGTACACGCTCAACGATTTCCGTTTAATTAAAAATTACCCCCTAAGTCTGCTAGCAACCAATCTTAGGGTCAAAACAGGAACTGCGAATTGGTGTCGCTCCGCTGGAGCTTACCATCAAAATCGCAAAAAATGCTACAAAGGTTTGACTCCTCTGGAGCCTCCAGAAGAGGCACCGCTTTGTAACAAAAAATATCGGATTTACTTTAAGCGCAGTAGGTGCGGCACCTGGTTTTGTCCTTAAGCTTATGTGTAACTGCACCTAAGAATTAAAAAACTCGCATCCTGTTGAAAATCCAAATAAATTAAAACAAATTGTTTAAATAATTCTTGTCAGATTCTTATATTTGCCTGACAATAACTGAGTGCGAAGAAATGAGTGAAAAGAACGGGCAAAACGGGCAGGATGACCACATCAAGCCACTGGACGGCATGTATAAGGAATACTTCCTCGACTATGCCTCCTATGTTATTTTGGAACGGGCAGTTCCTGCGATCAACGACGGGCTAAAACCGGTCCAGCGACGCATCATGCATGCCATGCGGGAAATGCATGACGGACGATACCACAAAGTAGCCAACATCATTGGGCAGACCATGCAATTTCACCCACACGGAGATGCCGCTATTGGAGATGCGCTCGTAAAGCTGGGACAGAAAGACCTGCTGGTTGATTGCCAGGGTAACTGGGGAGATGTACGAACGGGTGACGGTGCGGCGGCTCCTCGTTACATAGAAGCCCGACTCACAAAATTTGCACTGGATGTCGCTTTTAATCCGCAAACCACCGAGTGGCAACTCTCCTATGACGGTCGGAAAAAAGAACCCATCAACCTGCCCATGAAATTTCCACTCCTGCTGGCATTGGGAGCGGAGGGGATTGCCGTAGGGCTTTCCACCAAGATATTGCCGCACAACTTTATTGAGATCGTTAAAGGATCGATAAAAATATTGCAGGGTAAAAGTCCGAAGCTACTCCCCGACTTCCAGACAGGCGGAATGATGGATGCTTCGGATTACAATCGCGGGAAGCGGGGCGGACGGGTTAAAGTTCGTGCCCGAATGGAACAGATTGACAAAAAACAGCTGGCCATCCGCGAATTGCCTTATGGGGTCACGACCGACAACATGATCGACAGCATTCTGAAGGCAAATGACAAAGGGAAGATTAAAATCAAAAAGGTAACCGATAATACCGCAGCCGATGTAGAGATTTTGATCGAACTGGCCAGTGGGGTTTCTCCGGAGGTTACCATGGATGCCCTTTATGCTTTCACCAATTGTGAGGTATCCATTTCTCCAAATGCCTGTGTAATCGTAGATGAAAAGCCGCTTTTCCTTACGGTGAATGATCTTTTGAAGATCAGTACGGAAGAAACCAAAGAGCTGCTCCGCCAGGAACTGGAGATTCGAAAAAATGAGCTGGAAGAAAAATGGCACTTTGCCAGCCTCGAAAAAATATTCATTCAAAATCGCGTTTACCGGGAAATCGAAGAGTGTGAAACCTGGGAAGCGGTAATTGAAACTATTGATCGCGAGTTGAAGAAGTACATTGTTACCCCTTCGATGGAAGCGACCAAAGGAGACAAGCGAATTCGGTTGATGCGCGACATCACCGAGGATGACATCATCCGACTAACAGAAATTAAGATTAAGCGGATTTCCAAGTATAACTCTTTCAAAGCAGACGAACTGATCGCCAAACTGGAAGAAGAGTTGGAAGAGGTAAAACACCACCTGGCCAATCTCACGGATTATGCCATTGCCTGGTTTGAACATCTTCTTGACAAATACAGCAAAGGCAAAGAACGCCGCACGGAGATCACCACCTTTGAAACCATTGAGCGTACACAGGTTGTAGCTAACAATGCTAAACTATATGTAAATTACAAAGACGGCTTCATCGGAACCGGCCTGAAGAAAGACGAATTCGTTTGTGACTGTTCAGATATTGACGATGTCATTATTTTCCGCCGCGACGGCAAATTTCAGGTTGTCCGGATATCCGATAAGGTATTTGTCGGGAAAGATATTATACATGTAGATGTCTGGAATAAAGGAGACGATCGCACCACCTACAACATGATTTATGTAGATGGTAAATCCGGTCAATCCCGAGCCAAGCGCTTCAATGTAAAAGCCATCACTCGCGAAAAGGAATACGATCTAACCAAAGGGTCTGAGAAATCGAAAGTACACTACTTTCAGGCACATCCAAATGGGGAAAGCGAGGTCGTTACCGTACAGTTGACACCGGGCTGTCGGGCCAAGAAAAAGGTATTTGATTTTGACTTTGAAGAAATAGCCATAAAAAGCCGGACTTCACAAGGGAACATCCTCACAAAGTATCCCGTACGCAAAATCACCCAAAAAGAACTTGGACAATCTACACTCGGTGCACTCGAGGTCTGGATGGATGAAGTAAGTGGTCGACTCAACACAGAAGAACGCGGACAATATCTGGGGGCTTTTGACACCGGTGATCTCCTCATTGCCATTTACAAAGATGGCACCTATGAGCAAAAAGAACTGGATCTCCTCCTTCGCTTTGAACCCAAAGAATTGATCCATATCGGTAAGTTTGATCCTGAGATGGTTGTCAGCGCCGTACATTTCGACGGCAGCAAGGGATGGACTATGATCAAGCGTTTCCAGATTGAAACCACGACGCTCGATCAAAAATTCAACTTTCTGGTAGAAGATAAGAAGAGTAAGTTGCTGTATGCCACTGTGAAGGATAAACCGGAGATTCAATACAGCATGCGGGTTAAATCCAAGAAGATGGAAGGTCAGTTAAATCTGGAAGATTTTATCAGCGTAAAAGGATGGAAAGCTTCCGGAAACAAGCTAAGCGATCAAAAACTAACCGGAATCAAGGAAATTGATCCTCAGGATAAAGACAATGCGGATGGTTCTGTAAAAACCGGAGATACCATAGAATTTGACCTGGACACAGATGGTCAGGCTAAGCTTTTTGAGGATTAGAAAGGATATTTTCATCCTCTTGAGCAAATTTATCGCCCTCAAGGTGTTTAATATTTTGCAGGGTGCCAGAAATTTCCCAATTTCGGTCCGCACATGAGTATCCAAATCTATTCCAACCCAACGCTCGAGGCTGCGTCCGATTACGTTCGCAACTTTCTGGAAGAAAAACTTCCGGAATCCTATGTATTTCACAACCTCACCCATACTGAAAATGTCGTGGAGTCTGCCCAGGAAATTGGGCACGACATAAGCCTCACGGAAGAGCAGCTTGAAACAGTGCTGCTGGCCGCCTGGTTTCATGATGTAGGATATGTGGAAGGCCCTCAAAATCACGAGGAGCGCAGTTGCAAAGTAGCGCGTGCCTTCCTGGAGGACCGGGATTTTCCGGAAGAAAAGATTAAAGAAGTGGAAGCTTGCATCCTGGCAACCCGCTTCCCGCAAAATCCGGAAGGTCTGTTGGAACAGGTAATCTGCGACTCTGATCTCAGTCACCTGGGAAAATTTGTGTATTGGGACCGATGTGGCCGAATCAGGCAGGAAATGCTTTTGACCAATAGCCGCGTCATGTCTGACCAGGAGTGGGTCGAATTTGAGCTGAATTTCATGCAGCAGCATGATTACCATACAGAAATTGCAAAAGGACTCTATGGAGGACAAAAGGCCAAACACATCAAACAACTCAAAAAGCAACGCAAGAGACTGGATCCGGAAAGGGCCAAACGCAAAAAGCGGAAAAAACGGTCCAAGAAGAAAAATGACAACGAGGATCTCGAGTTGAAGCAAATCAGACTTGGACGTGGTGTTGAAACCATGTACCGGGTTACTTACCGAACGCACGTGAACCTCAGCTCTATCGCCGATAACAAGGCCAACATCATGCTGAGTATCAACGCGATCATTATTTCTATTGTAGTATCGACCCTGGTGCCTGGTTTTGGCACCAATCCGAAACTCATCATTCCAACCGTAATTTTACTGGCAGTCTGTCTCACTGCCGTGGTATATGCCACCCTGTCTACCCGGCCGAAGGTGACAGAAGGTAAATTTAGCCGGGAAGACATCGAACAGAAGCGGTCCAACCTTCTGTTTTTTGGCAACTACTACAATATGGACCTGGAGGATTTTCATTGGGGTATGATGGAGATGATCAAAGACAATGACTTCCTCTACAGTTCTATGACCCGGGATTTGTATTTCCTGGGTAAGGTGCTGGCCAAAAAGTACCGCTTCTTAAGCATTTGCTATACCATTTTCATGTATGGCCTGATTGGTGCAGTAGTGGCATTTGCCATTGCTTTTGCCATTTAAACAAAGGAAAAGAAGCCCTAAAACAGGAAACTTTGCAGGCCTTTGGTACGTTCTTTTAAAAGCAAAACGATAAAATATGTCACTATCCAAAAAGATGGAAGGTGCCCTCAATGACCAACTTATCCTTGAGGACTACGCTTCTAATTTATACCTTTCTATGGCCAGCTGGTGCGAATCTCAAACCCTGGACGGTTGTGCCGAATTCATGTATCGTCAGGCAGATGAAGAACGCATGCACATGCTGAAAATCTTCCACTACATCAACGAAGTAGACGGCCATGCGCTCTCTCCCGGCATTGACCAGCCACCCCATAACTGGCCGAGTGTACAGGAAATGTTTCACGAAGTTTACCAGCACGAGCAGAAAGTAACTTCGGCGATCAATAATCTGGTAGAGGTTGCGCTGGCTGAAAAAGATCATTCGACTTACAACTTCCTGCAATGGTATGTAGATGAGCAGCGCGAAGAAGAAACCCTGATGCGCACTATCCTGGATCGCATCAAACTGATTGGTGATGGTCCGCAAAGTTTGTATTATATTGATAAGGAGGTACGAACAATCAACGCCAAAGCGGAGAAAGCTGAATCCATCTAAATGGTTAAAACATGTCTGACCAAACGACCAATCCGGTTCCGGATGAGAGTGTTGCGGTTGAAGCGCAGCGCAATGTATACATTCAGGGGGCCAGTGGTATAAAGTCAGACCTCCCCATTTCTTTTGAAGATATGGAAAGCATGGCTGAAAAGCGCCTTTCGGCGAAAGCCTTTGCTTACATAGCTGGTGGTGCCGGAAAAGAACGCACCATACTGAGAAACCGGGAAGCATTCGGGCAATGGAAAATCCTGCCCCGGATGCTTCGCGACGTTTCAGACCGGGACCTTAGCATCTCCTTATTTGACCGCCCTTATTCGACTCCCTTTCTACTTGCCCCCATTGGCGTACTGGATCTGGCACATAAAGAAGCAGATCTGGCTGTTGCCCGTGCAGCTGCCGGCCGAAAAGTGCCGATGATCTTTTCCAGTCAGGCATCTACAAATATGGAGACCTGCAGCCAGGCTATGGGAAATGCTCCAAAATGGTTTCAACTATACTGGAGCAAGTCTGATGATCTGGTACGAAGTTTTGTGCAACGAGCAGAAACCTGTGGATGTGAAGCCATCGTTATCACGTTGGATACCACCTTATTGGGCTGGCGCGAACGGGATCTTCAACAAGCATACCTGCCCTTTATGGAAGGTAGGGGCATTGCTCAATATGTCTCTGATCCCGTCTTTCAATCCTTGCTCGACGCCCCGGAAGAAGAACCCGGCGGGAAGCGCAAGATCACCCTTTCTACCCTAAAAACAGTGTATAGTTTGATGAGCCGGTATCCCGGTTCGTTCTTTGCCAACCTCCGATCGGGGAAGCCGGTTAAAGCCGTGCGCAAGTTTATTGATATTTATTCGAGGCCGTCTTTGTCCTGGGAAGATATCCCCCGGATAAGGGAGTACACCTCGCTTCCAATTTTGCTGAAAGGCATTTTACACCCCGACGATGCCCGAAGGGCGATGGATTTGGGAATGGATGGTATCATCGTTTCCAACCACGGCGGACGACAAGTCGATGGTTCCGTTTCCAGTATGGAGATGTTGCCGAAAATAGCTGAAGTAGTTGGAGGCAAAATCCCCATAATGCTGGACAGTGGAATCCGTAGCGGAGCTGATGTCTTTAAAGCCCTTGCCCTGGGAGCTACTGCTGTATGCCTTGGAAGACCATACGTTTATGCGCTGGCACTTGGCGGACAAAAAGGAGTAGATGAATACCTGCGAAACATCATCGCCGACTTTGAATTGACGATGGGACTTGCCGGCTGTAAGTCGGTATCTGAAATAAGTATGGTAAATCTGATGAAAGACTAATTACTCCTCTACCGTTTCCGGGATTACCGGGTTCCGATTTCTGTTGTAGACGGGCAAAACCACAAGCGCCAACAATCCCAGTAAGATATTACAACCCAGCTGAATGCTGAAGAACAGAATATTTGCAAAGGAAAAAGCATCGGCTTTTGCCAGGCCATACATACTTACGAGACAAGCACTGACCAGGGCGTGATAAGTTCCCATTCCGCCAGGTGACGGAATCAAGATGCCCAGGGCTCCAACAGCAAAGACCATCAGGGCCGGCATGGCTCCCAACTCGGCAGTCGGCGCGAAGGCATAAAAGCCCAAATAGGTCATCAGGTAATACATGAACCATATATTCAGGCTATGGAAAATAAACCAACCCGGTTTTTCCAGCTTGCTTATTGTCTTCAGACCGTCGATAAAACCTATGACAATTTCCTGAACCTTTTTATACAGTTTTCCGGCTTTGATCCGCTTCCAAAAAATGACCAGCAATAACAAAGCCAGCAAGGAGAACCCCAATACGCCTCGAATGATCCAACCAAAGAGAGATATGCCGGAAGATGCTGCATCTTCAGCAGCCCGAAAGGATTGGAGCAATTCCAGGATGCGATCAAATTCAATAATGAAAGTTACTCCAAGTACGGCAGCAAAGACGATCACATCGGCAATACGATCCACGACCACCGTTCCAAATACCTTTTCTGCCGGAATTTTTTCGTAGCGGGCAAAAGTACCTGCCCGTATGACCTCTCCGATTCGGGGAAACCCGAGATTGGCAAAATACCCCAGCATAATGGTAAAGAAGCCATTCACCATACTCGGTTTATAGCCGAGCGGGCGCAGCAACATGAGCCAGCGAGCGGCACGGCTTATATTACTAATGGAAAAAGCGACAAGGACAAGGAACAACCAGAAATACTTCGCGGAAGCAAAGTCATCGAGAATTTTACCGATCAGGCTGCATTCAGATTCCGGAACGCCGTCGAGGGCACATTGGGCTTGCCAGGCAGCATCCTGATCCAGATAAACCAGGTAAAGGATTCCTAAACCGATCCCGAAAAAAACCAGAACCTTTAAAATGTTTTGCAGCAGCTTCTTCAATGTATCGAGTTGATATTGCGGGCAAGGGAATAAGAGGAGTTAAGAGGCTGGAAGCTTATTATCATCATCGGGAAAAACGGCCGTTGGTTTGAAAGTTCTGGCTTCCGCTGCATCCATCCAGGCATAGGAAATGATAATGACCACATCTCCTACCTGAGCCCGGCGGGCTGCAGCACCGTTGAGGCAAATTACCCCGGAGCCTCTCTCGCCTTTTATCACATAGGTTTCCAGTCTTTCGCCATTATTGTTGTTGACGATTTGAACACGTTCCCCTTCGAGGATATTGGCGGCATCCATCAAGTCTTCATCGATCGTAATACTTCCGACATAATTCAGGTTGGCTTCGGTAATACGAACCCGATGAATCTTGGATTTAAACATCTGTAACATCATAACGAGCGCAAAAATAGAACAATGAAATGGGTTTTTCAGATCTCCATGCAAACATTGCAAATTGGGACCTGGTTCAATCTCCTGCTTCTTGAGACGAATCCTATAGCAAAAAGTAATGGCCGCCCGCTTAAATTAGAATATTGTCGATCAATCGAACGGGACCAACCCAAACGGCAGTACAGACCGCAACTTCCTGATCTTTCTTGAATCTTTCAACAGGCTTCAGGGTCTCCGTATCCACCACATCAAAATATTCCGGTTTGAAATGCGGGTTTTTCAAAAGGGCTTTCATTCCCCGGTCCTGAATCTCATTCGGATGAAATCCGGAGGCTTTCCAGCTTTTGGCAGCTTGCAGTATTTGATGGATTCCAGCGGCTTCTGCCTTTTCTTCCGGGCTCAGCCTTCGGTTGCGGGAACTCATGGCCAATCCGCTTTCTTCCCGTACGATTGGATGCAGAATGAGATCCACCTCAACATCTAACTGCCGTATCATGGATCGAACGATGAGATATTGTTGAAGGTCTTTCTGCCCCATAACGATGGAGCCGGGTTCCAGAATCTCGATAAAACGGTGAATCACCTGGGCAACGCCTTCAAAATGACCGGGACGATGCGTGCCTTCCATGGGTTCTTCCAATCCTTTAAAGTCGAAAGCCGGAGGGCCTGCGTATGTTTCGGGATACATTTCACTGACCGGTGGCATAAACAGCACATCACAGCCGATTCCAAGCAACAGCTTAATATCAGCAGCTTCCCGACGTGGATATTTCTCCAGATCGGAAGATTCGTTAAACTGAGTAGGATTAACAAAGATGCTGCAGACGGTCAGGTCATTGTTCTGTTGTGAACTTTGCAGCAGGTCTAAGTGTCCTTTGTGTAGTGCGCCCATAGTAGGTACAAATCCTACCCGGCGTCCGTTTTGCCTGAATTGGCTTAAGAAACGGTTTATTTCCACTACGCTTTTAAATAGCAACATAATGGTACCTGAATCGTCGTTCAATAAATCCGGGCAAAATTAGTAATCTTCCGGAATTGCGGAAAATACCGCTTTTTTCGTATTTTTGCAGCCTTGTTAGTGGGCTGATCGAGAAAGATCAAAATATTTTTTGAAATTATGAGTAAGAAGAAGGTCCTGATTGTTACACAGGAAATGCAGCCTTACACCGCTTTGTCGGAAATTTCCGAAATCGCACGTAAATTACCCCAATACGCACAGGAAAACGGCTTAGAGGTAAGGATATTGATGCCCCGTTTTGGCACAATCAATGAAAGGCGGCATCGCCTTCACGAAGTAGTTCGCCTCTCAGGGATGAACATTATTGTCGATGACGACGATTATCCATTGATCATTAAAGTAGCTTCGCTTCCGAATGCACGGATGCAGGTGTACTTTTTAGATAATGAAGATTTCTTCAAGCGCAAGCGAATCTTCACCGACGACAAAGACAAGCCTTTTGAAGATAATCCGGACCGGATGATCTTTTTCTGTAAAGGTGTACTCGAAACCGTTAAGAAATTTGGCTGGCCGCCAAACATCATCCATTGCCACGGCTGGATGACCAGTCTGATCCCGGCTTACGTAAAAACAGCGTATCAAAACGAGCCACTCTTCGAACAAACAAAAGTGGTTTATTCGCTTTACGAAAGTGAAATGTCAGACAATTTTGGCGAAGACTTTTTCACGAAAGCCAGTATCAATAACTTGTCTGAAGAAGACCTTGCTGCTTACCAAAACGGTAAGAAAATTGCCCTGCATCAAGGGGCGATGAATTTCTCCGATGCGATGATCGTAGGTACTGAAAACCTCGCTTCTGATCTGGAGAAAAAGCTGGAAGATACTGACAAGCCAGTTCTGGAACGCCAGGAGGGAGACGATCTGTTGCCTACATACCTGGATTTTTATGGTTCGTTGATGGAGGAAGAAGTTGAAGGATAATTCAATCCTTTACAACCTTTTCTACATCTATTTGCTCTATTGATTGGTTGGCCTTAGAAAGAACCATAGGTCTGCCCAAGGTTCTATTCAATCAATGCAAACCACCGAATTATTTATGAAGCAATTGTTGACAGCCGGGAGTATTATTCTTGCCCTGGCACTTTTCTCCTGTAGCAAATCTACCATCGTTGGCTCTGACCTGCTCGATCAGGATCAGGTAAACCTTGGTTTTTCCGATACATTTACCCTGAGCGGATATACTGTTGTAAACGATTCGGTGCGCACATACGACCCGGACTTTGCAGAGCAACTGATCGGGTATCTGGTTGGTCAAATGGATGATCCTGTTTTTGGCCAGACTACGGCCAAAATCAATGCCGAATTCAGACCAGGGACAGAAGATCCTGATTTTGAAAATGCAGTACTCGACTCCGTTGTACTGGTATTGCCCTATTACAACATCAGTAAATACGGTGACACCCTCGAATTTTACGGATTAGATGTATTTATGCTGGATGAACGCATGGACCGATCCGAAAACATTTTCTCCAATCGGGAATTCCAGGTTGCAGAAATGATCGGTAGCGTACCTCAGTTTGTGCCAAACTATTCCGACAGCATCACCATTCAGGCCCATGGCGGTGGAGCAGATGACACTTTTGATCTGCCTCCGCAGCTTCGCATAACATTAAGTGAGTCCTTTGGCAACGAATTGCTCAACCTGCCCGTTGAGACCTATGAGGATGATTCCCTCTTTCTGGATGCCATTCCGGGTATTCAGCTTTCGCCGAATACTATTAATGAAGGCTTGAACGCGTTCAACCTCCGAACAAACAGCAATGCAGGTATATTCGTCTACTATCACGTAGATGATGAATACGACATCTATCAAATGCCATTCACCAGCCTCGCAGCAAGAATGGTTAACTTTGAACACGATTATACAGGCTCTGTTGTGGAAGACTTCCTCAACGACCCTGAAAAAGGCGACAGCCTGCTCTTTTTACAGGGCATGTCTGGTGCAACCTTTGAACTCGAAATTCCCAATACTGAATTTCTTAAGGACAAGGTGATAAACCGGGCAGAACTTGAGTTTACAGCTGTTACTTTGCCGGAGGATATCATGTCTCCTTATGAGCCGGTCATTCAGATGATTGCCTCAGAAGTAACTGATACCGGTCTGGTTATCATACAGGATGTTGTGTTTGGACTTGAAAGAGGCGACCTCGACATTCTTTTTGGCGGAAGAATCGAAGACGATACGGAACCGGCTAAATATCGATTAAACTTGTCGGCACATCTGCGCAGGATGAGTCTTGGAGAGGTATCCGACAAGATACAGATCACCGTTTTAGCACGACCAGAGTTGGCAAATCGGGTTGTATTGGCAGGACCAGGACACTCCGTATCACCTGCGATCTTAAAGGTTAATTTTACTAACTTGTAGTCGAAACAAGTCCAGCCAACAAAAAAAACAGCAAAAACTTTAAGCCAGCCCTGACTAAATCTTGCTGTCAACCGTTTATATACCGGCGAATAGAAAGCAACAGGTTTCCATTCGCCGGTATTTTCGGATTTATGAAATATAAGATCCATAACGGTTTCCCCGTAACACCCCCTTTATTGTTTGCGGGACTTTGAAAACCCAGTAACCCCGTTGATTTTATGTGTGGAATAGTAGCATACATTGGCGAAAAAGAGGCTTATCCCATTTTGATTAATGGCCTCAAAAGACTTGAATACCGTGGCTATGACAGTGCTGGAATAGCATTGCAAAACGGAAGTCTTCGCATTTACAAGAAAAAAGGCAAAGTTCAGGAACTGATCGATCATCTGGATGGCAAAGACCTGAAAGGCAATGCCGGTATGGGACATACCCGCTGGGCTACCCACGGTAAACCAGACGACACCAATGCCCACCCGCATTGGTCTGACAATCACCGCCTGACCATAATTCACAATGGAATTATTGAAAATTATGCCGTGCTGAAAAAGGCGCTGGAAAAAGAAGGCATTAATTTCCATACAGAAACTGACACGGAAGTGCTGGTCAATCTCATCGATTTTATCCAGGAAAAAAATAAGCTCCCGCTCGAAGAAGCGGTGCGCGTTGCGCTCAATAAAGTGATTGGTGCCTACGCCATTGTGGTTATGGATGCCAATGAACCCAACAAACTGGTTGGTGCCCGAAAAGCAAGTCCGCTGGTGATTGGCATTGGTGAAAATGAAGGCGAGTTCTTCCTGGCCTCTGATGCTACTCCGATAGTAGAACACACCAAACGGGTGGTATACCTCAACGATGAAGAAATTGCCGTAGTAGGTCCGGATACCGGCCTGCAAATAAAGACTATAGGAAATAAGGTGACCACTCCCGATGTTCAGGAGCTCGACATGGAGCTCGAAAAACTCGAAAAAGGAGGCTACGATTACTTTATGGCCAAAGAAATTGACGAGCAAAGTCAAACCATCGCAGATGCGATGCGTGGTCGACTAAATGCCGCCGAAGGCTGGGTCAGACTTGGCGGACTGGAAGAACACATCAACCGAATCTCCCGGGCAGACCGTTTTATCATTGTTGGTTGCGGTACATCCTGGCATTCCGGCCTTATCGGCGAATACCTTTTTGAAGAACTTGCCCGAATTCCGGTTGAAGTTGAATACGCTTCTGAATTCCGCTACCGAAATCCGGTGCTGAGTGAAAAAGATGTCGTAATCGCTCTATCCCAATCCGGAGAAACGGCAGACACCCTCGCAGCCCTCGAACTGGCTAGAGAAAAGGGCGCCTTGCTCTATGGCATTGTAAATTCAGTAGGTTCTTCCATTGCGCGAATTACAGATTCAGGCTCCTATATTCACGCAGGACCGGAGATTGGTGTGGCTTCAACAAAGGCCTTTACCGGGCAGGTAACCCTGCTGAGCATGATGGCCATTAGTGTGGCATACAAGCGTGGAACACTCTCAAAGTCCTATTATCAGCGCCTTTTGAATGAATTAGAGCTCATTCCGGCAAAAGTCGAGGAAGTTCTTAACACCTGTAAGGCAAAAGTAGAGTATATTGCAGCTGAAATTAAAGATGCCACCAATGCACTTTACCTCGGCCGCGGATACAACTTCCCGGTAGCACTGGAAGGCGCTCTTAAATTGAAAGAGATCAGCTACATTCATGCAGAAGGATATCCGGCTGCAGAAATGAAACACGGTCCAATCGCGCTGATCGATGAAAACATGCCGGTAATTGTAATCGCCACCAACAAGAGCGCCTACGAAAAAATTGCCAGTAATGTCCAGGAAGTAAAAGCCAGAAAAGGAATGGTAATTGCCGTTGTAAACAAAGGCGAAGAAGTAATCTCCCAAATGGCTGATTACACCATTGAAATTCCGGACACCGTAGATCCGCTTACGCCTCTGCTATCCGTAATTCCGCTGCAGTTGCTCTCCTATCACATCGCTGTATTACGCGGTTGTGATGTTGACCAGCCCCGAAATCTGGCAAAATCCGTTACCGTTGAGTAATTACCGGTAATTGGTAATATTGAATAATAGATCTAGAAGAATAAGAATAACATGGATTACAATTCCCAGCGAGAACTGCTGGTTATCCCCGAATATGGGCGCAATGTCCAGAATCTGATCGCGCACGCGAAAACGATTGAAAATAAAGAAGAACGTCAGGCTTTTGTGGAAGAGATCGTCCAGCTTATGATGCAGATGAATCCTCAAAACAAAAACATGGACGATTTTCGCGAACGCGTTTGGAACCACCTGCTTCGCATCGCCAACTTCGAGCTGGAGGTTGATCCGCCGGAAGGCGTGGTAACCACTCCCGAAGAAGCGCGCAAATCGCCTGATCAGGTGCCTTATCCGGCAGCAGAATACCGCTTCCGTCATTACGGGCATAATGTACAACAGCTCATCGACAAGGCAATTAGCATGGAAGAAGGCCCCAAACGCGACGAATTCGTCAGCGTAATCGGATCCTACATGAAACTGGCCTACCGCACCTGGAACCGCGAGCATTACGTAAGCGATGAGGTGATTCTCGGTGACCTGGAATCATTGTCTGGTGGAAAACTGAAGCTGGCCGACGATCTGAGTATTGACAACCTTACGCAACCTACGCGCAAGCGCAAACGCAACTCGGTTAGCAACAAATCCAATCACAAAAGAGGACATAAAGGCCATCGCCATAAAGGTGGCAAACGCAAATAATAAAAACTCCCCTGTACTGCATGGTTTCGGATGCATTTGAAGTAGAAGGTGGCCACCCTCTAAGTGGCACGATCATTCCTCAGGGCGCCAAAAACGAAGCGCTGCAGATTCTCTGTGCAACCCTGCTGACTAAAGACCCCGTTACAATCACCAACATCCCGGATATCCTCGATGTGCGTAGATTGATCGAGTTGCTGGTCGGTCTGGGTGTAAAAACAGAAAAAACGGCCAAAGGAGCCTATGTCTTTCAGGCAGATGATCTGGATCTGGAGTATCTCAACTCCCCCGAATTTCGGAAAACGGCTCGTAGGATTCGAGGGTCGGTCATGTTGATCGGTCCGCTCCTGGCTCGTCTGGGTGAAGCCTTTCTCCCACAACCGGGAGGCGACAAAATTGGCCGCCGGCGACTAGATACCCACTTCCTCGGACTCCGTAAATTAGGTGGCGAATTCCACTACGATTCCGATAAGAACCAATATTCCATTCATTGTGATCAGCTGAAAGGCACTTACCTGTTGATGGATGAAATCTCCGTTACAGGTTCCGCCAATGTAATCATGGCCGCCGTTCTGGCTGAAGGAACCACAACCATATATAATGCTGCCTGCGAACCCTATGTGCAGCAACTTTGCCGGATGCTCAATCAAATGGGCGCCAATATCAAGGGTATCGGATCTAATTTGCTGACCATCGAAGGTGTTGAAAGCCTTTCCGGCACCGAACACCGCATACTCCCCGACATGATCGAAATCGGGAGTTTTATCGGAATGGCAGCCATGACTCAATCAGAGATCACCATTCAGGATGCGCAACCCGATGAACTGGGAAATATCCCGGCGATTTTCAGAAGACTGGGGCTGGATGTTCAGGTCAGGGGAAATGATCTGTATATCCCGGCACAGGATCACTACGAGATCCAGACCTTTATTGATGGTTCTATTCTTACAATCTACGATGCTCCCTGGCCCGGATTCACGCCGGATTTGATGAGTATCGTTTTGGTGATGGCTACACAGGCCCGCGGTAGTGTATTGATCCATCAGAAAATGTTTGAGAGCCGTTTGTTTTTTGTAGATAAACTCATTGACATGGGTGCTCAGATCATTCTTTGCGATCCACATCGTGCCACGGTTATTGGATTAGACAGAAAATACCCCTTACGGGGAATAAATATGACCTCGCCTGATATTCGGGCAGGTGTCGCTTTGCTTATTGCTGCGCTTTCCGCGAAAGGCAAAAGTGTAATCAATAACATCAATCAAATCGACCGGGGCTATCAGGCTATTGATGAGCGCCTGCGGTCATTAGGAGCCCATATCCGACGCGTATAATATGATCATCTATAATGTAACGGTAAAAGTAGAGCCGGAAATTCGGGAGGACTGGCAAAAATGGATGCAGGAAATCCATATCCCCGATGTAATGAAAACCGGATACTTTACAGAATTCACCTTTTCCCGGGTTATTTCCATGGACGAGAGCGATGGAATTACTTTTTCCATCCAGTACAAATGTCCGGATATGGCGACTTTGCACAAATACCAGGTGCAGCAAGCTCCCCGTCTACAGGCCGAACACAACGGCAGATACAAAGAGCGTTATGTGGCTTTTCGGACCTTGCTGGAGGTCTTGTAATTTTTTTTGCCTTTCGGCGAAAGCCCAAAAAATACCCTGGCCGGAAAATGCCTGTCGTCTTAGGGCCCCTTCCACTCAAAAATGCCATAGTTTTTGATTAAATTTGCAAGCGAAAATTCGCTCGGAATTTGCAATCCGGCGGCCTAAACGGGTCGGAAATGCTAAACCGAATCGATGATCATTTGTTTCCCATCCAAATAAAATAAGCGACCATATGATCTTTTCGCTAAACGAAGAACAACTGGCAGTAAAGGAAGCCGCCAGAGAATTTGCACAAAACGAACTCAAACCTGGCGTGATCGAACGCGATCGCGACATGATCTTCCCCGAAAAGCAGGTCAAACAAATGGCCGAACTCGGATTTCTCGGCATGATGGTATCTCCCGAATATGGAGGTAGCGGCATGGACAGCCTCTCTTATGTATTGGCTATGGAAGAGATTTCCAAAATCGATAATTCCTGTTCCGTGTTGATGTCTGTAAACAACTCCCTCGTTTGTTGGGGACTGGAAACTTATGGAACGGAGGAGCAAAAGAAAAAATACCTGCCCAGACTGGCGACTGGTGAATGGATCGGTTCCTTCTGTCTTTCAGAACCGGAAGCGGGAAGCGACGCAACGAGCCAGCGTACTACGGCCATAGATATGGGCGATCATTATTTATTGAATGGTACCAAGAACTGGATCACCAATGGTAATTCTTCCAGCCTGCACCTGGTCATTGCACAAACTGATGTGGAGAAAGGCCATAAGGGTATCAATGCTTTCATTGTAGAAGCCGACTGGGACGGTGTCGAAATTGGAGCCAAAGAAGATAAGCTTGGAATCCGTTCTTCAGACACACACACTATTATGTATAGTGATGTGAAAGTGCCTAAGGAAAATCGGATTGGGGAGGATGGATTTGGATTCAAATTTGCCATGAAAACCCTTTCAGGCGGACGTATTGGGATTGCAGCTCAAGCCCTTGGGATTGCAGCCGGTGCTTACGAACTGGCACTGGCTTACAGTAAAGAGCGGGAGGCTTTTGGCAAGCAGATCAGCCGTCACCAGGCTATTGCCTTCAAACTGGCCGACATGGCTACAGAAATCGAAGCTGCCCGACTTCTTGTATATCGGGCTGCCTGGCTGAAGGACAATAATATGGACTATGCTACGGCGAGTTCTATGGCCAAGCTGTTTGCTTCTGAGGTGGCCATGAAACATACCGTGGAAGCTGTACAAATTCATGGTGGATATGGTTTTGTAAAAGAATATCATGTAGAACGCTTGATGCGGGATGCCAAGATTACGCAGATCTACGAAGGGACTTCGGAGGTGCAGCGGATCGTTATTTCGAGAAGCGTGTTAAAAGGACAACTCTATATTCCGGTTCTCGGAGGAGAAAAACTGGAAGTATAAAATATCAGATCGCCCGGTACCATTCAGGTCCGGGCGAAAACTTTCTTATGGGCGGTTCCATTCAGTTTGCTAAGCTTTTTGGTATTCCGGTGCGTTTGCACTGGACTTTTTTTCTGCTTTTTGCCGGTCTTGCACTCTTGGGATGGTCGCAGACAGGCAGTTTCACCTATCTCATGTGGTCCAGCCTCTTTTTGCTGGCGGTATTTACCTGTGTGGTTTTACACGAGTTTGGTCATGCGCTTACAGCCCGTATTTATGGGGTAAAGACCGTCGATATCATTCTGTCTCCTATTGGTGGCATTGCCCGGTTGGATAAACTCCCCGAGAATCCCTGGCAGGAATTCAAGGTAGCTATTGCCGGGCCTTTGGTCAATATAGCCATTGCGCTCCTGATTAGTCCGTTTCTCTTTCTGGTCGACACGGAAAACAGCCGCAACTTTTTTGAGCTTTTGTGGGAAGGAAATCTGCCAGCGCTCCCGGTGTTATTGTCTTCTTTTTTTCTGGCGTCTCTGTTTGTGTTAAACATCTCTCTCGCGGTTTTTAACCTGATTCCGGCTTTCCCTATGGATGGCGGCAGGATTTTCCGGGCGCTTTTATCTATTCCCCTCAACCGGGTACGGGCTACCCGTATTGCTTCGATTACCGGGCAGTTTTTTGCCGTGCTGATGGTTGTGTATGGAATCTGGTCCTACAGCATTGTATTGGCCATCATAGGGGTATTTATATTCCTGTCTGCTTCTCAGGAATATCGAATGATTGAAACGGAGTCCTGGCTGTCAGATCAGGTAGTGGGGACGATAATGCGGAAAGATTTCACACTCCTCTCCTATTCTGATCTTTTGAGCAAACCGCTCCATATATACCTAAGAGGCAACGAGCGAAACTTTATGGTAAGCAGTGATGCAGACGACCGGGTTGTCGCGCTTTTGCCGGAAACCGCCCTGATGGATGCGTTGAGAACCGGGGAGACGAGTGGCACGGTTGAAAACTTTCTGATACCCATCAAACCGGATCCCATCCCGGAAGACACCAATCTGCGTGAGGCATACGACAGCATGCGGGAAGCCAACCGGGAAGCCTTACTGATCCGGAACGAAACGGGGCAAATTACCGGTATTCTGGAAATGTATCAGATCCACTTTTTCCTACAATTACAACAACGTTTGAAAAAACAGGCGAAAGGATAATATGAAAAACAAAAGAGGCTGCCTTCAATCGAGACAGCCTCTTAGAAACAAGGTCTATTTTGTTTGTTTTGGGGTATATTCTTTTACAGCTTGGCTTTAACCAGTTCTGTAACATCGTCTGATTCGTCCGCAAAAAGGATTACGTTTAGAGCGGCAACATCAAAAATGATGTCATAACCATTAGCAGCTCCTACTTCATCAATCGCTTTCTGTACCTTTTCCAGTATAGGACTGTAAAGCTCATCGCGCTTTTGCTGAATCTTTACCTGTGCATCCTGGCTCATTTGCTGAAGTTCCAATTGCTGGGCTTGCAAGTCTGCTTCCAGTTCCTGCATTTGAACAGGAGTCAGCATACCTGAATTTCCTTGTTCAATATATTTCTGCACTTCTGCATTGAAGGCTGTTTCTTTAGCCTGAATTTCTTTAGTCAAACTCTCCTGCAACTGCTTGAGTTGAGCATCAGCAGAACTGGTTTCAGGCATTTCAACCAACAAAGCGGCTGAATTGGTATATCCAAACTTTTGAGCTGAGACAGAAGCTGTCATGAAAAACAGGAATCCCGCGATCAGCGTAAGAAATTTCAAATTAACTTTCATTATTTGGTTCTTATTTAAAAATAACTTCATCGCCAAAACGAATGGCGCGTTGATTTGTGTGCCAGCGCCGGCAAATTTTGCACAAAATTAACGTTCTTAAGTGCGTGTTCAAAAATAATCTTTAACAAATGACAGATTCTTTTGCCTTCCTACCCGGAGTCGATTCAACATAAAGAGGCAACGGCAGGGCTTGAGGTTGGCTGGACTCTCTTTTTTTTGACGTGTTTCTTAGAATTCGTAACACTTAACACGCCTTCCTCCCCGTCTTTTTCTTGCAGGAGGCACGCTTCCTTCCGTTTGTACTAAAAAACCTGGAATCTTCACCCCCATGTAGAAGTCCATACCTGTTAGATCGGACTGCCCGATCAGGGAAAAGAGGTTGTCAGTGCCCAGATGCAGAACGCCCAATCTGGCAGACAGTCCTAAATGTAACTGATTGTAGTTCAGTAAAACAATTGGCATGCTAACATCAAACCACTTGTGTTCCAGGCGCGGTGTAATAGCAAGAATATTATCCCTGCTCAATCGCACATCGCCAATAGGCAATCGTTGAATAAGGGTCGCATTGACAAACAAGTAATCATTGACAGCATAATCGGCTGAAAGATTTAAGGCGGCAGGCGTCCAGATCTGGTATTGATTACCAGCAGAAGAAATAAGCGAATCCTGTAATGTTTGTTGACTAAACACTCTTACCGCTCTGGGAATATCATCCACCCCGTCAAAAAAGTCGAATGCATTCCCATCTACCTGAATCAGCGAATCGGCATTAACGACCTGCGGCTTTGCAAAATCTCTAAAAGTTACCGAACCAATATCGGTTATAGAAGCTCCAAAGCGCCAGGCGGGATAATCCTCATAACCATCTATGGTATAGATCATTCCTAAATCCAGTCCAAACCCTCCTCCGGTCATACGTATGCTTAAATTATTTGGATCCAGGTTGGAGTTAGTATACCCAAATCTCAATTGAGCTAAATTGGAGGTGAATACATCATCGGGATACTTGGTAAAATCGACCTGTTCCGAACTTTTAAAATAAAAGCCCTCAAATCCGGGAAGGTATTTAAAGTTGGCTCCAAATCCGATTTTTCCATCATAGGTATCCATCGAGAAGCCATAATTTATGCCAATCTCCCCCCAAAGCATAGCGGCTCCGGTAAAGGGTTCCACAACAAAGGATTCAAAGAATTTCTGATCGAAGTAAGGGAAATAGCTAAAGCCTGCCGGTACCTGATGGCTTCCTCCGCCAAAGCGAAGATTGGAAAAAGCACCAAAAGTATGTCCGCTTTCCAGGCTGACCATAAAGCCTGGTCCGCTGATTCTGCCTAATACATTTACATAGCGTTTCCGCTCCCCCGGGTAGTAATCAATAATGAATACATTTTCGCCGGAAGGCTGTTCACCAGGATTTAATTCGGGCCTTTCGTATAAGGACGCACTGGCATCGTTTCTGGCTCTCCACAACTCCAAAAGGCTGGATTCCTCCAAAAAACCATAATCATTGTCTACAAACATTTCCACACCACCCAGCCAGGCTTCCCAGGATTGTCTGGAAACCAGATTATGTGCCGGGTTTAGTTGCAATCCCTGAACACCACTGTAGTTACTCAGTCGAAGTCCGAGTTGTGTCTGCCCAAAAATGGGAACTACAGCCAATAGCAGAAAAATTAAAATCAATCCCTTACGCATAGCCAAATGTTTTCCCCGGAAATCATTTCCGAAAATGCAATAAACTGTTCCCAAATGGTCTGGTGTGTGAGCGTTGCGGGTGTAGATGTTCAGTTGAATAAAGCAAGTAACCTTGGACCAAAGACCATCAAACCAACACCAATCGCCCCGATTGAAGTAAATAAAACAGCCGCAGCTGCTACATCCTTGGTTCGCCCGGCTAGTTTGTGGTAGTCGGGAGATACGAGGTCGGTTAATAATTCGATAGCTGTATTAAATGCCTCAGCAGCAATAACACTAAAAATTGCCAGGATTACCAGGGCCCACTCGGTAAGCGTTATCTCCAGCCAAAAACCGGCAATTGCCACCATTAACGCTACAAAGAGGTGAATCCTTGCATTAACTTGTGTAGAAAATAAATCTCGGATGCCTTTGAAAGCAAATGTAAAACTCTTAATTCGACTATCCAGCATCTTATGAAATTTCTTGCCAGGTACCAGGACAAAATCAGGTAATAATTGAGCTGAGTTGGAAAAATGGAAAACCAACTTTCTTTACCGGGTTTTAACCAACAATACCACCTTTTTATAACAAAAGACACACAGAGCCTATGGTAACCACTTTGCCCTGGTATTTACTCTGTTTTATAAAACTGATACATCCCTAAAATACCCAAATGAACAGATTCTGAAGAACTTATGGACGCAAAATCCCGGCACTCTAAACCATCTGAGTAAAAGATATGATCAAATGGGATATTAAACAAACTCAAAGTTCCTTTCGGGTAGGCTGTCGGCATCCCCATTCTGCTGTCCTTTAATCCCAGTTGTTGTCTGAATACAAGAATTTCATTAGACCAGGGCACCATGCGAAAATGCCCAAATGCCAGCAAAGGATTCTGTCTTTGCTGCCCTACTTTTGTCGCCAGGTCCAGATAGGCAATGATCTTTTCATAAGCTGTTTGAGATAGAGCCGGGTAGGTATGGATTCCCATTAGGTCAACTTCAAATCCATCTTCCAACTTAAGGGTCCCATATAGTATCGGCAAATCCTGATACTCAAAAGTATCCAATTGATCAAAAGGCAATTTTGAGTACAAGGCAAAGCCTGATAAATCTATATCTGGCAGTGAATACCTGTAAGGATACTCCTTTTCCAGTCTTTCCTGTAACCATTCATTCCAGGATGGATTCATTTCCTGAATGGACAAAACATCCGGCTCTCTTTTCAGCAGACATTCCATAGCCTCTTCCGGATCACCCGTAATATTTGATACATTAAAGTGCAAAAGGCTGAAGGAAGGAGAGGCCTCAAAGCCTAATGCCTCTCTGATTGTATTACTTTCTGTTCGGTTTTTTAAAAAAGCACAGATCACTGCTGCGCAGGCAAAACTCAAAAAGAGCAGGCGGTTTTGTCCGATCAGCAAAAATAAAAAGCCAAAAAATAAAAAGCCAAACATCACTCGAATGGCATTGTCTACACCGGGTTTAAAAACCAGTGCATCCGGCGGTCGCAGGACTAATACAACAATTAGAATCATTGTACTCGAAAGCAGGATACTCACCACAGGATGGTGGAAAAACTGGCGAATTCTGCTGGTATTCAAATCTTGTTCATTAAATCATCGATCTACAGGTTGCCGGCTCCATTGCCGGTCAAAACCTAATTTAAATCCTTGGCCAGAACAAAGGATATTTTCTCCTCCAATCTTCTTCCGTCCGGATGAAAGTACTCAATCCAAAGGACATAAATGCCCATTGGTGCCAAATCATTATTAGACGTATTGCCCTCCCATTGAAAACTTCCTGATGCTCCCAGAATGGCATTGGCTGCCAGCACATTTACCTGGTTTCCGCTGGCATTAAAAACACGGATATTTGCGGTAAAACCGGTCTCTTCTAATTTGTAATCAAGGAGCAAAAGGTCCTGATACCCGTCACCATCCGGAGAGAAAGAGGGATGGACCAGGCTAAAGGCTTTTTCATTATTATTCGCAGGAGCATATGCCTGAGAATTGGGGCCTGTGGGAGTAGCATATCCGGCTGTGGCTGCCGCCGAATGCCAGTTTGCCCCGCTATTGACCGGATCGCTGATCCGAATACGCTCCAGTGATACGCCCCGGGTATCGTCCAGAAGTGGATGATGCAGATCATCCGAATAATCAAAAGACTCCAGCACGAGCGCTTCCATTCCGGGAGTAATCGAAACCAAAGAGACATTCCCGGAAGGGGCACTAAATACCGGCAAATCAGCCTTCACAAGATTCTCGGGTTGCGGAACGGTGTATTGTTCCAACAAGTCAGCGGGCGATTCTGTCAGTACGAGGTAATCGCCGGGAAAAAGGAGACGACTCACCTCAAGACCAGACAAGGAATCGCTGGAACCCTGAATATTTCCCACGACCAAATTGGCCAAATCAAAAGGACGCTGCCCGGCGTGGAAAATTTCCACAAAATCGCTTCCACCTACTTCCGGATGATACAATACCTCGTTGATGATTAATTCGCCGGGCTTCGGAGTGGCCGGCAAGCCAAACTTCAGCGCATTTCCCTGCCCCGGATTTCCTATACAATCGCTCAGGTCTTTGGCCAGGCTAATTTCGTAAATCGTATTGGAATCCAGGGGGTCCTCCAAAAACAAAAAGGCCCGGTCGCGGTATACCTCATTGAGGATTACCATTTCGACCATTACGTTCGGCTCTATTAGATAAAAAGCAGGATTGGCGGCTTTCGCCGAATCCGGCAATTCAGAAAACTGAATCACCAGCGTACTTTCATCCTCGGGATATACACGACTGAGAGCGACCCCTGTCTCATCTGCCTCTGGTGCATACACGCTATTGGCAGCTGCGGGTGTCCCCCCATTCAAATCTTCAGAAGCAACCCAGTTTTCGCCCCCTAAACAAGGTGCCTCCGGGTTAATCATTTCAAGGGTCCAGCCGCCATCATCTTTGGCCGAAGAACCGTACCATTCATCTGTATAGGTAACCAGGTGTATCACTGATTGATCGGGAGCAAGCAGGGCCAATTCGTCGCCGGAATTAGAAAGGGAAGGCATAGATGACAGGCCCAAAACAGGACCATACGCTTCAAAAGCAAAAGCGTCTTCTTCATCACAGATAATTACATACCCGCCAGATTCGAGCAAAAATGCAGGCAGTGGCTCCGGGCTGGAACCGCTTGTAATGGACCAGCCTTCGAGCTCAAAGTTTTTGTCGGAGGCATTGTATAGTTCCAGGAATTCGGCATTGGGCAAACCCACAGAAGGCGCCGGATCCGCCATAATTTCGTGAATCAAAACATCAAATGCAAGCGGCAGGCTCTCCTCGATAAATTCAAATTCGGCGAAAGCCCCATTGAGGATATTTTGCGAAACATCCGCTACTCCGTTTACAGCCAATTGATACGTCTGGCCATCTTGCAAAAGATTGTTGAGATCCAGTTGTACCACATTCGGTTCGGCCGGATCAAATGCAGCAGAAAGTGGCTGACCAATCCCCTGGTCTACTTCATAATTGGAAACCGTTTCAGCCGAGAGCGGGTCGAGTGCTTCATTAAAAACAACTTCTATTTGTGTGGCATTTTGGGCTGTCGCCGAAAGAAGTTGTGGCGCATCGGTATCCACATACAGCGGATCAATGAGCAAATCATCGAAGTAGAAATCTTCATTTCTGGTGCTGGTATAGTTGCAGATAAGTCCGAAGAAATTGCCGGATTGAAAGGTGTTGTCTACAGCCGTGCCTTCCGATTGAAAATCGGTTCCTCCGGTATAATCGGCGAATAACTCCCATTCTCCGGAAGTGCTTCTGGTAATCCGAACCCGGGCTTCTGCCGGATCGCTGCCCAGGGCTCCGCTTGTTCCGGCAATAAGCAAGACTGAATCATCTCCGTCTTGCAGGTAAAGTTCGAGTGCATCATCTGAGCCGCTGATGCCTCCCAGTTTGAGAAAATATCCATTTGGACTGGCTAATAAGTCTTCTGAATCAGCCTGAAGATAGATCTGTCCGAAATTGCTGGCGGAAGGCGAGAAATCCATGCTGAAATAAATCTCCCAGGTAGTGGCATCGTTGGTGGATACGGGTGCCGGCAGGTACAGGATGGATTCATTGGAAGATTCGGGATCGGGGTCCATGAGTTGCAGGGTATTAGCTACATTTACCTGAAACAAATCGGTATTGCCCATCCAGGCAGGATTATTGTCGAGGTCTCCGTCTGAAAAATCATCTATTAATTGAGCGAATGCCGGGAAGCCCAAAAACAAAATCAGCATGGAGAGGAAAAATTTTCCCAGGCCGACGGAATTTATTGACAACATGAAGAGTTATTTGTTTGACAAAATAAGTTACGCGCTTTGAAATCTTCAGGAACTCCCATTTTTTAACGGGAACTTTAAAGTAAAAGCACCGCTTGAATTCCGAAATCCGGTATCTTTGTGGCCGCTGAATATACGGCTGATTAAATGTTTTGAACATAAGTAAGGGAGTATATTCTGAAGAATTCGTTGGAGTTTAAGCATTTTGGGGCTTAAACAGCAAAAAATTTAACATGAAAGTAGCAATTGTTGGTGCCACAGGACTGGTTGGCACTGTCATGGTAAAAGTACTGGAAGAGCGCGGATTTCCCGTTACAGAATTACTTCCGGTAGCTTCTGAACGTTCGCGGGGGAAGGAAATTGAATTTAATGGAAAAGCATGGCCGGTCATCACGTTGCCTGACGCTGTAGCAGCAAAGCCGGATCTGGCTCTATTCTCAGCGGGTGGCGATGTTTCTAAAGAGTGGGCTCCGAAGTTTGCCGCAGCGGGAACCACCGTTGTAGACAACTCCAGTGCGTGGCGCATGGATCCCGATAAGAAGCTGATCGTGCCTGAGGTGAATGGTCATTTGCTCGAAAAAGAAGATAAGATCATTGCCAACCCAAACTGCTCCACTATTCAGATGGTAGTAGCCCTGGCTCCCTTGCATCATACATACGGACTGAAACGGCTGGTTATTTCCACTTATCAGTCCTTTACGGGTACGGGGGTAAAAGCGGTGAAGCAATACAATTTGGAAAGAAAAGGCTATGAGACCGAAGACATTGAAAAGGCCTACCCTCACCCTATTTTTGAGAACTGCCTGCCTCATTGCGATATCTTTTTGGAAAACGATTATACCAAGGAAGAAATGAAGCTGGTACACGAAACCAGAAAAATTCTTGGAGACAAGGATTTGCCTGTAACGGCAACTGCTGTGCGGGTGCCGGTACATGGTGGTCACTCGGAATCTGTGAATGTTGAGCTCGAAAAAGGGTTCGAAATCACAGAAGTACGTAACTTACTGCGCGAAGCGGCCGGAATCGTCCTGCAGGACAACCCGGCAAACAATGAATATCCTATGCCGCTGGCTGCCAAAAACAAGGATGACGTTTTTGTTGGCAGACTCAGACGAGACGAATCAATCGAAAATGGCCTGAACATGTGGATCGTAGCCGATAACCTGCGTAAAGGTGCAGCTACCAATGCTGTTCAGATCGCTGAACTTTTGATACAGAAGAAACTATTACCGGTTCCTGCTATTGCCTAGAGCCGTATCGACACTAAACATACCGGACCGCTTTTGGCGGACCTGATTATTGAATCAACGTACAGACACATGAAGACCAAACTCGTTTTTTGGGGGTCGAATGAAAAGGAGGAAAAAATCCTGGTCGGCATATCCCTTCGAGCTGCCGACAACAAGATCGACATCTACACATTCCCGGAAGAAAAAGTAACAGACGCCTTTCACGATCAGATGATGGAGGAGTGGAGGCTGGGCAAAGAGGTGGAATTTCCGGAAGGACACCAGCATCAGGAGCGCGATCTCAATGCCAGTGAAAGCCTGCTTCCCGACAGCATAAAAGCCATGAAAACGGATCTCATCAAGCGAGCTCAAACCGAATGGCAATTCGTCGTGCTGTCTGAAAAACTACACAAAGCCTACGAAACGGAGCTCAATGACCTGCAAGAGCGGGTTGAAAAGCTCGAATCTTTTGACAAAGGGGTGTGGGACAATCTCAAAGAATTTTGGGATAAGGTTCAGGGCCAGGCCCGGGAACGCAATCTGTTTTGGGAACACGCCAACAAATTGCGCGACAATGTAAACGACCTTTTTGGCAGATTAAAAGATATGCGCTCAAAACTCGATGAAGAGTTTCGAAACAAATCGAAGGACAATCTCGACCAACTGGGAACAGCCCTTGAAGAGCTTGAAGAGCGGATTAAAGAAGGCAGCCGCATGCGGTCGGTATTCAATGATCTGAAGAAAATGCAGAAAGCATTCTGGGATGCTGAAATGACCCGGGAACATCGGCAGAAAATGCGCAAGCGCATCAATGCCGCCTTTAAAAAGGTAAAGGAAAAACGATTTGGTGAAAGTTCAGCCAATGATCAGGATGCGCTGCAACGCATTACCCGACGGTACGACGGCCTGCTTGGTGCTATTGATAAAATGGAGCGTTCGATGGAACGCGATAAGAAAGATTTCAAATTTCAGGAACGCCGCATTGAAGATTCCGACGGTCAGCTCGAAGCTCAAATCCGTCAGGCAAAGATCAAGATGATTGAAGAGCGTCTTAAATCCAAGCAGGATAAGCTATCGGAAATGCATAAAACCCGGGAGCAGCTGGAGGACCGCATCAAAAAGATAAAAGAGCGGGAAGAAAGACGCCAGAAAACGGAAGATGCCAAGAAGGCAGCGAAGGATAAGATTGCTCAGGAAATGCAGAAGCGCAGTCCGGAGGTGGATTCAGAGAAACTGGAAGAAGCAGCTGAGAAGATCAACAAAACCCGGAAGAAAAAAGACCAGGAAGAGGAGAAGAAGAAAAAACCTGAATCTTTGCTTGATGCTGTTGGCACTACGCTGGGAGAAGCCCTGGAGGATGTAGTGGATACGGTTAAAGCCGTAGCTGAGGTTGTTGGCGACCGAATCGAAGAAAAGGTAGACGATTTCAAAGAAAGCTTAAAAGACGAAGAGGAGTAATTACTTCTTGCGTTCGGTTACAAAGATCACCAGTTCTTTCAATGATCTTTTGGCATCGGATTCCGGGAATTCGTCGAGCAGGCTAAAAGCCTCATCCCGATACCGGTACATGGCTTCTTTGGCATATTCTATGCCGCCGCTTTGGCGCACAAATTCAATTACCTCCGCTACTTTTTTGCGGTCTTTATTGTGGCGGCGAATCAAATTCATGATTCGCCGTCGCTCTTTTTTAGGGGCATTTGAAAGCGCGTAAATCAACGGAAGGGTTAACTTTTTTTCCTTGATGTCGATCCCCAGCGGTTTACCAACCTGATCGTCGCCAAAATCAAAAAGATCGTCCCGGATCTGGAAGGAGATACCGATCTTTTCGCCAAAGTCGTGCATCTTCCGGATGTGCTCCTGATTATCTGTAACAGAAGAAGTACCGACAGCACAGGCAGCTGCAATTAGTGAGGCAGTTTTGGATTTGATGATTTCGTAATAAACGTCCTCCTTGATATCCAGTCTGCGGGCTTTTTCCAGTTGCAGCAACTCTCCTTCCACCATGGCCTGAACGGCTTCAGTAACGATCTCCAACAACTTGAATTCGTTTTTTTGAAGCGCGATCAGCATACCTCTCGATAAAAAATAGTCGCCCACCAATACGGCGATCTTGTTTTTCCAAAGGGCATTGACAGAGAAAAATCCACGGCGCTTGTAAGATTCATCTACCACATCATCGTGAACCAGAGACGCAGAATGGAGCAATTCGACAAAGGAGGCCGCTGTGTATGTAGATTCTGATACTTCGCCACACATTTTGGCTGACAGGAAGACAAACATAGGACGCACCTGTTTGCCTTTGCGGCGAACGATGTAATAGGTTATTCGGTCAAGCAGAGAAACATTACTGCGAACCGAATCGCGGAAATGGGTCTCAAAGTGCTTTAACTCGTCTGCAATAGGTTTTTTAATCGCCTCCAGTGAACCGGCCATAAGTATTCTTGTGCGTTGACGGCCCAAATTACAAGGATAATTTTTGCAAGCAGGTAGTATTTCCAAAAAAATACCCCGAATGGGTTTATTCCGCTTCTTAAGCCTGTAAATATAACATTGTAGCAACCTGCAGGCTTAGGAAATAACTTATCTCCTTTATTATACTCCTGGGAAAGAAATAGGTTCAAAGTTTAGTCGGAAATATTAAATCTGATATGTATAGATTCTCTAAAACAGAATGGCTCTCTAAATTCTGGTGAATTTAGGAGCCACTCCAGAGAGAACGATGATTAATTTTTGAGGACAATTAGCTGGCATCCTCCATTTGTTCTCATCAAGTCAATAAGGGGTAATACAGGGGGCATTAAAATCTAAAACCAGGGCAAGATAAAGTTCTGGATATCCTTAAATATAATCCAGCAGGCTTCTACCTAAACTTCATGCGTATTTTTACGCAACGCCATCCGTACCAATACTGGAATTCACATGAGTATATAAACATAAAAAACTGTATACCAACAACTTAAGCCCATCACTGATTCAGGCAGACTTTGTTAACAAAGCATTATAGGTTAATTTCAAATGCCCTGCGAACCTTTGCGTTCGTCAAAACCTAAAACCCTCGATCATGCCAGTATTTACCGGAAATGAAGGATCAATTATTAGCAAAACTGCTGCAAAGAACCTGACAGCAAATTTTCAATCCGATTTCCCGAATGAACGCAAAGGGTACTTTTATGGAAAGAGTAAACTTTTGGCCATCCTCAATCAGGATGGATGTGTCGGGATTCGGATATATTTTGGGAAAGAAGATGAAGAAGGAGAAGAAACCAAACCCATTCAACTAATTTTAGTTGGAACAGATGAAGATGGCGATGATCAAAGTGGATCCTCTCATACCATATTAGAATTTGGTACTCCCTGTCCCAGCGATTGCAGTACCCCGTCAGAGGCTGTCGGGTAAAAGAAAACAACTTATGCTCTATAAGATTTTCCTTTTCTCAAATCTACTTCCGGTTATAGCAGGTCTCTTGCAATGGAAAAAACTACCTGTTACGTTGAGGATTATTTCACTTATTCCTCTGGCAGATTTCAGTGCTGAAATAATTGCTAAATGGTCTGCCCATACCTTCCAGAATAATATGATCGTATTTAACGGGTACCGGGTTATTGAGGTATTCCTTTTATCACTCTTTTTTTATTTCCTGTTCCCAAAGGAAAAGTTTAAGAGAGTGCTGACCTATGGAAGCGCAATCTTAATCCTTTTTGGGTTGGTAAGCTCCCAGTGGATAAGTGGTTGGATGACATATAACAATCCCTTTTTTGTACTGAGCAGTATATGGTATATTCTTCTGGCTTTTATGTACTATTTACAATTGCTTGACAGGTTTCCTATTCAGGGATTGGAAAGAGATCCGTATTTTGTCATAAATACTGCCCTGATAATTTATTTTATTGTATCAGCCCTGGCTTTTGCAGTCCTAATTCTTACACAAAAAATGGATCAGAATTTATGGTTGCTCTTTAAAGTTAATCACATTTTCCGAAATGTGTTGATAGCAACAGGACTTCTACTATTCGCCAAAAAATGGATCAAACAGAAAGCATACGAATAGGCATAATCGGAGGGATTCTGGTGTTTTTCGTTCTGGCTATCCTGATTGCCTGGCTCATCGTTTACCTGAATAAAAGAGCCATTGCCCACCAGTCAGAAGTAAGCCGCTTTCAACTCGAGAAACAAAAGGAATTGCTGGACGCCTCCTTCCAGGTTCAAGAGCAGGAACGCGATCGCATCGGACGTGACATCCACGATGAAATTGGGCCGTCGCTTTCTACCGTAAAGTTTGCCATTTCACAATTTCAATACCTGAAAGAAAGCAGTGAAACAAAAGATCAAATTAAGAAGCTAAACCTTCAGCTAACTGATATCATCCAGCAGGTGCGGTCGATAAGCCGTGATCTGGCTCCGTCCAGCTTAAATGAATTTGGACTGTTGGTGGCCATTGAGGAGTTGCTCGATCGGATTGAGGATTCGGGGGCGCTTCAAACCCGATTTGAGTGTACCGGCCAGGAAACGGAACTTTCTCCGAAAACAGAACTTGCCATATACCGCATCGTCCAGGAGTTGTGCAACAATGCCCTTCGACATGCAGCTGCAAGTTTGTTGCAGGTTTCTGTCCACTTTCGTGGAAAGTCGCTACAACTCGTAGTTAGCGATAACGGAAAGGGAATGGATACGAATGCAAAAAGCAGTGGAATCGGACTTAAAAACATTGAGGCAAGAATCAGCTTGATTGATGGTACCTGGAAACTGGAATCCTCACCCGCCCGGGGAACCCAAAACGTTATTAATATACCAGTGAAGACATTCGCCGAAAGGCCCTAAAACCATATAATGGAAACAGTACAGATAGCAATAGCCGACGATCACAAACTCTTTAGGGAAGGGGTAAGAAACTTGCTTAACCAGGAGCAAAACATGGATTGTATCTGGGAAGCAGCAAATGCAGGGGAGGTAAAGAAAAAGCTGGAAGAGCTCCCCGTTGACTTATTATTGCTGGATATCAATATGCCCGGCACTTCAGGCCTGGAACTCCTGCCAAAATTAAAAGATAATCATCCCGACTTAAAGGTGATTATTTTATCTATGTATGAAACCGACAAATACATATACGCAGCCATAAAGGCCGGAGCAGACAGCTACCTAACCAAAGATACAGACCCGGTTGAGTTGATCTCAGTAATCCGGATCGTAGTCCGGGAAGGGGTTTACTTTAATGCCAAAACGGCCAGAGTGGTCTCTACTGCCCTGGCCAGGCCCGAGACAGCTACCAACTTGCCCAAACTGAGCGAACTCGAACTTCAGATTCTGCAACTCATTTGCACCGGACAAACAAATGCAGAAATTGCAGGCGTGGTGTTTCGGGCTACCAGGACGGTGGAAGGCTATCGGCAACGATTGCTGGAAAAAACGGGCACCAGAAATACAGCAGAGCTCGTCGCTTTCGCCCTGCGAAATAAATTGGCTGAATGACATTCCCGAAAATCCCTGTGGAATGCTATTTTTGTTTTTCTGCCAGTCCATTTAATCATTTAAAGCAAACAGGATATTGTTATCCCTCTTTCGAACGAACCAGGAACTTAGCGGCATACTGCTTATCCCGCTTATCTTTCTTTTTTTAGCTACCGCCTGGTGGGAATTTCCCGCTGCGGTTGCACATCCTGCTTTTGGTCCCTTGGGAGACTGGATGCAGGCGTGGGCTGGTAAATCTCCTTTATTTTCAACCATTTTGAGCGGAGTAATCGTCTTTATCGAGGCCCTGTTTTTAAACAACCTGATCATCAGCCACCGGATGAACAAACAGATCAATCTGTTTCCGGGACTGGCACTGGTTATCATCGTTTTTAGCCTGACTGTATTCAAAGGGATTCCGGCGATCCATCTGGCAAACCTTTCCCTGCTTTTTGCACTGGTCTCCGGGTTTTCCATTTATAAGAAACTGGATGTTGCGGGAAACATCTTCAACATCGGTCTCTGGATCGGGCTGGCAGCCTTGTTTTATACCCCCTATATTTTCTTTTTGATATGGGGCATATTTACGCTAAACTCGCTGCGTAACATCAGCCTGAAAGAACCGCTGATCATGATTAGTGGCAGTCTGGTAATTTGGTTCCTCTTTGCCACCGGATATTTTTACACGGATCTGCTCAGCGATTTTTGGGCTACCACCCTTGATTCATTCGCCTTTTTTGACATCGAGAGCAACATACCTACAAGCGTTTGGATACAGCTTGGCACCTTTGTGGTATTGATCTTTTTAGCCATTGCCAGTTTTAGTTCTTATCAGGTGAAAAAAAGTATTGAGGCACAGAAAAAGATCAGCTCGCTGTTTTATGCCCTTTTTGCAGCAGGTTTATCGGTGGTATTTGTTCCGGACCTGCCCATTTGGCACTTTTTAATGATAGGGATTCCCCTTGCCGTTTTCCTCTCCTTTACGGCCACCGATCTGCCCGGAGGTTTGGCTGAAGTCCTTTTTGTATTGATCTTGCTTGTTGTCCTTGGGATGCAATACATGAAATACCTGGCTGTTTCATAGAAACCGATCATTATTCGTACTTTTGTCAGCCGTAAACAGGCCTGGAAATAGTATGTCAGGTTAATCTGACCTGGTGGCAAATGTTAATGAAGTCGCAAGGCCAGGTTAAAGGAATGTTATTAGCCGTTAAGGAATTCTTCCTTATGTGCTTGAATAACTAATTTTGAAAAGCACAAAAAGGTTGCTTCAAGACTAAATTTGAGGATAAACGAGCCTGTCTCTTTCTCTCCAACAACTAGTTTTGCGCCAATCTTGTTATACAGCCGCCAATTCACAGTAAACTTTATGGATATGAGAAATTGGATTGTACTCTTTGTACTATTCTGTTCCAGTGCATTATCTGCACAGATTCTGGAACCCGTAAAATGGTCGACCTCAGCCAAACACCTGGGTGACGACAATTACGAATTGGTTATCAAGGCTGCAATTGATGACGGATGGGCGATTTACTCCCAAAACCTGGATGGCGATGACGGCCCTATTCCGACATCTATTTTCTTTGATGAAGCCGACAGTTACAAGCTGGTTGGAGGTGCCGTAGAATCCGGTGGGGTCAAAAAAGCCTATGATCCGGTATTCCAAATGGAACTGATTAAGTTTTTTCACGATGCGGTATTTACTCAGAAGATTAGTGTTTCTGATCCATCCAAGCCCGTTACCGGCTATTTGGAATTCATGACTTGCGATGAAACCCGTTGCCTACCTCCTACTGAAGTCGAATTGTCCTTTGACCTCAGCGGCTTGAAAGGAAGCGGTGCCTCCGGAGATGCCGGAGAAGCAGCTCCTGAAAAAGAAGAGGCCGGTAAAAGCGCTGCCGATCAAGCTCCTGAAAGTGAAGTGGCAGCCAACACAGATTCCGATGCCGAAACTTCTACGGAACCCATCATAGCCGATGAGCCGGAAGCTTCCAATATGGGAGGTGGTATTCTCAATCCCGTGCATTGGTCCTATACCTTTAATAAGATTGACGAGCAAACCTATGACCTGATCGTTTCAGCCAAAATCGATGAAGGATGGGCCGTTTATTCCCAATATCTGGAAAGCGACGACGGACCAGTGGCTACTTACTTCGGCTTTGATGAAGGGGATCACTACTCGCTCGAAGGAAAAGTGGAAGAATCCGGCGGACTAAAGACCGCTTATGATCCGGTTTTCGAAATGGAACTGGCTAAATTTTTCCACGATGCCATTTTCACCCAACGCGTAAAAGTTACAGATACTTCCAAGCCGGTTTCCGGTTTTCTGGAGTTTATGACCTGCGACGATACCCGTTGCCTCCCTCCATCAGAAGTAGATTTTTCTTTTGACCTGACAGCAGAGCCAGGCTCTGTCGTGAAAGTGGGTGGCGATGAGGAAGCCGTTGCTTCTGATGAAGATTTTTCATTGGAGAAACAATACGAAACCGAAGGCACCCCGGTGCATTACGATTTCGATTATGAGTACGCCAATTCTGAATGCGGTGTACCGGAAGAAGAAGAGGAAAAATCGGGTTTGTGGTGGATCTTCCTGCTTGGATTTGGCGGTGGCCTTGTCGCCCTGCTCACGCCTTGTGTATTCCCGATGATTCCGCTTACCGTGAGTTTCTTCACCAAGAGCAGCAGCAATAAAGCTGAAGGAATTCGGAATGCCATAATCTATGGTTTATCCATTATTGGAATTTATGTGGCTCTGGGACTGATCATCACCAGTGTATTTGGAGCGGATGCGCTCAACCTGCTATCGACCCATGCCGGATTTAATATATTCTTTGCGATCCTGTTTATCGTATTTGCCATATCCTTCTTTGGATACTTCGAAATTACCCTGCCAAGTTCCTGGGCAAATAAGACCGACCAGGCAGCCGACCGCGGCGGATTGATCGGTATCTTTTTCATGGCCTTTACGCTTTCGCTGGTTTCTTTCTCCTGTACGGGACCGATCATCGGTACCTTGCTGGTAGAAACCGCTGATGGTGGTGGAAACGCCCTCTTTGGGCGCATTGCCATGGGGCCGCTTATGGGTATGCTTGGTTTCTCAACGGCGCTGGCTTTGCCTTTTGCCTTGTTTGCCGCTTTCCCGGGCTGGCTCAACTCCCTGCCAAAATCTGGTGGTTGGATGAACTCTGTAAAAGTAACTTTGGGTTTTGTAGAGATTGCTCTTGCCCTGAAGTTCTTGTCTGTTGCCGATTTGACCATGGGTTGGAAGATCCTGCCTTATGAGCTCTTCCTGGCTGTTTGGGTCCTCTGTGCGCTGGGGCTGCTCTTGTACTTTGCCGGCATCCTGCGTTTCCCGCATGATTCTCCGGTAAAAAAATACGGCCCCGGCCGCGTGTTTATGATCACCGCCTCCGTTGCCGCAGCGATATACATTGCATTAGGTTTTCGCTTTGATCCTCAGGCAGAAACCTTCCGTACACCTGCGGCATTGAGTGGTTTAGCGCCACCAGCCGGGCACAGCTACATTTACCCAAAGGAATGTCCGCAGAACATCAACTGCTATAAAGATTTTTACGAAGGGCTCGCTTCCGCGAAAGAGCAGGGCAAACCGCTTATGATCGACTTTACCGGTCATGGTTGTGTAAACTGCCGGAAGATGGAAGATCAGGTTTGGGGACAAGAGGGCGTTTATGATTTGATTAGTGATGAGTATGTACTCGTTTCGCTCTATGTCGATGAACGCAAAGAGCTTGACGAACCTTACATCTCTCCAAAGACCAATCGCGAACGTAAAACGGTCGGTAATCGCTGGGCTGATTTCCAGGAAATCCATATGAACGCCAACGCACAGCCACAGTATGTACTCGTTGATCCGGAAACAGGAAAGATTCTCAACAAGCCGGTGGGTTACACCCCGGATGTGGATGCATACGAAGCTTTCCTCGAATGTGGACTGGATCGTTTTAATGAGGAGCGAGGGAAATAATTTTTCCGCTTCCGCGAATGAAAAAGGCCGTCCTGTTTGGGACGGCCTTTTTTTGTTTATCTCGGCAACCGAACTTCCAAAGGTTCTTTCGGGGTGCCCGATAACTTATAAGATCGCATCCAGGGGTTGTAGACTTTTAGCATACGGTAAGTCGTACCGTATTCTTTGGCAAATTCGCCCCAGCTATCTACCGGCTCTTCCACCATCACTACGGAGTAATCATCAAGGGGTGTATAATAATCTTCCTCTTCCAGGTAGAAGCCAAAACTCTCCGGATCATTGAGAATCTCTTTCAAGGCCACAATGCGGAAAATATAACGCATCGTTTCCTCGCTTAAATTCATGTCGTAATAGGTATCGGCTTTTTGGTTGCCAATTTCCCGGGCCAGGCTGGTGGACCCCATATTATATCCCGCTGCTGCGAATGTCCAGTTGCCAAAGCGCTCTTTATAGTCTTTCAGCATTTTGCAGGCGGCCAGGGTCGCTTTTTCCACATGGTAGCGCTCATCCACTTCACTGGTAATGGTCAATCCATAGGATTTTCCGACCTCTTTCAGAAACTGCCAAAAGCCTTTAGCGCCAGAAGGAGAGGTAACGGGCCGCAAGCTTGATTCGGCGACAGCCAGGTATTTAAAATCATCCGGTACGCCCTGTTCTTTTAGTATTTTTTCAATGGCAGGAAAAAAGCGGGCAGATTGCTTAAGATTCAGCAGCGTACTGGAGTGCCAGTAAGAATTGACCGAAAGCTCCCGATCCAGGCGCTCCCGAACATCGAAGTTATCTAATGGCAACTTCTCCCCGGCAAAGCTAAAATCCTTATCCAGGTCTATCGATCGGATTACCTGAGGCAATTTCCCATCCATCATTCGGGAATCGTATTTGGCTCCCGGATCGCTCCCCTGTTGGGTACCGGAGTAAAAGAGCAGGAAGGTCAGGAAACCGGCTAAAAGGCTGAGGTAGGCTGTGAATATCTTCTTTTGCATTCTACACTTTTTTTCATTGAACGAATATATTCCATTCGCATTTTGGTCGCCGATAAATATACATGAAATCCTGAATAGCCGGTATTTAAATTGTCGGGTAGCCTGCGGCTGTGTCTAATCTGCCTCACACCAGAGCGAATGGAGGTTCGACCCGCCTGCGCGGGTCGGACTAAATGGAGAACCTCATTGCTATGAAGATTTGACCCACCTGCGCGGGTCAGCTTACACCTTAAGGAAGGCGTATTCCAGGCACAGGACCTGCGGAGCGAGTCGCCCCCTTGAAGCAATGATGCCGAATAAATTCGGCGGGTACAGCACCCTAATCTTTTAAGCCGTGAAGTCTGGGATACTAAAGCTTCATAAACCTGAATACAAGCGGATTTTCTCTATTCCCCTCAAGCTGAATCAGGTACATACCAGCTGTTAAAGAAGATACATCCAAATCCCATTGTTGCTGGCCGGGTTGCAGCGATCCACTACGTAAAACCTGCCCCTGCAAATTGATTATCCGCCAGGCCAGGGGTGCTGCTAAGGGAGCATCCGAAAGGAGGCTAAGATCGGGAGTTTCCGGCAGCGATTGTCTCAGGTAGATTCTGCTCTCCTCCGGGTAGGGTTCGGATGTCGGGCTCATCAATTCGACTTTCGCTTCTTTGATCAATGTGCATCCATTGGCATCTGTGATCACGACCTCATATTCGCCGAAAGGCAGATCAACAGCCACCTCCCCTATCTGTATCGGGTCGGTGTTCCAGCTATAGCTGTAGGGAGGCACACCGCCAGACACTTCAACCATGATCATTCCATTTCCAGAACCGTCATCCGGAGTAGCTACTACATCTGCCAGCAATTCATCGGGTTGTGCAATGGAAATCCCAATACTCAGATCCCCACCAAAACCGTCTGTGACATGGACCTCATATTCGCCAGCGGGAAGTCCGTCGGGATTACTGCCGGTCACAAAAGCCGGTTCCCAATCGAGGTAAAAGGGTGGAATGCCGCCTTCGATATTCAGCGAAAGCGCTGCGGTACTGTCGCCAAAGCAAAGAACATCGGCTGTCTGGCTAAGATCCAACACCAAAGGCTCCGGATTCGCATCGAATATGTACAACTCCCGACCGGTATTTTCTTCTATAGCTGTAAAGAAGATTTTCTCATCGAATGGAATGAAATAATAGGGATCGGAGCCGGCTTCACCCGGATTGATTTCGGCCAGCAGGACCGTGCCGGTTGAAGTTCCGTCACTGATAAACAACTCGCTGTTGGTACCATTTTCCACATCCAGGTTGCCCGACAAAAACAGGGCATCGGGCGTTGCATCCATATACGGACGCGGGTACTGGTCGAGGTAGCCAAAGTCTTTGACGATCTCTGTGCCGGCTGCTGTGCCGTCGGTTTTCCAAAGACCGTTGCCCAAATCATCATCGAAACCAAGGAAGTAAACCATCCCTTCATATTCTGTAAAATGCTCCGGACGTGTATAACCGTTGGGGTCGGTATTCGACTCTTTCACCAGGACTGTACCTGCTTCGGTTCCATCGGTAAAATAGATGCTTTGTTTAAGGAAAAAGCTACCATCTGCTTCAAAGAGCAAGGCGCCGTTGTATTCGATCATTTCCGTGAAAACGCCGCCGGGGAAGGCACCGCCCAGACCGGGATACAGATCTGTCACCATGGAGGTGCCGCTTTCCGTACCGTCGCTTGTCCAGAGCTCCTGACCGTCGGATCCATTGTTGGCAGCAAAATACAAGAGGTTGGTAGTGGGAAACAGGCGATCGACATTACTTGACCCCGCACCGGGATTCAGGTCTTTCACCAATTGGGTATTGGCTTGTGTGCCATCACTCTTGTAGAGTTCCTGGCCAAAACCGGAGTCAGCCTCTTCTCCGGCAAAATACAGCCAGTCCTGCCAAACCGTAAAGTTTTCGATCTCGGAGGAAGTGGGTCCGACGCTCAGCTCTATGGCCAGTTCGGTACCACTTTCGGTCCCGTCGGACTTCCAGATTTCGGTGCCGTGATCCAGGTCGGTGGCAGAGAAGTACAAGAGGCCGTTGTACACGTAGAGATCAGCTCCAAGATCAACGCCATTTTGGATACCCTCGTAAATATCTTTGACCATCCAGGTACCGGCTTCGGTGCCATCGGTACGCCAGAGTTCGAATCCGTTATCGTAATTGGTAGCTACAAAGTAGATCAGGTCATTGTACTCGATAAAGAGATTGGCGTGGGAGCTTTGTACGCCCTCATTGATGTCTTTGATCAGGTAGGTACCAGCTTCGGTCCCGTCGGTCACCCAGGGTTCGCGGCCGAGGTCATCGGTATACCCCTGGAAGTACATTTTATCACCTGCCACCAACAGTAGATCATCGGTGGCATAAGTTGCCATGCCGTCTCCGATACCGGGGTTCATGTCTTTTAGCAGATACACCTGAGCGGTGGAGAAAACGGGTAGGAGAATCAGTAGGATAATGCTTGAGATAGAAAATTTCATCGTTACGAGGGTTGATTAATCTATCTCAAAGTTCGGCTTTCGCCGAATGCAAAAAACCACCCAAAACAGTGAAATTGCGTTGGGTGGTTTTTTGTTGGCTTTCGCCGAAAGGCAATAAAACTTAATTCACTGCCTCCTTTTTCTTTTTGTAGATCGGAACGGTGGAGCAGGGCTCGCCATACATAATGCTCTTAACCACCGGCTGTAACTTTCGGCTCAACTCCAGGTAAATAGCCGGAGGTACGGGTTTGTCGCTGCAGCCTTTTATCACGATGCGCTGGTCGGTGTAATCACCGGGAGAAATTTGGGCGATGGCATCCAGCATGTGGTGTTTGATGTACTCGTCTTCAGTGCCCTGGAAAACCATTTTGGCAAAAGGTTCTGCATGGACAGCTACCAGCATATACGCCCAAACTGGGATGATGGCATCGGCTGAGGAATACACGCAAAGGACTTTACCTTCATATTGGTTCCAGTCGTGCTCGGCAACGGCTGCCCGAAATTCTTTTTCCCGGAGGATGAGTCCTTTGAACAGGAAATTCTTCAGGTCGAAGTTCGCAAAGGCTTCTTCCGGGTAATAATCTTCCGGTTTGATGGTGATCAATCCGCTATTGGCAACGCGGTTAACGAGTGGTTTGTCTGTCTGGCTCATTCTTCCTCCTGATTTTCTTGTGCTACATCTTCTTCAATAGGTGCCTGTTCTCCGATCTCGGAATCGGGCATCTTAAAGTCCTTGGGTTTTGGCAGGTCTCGCATATCGCGAAGGCCAAAGTAGTCCATAAACTTTTCGCTGGTTCCGTAGAGCAGTGGTCTGCCGGGTCCATCGCTTCTGCCCAATATGGAAACAAGTTCTTTTTCCAAAAGTTTTTGGATCGAATAATCGCAACTCACTCCGCGGATCCCTTCCAGTTCGGATTTGGTTACCGGTTGTTTGTAGGCAATAATGGAGAGTGTTTCCAAAGCAGCCCTTGAAAGGCGTTTCTTGGTAGTTTGTTTCAGGAAGATTCCCACGGTATTGTGGAAGGCCCCTTTACTGAGGAATTGATATCCATTGGCAATGGGAACAACTTCCAGGGCGAAGGTATCATCCTGATATTTAGCCATGAGGGCATCAATGGCTTCTTTGATTTCTTCTTCGGCAAATTTAATCTCTACCACAGCTTCCATGCAATCCTGTATCTCCTCGATGGTGATAGGATGGTCGGAAGCGAATATCAGTGATTCAATATGTTGTTGAAGCTTGTCCAAGGCAAAATATTTCGGACAAAGGTACAAATTCGGAGCAATGCTCAATAACAGTTTTCGCGGATGCGTTTTTGGATTTCGGGAGTCCGGGTAAGTCGGAGGTAAGTATTGCGGTTGAAGACTTCGTTTTCTTCTTCGGTGCTATTTTGGTGGAAATAGGCTCCAAGAGCTTCTGCACCGCGGGCATTGTAAACAGCTTCCAATTCGCAAATAACCAGATCCGGGTGCATATCCGGATGTAGTTGAAGGTGTTTCTCGACAGCCCTGCTCAGATAGCGCAGGAGTTGGTCCTCACTGGGTTGGTCGAGCCTAATTTCGTGGCGGTAAGGGTATTTTGGATTGTACTGCACTTTAAACTCATCTCCTTCCCGGATGGGCATCATAGGGTTGCTTTGCAAACGAGCTGAATCTATTGTATAAGCGCGCAGCGTACCTCCAGCTTCGAAAGTGTAATGCAGGGTAGTAGATTCACTTCCTGCTTCCAATTCTTTGATTTGAGCGTTGGTCCAGGGGAGGTTGGTCTCGGCGGAATACAGTTTTTCCACCTGTCTTTTTTTGTAGATGTTGAGTCCGATGCTAATCAGGACGGCGACAAGCACCATACCACCGAAGAAGAGGAGGGTTTGTTTGAGGTGTTTGTTGTTTGTTTTTTTTCGAATGCGGTTTCGGGGAGTATCGATTTTTTTGTTGATCTCAAAGGTGTAGAACATCTTATCCCCTTTCCGATCCATTTTTATCTCGCAGAATTCTTCTTCGATAAAGAAGGAATAGGTTTTAGATTCCACGACCTTAAAATCGATGACCATGACCTTACTATTTACGTAGATCATGACATGTCCGTTTCTTTTTCCGTGAAACAGCCCGACATTATGGTGTCGTCCGTTATCGTCAACGTATGTCCAGGTGCAATGGGCCAAGGGTGAAAATTAATCGATCATCGATGGAATTGAAGCGAGTTACACAAGGTATAACGCAAGATCTTTAAATGGGAACATTTTGGGAGGAAACAAGTTTTGAAAAATCAACCTGACGGGTCGGCAACCTGACGGGTCGGCAACCTGACGGGTCGGCAACCTGAGCAAATAATTGAAAAATTTCGGCCCTAAAACACTAAAAACCAAATATTTACACCGTTTTCTTGAAGGTTTTTACATTTATTTTTTAAACCTTAAGTGGCTCAATTTCTCAGCCTAAAATTCGCCGAAAGGCAAAAACAAAAAGGCCCACCGGAAATTCCGACAGGCCCTTTTTATCCTTTAACGATTCGGTGATTAGCTTCCGAAATCGTCGAATGCAATATTCTCTTCCGGTACACCTAGCTTGTCCAGCATGGTCATAACCGCCTGAAGCATAAGTGGTGGTCCACAGAGGTAGTATTCAATTTCTTCCGGCTCCGGGTGACTCTTCAGGTAGTTGTCGAGAACTACCTGGTGAATGAATCCGGTTGGTCCGTCCCAATTATCCTCAGGAAGTGCATCCGAGAGGGCAATGTGGTAAGAGAAGTTGTCGTATTCTTTCTCGATATCCCGGAAATCTTCTGTGTAGAAGAGTTCTCGTAAAGAACGACCACCATACCAGTAAGAAACCGTACGATCTCTGGTTTTCAAGGTATGGAAGAGGTGGAAGATGTGCGAACGCAGTGGCGCCATACCGGCACCGCCACCAATGTACACCATCTCTTTCTTGGTCGGCTTGATGAAAAATTCGCCGTAAGGCCCGGAAATTGTCACCTTATCACCTGGCTTACTACCAAATACATAAGAGGAACAAATACCAGGATTGACGTCCATCCAGGTGTTATTCTTGCGATCCCAGGGCGGAGTAGCAATACGGATGTTGAGCATCACGATATTACCTTCTGCCGGGTGGTTGGCCATAGAGTAGGCACGGAACTCAGGCTCATCGTTCTTCATCTTCAGGTCCCACATGTTGAACTTGTCCCACTCAGCCTGAAACTCATCCGGCTTTTTGCCCATACGCGGGTGCGACTCGATATCCATGTCTTTGAATTCTACTTCAATAACAGGCACATCGATCTGTACATATCCACCCGATTCGAAATCGAGGGTTTCGCCTTCCGGCAATTTCACTACAAATTCTTTGATGAAAGTGGCCACGTTGTAGTTGGAAACCACTTCACACTCCCATTTCTTGATACCGAAAATTTCTTCCGGTACGCGGATTTTCATGTCCTCGCGTACTTTCACCTGACAAGCCAGACGCTTATTTTCAGCTACTTCCCGGCGGGTAAGGTGGTTGAGTTCGGTTGGGAGAACATCTCCACCTCCTTCGTCGATGTGGCATTCGCACATGGCACAGGTGCCACCGCCACCACAGGCAGAAGGAAGGAAGATACTTTTATCTGATAAGGCTGACAGCAGGCTGGCTCCAGGCTTCACCATCATCGGGTTTTCTTCATCACCGTTGATAACGATTTTCACTTCGCCTTGCGGTACCAGTCTCTTACGAGCCTGGATAAGCATCAGCGACAAAGCAAGGATGACCGCGGAGAAAACCACCACTGCCAATACTATAGTCATTATGTCCATTATTCAAATGTTTTCTTGTTCACGTTGGATTGTACCGGATTAATTGGCACCGCTTGCGAGCGCTGCAGGATCGATTCCCATCAGACTCATAAAAGCAATCCCCATCAAACCTGTCAGGATAAAGGCCATACCCAGACCACGAAGAGCCGGTGGTATGTTGGAGTAGCGGATTTTCTCCCGGATCGCTGCGATTGCAATAATCGCGAGGAACCAGCCAAAACCACCTCCTAATCCGAAGGCTACACTATTTCCGAAGGTATACTCCCGGGAAACCATAAAGAGCGACCCTCCCAGGATGGCACAGTTTACGGTAATAAGCGGGAGGAAGATACCCAAGGAGGCATACAAACTGGGTGAGGCTTTTTCGATCACCATCTCTACCAGCTGTACCATCGAGGCAATTACTGCAATAAAGAGGATGAATCGCAGGAAAGTCAGGTCGGTACCAAACAATCCGTTTTCACTCAGCAGGTATTCGTTGATCAACCAGTTGATTGGCATAGTGATACCCAGTACAAAAATTACTGCGAGGCCAAGACCAAATGCCGTTTTAACGGATTTGGACACCGCCAGGTAAGAACACATGCCCAGGAAGTAGGCCAATACCATGTTCTCTATAAATGCGGCTTTCAAAAATATGTTTAATGCTTCCATTATATCGAAGTATTATAAAGTCAAGAGCTTTGGTTGCTTACGAAACGTCCACCAATTTGGTGTTTCGGCTACGCTGAATCCAAATAATGATTCCAATTACAAACATGGCTGCCGCAGGCAGTACCATCAGGTTGTTGTTGGCATACCAGCCAAACATCGTACTGGTTTCTGTATTGATCCAGTAAGCTTCGGTATTTCCGATGATCTTCATTTCGAGCGGGCTACCTGCAAACAGAGATCCTTTACCGAACACTTCCCGAACCACCCCAACAGCAATCAGGATCAATCCATAACCCAAACCATTGCCGATGCCGTCCAGGAATGAACGCCAGGGCTTGTTGGCCATAGAGAAGGCTTCCAGACGTCCCATTACGATACAGTTGGTAATGATCAGACCGATATAAACCGAAAGCTGCTTATAAACCGGGTAGTTGAGGTATTTCAGCGTAAGCTCTACGACTGTTACCAGTGTAGCAATGATTACAAGCTGAACGATCATCCGTACTGATTTCGGGATGTAGTTTCGAAGCAGGGAAGTTGCAAGGCTGGAGAAAGCGGTTACAAAAACTACCGCTACAGCCATAACCACAGATGGATAAACCAGAGACGTTACGGCCAGAGCCGAACAAATACCCAGTACCTGTACCGTGATCGGGTTGTTGTCGTTAAGCGGATCAGTGATCAGCCTGCGCTCTTTTTTTCCAAAGAGCGGCTCCTTTTCTGCCTGCTTAACTTCCTGTGTTGTCGTAGACATATTTAAGCTTTTAATCGAATTCTAAAATTGAATTACTGCTCCTGCAGCATTCCCTGTTGGCCTTCACCACGCAGGTCGTTGAGATACGGCATGTAGTTTTCCAGGCCGCTTTCCAGCATCTTGGTTACTCCGTTTGCTGTAACGGTTGCTCCGGAAATGCCATCCACCTGGTGTGGATTACCCGGCTCTGCACCTCCCTTCCTCACGAGAATGGAAACAAAGTCTCCATCATTATCCATGATCTGCTTGCCTTTGAAGTTGTTGGCAAAAGTCGGATTGTCCTTGATCTCTGCCCCCAAACCAGGTGTTTCTCCTTTATGGTCAAATGCAGCACCAACTACAGTGTTCAAATCCTCCGCCAGGGCGATATTCCCCCAGATCTCATCCCAAAGTCCGTTGCCACGCACAGAAAGGACGTACACTTTATCGCCACCATCTTCATAAATATAAACTGGCAGGCGACGTTCAGACTCCGGCTTCTTTTTCTCTTTGGCCATATCAATATCGTCGGCACTAACTCCTTCCAGAGTTTCTCCTTCTACGTTTACTACTTTCTGGGTAAACTTTGCTTCGAAGAGCTGAACAACTTCCTCATCGGTAAATTCACCTGAGTCTTTGCCTGTCTTATCTTCAATGGCAGACAGTATCGCTCGTTTATTGAAAATCTCTTCGTTAAGAGCCGCCTGATCCTTGGTCGCTTCCCGAAGGAAGGTCAACAGTACCGCTACAGTAGCGGTAAGGATGAAGACGAAAATGATGACATATCTGTTATTTTCCACTTGGAATAGATTTATTTTTCAATAAGATCAGGCTGCAGCTTTTGCTTTGGCCCGTTTCATCCGGCGCTTGATATTGCCCTCCAGAACATAGTGGTCAATCAATGGCGCAAATACATTCATAAAGAGGATAGCAAGCATCCATCCTTCCGGGTAAGCCGGGTTCAAGACCCGAACGATCATACCCACTGCACCAATCAAGGCTCCGTAAATCCACTTCCCTCTGTTGGTAGAAGCGGCGGTCACCGGATCGGTAGCCATGAATGCCATTGCAAAGAAGAAACTACCCATATAGAACTGGTAGATCCAGGGCACATCCATGAATGGAGTGGCTCCCCACATATTTAGCAACCAGGCGGTTCCAATAGCTCCGAGCAACATGCTAAGCATGATGCGCCAGCTGGCAATACCGGTTGCGATCAGGAAGGCTGCTCCAACAAGGATGAAAGGCTTGGAGGTTTCGCCAATTGATCCGGGGATGGTTCCCCACAACATCTGGTTGGTAGTATAGGTCTCGGTTACAGCGCCCCAACCTTCTTTGGCAGCAAGTGCCAGCGGGGTCGCTCCGGTATATCCGTCAATAACGGCCTGACCTCCCGAACCATATTGAGCCCAGCCAAACCAGCCGAATAATTTATCAAATAATCCATGTGCCCAGCTGTAATTCGCGGAAGCGTACTCTCCTACTCCGATCTTTTCGATTTCCGAAATCCAAACTTCATCACCAGAGATGGTTGTTGGATAAGCGAAGAAAACGAAAACCCGCGCAAGCAGTGCCACGTTGAGGATATTCATACCAGTACCACCGAATGCTTCTTTACCGATCCAAACGGCAAAAGCAACTGAAATTGCCAGGATCCAAAGTGGAATATCGGGTGGCATGATCAATGGAATCAAGGCACCACTCACGAGGAAACCCTCTTCAATGCCATGTCCTTTTTTGTAGGCATAGTAGAATTCAATTCCCAGACCAACCACGTGTGTGACGATAAAGATCGGCAACACTTTGATCAATCCGTGAACCAGCTTCAGATGGAAGCCTTCCATTAGCCCGGTATACTCACCTATAGCAACAAAGTGCTGGTGACCAATATTATATGTACCGAATATATAACACAATTGCAAGGCAATAACCACATGCACCATGGTGCGTTTGAGGTCCATACCGTCGCGAATGTGTACCCCATCCTTAGTCGTATGGTTTGGGGTGAATGCAAAGGTGAAGAACCCGTCAAACAACGTGTGCATAAACGGACGCTTCTCCTTATTCGGTTCGATGCGTTTGAAAAAATTAAGCAGTGCCTTTTTCATGGCCTATATTAATTCCTTAAGTTTCTAACAATTTATTTCCGATGGGGTTTACCCAACTTACGCTTGTTCGCGCATATAATCCAATCCTTCGCGGAGGATCTCCTGAAGTGGCTGCTTGGAAGTACAAACGAATTCGCACAAAGCAACATCTTCTTCGATCAGCTCTTGCAATCCGAGTCCCTCCATGCGCTCAAAGTCATTGACGATGATCGACTTCATCAGGTGCTGCGGATAAATATCCATAGGCAATACTTTTTCATACTGCCCGGTCATCACAAACGCACGTTTTTCTCCGTGTGTATTGGTATCCACTTTAAAGCGAAGTGATGGATACAGGAAGTTCGGGAAGGTACCTGATACACTTGGCCGTGGAGCCAGTGGCAGCAACCATCCAAACAATTCGTAATAGTCACCTTCCTTGATGACCGTGATTTGATCATCGTAGAAATCGAGGAATTCCTCCTGTGTTTTCTTTTTACCGGAAAGCACATCGCCGGAAATGATCCGAACATTTTCAGATTTCAATCCGCCTTTGACCAGTTCTTCGATATTGGCACCGGCATAGGTGCGGATGTACCGGGGATTGCTCACTTCGCTACCTGCAAGTGCGATCACCCGAGAGGTATCGTATTTGCCTTCTCCAATGATCATACCCAGACTGATTACATCCTGTACGCTCAGTGTCCAGACTTTCGTCGAAGGAGAAATTGGTGCTATATGGTGAATCTGTACCCCTACATTACCTGCAGGATGCTTACCGTGGAACCAGTGTGTTTCCGCATTCGCTGCATTGGTGAATGCAGCAGAAGGAGGTGTATCCGCACGGCCGTCCAATCCGAGGTGTACTTTACCACGGGTAAGTTTTGCCAGTGTGTCAATGCCTTTCTGGAAAGCAGCCTCCCGGCCAGCTACAAGAATGTTGCTGTCAGGTGCCAGAGGAGCCGTGTCAAAAGTAGAGACAAAAATATTGTCGGGTACTTCTGCCGGATCTGCAACCACATCATACGGACGCTGGCGGAAAAGATTCCAGGCACCGGAAGCCATCAGGTGTTTCACCAGATCCTCGCGGCTGGTTTTTTCCAGATCGACTTTACCGAGATCCTTATACTGGATTTCTTTGTCGGCCAGTATTACAATTTCCGCAATGGAGCGCTTCTCTCCGCGATTGACGGCGATTACCTCTCCACTAACCGGAGCCCCAAAGCTCACATCGGGCATGCTCTTATCGTAAAAGAGCTGATCACCGGCTTTTACGGTGTCTCCGACTTCAACAACTACTTTCGGGATAGGCGCCAGTCCTCTGAAGTTTTTAGGCTGCAGTGCATAGCGGGTTACGTTTGCTGTTTCGATCACTTCCGGATCAGCCACTCCAGCCAAAAGAATATCGTGTCCTTTTTTCAGGACAGTCGTTTCTTTGGCATCAACGTGAGAAGGCATCTTCGGTCTGAAGATCTCCGACCACTTTGGAAAGATCGATACATTGCCACCCTTTTCTGATACTCCGGTACGCTTGGCTTCTAAAGCCAGGAGGTTGTCGCCAACTAAGATTACTACTGCCAAAACCAATAGGATGGCAATTGCAATCAGTGCAACGGAGAAAAGATTATTACCGCCTGATTCTCCGCCCTGGGCGAAGCTAAATTGTGCGGTAAAGAGGAATAGCAATAACAGGCTTGCTTTGGTTATTCCGTTTTTCATTTATGCTGTAAAAACTGGTTCAAAAATTTTCATCGAAACCAAGCCGAAATGATTGAAACACAAGGTTTTTAACCCATTTCAACTTTTGGGCCCGAAAAATCTCCGCAAAGATAAAAAAGCTTTCCATTTACCCCTTGGGCACCTTTTGACATCTTTGCCAAGTATGTCTATTTAGATTGATTCCAAATAAGTCAGGATTTGGCGTATAGTTTTCGCCAGTTAAAGTAGCCCTGAACGACTATAATCAAGTATATCAAAAACAACAATGCAAATAAATAGCCGCCTCTGGACCAGTACAAACCTACATAAATAGCATCAATGATCAGCCAGTAGATCCAGTTATCCAGTTTTTTATACATCACCATAAAAGTTGTGATGATAGAAAACACGGTGGTAAAGGCATCCCAATAAGGCGCAGCAGCTCCCGTATACCGGTCAAACAACCATCCGGTCACCAGTGATCCAAGTGTACCTCCAACGATCACCAGCAGATGCTCATTCGGCGAAAGCCTGGTAATAGGCAACTTCCGTTTCTCGTCGCCTCCATGCAACCACAGCCAAATTCCCCAAAAACTGATCACGATGTAAAAGATCTGCAAAAGGCTGTCTATGTATAACTGGTACTGAAACCAGGCAGCATATGCCCAGAATCCACAGCCAACAATACCCCAAAACCATCCCCAGGGATTTTCCCGGCTGATCAGGTATAAATAGATTATAGCACCAATGGTGGCTCCCCAGTCAAAAAAACTTTGAGAGGCAAGCTGTTCGGATAAATTCTCTATGATTGGGGACATCGACTCCAAAGGTCTGTATAAGAAAAGCCCCGGCAAAATGTTTGCCGGGGCTTTTTTTATTTCTCAATATCAAAGGAGTATTGAAGTCTTTCTATTATCGGTCTTTCTGTATCCGGTTCGACATTCCCGAGAATGATGTCAATATCAATGATCTCAGACTCTTCTTTTTCGGAGCTGTCAAAGACGGCTTTTATCTGACCTTTCTCACCGGGCTGAAACACCCCTCCTTCTTCATAGGTCAGGGTAGTGCAATCACAAGCGGATACCAGATCGAGGATTAGAGGCGTATCGCCAAGGTTTACAAATTCGTACACGAAGGTACGCTCCTCTCCCTGTTTCATGCTTCCGAAATCGACAAAGCGCTTTTCAAAATGCATGATCGGTACACCGGTCAGATCCTTGCGGCCATACAATGAAGACATTTCACTGAGCTTTGGCACGCTCTGATCTACGCCCGAATTACCTACTTTTTTTTTTCATCTTCCTTCTCCTCTACCGGCTCGTCCACCTCAGTCTTACCACGGCGAATCAGTCGGGTCTCCTCAATTTTAATGCTTGTAGGGCCTTCGATGATCCGGAATTCCGTGCGACGGTTAATCTGATGAGCAGCTTCCTGCTGTTCCTCCGTTTCCAGTGCGTTGATAAACTCTTCGGTCAGTACGTCTCCTTCATTCAGGAAGTCATACTCAGCAGCGAGCTTGGCTGTAATTTCTGTCGGACTCGTTTCACCATATCCTTTTGCCTGGATACGGCGACGTGGAAGTCCTTCTTTATTATCCAGTAACCAACGACGGGCAGAATCGGCACGACGCTGAGACAGATTGATGTTATAAGCATCCTCACCACGGGCATCCGTATGAGAAGACATTTCAATAACCATCTTTGGATATTCTTCCAGGAGTTCCAGCACGAGGCCGAGATCTTCTTCCGCATCCGGGAGGATCTTGTCATCGTTGAAATCGTAGTAGATATTCTGAAGAACGATGGGTTCTTCGCTGGTGAAGGTCACATATACCGGAGCAGGCTCCAGCTTGATGGCTGTTTCAAATGTTTTGGAATCCAGAATCCCCACTGTATTAAACGTAATGGTATCCGGGAAGTAATCTTCGCGGCTTACGATGATCTTGTAGGGCATATCCAACTCCAGCGGGAAGGCAAACTCATTGCCTCCTTCATTGGTCTTATTTTGCTCATTGCCCGGGGTGTCATCAACCATAGTCATGATCTCAAATGTGGCACCATTCAGAGGCTCATCTGTATCTTTATCGTAAATGCGAGCGAGCAGATCAATTTCGATCTTCTTCAGATTTACATAGTATATATCGTCGCAGCAGGTTCGGCTTTTCAGCGAACGCGTACCTTCCCGGTTGGATGCCAGCAGTCCGGTGTATCCTTCCTGATCCAGCATGAAATATTTTTCATCAAGGCTGGTGTTATACCCTTTTCCCATATTAGCAGGCTCACTCCAGCGAGCGCCGTCCCAAACAGCTGAAAAGATATCGAATCCTCCCAGGCCGGGATGCCCGGTAGAACTAAAGTAAATCGTTCCATCGCGGTAAAAGGGAGTTTCTTCGTCACCAGCAGTATTAATCTTTGGCCCCAGGTTTACAGGATCGCCATAAACACCATTGCCCTTATAAGTAGCATAGTAGATATCCATGCCACCGTATCCGCCCTCCATATCCGAGGTAAAGAAAAGTACTTCATTACCGAAGAGTTCTCCCGGACAAGGATGCGTGGCCAGGTATTCACCGTTTACGCCCTGCACTTCATTTGCAGGTCCCCAACCGCTGCTGCCTTTTTCGGAAAAATAAATTTTGCTTTCGGTCGGTACATTTCCGCTGAGCAGGTTGCGTACCAGAAACATCCGGCGACCGTCTTTTGAAACAGCACCACCTGTAGTATGAAATCCTTCGCGGTTTACGGCCTGACCGACATCTGAAGGTTCTCCCCAGCCATTATCTGTTTTAGAAGATGCGTACACCTTAATATATGTCATTTCCTCTCCGTCCATCACGATCAGTTCGTCGGTATTAGCACCGGCATAATACATGGTATTGCCATCCGGATCGAGGTATGGAGAGTATTCGGAAGAGCGGGTATTCACCTTATTACCGACATTGGTTACGGTAAGTCCCTCTACTTCCTCTGCTACTTTAGCAAATTCGGCACCACTGATTTCTGCCTGAGCGAGTTCTTTCATCGCATCGTCTGTTGTCCATTCGATGTACTTTTCAAACTCTTCGATGGCATCGTCGTATTCGCCATTCATTTTCAGTGCGCGGGCATACTCAAAGCGGTTTGAAGCATACTCGTCTTTTTTGTCGCGGCGGAAAACACGGGCATACCAGGAAGCAGCCTTTTTATAATCCCGCAGTTGATAGTGCAGCTTGGCAATGGTGATCGCAATATCATAATCTTTGCGCTCATCATAGCTTTGCTCATAGTAGTCAAGCGCATTGTAATAATCCAATTTCTCCAAGGATTCTTGCGCATTGCGGATCTTGGTTGCGTAGGTGGATTCCCGCAAAGGCTGTGCACTTACACTAAGGGCGAAGGTCAGCGCACAGATTACCAAAAGCAGATTTCTCATATCCTATTTTTTGAAAAAGGACAGGGAAACAAGGCCAATGTGGCCTGTTTCCCGGATCCCTGGTCTTTTACAGATTTATAAATTCCCCGAAAGGGGCAAAAACATTGACTTATCTCAGGATACCCGGGTATTATTAATTACAGACGCGGGCAGAAGATAATAGGAGTCACTTGTGGTTCTTTGTAGATCCGGGCGATATAGGAAACAGCTATTTCGAAGCCGCCTCTCATATTGGTAACTTCGCGAAGCTCTGACACATTCAGGTCGTAGCTGATTCCGGCACGGAACTGCTTATAATCCAATCCGAGGATCACTTCAACAGCATCTCCAAAACGGTATCCGGGGCCGAGTTTCAGCGCAATATCTTTATTCTCTCCAAAGTAACGACCAGCCAGCGCCTGTAGATTGGCTTCGTTTGCCGGACCAATGGAACTAAAGAGGAAGCTTGGATTTACCAACCATTTTTCACCAATATCCATACGCAGTTCTGTATGTGCATTGATGCGAATAGGCAAATCACGAAAGTCTTCAGCACCTTTTTTGATGAGTGAATAATCGGGTGTGAGCAAGTGCATGGCACCCACCCCCACATTAAAGGTACCTTTTTCAAGTACCTGGCTAAACAGGATTCCGGCATTCAAATCAAAATAAGAACTATTGGCACCATCGCTGTTGTTGGCCTTTGGATCAACATTAAAACCAACCAGGTTTTGATCCGGCCCTTCCATGCCGTTCTCAATCTCATCGGCAAAAGTCAACAAGCCCGGAGCTTTAATCCGGCGCTGTGTCATTCCTCCTTGTGCACCAATGGTCAACACGGAAGTACCACTGCGGTTCAGCCCGAGGTGGTAAGAAGCGGAAAGCTGATAGGTACCGGTTGTGATACCGGCAATACCCGCTTCATCCTGATAGAGCATGCCACCAATTCCTACCCAGTCCTGAGAGCGGAATCCCTGGATAATTGGGGCATCAACATAAAAAGAAGGGGTTTCATAAGGAGTGATCACACTTCCCCATTGACTCCGATAAATACCGCCAATCCTAAAAGTACCATTATAAGCACCGGTAAAGGCTGGATTCAGGGTCAGTGGGGACATGGTGAACATGCTGAAATGAATATCCTGAGCCTTGAGCGAACCCGATGCAGATATCACAAGAAAAATAAGTAGAGCTTTTAGCCATTTCATACGCATGTGCGATTTGTCATAGTAATTAATGCAGGCTGACTCTCACAGCCTTTATGGGTCTGAATTATTATTGTCATTAAATGCAAAGAAGAAAACTCTTCCGGCTAAATAATCCCGCAGCACTCGGATTTTTGGAAAAAACACGATTCGTGCCGGATTTTTGTTCCGACTTCCGTCGAATGACAACACAAAAGCGAAATATAATGGATTTATTCCAATATACCCTTGCCTGAACGGCAAGTTAGATTGAAATACCCACCTCCCAAAGCATCCAAATCGCATATTTTTCCATTGGGCGACAAAAAGGAACATTTAACAATCTTTCGTCCCTTTTTCAACCCAATCGAGTATTTGGTCCAAATCCTGATCCATCATGCAGCGAAAATGGCCCTTCGGACAACGATCATAACCGATTTTAGAACAGGGCCTGCAGGACAATCCAGGCACTTCGGCGATCTGAGCTTTAGCCTCTCCTTCGGGATAGAATGGATACATTCCAAATCCGGGGATGGTGTTTCCCCAAATGGATACAATCTTTCGCGAAAGCGCAGCACCAATATGCATCATACCCGTATCGTGTGTAACCAGTAAGCAACTCTCTCGAATCCAGGCTGCTGATTCATGTAAATTGACCTTCCCACATTGGTTCCAGATCTTATCGGGATTCAAACTTTCCAGTTTTTCGCCTGCTGCTTTCTCTGAGGGCCCGCCAATCAAAACTATAGGGTTGGGTATGTTTTGACAGAGTATTGCCATCTTCTCAAAAGGCAAACGCTTGGTTTCGTGGGCACCTCCGAGGGCGATACAAACCAGATTTTCGGGTATCCCTTCCTGCCAGTTTGAGGGTGTTTTTAGTTTTATCCCTTTCGGGAAATGGTGCTCCAGGCCTTTTTGATCGTAACTTACTCCAAGCGGAGTCACTGCCTCAAAATATCGGTCTACAATGTGTTTATCCGGCAGACGATCAATTTTCAGGTTAACCATCAACCATTTCTCCAGGTTGATTTTGGGAAAGCTTTTCCCATTGGTTTTTAATCCCAGTCGGGTGCGAAAACTCCGGAGGTTTTTATGCAGGTCAACCACAAAATCAAAATCCTCTGCTTTCAGTTTTTTGATCAGCTCCCCCATTTCTTCATCCAGGCTCCACACTTTGGTAATATGTGGATTGGGTGTTATCAAAGAAACAAAGGAGGATTTAGTCAGAAAATGGATCTCGGCATTCGTTTGGTTTTTCAAACAGCGAATCACAGGAGTTGTCAGGACGATATCTCCAATCGATGAAAAACGGATGACCAATATTTTTTGTGCAGGATTGCCTGTCAAAGCCGAATACGTTTTACTTTGCTAACTTTCAGGATAAAGAAAAGTTAAAAAATTCCTAAATCCTTTAAAAGGCTGGAACAAAGCTAGAAGCTTTTTTAATTTGTACAGATTTTCATTCACAAACACAGCAAATTAGTCAGACTAAATTCTAATACTCATGAAAAGATTTATCCTTCTTTTTGCACTTGCAGGCTTCTTCTCCATCAATATGCAAGCCCAGTGCTCTCATGCCAAAGCGGCAGATGAAAAAGCGAGCACTGAAGCGGAAGCTGCTGAAGCTGCTGCTCTTGCTGCTGCTGATGATGCGACCATTCAGGCACGTAAGTCAGCTTCTACCGGCGAGGTAAGCTATGTACGCACTGTAAGCAATACAGAAACTGGAACTACTAGTTTTGAAGAAGTAGAATACTGTACCAAGAGCAATAAATTTGTTGCTGTAAAAGCTTCTGAGATGAAGTCTTGCAGCAAGAGTAAAGCTTCTTGTTCTTCTGCAACAGCAGGTGCTAAAAAAGCAGGATGTTGTTCTGCTGGTGCTGCTGCCGGATGTTGTAGCAGTAAAGCAAAAGCAGCCGATGCAAAAGCAGCTGCTCCCGCTACACAAGGAGCTGCCAAGGCAGTTTCTGCGGAGAAAAAAGGAGGTGCTTAATTAGCAGGCCTTTTGCAAAATGAAAAGCCGGATTGCAATATTGCGATCCGGCTTTTTTGTTTTGATGCCTGGTTCTCAATTTCAGGTACTAATTTTTATACTCCGAATACAAGATACCTGCCCGATACATTTTGAGCACGTGTCGCACCGTACCGGTAAGGTTTTCCGGCAGATCGTTTAGATGATACCAAACGGCTTCCTTAAACTTATCAGGTTCCAGCGCACGGGGTTTACCTTCCCATTTCTTCGCTTTAAAGTAAAGGGTCACCCGTTCTCCGTTCTTTGTTTTTTTGTGTAGCACATGCGCAAGTTCCAGGTCTTTTCGCTTCAGGTTTATTCCTGCTTCTTCCAGGCTTTCCCGGATGAGGGATTCAATCGCAAATTCTTCGGATTCAATCGTTCCGCCTACCAATGTATGGTTCCCTCCTGTATGTTTGCGCTGTTTAAGCAACAAGATCCGACCTTTGTTGTATAATATAAGGCGGACCTTCAGGACGATATCTCTAGCCATAAATTATTCTATATTTTTGCCCGTCATCAACATGCAAGCATTGACAGGATAGCAAATCTAATTGCATTCTCTAAATAAAATCAGAAAAAAATCAATATGAATATTGCCATAAGCGGAGCCACAAAAGGAATTGGAAAAGCCATTGCCCAACGATTTGCCTCAGCCGGATTTAACGTGGCCGTTTGTGCACGGACTCCAGCTGACCTCGATCAAATGGAGGCTGAGTTTAAAAAACGTTTTCCCGATTCAGACTGCCTTTTTATGCAGGCAGACATGCGCCAGCGGTCTGATGTGGAAGCCTTTGGCAATGCCATTCTGGATCGCTGGGGCAAGTTGGATGTTCTGGTAAATAATGCCGGTGTTTTCAAGCCTGGTGATGTCCATACGGAAGAAGATGGGGCACTGGAATTAATGGTTGAAACCAATTTGTACAGCGCTTACTATTTAAGCCGTTTGTTGCTGGGAAATATGATGGAGAATAAATCCGGACACATATTCAACATCTGCTCAGTAGCCAGCTTAAAAGCCTATCCGGGAGGAGGATCCTACAGCATCTCAAAATTTGCGCTCTACGGATTCTCCCAAAACCTTCGTCACGAAATGAAGGACAAAGGCATACGAGTGACTTCCGTAATGCCCGGGGCTACCTGGTCTGCTTCCTGGGAAGGAATTGACCTCCCTGAAGAGCGCCTGATGCCGGCTTCAGATATTGCAAAAATGATCTTCAACAGCTGGGAGCTAAGCCCGCAAAGTGTTGTGGAGGATATTGTGATCCGGCCACAACTCGGAGATTTATAAGTCCCCGGCTTTTATCAATTTCCCCGTGTATTGATTCCCCTCAGAATCGGTGATCTGATATAAGTACAATCCATCCGAAACAGGCAGATTTATTTCCGCTTCCGCGAATGGCGGCAGGGTCTTCTCCAGTACAATTTTCCCGGTCTGATCCATTAGCCTGAATTGGGATTCGCCCAAGTTAAAGGATTCCGGAAAGGAAATTTGAATTTTGTCCTGGGCGGGATTCGGACTTACTTTCACAAGTCCGGAGTTGGTTATTTCTTTTACAGGTGTAGCAATGTCTACACCTACTGAATCAAGTGTATACATTAGTATCAGGACCATCATTTCATCATCTGACGTTGGTCCAAACCACACCGGTTCCGGGCCATCATTTATCCAGGTGGCCTCATGAACTATGCCGTTAAATATCCCAAACTGCTGTGGTCGAAGGGGTTCGAAATAACGAGGCGGTATGTGCTGATAATCGAAATAGGGTGAAGCACATCCGGGAATACCTTCGGCGCAAGCCCCATCATAAATAAGTTCAATCTTTTGTCCGTTTTGCCATTCCCAGGCCTTGTAACTGGTACCGTACTTATGGGTATGCCCCATGATGTTCCAGAGGTAAACCGTTCCCCCGTTCGCCGGGTGAATGATTTGGTCGTGCACAATTTCATTTCCGTTGTTGGGAATGTAAATATCTCCGTTTACCAGGAGATCCGAATACATCTGCTGAGAAGCTGAGCCTGCTGGCTGGGTGTACACATTGATATAAACTTCAGCCTGATACACCAATCCGGCAGAATAATTGATATAATGCGAGTTCAGATCCAGCACCATGTCATCCGGCCACTGAAAAGCTGTTCCTTCCGGGAGCTTCAAATCGGTTGCCTCCTGAATTGCCGTAACCAGACCAATATCCTGGTGTAAGGCATCATATCGCAAACCATCCGGCACATTATTAGAGGCTGCAGGGCTTGTAAAGTTGTAAATAATAAAGTGGTGAGAATAACCAGATAACTGCATATCAATCTGGTTTACATCAACTTCCGCCGGGAGATCGAGGGCATATTTCTGGAAAAACTCAAGCTCATCTCCCGGTTCACCGGCCGGACTCAGATAAAAAGGTCCCATTTTTATTTGGAAGCCTTCTCCTGGTTCAGGAGCTTCAGGGGCTTCCGGAAAACTGGCGAGGCCCTGTCCGTCGTAATACATTTGGATGTGATCCTCGTTTACATGTTGCCCGCTAAAGGTCGCTCCAAATAAAATCCATTGGCGGATCATTTCCCGCTCCACATCATTCATCAATGGCCCTCCATAGGCCGGCATAGATTGCCCCATATCGGGATCCAGTGAAATGGTTGATTCCAGTCCGTTATTTACTTTATGGAAAACAAAACTCTTGTCGGGTCGGCCAGGGTGAATATAATCCAGACCGGCAGAAGCGGCATTTGAGTTTGCAGGAATTACTCCGACCAAATTATTGTAAACGTCCTGCATTCGGGCGTTCTGGTCGGCACCGCTTCCTTCAAGATCCAATCCCTGTTCGGGGTCGGCATTGCTATGGCATTGCACACATTTTTCCTGTAGAATCTCGTAAACCCTGGCATAGGTGCTTTGAGCCTGAAGGTTTGGTAAAATTAGACACGCAAGGAGGGCAGTAAAGAGGATTCTCATGATCCATTGGATTGATCACCGGTCAGGGCTAAGTGCTCCATCTAACCGAATGGGGTTATTCAAAATTATCATGGAAGATAATACGATTGTTTTTTTCAAGCAAAAACAGACTCGACTTTGACGAAATATGTCAACAATACTATTCGACCCGGGAAATGGAATGAGGTTTAATGCAGAGCAAGCATAGATTGGAATAAACGCGAGGGGCGATTTGGGTGGCAGGTGTTTTAGCGCTCCTTCTTATTCTTTGTGCTTTTCCAGGTATTCGGAAACGATTTGGCTGATGATGTCTTTCAGGTATTGATTTTCTTCCCGGGCGATGGATTTCAGCTTTTCCAGTTTTTCCTTATCGAAAAGAAAGGTAACCCGTTTACGTGCGCCGTAATCAACGGCTAGCCTGGAGTTTTCCATCGTGTTTCTTACCAGAGAATCAAGCCCCGATTTAGGTCGTGGCTTTCGCCGGGTACGGTCTCTTTTGACACCTTCATCGAATGCTTCCTGAAACAGCGCATCCAGACCGGAGAGCTTTTTTACCGGCTTTTTGGTTTCTTTATTTCCTTTCTCTCGAACACGTACTTCAGGCTTTTCGGGTTCCGAAAATGCATCGGGGCCGAGACCTTCGAAGAGGTTTTCCATATTTGAGAGAAAGTTCTTTTTGCTCATTGTATGACCGGGAATGTCAATAAATCAACCAGTTATGCCTTCCATTCGTTCGATTCGGGCTAATATTTCTTCCGAAAGGGCTTTATAATCTTCAGCACCCGAGCTATTGGCTTTGTAGGCGAAAATGTCTTGCCCTTTGGAAGGGGCTTCTGCCAATGCCACATTATCCCTGATCCTGGTTTGGAATACCAGGTCACCAAAATAGCGTTCGATAGTAGCGACAACATCATTGTTGAGCACCTTACGGGCATCATACATTGTTGCAATAACGCCCCCAATTTGCAATTTCTTATTCAGGCGGAACCGTACCTTGTCGATCACTTGTTTGATCTTGGTGAGCCCCTGTACGGCCAAAAACTCCGTTTGAAGCGGAATGAGCACCACATTGCTACTGGTAAGTGCATTAAGGGTAAGCAGTCCTAAGGAAGGCGGGCAATCGATCAAAATAAAATCGTAGTCTTCAATGACTGTTTCAAATAGTTCGCGGAGGATAAACTCCCGACCTGCTTCATTGATCAATTCCATTTCTGCCCCCGAAAGGTCAAGTGTAGATATTACCACATCCAATCCGGGCTTGATGGTTACCGGGTTCAATTCGGCTTCCCCTCGCAAAGCTTCGTAAATGGTATCCTTTACCCTTGGTGCCCCTAATGCTAAAGACAGGTTTGCCTGTGGATCCAGGTCTACCAATAATACGCGCTTTCCGAGCTCGACCAATCCGGCTCCAATATTAATAGTGCTGGTTGTTTTTCCAACACCTCCCTTGTGGTTTAATAATGATACGACTAATCCCATTTCAATAATTCTCCTGTTGCAAGGCCGAAAGGTAATGATTTTTACCATTGGCTGCTCTTCCTTTGCCCGCAAAATTCCCAAACCGTTTCGACCTAGAATAAAAAACAAAACTCCCGGTTACAGAATAACCGGGAGGCGCATCAAAAACAGCAGGATACGAAAACCTAACACAAAACAATTCTTTGAAGTATATCTGGAGTTGGTTAGTTGGTTAGTTGGTTAGTTGGTTAGTTGGAGTTACTGCTTTTTGATAAAAAGCCAATCCACATTAAAAAGCAGTCATTTATTTTTTGGGGTTATCTGCTTTGTGGATCATCTTTTCTAAAGAGTTACCGCGATTATATCTCGCTAATTTTTCTTACCACTTTGTATAGACGGGTATGAATATTCACTTCTTCCACAAATGGATCGTGTTCCAGATAATTGGCAGAGATCAGTTTCAGGTGCGTCACTCGTCCTCCGTGCATAATGCGTTGCACGTGTTTAATCCAGAGAGATCCATTGTTCCGAACGGCGTAAATTTCGTCGTCTTCAATATCCTGAACGCCTTCTACCTGTCGGCATATTACTACATCTCCACTTTTGATCAGTGGTTCCATACTGTTGCCGTTGATCGGGAAGGCGACCAGCCCTGTTCCGCTGAGACCGGGCAACGAGAAAAAGGCATTGGTTTCGGAAGCGAAGCTACCTGCATCTACAGAAGCCCCTGCAAAGGCACTTACTGTTGTAAACAAAATGTTTCCGCTTGGAGGTGCGTCTTCATAAACACCACGGGGAAGGTCCATGCCAAAAGGAGTACCAACACCATCCAGCATATATGCCTCACTCACGCCATACTCCCGGCATAGTGTACGGGCCTGGCTGTAGGAGATCACCCGTTTGTCTTTGGGATTTAAATAGGCGCGAATGATGTGCCCGTAAGCCCGGTTTCCCAGAATCTTTTCGGCGAAATCGCCCATTCCTTTACCGCTACGGTTATTTTTAATGATTTCACCCCGATCCTCCAATTGTTTGAAAACATGGATAAATCGTTCATTTAACTGTCTCCGGTCTTCGCCAATCATTCGATTTTGTTTTAGTCTTACGAATATGGTTGCAAAATAAAACAAATCATTGTAATTAACAAGAATTGTTGAAAGATTGTGTTGGTTTTTGTTTTAATTTAATGCCGGGGGCCTGGTGAGACGTTGTCATCAAGCCTTGCGCGATTCCTCCGGCGGGAGGTTAATGGTGAATGCAGAATGTAGGATGTGGAAATATCTCCGGTACACCATTTTCACCAGTACCCCAATACACCAATACACCATTTCACTGTAATAACAGAACAAACGGGAAGAACGGGAAGAACGGGAAAAACGGAATAAACGAAACCCACCGATTACTGATTACCAATTACCGATCACTCGTTACCAATTACCATATAATACATTTTAGCTTTTTTTATATTTTTCCCGAGCGTTTTTTCGTTAGTTAGATGTACCGATTTTCAATCGACGGACCAACACGTCCGTTTTCCAAAAACTGATCCCGATGCGACCTCTTCTTTTTATGCTTTTTAGCTTGTGTATTTCCTTTGCCTGTTTCGCGCAATCCAGCGAACAACTGGCTTATATTGAGCAATTTAAAGACATTGCTATTCTCGAAATGGACCGAGCGGGTATCCCCGCCAGTATAAAGCTGGCACAGGGCTTACTCGAATCTGCAGCCGGCACCAGTTTTCTCGCCCGGCGCGGCAACAATCATTTTGGCATCAAATGCGGTAGCCAGTGGGATGGCAAAACCCTGCACCGTGAGGATGACGATTACGATGAATTTGGCAAATTGCAAAAATCCTGCTTCCGGGTATACCGGAGTGCCGAAGAATCCTTCATTGCTCATTCCGAGTTTTTACGGGATGAACGGAAATCTTACCGCTACGGATTCCTCTTTCGCATCGACCCTACTGATTATAAAAGCTGGGCGAAAGGACTAAAAAAGTCGGGTTATGCCACAAGCGCTACTTACGACAAAAAATTGATTTCCATTATCGAACGCTTCGATCTGCACAAATTCGATCTGATGAGTTCGCCCGATATTTTTACGGAAATTTCCCCAACACATAAGGAGGACGATATACGGATAGGGATCACCCACAATAACGACGTTAAAGTTATAGTGGCATCTTCCGATGATACGCCGTTTAGCATTTCACAGCGCACCGGAGTTTCCCTCGATAAATTGAGAAAATACAATGAAGAACTTCCCGGACGCAGTGCAGCTGTAGGCGAAGGAAATCTGGTCTATCTACAGTCTAAACGCAACTTTTACAGAGGCGACCGGAAATGGCATTATGTACAACCTGGCGAAACCATGTATAAAATCTCCCAGATGTACGGAATGAAATTGAAAAAGCTATATTCGCGTAACATGATGCCGGAAGGTTCTCAACCCGCCGCCGGAGAAAAGCTCCGCCTGCGAGGAAGAACCCGAAATGAAGAGGATCGTCCGAAACTTATCAGCGAAGCACCGAATGGAGGCATCGCTTATGAAGATGAAATGGAATTTGAAGACGACTTCTGGTCGCCGGAAATTCCGGTGGTGGAAAGAGACACAGAGACCACCGATCCAATCCCCGACCTGGAGGAGGACGAAGAATTTCTGGATGAAATTGAAGTTGATCCAAACCTTCCCGATCCTTCTCCGGAAGTAATCGATCCGATCGAACCACCGGCAGATGACAATATTGAACCCGCGCAACCGGAAAATGTATATCACACGGTAATTAAAGGCGATACGCTTTACAGCCTTTCTCGTCGATATGGAACTACCGTGGATGCTATCAAACAACTCAATGGACTGGATAGCAATCTAATCTCGGTTGGGCAGCAATTGCGCATAAAATAATGAAGAGGCTAATTCTGCTTTTTGCAATCATCACCCTGGCCGGAAATACAGACCTGAAGGCCCAAAGCTTTGCATTCGGATTCAAAGGTGGTCCTATTTTAGGGATACAACAATGGAATTCTTTTGACCGGGACCCCTTGTTTAAGTACCACGGCATGGCTTTTATCGAGTCTTACGACGAAAACAATGAAAGCGTATCTCTCTTCCTTCAGGGAGGGTATCACATTCGCGGAAGCGCCATAAGAAACAGCCGCTTTACCAACAATAATCAGATTTACAATCTGCCGGTTACGGAATACATTTTCCGCAATGTGGCATTGAGCCTGGGGGCAAAGAAAAAGCAAGAACTCTCAGACAAATCTCAATGGTATTACCTGCTTGGTATCCGGGGAGAATACAATATCAATACCAATTTTAACGAATTTGACAGCTTTGGGTCAATCTTCTATCCCAACGACTTTTATGTGCGCAAATTTGTGGGTGGTGCGATCTTTGGTGCCGGTATGGAGTTTATGCTTGGTGAGCTAACCGGCGGATTGCTCGAACTAACGATTAACCCCGACATCACCCGCCAGTATTTTCAACCGCCAATTGGCAATGTTGTAGCACCCTGGGATCCTTCCATAACGCTAAATGTATCGGAAAGAAATATTCGAAATATTACGGTTGAGCTGACTTTTGGAATCCGATTCCTCAGAATCGTCGAGTACGTGGATTAACCAAAAAACAGGAAAGACTGGTACACGATCAGACTGGCCAGCCAGGCTAGTCCGGTCATGAATACAAACTGGAAGATCGGCCATTTCCAACTCCTGGTTTCTCGTTTTACCACAGCCAGTGTGCTCATACACTGCATGGCAAAAACATAAAAGATCAGGAGAGAAAAGGCAGTAGCCGGGGTATAAACTGCCTGTCCGGTCACCGGGTCTTTTTCCGCCGAAAGGCGATCAATAATCTTACCCTCATTTTCCACACTTCCAATGCTGTAGATGGTGGCCATGGTACTGACAAAAACCTCTCTTGCTGCGAATGATGTAACAATCGCAATGCCCATTTTCCAGTCAAACCCCAGGGGTTCAATTACCGGCTCCATCACTTTTCCCATGCGGCCGGCATAAGAATTTTCCAGTTGGCTGGAAGCGATCAGATCGGCGGTTTCCGATTCATCAAATCCCTTCTCCTGAGCCGTAATTACGGCTTCCTGTTCTGCCATTTCCAGGCTGTTGCCCGGTCCGTACGAGGCCAGAAACCACAATACAATGGAGATGGCGAAAATAATCTTTCCAGCTTCCAGTACAAAGGTTTTCACCTTTTCAAAAACAGTGATAAAGATGTTTCGCATCACCGGCCAGCGGTATACGGGAAGTTCCATTAAAAGAAATCCTGGTTCATTGGATTTCATCACTTTTTTAAACACAAATGCAGCGCCCAATGCCGCAATGATCCCCAGCAGGTAAAGCCCCATGAATGCCAGTCCCTGCAGGTTAAATATTCCAACGGTTACAGAGGGAACTACAAAACCGATCAATACCGTATATACCGGAATACGAGCCGAGCAGCTAATGAAGGGGGTCACTAAAATCGTTATCAAACGCTCCTTGGGATTGGAGATGGTACGCGTAGACATGATTGCGGGGATTGCACAAGCGCCTCCGGAAATGAGGGCAACAATACTGCGACCATTGAGTCCAAACCGCTGCATGAGCCTGTCAAATAAAAATACGGCTCGGGCCATATAGCCCACTTCCTCCAAAATGGCTATCAGGAAGAACAGAATGGCAATCTGCGGGATGAAAATAAGTACTCCTCCTAATCCGGCTAATATACCCTCTGTGAGCAAATCTGTATACCAGGCATCGGGAAGCGTATCCTGAAACCAGCCACTCAGGCCTCCCATACCGGCATCAATCCAATCCATAGGGACTGAAGCCCAGGAAAAGATAGCCTGGAAAACCAAAAACATCAGAAGTGCAAAAACGACCGGACCAAACCAACGGTGTGTCAACAGGCGGTCCAATCGAGTAGTGGTACTGGTATTTCCATCCATACCAATTAGATGGAGATCCTGCATCCACGGGGTATAATAATTATACCGCTGCATGGTTTCCTGAACCTGCTGATGGAGAGACTGGAATCCGGCTTCTGCCAATTCTTTACGTAGAAAGTCCTTTTTCTCTTTGCTGACAGAGGGCAACCAGGCAAAATGATGAGCAATGAGCAGCGCCTGATAATCTTTAAGCCCGGGAATACAGCCCTGCACAATTTCAATAGCCTTTTTCTCTATTTCTTCCGGACGGTAGTATCTGAAAAAATCCTGTCCTTCTGCAACCAGTGCTTCCAGGTTTTTCTTTAAATCATCAAAGCCGCTCCCCTGCCGGGCAGAGATACTTACCACAGGCAATCGAAATCGCCTCTCCAGCATCTTGCTGACCTTTTGGGCACCCTGCACATCTGCCTGATCAGACATATTGAGTGCCAGGATCATGGGAAGCCCTAAATCCAACAGTTGAGTAAAAAATAAGAGGTGTTGCTCCAGTTGTGTTATGTCTGCCACATACACAATGGCATCCGGAAAATCCGGAGAATGTGGATCGCAGAACGTACTAACGACCACCTTTTCGTCGGCTGAATTTGGATGGAGACTATAGGTTCCCGGAAAATCAATAAGGGTCAACTCTTTACCGGCAGAAAGGCGAATATGCCCGGTCTTTTTCTCTACGGTAACACCCGGGAAGTTGCCCACCTTCTGGCGCATGCCGGTGAGTTGATTGAATACCGAAGTTTTGCCACTGTTTGGATTTCCAAGCAGGGCAATTTTTTTTATTTGGGTGGATGAATTGGATGGTTGATTGTCCGCTACTTCAGCAGGATGCATGCGGCTTCCTTTTTGCGAATGGCCAATGCACGCTTATCTACCAGAATGTAGAGCGTATCCCCAAAAGATGTTTTGCGAACCATCTCGACCGTTCGTCCCGGAAAGACGCCCATCGACATCATTTTCACAGCTAAACGATCGTCGGTAAAACGGTCAATAACACCCTTTTGCCGGGTGGCAATATCTGGTAGGGAAATGGCTCTCATTATCGAAATTTATACAGCACAGCCCGAGAGGCTCTTTGTCGCTATTTTTATTTAGATTTCGTCTAGACAAAGGTACTAAATATGATTGAAATGATGCGTGACAATTATCACCTTCCGGTAATAATTATCGTTAACTATCGACAAAAACAGCCTGCTAAAATTGTTTGCGCTGGCGAGCCAAATCGCGCTTCTGATCTTTTTCTTTGATTGAATCCCGCTTGTCGAAAGATTTCTTACCCTGAGCCAGTGCAATTTCGAGTTTGGCAAAGCCCCGATCAGACAGATACAGTCGATAAGGCACGATGGTAAAGCCTTTTTCTTTCACTTTGCGTTCCAGCTTTTTCAGCTCGGAGCGTTTGAGCAAAAGCTTGCGGGTACGGCGTGGTTCATGATTGGTTACATTGCCATATTTATACTCCTTGATATAGAGGCTACGTACATACAACTCCCCTTTCCGGAAGGTACAATAGGCATCCGACAGGTTCACGTTGCCATCCCGGATAGATTTTATCTCCGTTCCGGTAAGAACCATACCCACTTCCAGCGTATCCAGAAAATGATACTGGAAACGGGCCTTTCGGTTTACAATTTCTATCTCTCTCTTTTTCTTCTTCTTTTCCATGTCGTATTGCCTGCTGTTCCGTTGGTTCCGTTGGTTCCGTTGGTTCCGTTGGTTCCGTTGGTTCCGTTG
>JAAEZH010000027.1 GCA_018222965.1 Bacteroidota bacterium
AGAGATGTATAAATGTCATCCTTGGGAGTTCCGTTATAGTGTTGGCTTTTAATAGTCTCCAAGTAAATTTTATCAATTTTATTAGCAGTTTTTACGAGAAGGTGAGACTTGAGAAATGACTTGCGATAATAAAAATAGGATTCTGCATTGTTTTCCCAGTAATGATATTGTAATAAAAAGGATGATAACGTTTTGGTTACCCGGTGAAATCCAAAATCAATAGATGTTTTGATAGTTTCCTCAGCTTTTAAAACAGCCTCCTTAGCCTTGTTATTCTGTTGAAGGGTATTTATTATGGCAATATTTGATAAGCATTGATAGTAGTTTTTTCTGGTTTTTTGAATTATGTATTTTGGAGTGTTTAGTAATAAGTCAACATATATTAGATTTCTAAGGTGTATTCTATTACTATGTGTAAGTTCCTTAATGGAAGTTTTTTTTAGGTTTTCCACTAAGAACTTTTGATTTGAATCTCGTATAGCTAAAATCTTGTTATATATTTCCTTTATTGGGGGCATCAATGTGGTGTTTAGTTTGTAATTGAATGGATAGCTTCTCTAAAATGATTTTTGTGCTGGTCATGAATAAAACTAGGCTTCTTCTATTCTGAGAGTTTATAGCAGGTTCGATTATTTGATGAAACTCCTCGCTTTTTCTAGAACCATAGATATTAATCGCTCATAGGGGATAATTTCATTTTCGGCTGCTATTATCCTTTGTAAGATCGGTGCATTCTTAAGTTTTACTATTGATTTTTTTGCTTGATTGTTGATTTGAGGGATTGAGGTGCATTGGATGAATACATTGAATAGCAATTGGGAAAATATAAGGTCTCGGTAGTTTTTATTCTTTCGATGTATTTTTTGAGGGATGAACTTGGGGAGGTTTTGTATGAACTTAGTTTTTTGACCTTTCATTACATACAAGAACAATTCTAAGTTTTTGCTGTATGGTTCATTTGAAAGGAAGTGGTTTTTTAAACTGTTAGTGGAATGGGTTGAAGTATAGTTAGAGTTGGATATGTTTTTTAGAGTTTGCAGTAATTCATTATCTTTTTTTGTTCTAGCCTTTACTTGGATATTTTCATAATTTAGAATAGAATATCTGAAGTTAATCACAGATTTATATTTAATAGGCAAGTCGCTATTTAGTATTGATTTCAAAGTTTTACTAGTGCTCTGATTTATTTTGTATCCGAAGTTTGTAATTCTACCCAAGCTCAAAAAAATTGTAAACAAATAAGCGTCTTTTTTTGACCAGCTTTTTTTTGGGTTGTTCACCTCTTGGTTGAGAAATTCGATGGCAGGGGCTATTTCACCAGAGTACAGTAGTTTCCTTGCTCTGAATAAGATTATTTCTGGCCTAAATTGCTGAATAATTTGTTCGGAATAACTTTCAATTGGTGTGTCCTGGAAATAATATTTTGGTGTTAATATTTGATTTAGAGGGTTTGTAATGTCCAGAACTGGTGGAAATAGGTGGGATGTTAAGGTTAGGTTTGTTAGGGAATTTTCGAATTTTTCAGCTTTTTCAAGTAGAGCAAAATTTTCTTGATTTTCTTTTTTTCTTTCAAGGTGGTGTATTGATAAATTATGCATTCTTCTAGCTGCTTCAAAAGATGCTGTGGGGATAATTATGGAATTTTTTTTTGTGTATTTTAAGATTTTTTTGTCAATCTCAATTTGAGAGTTATTGAGGCTGTTTCCAAATAGAATGCGGGATACAATATCTAAAACTTTAATTCTATATCTTTTTAAATCTCTTGTAGCTTTTTGCTTTTTTTGAGAAAGCAGTAGGTTTATCTCTTTTGAGTATTTTTCAGATAGACTAAATGAATTTTTCGTTGGGGATGGTAGTATATTGTTATGATCAGATATTAATTGTTTTAGTTTCGATAGCTTCATGTTTATTACCTTAATTGAATAATTTTATTGTCAAGAGATTGAAGAGCTAGTTCCCATAATTCCTCATACGGTATATATTCTATTCCACTCTTTTGAATGGAGTATTCTAAAGGCATTGATTTAAGCTTAGATATTAGGTGTTCAGCGTTTCTCTTTGCAGCAGTCTTATTAAAATTTGATTTAGGTAATACCAATAGCATTTTAATAAAACAGTTTGATCTGAATGTGTCATTTCTGCGAAGGTGTCTATGGCAGTATGATTTTAAAGAATCGATCTTGTCGATTATTACCGCATATTTTTTTTGTTGTAATAAAAATAGTACCTGAATTATAATGATGGTAATATTTGCACCTCTTTTTTCTCTTGAGAATTTTGGCACATCGTTTACAAATCTGGATAGTCTAAATTCTCTATGAGATTTAGGTAAAGGTTTTATTTTGCCTAAATGATGCAGATAGTGAATGAAGCCTTCTATAATTTTCCATGGTTCCAAGAATGAGTCTTGGAGAGAAGAAAATCTCTTTACAGAAATAGTTTGACTGTATAGGTCACTAGCCTTTTGGTACTCCTTTGCATGTAGATATAGAATAATAAGTTGTTGGTTTGTAACAAACCAATTATTGCTATGCAGAGTTAAGAGGCTTAATGATTGTTTGGCTATAGATTCTCCCTGAATGTAGTTTCTCTTCGCGATTATAATAGGCAGACTTTCGTTTAGGTATAGGGCAATTAAATTTGAAGGTTTATATTTTTTGGATTCTTTGAATTTTGAAATGATTTCTTCGCAGATTTGAATTACCATCTCCTGGTTGTTTTCTGCATTATATCGGATCAGTAGAATATAATAATAGAATTGAATAAACCTTAATGAGTCTACACTGTCTTTTATTGGTGCTAATTTTGTTACAATCTGTTTAGCTTTTGTAGCAACTTTCTGTGGTTGTCTCTTGGAAAGCAATACCAATTCAGTATAATTGTCTTCAACTAAGATCTCATGGTTGTAGATTTCTTGATATGCATTTTGTATTGATTTGTATTTATTGAACAGTCTTCTGTTTAACTCCCATTGACCATAATGGGATTTAAGCGTTTTAGCTAAGTTGACAGTTAAGTCTGTAAATTCAAAAGTGATTGTTTTTTTGATTGTTTGTTCGGATAGTTTTATTGCAGTTTTACGTCCACCCCGTCCTAAAAGAATTTTTATTTCAGCAAACTTTTTGTGACAATGGTAGTATGCCTTTTGTAGATTGTTGAATTTGGATGATGAAGTGTCAATAAAGAACATGGTGTTCAATACCCTCTCAGTTAACTTCCTTTTAAGTCTATTGTAGTACTTTTTTGCAGTCTTTTGGTCTTTGTCTGGATATATTAGCTCTGCTGCTTCCTGGTCGGTTCTGACCTTGCCTAATGCTATTAAATCGTAGAGTTCCTTATACTTTGATTCTCTGCTATACCCACTTCCAATTACATCAATTCTCTTTACTTTATTTCGGTTAACCAGCGATATTAGTTCAGCTAATTCCTTCATGGTTCTTATTTGCTTTAATTAAAGGCTAATATATGTTCCTTTTTATTGATTAGCAATAAGTTATGTGTTATTTTGTTCGTGTTTTTTGTTTTGTAGGCTGGTTTATTTCGTGTTTTTTGATGGTGACTTGATTGAGAAAGACCATTAGTTTTAAACTGTTTTTAAAAAAAACTTAAAGTTTAAAACTATGGCAATCTTAATTTCACTTCTTCTTTCGCTGGGGGTTATTGGTTCTGTTGATGAGGCAACTTCAGAGGTTCTTCAGTCAAACTGCGATCTTATTGTTCAACAGGACATGGACGAAATGTAGTTGTTTGCTTTTTATTGGCATTTTTGGAATTATAAACACCTGTTGAACAGGGTGTTATGTTTTTTTACAGGGGTTTCTTGTGAAACCTTGTGGGGTTTTTATTGGGATATTCGAATGTGAGTTCGATGTATCCTCTTATATATTTGTATCACAATCAGTCTTAAACAAGACTTCATTCCACTTCCATACTTCCGTAAAAACGCTCCGAGGGGGCATCAGATCGCTCGATCTGGTGCCCTTTTTCTTTGTTGCCATTAAATCAAAGAACATCAACAATGCTTTGCAATTGCATGAATTGCAGAATAGAGGTGGGGGGTAAGTGCTTTTTAGTAAAGGTTGGGTTTAGGCTTAAAGTTCGAATTCTCCAGACTTTAATGCTCAAGGGAAGAGTACAAATATAATAAGAAACCGGGAATTTGACTCCAGGTTAAGTAGTTGGCCTGAATTTAGAGCAGGAGATAATGGTGTTTTATCAGTATGAAGCGGTTTGATCGATTGATTTTACGGTGCTTTGCCAGAGGTAGCTTCTTCTTTCAGTTGCTCTAGCTTCTCTGCCTTTTTGTGGCTCCGCCGACTGATATTGCTTGAGGTATGGTATTGGTGACTGGTCAAAAACTTCACCTGAATGTTTAACCAATCTGATTTTGAAAGATTCTGTCCTCGATTTAATAACTCCTGGTAGAGTTGGGCAGAAATTTGATCATAATCCTCCCTGCCCAAATAGTCGAGATCCGCATCGCAAAGGATACGAGAAAGATGATCCTGGGGAGCCTGCGGTACTTTGGTCGCCAAAATCATGCGGACGATTTGCTGTATTTCCGATTCCTTATATCCATAGCCCGGCAGTAAATCAGCTGCCATACTTGCTCCAATAGCTTCATGATCTCCAGCTTGCTGAAGAAAACCAAGGTCGTGAAGAAGGGCTGCCGTTTGAACCAACCCCTGTTCCGCAAAAGGAATGCCTTCCAAACTACAGAGCTCTAAAGCTGCCTGTTCTACATCCAGGGTATGCCGATAACTGTGGTATACATATTTCTTGTCCAGCTCATTACTCAGACGGTCTAAGACCATCTTCCGGAATCCGTTTAAGTCGTAGTCCAGATTTCTGTCTTCTACAAAATACATCTGCTGTTCCCCTTTGCCCTTGGCCTCCACCAGTCCCCGGTCGGTGCACTTAAAGTGTGTTTTGACAAGTTCATAGGTTGCCGCTGATATATTGACTTTCCCCGGTTGGCCGCTGGCTTCCATACGAGCCGCAAGATTTACTGTGTCTCCCCAGATGTCGTAGGCGAATTTTTTATTACCCACTACTCCGGCTACTACCGGACCGCTATGTACCCCAATCCGTACTTCAAAAGTAGGAAGCCCGGCAGATCGCCTGCGTTCGGAGTAACTTTCCATCCAGGCCCGGATGTCCAGGGCTGCATTGACTATACGGGTCGCATGGTCGGATTGAGGATCCGGCAGGCCGCTGGCACACATATAGGAGTCCCCAATGGTTTTAATTTTCTCAATGCCATAGCGGTTGGTGATTCGATCGTAGGCGCGAAAGCATTCATCCAGCATGCCTACCAGTTCTTCCGCGCTGAGCTCTTCCGCAATGGATGTAAAGGATTTAAAATCGGTGAATAGTACACTCACTTCTTCATAAGATCGAGCCTCTGCTTTCCCTTTTGTTTTTAGTTCTTCTGCGGTACTCTGCGGCAGAATGTTGAGAAGCAATTCCTCAGAACGCTGACGCTCGGTCTCAATGATCTCGTTTTTCTCGGCCAGGTCTTTATTGGCCCTGGTTTTAATGCGATTTCGGTTGACGAGCAGGAAAACGACCAGCATCAGCCCCATGGCCCCGCCGATCAGGGAGTAAAAACGGATCTGCGCCTGCTTCAACTCAGCTTCTTGCAGCTTTAATTCCTGATTCTGACGATCAATTTCGTATTGCTTCTTTCGATCACTGTACATGATCTCCCGTCGCTCATTGTCCTTGATTTGCTTTTCGTTCATTCGGTCATAACGGGTCTCATCGTAGAGCTTCCGAAATTCATAGGCCCGTTCAAATTCACCGGTTGCTGCGTATACCCGGGCCAGGTCTTTATAGGCATTCTGCAAAGCCTTTTGATCTCCAATATCTTCTGAAAGGTCGAAGGATTTCTGCACATAGTCCAGGGCGAGGGCGTATTTGCCCTGTCGCCTGTAAACATCTCCAAAGCCGTTGTATAGCTGTAAAATACCTTGCTTATTATCCGATTCCTGCCATATTTCCAGTGCTTGTTCGAAGAGGTCCAGGGCCAACTGCCATTCCAATTCGGCGGAAGCCGGATCATCCAGCTTGTTGTAAAAAGAGCCTCGGTTCTTATGGGTTAGACCTATGTTGTTGAAAATCTCTGCCTGGCCTTCCAGGTCGTCCAGGCTTTCGCGAATGACCAGCGCTTGCTCATAGAGCTTTAGCGAATTGTTGGTCTGTTCCAGCGCCGCTTGGTATTGATCTTCTTCATAGAGGGAGTCTGCCCGGTAATCGAGTACATTTGCCATGTTGTTTAAGACGGAGGACTCTTCCCAGTCATTGCCGGCATCCTGGTGGAAACTCAGGGCGCGTTCATACCAGCCCCAGGCTTCCCCCTGCCTGTCCAGCTCCATTTTTATATTGCCAATGACGTTGTAGGCATTCCCCAGATTGTCTTTGTTGCCGGTTGCTTCCACCATCTCCAGATATTGGAAGATAAAATCCAGGGCTTCCGGATAGTTTCCCATGCTCTCCTGAAGGATGGAAATATTGTAATACAGCCGCATGATTCGACTGGTATCCTGCAAGTCTTCCCGAATGCGCAAACTATTGAGGTAGTTCTCGAGCGCTTCTGTAAAGTCGCCCAGGTTTTCCCGCACATTGCCAATATTATTGTATAGCGAAGCTACACCCTGTTGGTCACCCAGCGAGTCGCGGATGATCAGGGCTTTTTCAAAGTAACTAACTGCTTGTTCCCGCTCTCCGTGTATATCTTCTACAACTCCGCGATAATTGAGGGCATCCCCCATGCCTGTTGGGAAACCGATGCTACGGGCTAATTCGAGGGAAGTACCAAGGATTTTGCGGGCAGAATCGGGATGGTCGAATTTCAACTCCCAGCCCAACTCATTGAGCATCTTGACCCGGTTGGAATCGGGAGGAGCCGTTTTGAGAACCCGGCCTAAACTGTCTGAATAGCTTTCATCCTGCGAAAAGGCAGTTATCCCGCTGAATAGCAGGACTAAAATGGCTGTAAAACATAAGACGGGCCGATTCATATGCCAATAATAACAAAAAAGGGCTGCCCGAAGGTTCGGTGCAGCCCTTTTTGCTGAAAATGTAAGTTATTATTCAGCGGTTTCGTCGAGTACAATTACACCCGAAGCCATAAATTTAATGTCTTCGCGTGGCTCAGTGATTTTTTCGATCTCTTCCTGAGAAAGACCCTCGTCTTCCGCATAGTGGCGGAGATCTTCAACAGAGGTTACTTCGCGGTAAGCATATCCTTCCATTACTACCTGACGGCCGGAGATATCCTTAGGAACGAAAAATCCGTAGTCTTTGAATTTTACATGCATGCTGGGATCGCCTTCTGTACCGGTAACGATATCCATCCAGCAACCCTTTGCCTGACATACAGCCTCAACCGTTCCTACTACTTTTGTCTGAATTGAGTCGCCTTCGTTGATTTCATTTACCAGTTTGGCGTATGGAACCGCCCCCTCTTTGGTGATGGTTTCGCCAAAGCTTTGATCTCCGCTTTGATCGGTAGATGCTTCCGTTTCTGTATTCTCTGTTTCTGAAGTTTCAGTTTCTTCGGCTGGTGCTTCCGCATTCTGGCAAGCAACGGCAAATATTGCCAGGAAGCCGAACATCATAAGTTGTTTGATCATCTGAAATGTTTTGCTAAAAAAATGATAACCACAAAGATACAAAAGCTTATTCCAGAAATTATGCAATCATCACAATAATCTTAGGTTTATCCCGGTTAATATTAGCAATGATTCAATATGTAATGGGTCATTTTTGAGCGAGAATACACGCTATATTTAAAACATCCAATTGCAAATGCCTATGCTTGTAACGCTACATGTCGAACCGTTTTTCAATCTATCTCTAAACCAGAACCGACATGGCAGGCATACGCAAGTTTCTGGCAGCATCTCTGCTGCTCTTATTATCCGTTTCCCTTCAAGCAAATTGTAAAAAAGGAAATTGCCTTAATGGCTATGGCACCTACGTTTATGGCAACGGTGCCGAATATATAGGCAATTTCAAGGACGGAAATCCACACGGAAAAGGCATTCTATATTTCGCAAACGGCAACAAGTACATCGGGCACTGGGAATCCAGTCAGCGTCACGGTAAAGGCCGTATGGTATTTAGCGAAGGACATGAGTACCTCGGACAATTTCTTTTTAATAAAATGAACGGCCATGGCGTAATGACTTATGCTAATGGCGATATCTACGACGGCAACTGGAAGAATGACCGTCCCAATGGTGTTGGGAAATACAAGTTTTCCAATGGCGAACGCTACGAAGGGGACTTTGTCGATGGCCGATTTCATGGCCATGGCATTATGTATTACATCGATGGTGGTCGCTACGACGGCCAGTGGGCCAACAACAAAAAACACGGAGCCGGGGTTCTGTTTGCTTCCGATGGGAAAACCTGGGAAGGGGAATGGGCCAACGGCAATCGCCAGGGCGGTGACTTTGAAGAGCCCATGTTTACTGCGAGTTCATCAGGCAGTGGCACTGACCGGGATTGCAATACGGTATTCTGTGCCAACGGTAGTGGTTTTTATACTTATCTCGATGGTTCCCGCTATGAAGGAGAGTTCTACAAAGGGGAGCCCGACGGGAAAGGCATCGTCTACTACGCCAATGGAGACCGCTACGAAGGGGGCTGGAAACATCACGGACCGCATGGAGAAGGCATGATGTATTATGCCAATGGCCGCGTTCTCGGAGCCGTTTGGGAGTATGGCAAACTCATTAAGACACTTGAAGCTCCTGATGATACCCGTCCGGATACCCGGATCGCCGTGGATGAATCAAAAGCTGTAAAAATTTGGGCAGTGGTTATTGGGGTCGGAGAATACGGCCACATGCCTCAATTGAAATATACCGATGATGATGCCTATAAGATCTACGCTTTCCTGAAAAGTCCGCAGGGCGGTGCCTTGCCGGATGAGCAGATCAGAGTACTGGTCGACGGAAACGCCACACGAGCTAACATCGTAGATGCCATGGAGCAGACTTTCATGCGGGCAGATGCCAATGATGTAGTGATCTTTTATTTCTCCGGGCACGGATTGGAAGGGTCCTTCCTTCCTGTGGATTATGATGGTTACAACAACCTCCTGAAACACGATGAAATTACCCGCCTGCTGGAGAAAAGCCAGGCCAAGCATAAAATTGTATTGGCCGATGCTTGCCACTCCGGGAGTTTGCTGGCTATGAAAGCCCCAAATCGTCCGATGTTACAACGCTATTATTCAGCTTTTGAAGACTCTGACGGCGGCATGGCCCTGTTGATGTCTTCCAGAGGATCAGAGTTTTCGTTGGAAGACGGCGGATTGCGGTCTGGTGTATTCAGTTACTTCCTGGTGGAAGGGCTGAAGGGAGGTGCAGATGTAGATCAGGATGGGATTGTGGTCATTCAGGAGATTTACGATTACGTAAACCAACATGTGGTGAGCTATACCGCCCGAGCCCAGACGCCAACCCTGATGGGTGACTTTGATCCGGGTATGCCCGTCTCAATACTGAGGAATTAATAAAATTTGCCGCAACCCCGGGTTTTTTCATGCCTGCAGTGCCTGGGGTTACTGGCGCCTTTCGGCGAAAGCCCATACAAGAATAAAGAGCCTGTGCTGCCGGGAATTGACTCTCGGACAAAATATTTCTATCTTCGGGAACGTTTCGGGTGGCAGATGTCATTTTTAAGTAAGAGAGCTAATCTAAATATGCCCTCTTACTTGTTGAGCCCTGTAGAATGAAGGACAAAATTCCCAACTTTAATATGAGACGAATAGTATTTCTTTTTCTTCTGATGAGTGCTTTTGCTTATCAGTCGGCAGACGCCCAGTGCGTTTCCGGTGATTGCCGAAACGGTACGGGTATTTTTCTTTTCCCCAGCGGTGCAAAATATGTTGGCCAGTTTCAGGACGGCAAATTGCATGGCATTGGGACCTGTTACTATACCGACGGTTCAAAATACCAGGGACAGTGGCAGGAAGGATATCCGCAAGGAGACGGGATAAAAACTTTTGCCGACGGATCACAACGCCGTGGAAAGTGGGAGCAGGGCAAACCGAAAGAAGCCGATAAGCCTGTTGTAGCTTCTGCGGAATCAGAGCCGCCAAGTCCGGATGTAGTCGCGGAACCGGCTTCGCAGGAGGAAGAAGAAGCTCAAACCGGCTGTGTCTCGGGGGATTGTCGAAATGGGAAAGGCATATATATATACCCAAGTGGTGCCATATATATAGGAGAATTTAAAGATGGAGAAATCCATGGAATTGGTGTTTGTAATTATTCCGATGGAAGCAAATACCAGGGAAACTGGAAAGCCCGCTACCCACATGGTAAAGGCACTAAAACATTTGCTGATGGAACCAAATGGACCGGTAAATGGGTGCAGGGGCAACCAGTAGACGACAATGGGGAAGTGATCGTTAATCTGTTTCCGGATAAGGAGCTGGCCCCGGATCAAATCGATATTCAAACCGGTTGTGTAGAAGGAAATTGTGAGGATGGTACCGGTATCCTCGCTTACGCGGATGGGAGTAAATATGAAGGTAGCTTTCGAGATGGCCATCCGCATGGACAGGGAACTTTCTCTGATGTGACCGGCGATCGTTATGTAGGTTATTTCCGAAACGGGCTCCGCCATGGTGATGGAACCCTTTACCTGGCAGCTGGTGACAAGCAAATTGGTCGCTGGAAAGAAGGGGAGTACATCGGACAACGACAAGATGAATACGGCTGCGTTCAGGGCGATTGCGCCAATGGCCGTGGTTCTTTTGTATATAAAGATGAAGGCGCCAAATACGTTGGAGCCTTTCGTTCCAACCAACCACATGGCCAGGGCATTATGTACTATGCCAATGGCGAAGTATATAGTGGTCAGTGGGAAGAAGGCAATTTCCAGGGACAGGGTAAACTGACACTTACAGACGGCACTATTGTTGACGGCTATTGGGCTGGTGGTGATTATGTGGGCGAAGAAAAACCGGCAGAAGATGTGGAGTCCATCCGCGATCTGGCAGAATACCGCGAAAAGCAGCAAATGAAAGTTTGGGCGGTGGTGATTGGTATTTCTTCCTACAACCACATGCCTACATTGCGTTATACAGACGATGATGCCTATAAAATTTACGCCTTCCTGAAAAGTCCGGAAGGAGGGGCATTGGCCGATGATCAAATTCGCATCCTTATCGATGAAGATGCTACCCGGGATAATATCGTCCAGACAATGAACGATGTTTTTATGCGTGCCGGTGAAAATGACCTGGTCATGCTATATTACTCCGGCCATGGATTGAAAGGGGCCTTCCTGCCGATCGATTTTGACGGATTCAACAATCGCCTGGAGCATGAAGAGATCAACAGAATCCTCGAAGAGTGTCCTGCAAAATATAAACTCTGCATTGCTGATGCCTGCCATTCAGGCAGCTTGTTGGCTATGAAGAGCGGAGAACTTGGCAATGTACTCGGTAAATATTACGAGTCTTTGGCGCAGGCAGATCCCGGTACTGCCCTGATCATGTCTTCCAAGTCGGAAGAAACCTCACTCGAAAGTAGTGGGTTGCGTCAGGGGGTATTCAGTCACTTTCTTATCCGCGGATTGAAAGGGGAGGCAGATTCCAATGCCAACGGCATCATCTCCGTACAGGAATTGTACGAATATGTACACCGAAGCGTAAAGAAATATACCGGCAATCGCCAGTCGCCGATTCTCGAAGGAGAGTTTGATGCAAACATGACGGTGAGTGTTATTCGGGGTTAGGAAGTTCTTTGCCTGGTCGGTATAGTTGGATTGGAAAAGAGGCTTTCACTTTGGTGGCAGCCTCTTTTCTTTTGGCAAAGCCCTTCTCACAGAATCCCTTTTATTATGGAGCCAGGCAGCCAATATTTCATCTGCAAATAAACTTCCATAATTATTAGAAAAAGACTACCTTTGCGTCCGCTTTATTGGAAAGCGATATTGTTCTAATTTAATTTTATGTCTGATTCATGAAAAATTACGAAGTAACGTTCATCGTCGATCCGGTGCTGTCGGGCGATGAAATCAAAGCGACAGCTCAGACATATGTAGATCACCTCACAAAAGAGGGTTGCACGATCGTACATGTGGATGAGATGGGGCTGCGGCAACTGGCCTATCCGATTAACAAACGGACCTCAGGCGTCTATTACTGCATCGAATTCTCATCCGAAACTGGTGAGTTAATCTCCAGCCTCGAACTGGCATTGTACCGGGACGAGCGCGTAATGCGCTTCCTCTCTGTTAAGCTTGACAAATATGGTGTGAAATACAACCAGGACAAGCGAGACGGAAAGATCGGTAAGGTTAAGAAGAAGGAGAAAAAATCCAAAGGCCGTGGCCAGGACAGCAGAAGCAACAGCAATAGCAACAAAGCTAAAGCACCTGCCAAACCTGCTCCTAAAAAAGCCGCTCCTGCTCCCGCACCAAAAGCGGAAGTGAAAGCAGAGGCAAAAGCTGAAGAGGAGGAATAACCCCATTCTTAACTAAAAAAACAAACGATCATGGCATCTCGTGATGATATAAAGTTTCTTTCAAATCCGAACATCGGTAAAAAGCGTCAGAAGTACTGCCGCTTTCGTAAATACGGGATCAAGTACATTGATTACAAAGATCCTGATTTCTTACTCCAATTTGTTAACGATCAAGGTAAGGTTCTGCCTCGCCGGATTACCGGAAATTCGCTGAAATACCAACGTAAAGTTGCTACAGCGGTTAAACGGGCGCGTCACCTGGCTATGATGCCATACGTGACTGACCTTTTGAAGTAAAATTCCATTCATCCTAAAATTTATCAACAATGGAAATCATCTTGTTGGAAGATATCGATAAGGTGGGTGGCAAGTTTGAAATTGTCAAGGTAAAGCCCGGATACGGACGCAATTACCTGATCCCACAGGGCATGGCAATTATTGCCAACAATGCCAACCTTCGCCGTCTCGACGATTATAAACGTCGCGAGACCGCAAAAACTGAGGCTATGCTCGGAGAAATCCAGGCTATCGCCGAAAAACTGTCTAACGAAGTTCTTAAAATTGGTGCTAAATCAGGTACCAGCGGCAAGATCTTTGGTAGCGTAACCAGCGTTCAGATCATTAAAGCGCTCAAAGAGCATTTTGATATCGACATCGAGCGCCGGAAAGTAATCATGCCTGATGAAGTTAAAACGCTCGGTGAATACGAAGCCGAACTCAAACTTCACCCGGATGTTGAAGCAAAAGTGAAATTTGAAGTGGTTTCTGAGTAATTCAGTCCAGCTTTAGAAAAATAAAAAAGGCCGCTCCGAGCAATCGGAAGCGGCCTTTTTTGATGCGCCCTCAGGAATTAGTTTAGATAATTTGCATAGAAGAAGGCATCATAACCTGCTACCGATTTGGCACGAAGCACATGTCGGTAATTGGTCTGTGAGATCGGATATACCTGATATTCAAAATCCTCGCCCAGGAATTCTCCCATGTTTTGCTGTACCGTTTGGTAGTACTCCATAGCTTTATCTGTTCCGTTAAACTTCCGCACAACTACTACTGGTACTCGCTCATCCGCATTACCGAGATACATGTTGGCTACCTTCAAACGATCTACCTTGAAGTATTCCTGGTTGAAATCAGAAATTTCCACCTTAGCCTCCGACAACTGAATGTCTCCGGTGAATACCACTATCACATAGTGCATGGAAGTGGCATCTTCATCTACTTCGAATGGAACGTCCGAACTTGTCAGATCAGATGGGTTGACTTCCTGACGTCCGGGGCCGGAAGCTACAGCAGCACCCAACAAACGCAGGATCTCCCGGGCACGGGTAGATTCAGGGCTGTCCGGATAGCGTGCAATCACATCTTTTAAAGCAGATACATAAACCTCTTTGCCTTGTTTATTACCGGCGATCATTGCCTCTAATAGCGCAAATCGTGCCTGCAGCATATTATTCGAACCAAATTCTTCTTTGGTCTGAGCGATCAGCTGACCCGCTTCCTGGTAATTGCCGGCAGTAAACTTAGCATAGACCTGATTGTACGCCTGATTCAAACGCCCCTGCTCGTCCAGCATCTTACTCGCATAGCTCGGATCCGTCAGGATCTTGGCAAAAGTTGAATTTGGATTGTTGGTTACAATCAGATCATAATATTTTTGGGCTTCCGCCGAATGGCCGAGATCGGTGTGTGCCAGATGTAGATAGTACCAGGCTTCTACACGCTGATCCGAATCCGGATAACGGCGGAGCATTTCCTCCAGAGACTCGATAGACTTTTCATTGTTTTCCAATCGATCCCTGTAGAGTCGGCCAAGGGCAAATAAAGCACCCTCAATTTTACGGTTTGCCAATGTAACATCAGCTTCGCTGCGCGGGACATCTTCCAGGACTTCATCAATGTCTTCGTCAGTAATTACCTGAGAAGCAATTTCCAGCTCTTCCTGATTTTCGATCACTTCGTTGTTGTCGATGGTTGCTGATCGACGCCAGTTATCTACCAGCGGACGATCTGCCCAGTTTCGTTCGAAGTCGCGTTCGCCTCGTTTTAAAGCCCGATCATTGTAGGCAAAGAAGGCACTTTCTCCGGCTGCCGAAGGCCCCACGGAAGGACCTGGTCTTCTCGGTCCTTTGGTAGGATTATCCTTGTTTAACAGTGCCTGTCGGCGAGCCTCATTCTCTTTCTGCCGTTGCTCAAACGCAAATGCCCGCATCTCATCTTCACTCATTGAGCTAATGGCAAGCAGGCTGTCCTGCAACTGAATGATCTGGATATTGCTTGCAATGTCTTTCAGGTTTTCCGACAGTTTTTTAACGCGCAGGAAATTGTCGTCGCGATCATTCATAACGGTAAGCGTGCTGTCGTAGTAGCTTTTGGCATTCACGAAATCTTCCGCTTCAAAATACAGATCGGCCAGGGTAAGGTAGGAATCGGCCTTCTGCGAACTTTTAGCCGAACTCTTGTTCAGCGACTTGCGCAAATTGGCGATGGCTTCCTCTTTATTTCCTTCCTGAAGATCAATGGTAGCCAGCGTAAAGTAAATGCGATCCAGATAATCAATATTCTTGATGTCTTTGGTCATTTTCTCCAGATCCTTCCGGGCTTCATCCGAAGTGGTAAGTCCGTTGGCCCAGGAACTGCGAATGGTATTCAGCTGTGCGCTAAAGGTCATTTCATATCCAGGTCTCAGTTTGAGAACGCGCGCATAAGCTTCATAGGCCGCCGCATTGCGACCCTTCATTTCATGGATCTGAGCTACAATAAAAGTATATCGGGCTTTTTTGAGTTTGTCTTTCTCCAGGTCAATGGCCCGCTCCAGGTGTTCAACGGCATTTTCGTAAGTCTTCCGCTTGATATGATAATGCGCCTGAAGGGCTGCCAGATCTCTGCGCACATCTTCGAACGTATTGGGAGAGCGATCCAGCTGTCCCATAATACGCTCTGCCGCCGGATAGTCCTGGCGCTCCACATAGGTTTTGGCAAGCCATAAGAGGCCTTCCTGGTGGGAAGGGCGGTGCTTTAGCCCGTACTTTTCGCCATCACCTACATCGTCGTAATTCCCCTGGTCGATGCCCAAAGAAATCATACCAATTTCCTGGTCTTTGTTTTCGCCCTCTTCGCCGCCTTCTGAGCTCCCTTCTTCCTTGTCATTCTCGGTTGTCAATTCCCCGGAAGCTTTTTGCTCCTCGCGTTCTTTGCGGAGGATTTTGGCTCGTCTTTTGGGATTCATTTTGCGGAGCCGCTTCTTTCGCTTCAATTCTTTACGGCGCTCTTTATCGGCTTGCGCTTTTTTAGCCTTTTTAGATTTCTTGCTGTTGCTGCTTGCCTTTTTACTGGCGAGGGTACCCGGATTGAACTCAGCAATCATGTATTCAAAGGTTTCCTCCGCTGCCTCAAAATCCTGCTTTACAAATTGAGCCTGCCCCATGAGCAGGTAGCAGTCGTCTGTCCAATGACTGTAAGGGTGCAGGGAAACAACAACCGTAACCTTTTCAATAGCCTGATCCAGCGGGCCGGCAACTGCACGCGGATTTTCAGCGGCCTGATATTTATATACAGGCAGTATTTTATTGTAATTGTCCTGATAGCTTTGTTCCAGCGAAAGCATACTTTCGGTAAGCAGGACATCCGCATTAAAATAGCCGTTAAATTCGGCTGTAGTATTGTGGTAAAACTTGCTGATCGGACCAATATCCCCACGCTTTTTCTGCGTCTTACAGGCAGAAAAAGTAAAGAACAATACCAGCGATAAAACTGTAAGTGACCGTATTTTCAAACTTCCACGCTTTTATCCCGTTTGCGGATTTCCCCTCTTGCCCTAAAAAGACATATTCGGCGAAAGCCCGACCCACGGTGAAAATTTTCAATCAAATTATTTGCAGAGCAATTTATAAGCTTGCTTTGGAGTTTCCTAAACAAGCCTCTTGCCGGCAATTTGGCAGCAGAATATGCTTAGTTCAGGATTTTACTGCTTAAAAAAGCATCTGATTCCCAAAGTTTTGCGAATTTTGCCGCCGGATTCGCGAAATTACGGAAATACTCAAACTCCGGCGAATCTTGTTTGTCTTTCTGTTTCCCCTAGTGGGGAAGGGGAGGCAGACAATTACCAACGGATGAAATACCCTGACTATAACTGTCAAAAGGCAAATTTATTTTATTCCTTAATGACAGTTACAGCCTTTAAAAGTGGTATCGTTCATAGTGGAGAATGGCAAGCCGGTCGGATGCCTTACATTTGTAAAATCCAGCCGTCTGAATGGAGACTTCCAGGCCGTCCTCCCCAATCAGAGGGTAGTGTACCGACAATCGCTGCCCGGCTAAGTGAGAAATAAAAGCATGTCTGAAGAAAAAGCAAAAAAGGAGAGCCTCCTCGATCGTCTGCAGCATACCTACCGCCTGGTAGTTATGAATAATGAAACATTCGAGGAAGTCGGATCATACAGACTAAGCCTGTTGAATGTGTATGTCGCGATCAGTATCCTGATGGTGGTTGTGGCCCTTATCGTTATCAGTCTAATCGTCTTTACCCCGCTCAAACGATATATTCCTGGTTACGCGGATGTGGATTCCCTGCCGGAAATGGTTGCCATCAATGAAGAAATTGATGCCCTTAGCGCTCAATTAGAAGCCCGCGATACTTATATTTTAAACCTGCGTCGCATGTTGGCGGGAGAGGTGGAAACGGTGGAGGAAATCCCGGAAGATGCTTATGAAGCCGACGATAGTACCCTCGTTGTTGCCCCCATTAAAGAAGAAGAAGAGATACGTGAAGAAGTGAAGCTGGAGGAAATAGCCCAACGGAGTCGCTCCGGTAATTTCCCCGAGCAGCAGCTTGATCCGGCGCAGCAATATTTTACGGCTCCTCTTACAGGCGAAGTAAGTGCGGGCTTTATGCCGGGGAAAAAACATTACGGAGTGGATATTCTCGCTCCCCGCAATACCCCGATCAAAGCGTCACTAGATGGTTGGGTAATTACGTCCGACTGGACACTGGAAACAGGCTATACTATTGGCATTCAGCATCCAAACAATATCATTACCTTCTACAAACACAATTCAGCTTTGCTCAAGAAGACGGGCGAATATGTGAAAGCCGGAGAGGCGGTCGCCATAATAGGCAATACAGGAACGCTTTCAGATGGGCCCCATTTGCATTTCGAACTTTGGTTTAACGGCCAGCCACTTGATCCTGCGGAGTACGTGAATTTTCACTAAATTTGTGGCTGTACATTAATGTACCAGCTCCGACTTCTGCCAAATTTAACCAATCAATAAAAAGGAATAAGAACAATGCCCTGCATTTTAGGGTTATGATTGTTCATTCAGTCAACAGACCCTGGTAAACAAGCTGTTATTCGGCTTGTACAAATTTTATATAGCATGACTATAAAAGACCTAAAAGAGGCCTACAACGAAAAAGGTGAAGCGGTCAGCCCGATACTGCCGGAAGAAGTGAAAAACTTCCTGATCGATATTGATGGAACCATCTGTGACGATATTCCAAACGAAGAACCGGAACGCATGGGCACGGCGCTTCCTTATCCGGATGCCCTGCAAATGGTCAATAAGTGGTATGACGAAGGCCATATAATTACCTTCTTCACTTCCCGCACCGAAGATCATCGCGAAGTAACAGAAGCCTGGCTCAAAAAAAATGGCTTTAAATACCAGGCCCTTTTGATGGGGAAACCTCGTGGAGGTAACTATCATTGGATCGATAACCACATTGTGAAAGCAACCCGCTTTAAAGGGAAGTTTACCGATTTGGTAGTCGAAACCCGTGAAATTGAGGTGTTTAAAGACTAAGCCGATCCATCGTCTTATCTTTTTGTTTCCAATAAGTCTTTTAGCGCTGGCATTAAGGTTGGATACTCAAATTTGAATCCGGCTTTTTCGGCTTTCGCCGAACTGACCTTTGTGCTGGAGAACAACACATCTGCCATTTCACCCATCGGAATGCGCATCAGAAATTCGGGAATGGGAAGCATTAATCCGGGGATGCCTACTGATTTTCGAATGCCCGCTACCAACTCCCTGAGCCGGGCAGGGTTTGGCCCCACGCCATTTACAGGCCCATTTATGGTATCATTTTCCAGTACAAACAGAAAGAGACGACACAAGTCGGAAATATGGATCCAGGAGAACCATTGTTTCCCGTTTCCAAAATAGGTCGCCACACCATATTTGGCCGGGAGAATCAGTTTTTCCAGGGCCCCTCCCTGGGTAGAGGAAACAATACCGATGCGCACGGCCGCTGTTCGAATATTTTCAGGGCCGGAAAAAATAGCGTCTTCCCATTGTTTGGTACTCTCGGATAAAAAGCCATCGCCGGGAGTTGCATCCTCAGTCATTAATGCTTCGCCGCGATCCCCGTAATAGCCAACTGCCGATGCAGATACATAGGCCTTTAACGGCAACTCCATTTCCCGAATGTATTTCCAAAGCAGACGAGTGGTCTCTACCCGGCTGTCAATAATGAGCTTTTTTCGCGCATCAGACCAGCGTTTATCAGCAATACCGGCACCCGCTAAATTGATCACATAATCGAGGTCCCGAAAGGCCTCCGGGTCAATAGTGCCTGCCTTTACATCCCATTGGAAAACTTCATAGGGAAGATTGGATCTTTTTTTTCTACTGAGAAGCCTGACTTCATATCCGGACTTCTGTAACATTTGAGCAAGTTGCAGACCGATCAGTCCGCTGCCACCACCAATTAATATCTTTTTCATACGGGAATTTCGCGTGATTTGGTCATTGGGAAAACACGACATTCACCGAAAGGTTTACAGCCAGACTTTCAGAAATCTGGAATTAAACCTAACTTGTCTTCATCTTTTGGCAGGTAGCCGGGCCAGGGTCATTCGGAAGTACCTTAATGCAACCAACCTGCTTAATACACCCCCGGTCTAATTACCTGTTACCAGCCATAACTTGTTAAAGCATTTACATGAAAACCTGTCTAGCAAAAAGAATGAACCGATTTTTTCCCCTGTTTCTATTCACTGTTTTAATATTGGCCAACGCTTGTAAAACCGATCCCAAGACCGAGGATCAAACCGATTGGAAGCGAAGTGGCAACGAAATGGTCATTCGCCTGGAAAGCGAGCCAAACGGACTAAACCCTGTAATAAATGTTTTCAATCGATATTCTTCCCAGGTGATCCAGGATATGTTTCAGTACCTGATGATCATTGATCCGGTCGAACTGGAATTGATTCCCGTTTTGCTGAAATCAAAGCCGGAAATGGAAGTGATCGCGGAAGGCCCCATGGCAGGAGGTACCGTTTATCATTTTGAAATTTTAGAAGAAGCTGTCTGGACAGATGGGAAACCCGTCACCGCCAAAGATTACGAATTTACCCTGAAGGCCGTACTCAATCCGGCACTGCCGCTTCAACAACTCCGGGCTTACTTTTCCTCCGTAGCGGATATGAAGATCGACCCGGACAATCCGAAGAAATTCTCTGTATTCCTGGATGAGAAATACATCATTGCAGAAGAAGTACTGGTAGGCGGAGCTCCTGTAATTCCCGCCCATGTTTTTGACCCGGAAGGCTTGTTGGAAAACTTCTCTGTGGCTCAGTTAGCAGAAGAGGAAAATCTCAAAGCGCTGGAAGAGGATGCCGATCTCAAGGCTTTCGCCGAATTGTTTACCAGCGATGCTTACAGCCGCGATCTGGATAAGTTGGTCGGTAGCGGCCCGTATAAGCTAACCAAATGGGAATCGGGCCAGCAACTGGTGCTGGAGAAAAAAGAAAACTGGTGGGGCGATGCTTTGAGCAGTAATCAAAAAGGGCTTCAGGCTCATGCCGACAAAATCATTTATAAGCCTGTAAACGATGTGGTGGCAGCAGCTACCCTTACCCGTTCCGAAGAATTTGATATCGTACCCCTGCTGGACTCCAAAGATTTTACCAGTATGCGGGATGATGAAAAGATGAATAGCATCTACGAGTTTTTGACTCCGACTCAAATGATCTTCTATCTGACCTACATCAACACAAAGGATGAAAAGCTGGAAGATAAACGCGTTAGAAGAGCGCTGGCTCACCTAATGGACCTGGATGAAATCATTGAGGAACTTTTTTATGGGATGGGAGAACGCATCATCGGCCCCATTCATCCTTCCAAAGATTATTACAACAGAGATCTGAAACCGGTTGAATACAATACAGAAATGGCAGCACAATTGCTGACCGAAGCCGGTTGGGAAGATTCCAACGGAAATGGAACCGTCGACAAAACAATCAACGGCGAAGTAGTGGAGATGCGCCTGGAGTATATGACTACCCAAACGCCTGCTTCTCAAAACATCGCACTGGCATTTGTTGAAAATGCTAAAAAGGTAGGTGTTGAAGTCGAACTGGTAACCAAGGAGTTCCAAACCTGGCGCGAGGAAATGAATCAACGCAACTACGATCTGGCAGGAGCCGGTCTGGGCGCTCAACCAATACTCGATGATCTGTATCAGGTCTGGCATACGAGCAGCGATACACCAACGGGATATAACCGGATGGGATTTGGAAATGCGCGCTCTGATGAGCTTCTGGAAGAAATTCGCGTCACCTTCGACAAAACCGAAAGAGATAAACTCTACATGGAATTGCAGGAGATTATTTATGAGGAACAACCGGTGATTTTCCTGCTGGCTCCTCAGGGCCGGGTAATGATCCACAAGCGCTGGGATGCCTTTGCTTCTGTGGTTCGTCCGGGCTATTTTCCACACTTTTATTCTTTGAAAGAGTCAAATTAGTGTTTAATGCCTTCAAATGGGGAGTTATGTATTAAGGCGGATCCTGATCTTTATTCCGGTGCTGATCGTCATCTCGATGATCACATTCTGGCTGAGTGAAAAGGCTCCCGGAGACCGGGTACAGGATCGATGTGGAGAAGGACTGTCCAGGTCGGAGTACAATCGTTGTGCCCGGCTCTATGGACTGGATCAGGCCTCTTTCTATTTTAGCATTCAGCCAAAAGCTTATCCGGATAGCCTTTATCGCTTTGTTCGTCCGAATCGCATCGACCGCATTAAATCGTATTGCAGACAAACAGGCGACTGGGATGCGGTAGAGCAGTGGGAACAAAACCTGTGGAACTTTAATGAAGCACTTTCAGCCTTGCCCGATTCCATCGACAGGCAGCTCGGTATTGACATTCGAGCTGTTTATACCAACCTGCAACTTACCCGGGACCTAAAACGCGTTAAGCAGGAATTATCCCAATTGAAAGCCTATGCTGACACCCTGGGGATAACAGCCTTTTCGACGAAAGTCGGAGCACTCACTGCTGCATCAGAGCCTCTTTTTTCGGTCCGAAATTCCCGGGCTATGTACATTCCCCGATTTGTCTGGCATGGTGTAGACAATCGATATCACCGCTGGTTTAGTAGCTTTATCCGGCTCGATTTTGGAGTATCGCTGAAAGACAGCCAGCCGGTGAGTCGAAAATTAGGTCATGCTTTATATTGGACCCTGTTGTTAAACGGATTTTCCTTTTTCCTGGCATTCCTGATTGCTATTCCCGTCGGTGTGCGGGCTGCTCTCAAAGTAGGCGGCCGTTTTGATCGAATCAGCAGCAGCTTGTTCTTTATGCTGTATTCCCTGCCCCGCTTTTGGATAGCCACTATTCTGGTGGTCTTTTTTACGACGAGTTACTATGGGGACTGGATGGATATTTTTGCTTCCATCGGGATGGGATCTGTTCCCGATGATGCCTCCTGGATGGAGGCTTTCCGGATCCGTGCCGGGCATTTTGTACTTCCGGTTATTTGCCAGACCTATGGTTTGCTGGCCTACATAAGCCGCCAGATGCGAGGCGGAATGCTGGAGACTATTCGAAAGGATTATATCCGCACCGCCCGTGCGAAAGGCTTGCCCGAAAATAAGGTGATCTGGAAGCATGCCCTGCGCAATGCCTTGTTTCCAATGATTACGATTTTTGGGGCTGTATTACCAGCTGCCATTGCCGGTTCGGTGATTATCGAAGTGATATTCTCCATTCCCGGCATGGGTTTATTGATGTTTGAGGCTGTCTTTGCCAATGACTGGCCGGTACTTTTTGCCGGTTTGATGCTGGGCGCTTTGCTCACCCTTCTTGGGGTATTGTTGGCCGACCTTATGTATGCCTGGGCCGATCCGGCCGTGCGATTTGCTGGTGGAACGAAAAGCAAGGGACATGGCGGAAATTGATCCAATTAGAAATATCAGTCCGGGAAAGTTGGTCTGGAAGCGTTTCAGATCCAGTCGCAGCGTTCGCTGGTCGCTTCGCTTATTGTACTTCTTCCTGTTTGTGGCCTTATTTGGGGACTTTATTTCCAACGACAAGCCCCTGTACTGTAAGATTGAGGGTGCTTCCTATTTCCCGGTTCTTCGTTCTTATGCCGTTTCGGCCGGACTGGCGAAATGGCCTGCGGTATTTCAGCGCGTGGATGATTGGCAGGAACTGGATTATGACCGGGTCGTTTTCGCACCGATTCCCTACAGTGCTACATCTATAGATATTTCTAATTCCTTTGTCTCGCCCTTTGAAGAGCAGCGTGTCTCCGATTCGCGCTTTCATCATTTGTTGGGTACCGATGAATTGGGAAGAGATGTCGCTGCCGGATTGGTAGCGGGCACCAGGGTGGCGATACTGGTTGGATTATTATCCATGGGGATTGCGATTATAATAGGTATTCTGCTGGGCGGACTAGCCGGATTTTTTGGAGATCGGGGACTAAGAGTGCCCTGGATAAGATTATTGGTGCTAGGCTTTTCGGTGTTTCTGGGCGGATTTTGGGCTTTCAGCAGCCGCAGCGGCCAATTGCTGGCAGCCGGAGAAGAAGGCTGGTTTTTATCCGCTCTTTTGGGAAGCTTGATTGTTTGGATACTAACTATAGGCGTTGGATATCTGCTAAGCAGGGGGCTGGAGTTTATTCCTGCCTTTCGGCGAAGCTTGCCCTTGCCTGTTGATTTGATGGTGGTGCGATTGATAGAAGTTATTCAATCAGTACCGGGCCTTTTGCTTATTCTTTCTGTGGCAGCTGTTTTGCGAAAGCCCAACATCTTTTATATAATGATTCTGATTGGATTGATTCGTTGGACAACCATAGCCCGCTTTGTTCGGGCCGAACTGCTTCGGATACGGGAGATGGAATTTATAGATGCAGCTCGGGTAATGGGGTTTCGTCGCCGTAGGATTTTGTTTAGACATGCCTTACCCAACGCCCTGGGGCCGGTACTGATAACCATCGCCTTTGGTGTAGCCAGCGCTATTTTGCTGGAGGCGTCTTTATCTTTTCTGGGAATTGGACTAAGTGCTCAGGATGTCACCTGGGGATCCATGTTAAATATGGCGCGTCGCAACTTTACAGCCTGGTGGCTTGCATTACTCCCCGGTATTGCAATCTTCCTTATGGTAACCATCTTTAACCTGCTTGGGCAGGGATTGACCGATGCCCTGGATTCGAGATAGGGGGGAGGTAGTAAAATGGTGGATTGGTATAGGGGAGGGAGTGGTTGGTTTCGCTGAGGTCCCCAACCATTCAATTAAAAATTAAAACCAAAAAATTATTACTTCCTAAATCTAGTTTCTCTTCCGCCGCATGTGTTTTGGGAAGAGGTTAGAGTTGCCTCCTTTGGAGTTTTCCAGGCTGGAGTGTGTATCCTGATTCATTTCACAGCCATATTTAGGGCTGCAGGAAGTAGCTGCAAAGGCCAAAAAGAGAAGAAAAGCGGCACCAAGAATGAATTTACGCATGATATGTAAGGCAGATTTTGCTGTAAAATGAATGAATTTTCGCCGAAAGGCATGTAAAACTACACATTTTCGGCCTTTTTGAATGTTAACGTTTGGATGCTGGCATTTAGTTGACCTAAGGGGAGACTTTATGATAAGGTTAAAGTTTAATCCAGAATACCTATCTCTGTTTATAACAGCTAGTTATGATTTGGGAGTAAACATTGAAAGCGGAGCCGGAAAAGATAGATCATGAAGCATTTTTTTGCCGAAAAAAGTCCAAATAGCCCGAAAATAAAGGGTTTTCACTCTTTTTTTATTGGAGAATGCTTGGTTATGAAATTGCTGCCGCATAACTTAGCGACCGATTTATTTAATTCCAAAATTTCTCGTAATGAATAAAGGAGATCTTGTAAACAAGGTAGCAGAATCTGCAAATATTTCTAAGAATCAAGCAGGTGATGCGGTGAACTCTGTTCTCGACGCAATTGCTGATGCATTGAAAGATGGCGACAAAGCGACTTTGATCGGATTCGGTACCTTCTCTGTATCTCACCGCGCAGCACGCGCTGGTCGTAACCCACAAACTGGTGAAACTATCCAAATTGCTGCACGCAACGTGGTGAAGTTTAAGCCAGGTAAGGAGCTTACAGAGTCTGTAAACTAATCACTCCTCAGGACTGATTGAATAAACCTCGGAGAGGCAATTCAGGGCAATGCCCGGATTGCCTCTTTTCTTTTGGATTCAATGGCTTTGAAACCTTATTCTCCGTAAGAAATTCCTACTTTTGCGGCGGCATTACATTATTCAATTCACCTTATTCCATTATGGCTGACATTCAGGAACTCCGGCGCATTGCCTCACAGGTACGCCGGGATATCGTGCGTCAAACGCACTTTGCTTCTTCCGGACATCCGGGAGGCTCATTGGGCTGTGCAGACTTTTTTACAGCGCTTTACTTCCATATTATGGAGCACGACCCTTCATTCAATATGGATGGAAAGGGAGAAGATGTTTTCGTGTTGTCGAATGGACACATATCTCCGGTCTTTTACAGTGTCCTGGCACACAGTGGGTATTTCCCAACTGAAGAGCTGGCCACCTTTCGCAAAATTGGAAGCCGTTTGCAGGGGCACCCGGCAACGCACGAAGGACTTCCAGGAGTGCGGGTAGCTACTGGCTCCCTCGGTCAGGGGCTCAGCGTAGCGCTGGGTATCGCACTGAGTAAAAAAATGGAAGGCGACGACCGAATGGTGTATTGCCTGTGTGGAGACGGAGAACTCCAGGAAGGACAGATCTGGGAAGCTGCCATGTTTGCTCCACATAACAAGGTGGACAACCTGATCCTTACCGTAGATTGGAACGGTGTTCAGATCGATGGACCCAATGAAGAGGTTCTTTCTCTGGGTGATTTGCCTAAAAAATGGGAAGCATTCGGATGGGATGTCATGCACATGAATGGCAACGACATGGAAGATGTAGTGAATACGCTGGAAGATGCAAAAGGCCATACCGGCAGAGGCAAACCAGTGGTCATTTTAATGAAAACCGGAATGGGCTACCCCGTCGACTTTATGATGGGTACTCATAAGTGGCATGGTGTTGCACCAAATGCCGAACAACTGGAAACAGCATTAGCTCAGCTGGAAGAAACACTGGGCGATTATCCATATCCTGCTAAGTAAGATAAAACAGACGAAACATGCTTGATAAACTCGTAGCAACAGATAAGAAGGCCACTCGTGATGGTTTTGGAGCAGGATTGCTGGAAGTGGGAAAGAAAAACCCGGATGTTGTAGCGCTCTGTGCCGACCTCGTAGGCTCCCTCAAAATGCAGGGATTTATTAATGAATTTCCCGACCGCTTTATCCAGGTGGGTATTGCTGAGGCCAATATGATGGGCCTGGCAGCCGGATTGGCAACAGGAGGCAAAATTCCCTATACCGGAACTTTTGCCAATTTTTCCACCGGTCGCGTTTATGACCAGATCCGCCAATCCATTGCTTACTCTCACAAGAATGTAAAGATCTGTGCATCACATGCCGGACTGACCCTTGGAGAAGACGGTGCCACACACCAGATCCTGGAGGATATGGGAATGATGCAAATGCTTCCGGGAATGACCGTGATCAATCCGTGTGATTACAATCAGACGAAAGCAGCAACCATTGCGATCGCTGATCATGAAGGGCCTGTATATCTGCGATTTGGCCGCCCGGGATGGCCGGTGTTTATTCCGGAAGATATGCCCTTTGAAATTGGCAAAGCCCTGAAATTAAAAGAGGGGAGCGACGTCAGTGTCTTTGCTACCGGACACCTGGTTTGGAATGCAGTTGAAGCTGCCCGCCAACTGGAAAAAGAAGAAGGAATCAGTGTAGAGCTGATCAACATACATACCATCAAACCGCTTGATGAGGCGGCCATTCTGGAATCTGTGCGCAAGACTGGTTGCGCGGTTACTGCTGAAGAACATCAGCGGCTTGGCGGACTGGGAAGCAGTGTGGCAGAAGTATTGGCAGAAAATCATCCGACACCGCTTGAGATCGTTGCCGTTCAGGATTCCTTTGGCGAAAGCGGAAAGCCCGATCAATTACTACCGAAGTACGGACTGGGTGTGGAGGATGTGAAGGCCGCCATCAAAAGAGCGATCAAACGTAAATAGTACCATGAAGTTTGGCACGAAAGTTATCCATGCCGGCATCTACCCCGATAAGGCGACAGGTGCTGTGATGACGCCTATTTATCAGACTTCTACTTATGCCCAGGAATCTCCGGGTAAGCACAAGGGATATGAGTATTCCCGTACTCAAAATCCAACGCGTGCGGTGCTTGAAGCTAATCTGGCAGCCCTTGAAAATGCCGAATATGGCCTTTGTTTTGCCAGTGGATTGGCTGCAATGGATGCCATCTTTCGCCTCCTAAACCCGGGCGATGAGATTGTGGCTTCCAATGATTTGTATGGTGGATCTTACCGGCAAATTACCAAAGTACACGAGCGTTATGGCCTGAAAGGTCATTTTGTGCCTATGAATGACCTCTCCAATATAAAAGAGGCTGTCAATGAAAATACCAGGCTCATCTGGGTAGAAACGCCTACCAATCCGATGCTCAATATTGTGGATATCAAAGAGATCTGCGATTTTGGGCGCGAAGCTGGTATTTGGGTTTGTGTAGACAATACATTCGCATCGCCTTATCTCCAGAATCCTATCGACCTCGGTGCTGATATGGTTTTGCACTCCGCCACTAAATACCTGGGCGGACATTCTGATGTAGTGATGGGAGCTGTAGTAGTGAAAGATGGTGCTGTTGCCGAACAACTGGCGTTTATCCAGAATTCCGTAGGTGCAATACCTGGTCCACAGGACTGTTTCCTCGTTCTTCGGGGTATAAAGACGCTGCATTTGCGTGTACAACGCGCCTGTGATAATGCGGCAATGATTGCTGCGTTTCTGGCAGACCATCCAAAAGTTAAGCATGTTTACTGGCCGGGTTTCAAAGACCATCCTAACCACGAGATTGCCAAATCGCAAATGCGTGATTTTGGAGGAATGGTTTCTTTCAACCTGATAGAAGATAGTACGGAAGCTGCCAACAGGGTTTTGAGTAATACAGCTATATTCACGTTGGCTGAATCACTGGGTGGTGTCGAATCCCTCATTGGTCATCCGGCTAGCATGACCCATGCCGCCATTCCCCGGGAAGAGCGCATGAAAGTAGGACTCACCGATTCTTTGATCCGACTCAGCGTTGGCGTAGAAGATGTCGACGATCTAATCCAGGACCTGAAGAAGGCCATCGGATAGAGAATATCAATCGATTTGATATCCCGAATTTCGCAGCAGCGGAATTCGGGATTTTTTGTGGCTAAACTTTTTGGAATAAAAAGCGTCAAAGTGACCATGATAAGAAATATACTTACCAGCACATTTATCATCGCACTTATGGGGACATCGCTCGTTGCCCAGAATGATTATTATTTTCCACCTCTGACCGGAGACGAATGGGAAAGTAAGGACCCTTCTGAATTGGGATGGTGTGCGGAAAAACTGGATAGCTTATACGCATTTCTGGAAGAAAAAAACAGCCGCTCTTTCATCATACTGCACGAAGGGAAGATCGTGGTCGAATACTACTTTGGCAATGCCGACCAGAGTTCCTTTTGGTACCTGGCTTCCGCCGGAAAGAGTATTGCAGGTTTTATGACCGGCATGGCTCAGGAACAGGGATTGCTTGATATCACCGATCCCGTATCCACCTACCTGGGGCAAGGGTGGACGGACTGTCCGCCAGATAAAGAAGACCTGATTACGGTGTATCATCAAATAAGTATGTCTACAGGGCTGGATGATGATCCGACTGTACCGGGAGTTCCCGATCCGGCAAATTGTCTGGATCCGGAGTGTTTATTATATCTGGAAAATGCCGGGCAGCGTTGGGCATATCACAATGCTCCTTATCGACTGGTACAGGATGTTTTGGCCAATGCCAGCGGTATGAGTATCAACCAGTATACCAATGCAAATTTGAATAATAACATTGACAGTAGTTTGTTTTGGCTGGATTATGTGTGCTGGGGCCGGGCGCGCGATGCGGCTCGTTTTGGGTTGTTGGCCCTCAATCGGGGTGTCTGGGATATGGATACCCTGATGCATGACCAGCAATATTTTGAGGAAATGACGACTCCTTCGCAGGGTTTAAACAATGCATACGGGTATTTATGGTGGTTGAATGGACAGGAAAGTTTTATGCTTCCTGGTTTGCAGACCGTACTCCCGGGCTATATGTTTCCGGATGCTCCTGCAGATATGTTTTCTGCTCTGGGTCTGAATGATCAGAAAATCTACGTCGTGCCCAGTCTGGATATGGTGGTTATTCGCCAGGGAGATGCGGCTGGTGATCCCGTTGCTGCCGGGTCTTCTTTCGACAATCAATTATGGATCAAACTCAATGACCTGGCCTGTGAAACCGTCGGGTTTAAAGACATTGCATCTTATGATCTGAGTCTATATCCACAACCGGCAACTGATCGTCTTTTTATAGAGTGGGAAGGGCTTTCGCCGAATGGTGTTAGGATACTGGATACACAGGGAAGGGTGATTAACGAACTGCCATTGGGAGGAAACGCAGGAAAGAGGGAAATTTTAATAGAGGGGAATCCTCCCGGGCTGTATATGTTTCAATTCATTACAGATAGAGGAATTATAGTAAAAAAGGTGGTGATCCAGTAAGTTAGCATTTAACTGTACCAGCACCCAATCTTAGGGTCAAAACAGGGAATACGAATTGGTATCGCTTCGCTGGAGCTTACCATCAAAATCGCAAAAAGTGTTACAAAGGTTTGGCTCCTCTGGAGCCATTAACCGCATATACAGTAATGCCTCCAGAGGAGGCACACCTATGTAACAAAAAATATCGGATTCACTTTAAGCGCCGTAGGTGCGGCACCTGGTTTTGTCCCTAAGTTTATGTGACACTACGTTTAATCACGAAGCCATCCTCTTCCTGCAAGGAAATTTCCGCGTGGGTGACAGCATCCACCCGGGCAAATTCAGGACCTTTCTCACACCATTTTAAGAGGGCTAGAAGTTGGGGTTCTGGTCCCTGAGCTTCTGCTTCAACACTGCCATCTGCTTTATTCCTGACCCAACCACTTAGGTTTAAGGATTGCGCCTGTCGTTGAGTGCTGGCCCTGTAATATACGCCTTGTACTCGTCCGGTGATTGTAATACGGTATCGTTTTTCCATCTCCATAAAGGTGAAAAAAAATCTTTTTTTTCTTTAAAAAATGGGTGTAATTATTTGGTTTTTAGCGATTTAGGTCCGAAATTTTTCAATTATTTGCTCAGGTTGCCGACCCGTCAGGTTGCCGACCCGTCAGGTTGCCGACCCGTCAGGTTGCCGTTTTTTTTCAATCCAGAGAACGGTCGGGGGGAGGGGCACTGGCGTGGAAATCGCGGGCTACAATTTCGGCGTATTTATCCAGGAGATCGGAAACTCTTTTGCGGTCATTGGATGCGATAATCATTCCTACATGGTATTCCTTGTTGATTTTCCAGACCACCTCGGGATCATTGAATACAGCCATATCCGGCCATTGATACCTGGATAGAGAAACAAGGATTCCGGCATGTTTTTCCTCGACTTTTGGGAGCTTGTATGTGCGGTCGCCCGCCATGTCGGATTCGAGTTTTGCCCATTCCTTCCACAAACTTATTCCGGCCGAGAATTCAACCATTTCGGCCAGGTGAGCTCCACCCACCCTTGATGAGGTTTCCAGGAAATAAAAGGTGCCGTCTGCGGTTCTAATGAACTCGGTATGAGCCGCGCTGTACTGCATGCCAAAAGCAGTCATTACCCGACTGGTCAGGTCTTTGAGAGCTTTGTCTTCCATTTCGCCGAAAGGCAAGGTTTGCGACCGAAAAATGCCACCGCCATGTGCAACTTCAAAGGGCGTATTTAGATACTTGCTGTTTCTGCAAAAAACGACCTGGCCGTCTTTACACAGAGCGTCGGTGTGGTACACATCTCCTGGCTTAAATTGCTCAATAAGGTATGTGTGTCTTTTATCTCCCAACTCATGGATGACCGACCAGCTTTCCTCCGGCGTGTGCACCTTGCGAATCCCTGTTGCTGAAGCTTCTCCCCTTGGTTTAATGACCCAGGGCGCAGAAACACTGGTGTGAAAGTGGTTGATTTCTTCGTCGTTGAAAAGCGCACTAAAAGGAGGTACCGCTATGCCGGCATCAGCCGCCTTCATGCGCATAGCCAGCTTGTCGCGAAAGTAGCGTGCCGTCGTTTGCCCCATACCGGGAATGCGAAATTCCTCCCGCAACCAGGCCGCTTTCTCCACATCAAAATCATCCATCGCAACGATGCGATCGATGTTTCGTTGACGCATGAGGTGACTCATGCCCTGGACCAGTGTCTGAAAGTTTTCCGGTGTATTGACATCCGATTCCATGAAAAAGAATTCATCAATGGAGTCGTGTGGCCAATCAGCGTCCCGGAGGCTCTCTTTGGTAAGCAGATAAATGGTATTGCCTGCTTCTTTGCAGGCCCGTAAAAAATCTTGTCCCTTGAGGAAACAGGAGATGCACAGAATTGTCATACAAACAATTTGAAAATGAAGGCACAGCCCACCAAAAAGATGGGTGCTGAAATAGTTATTCCTTGTTTGGTCAGGACAAAATACGAATCTCTGTTTATAAGTTTTCCAGGAAATCGGTCAGCAGACGAACACCAAAGGCGGTGGCGCTTTTCTGCATACTAAACTCCATGTCAGACATTGCTACGCCAGCGATATCCAGGTGTGCCCAACAAGCGTGCTCGTGGGTGAAATGTTCGAGGAATTTTGCTGCCGTAATGGCTCCGGCCATAGGTTTTCCGCTGAAATTCTTTACATCGGCCACATCCGAACGAATCATTTCTCCATAGTCTTCCCAAATGGGGAACGACCACAGGCGTTCTCCGGTTCTGGTGCCGGCATTGAGCAATTGTTTGCTCAAACTTTCATTGGCGGTGAACAGGCCTCCAGCCACATAGCCTAGTGCTCGAATGACAGAACCTGTGAGCGTAGCCAGATCAATGAGAATCTCCGGCTCGTAGTTTTGCACCATGTAGGAAAGCCCGTCGGCAAGAATCAAGCGGCCTTCTGCATCGGTATCGATGATCTCTATAGATTTTCCACTGTAGGAAGAAATAACATCGCTGGGCTTGATGGCAAGGGCATCAACAGAGTTGTCTGTAGCCGGTACAATCCCAATAAGATGTATCGGCAATTTAAGGCGGGCCGCCATAGCCATTGTGCCAAAAACAGCTGCTGCACCTCCCATATCACTTTTCATGAAGTGCATGTTGGTGGAAGGCTTTATAGATAAACCACCGGTGTCGAAAGTTACGCCTTTTCCGACCAGCCCTACTTTTTTCAGGGCTGTTCCTTCCGGCTTGTATTCCATGATGGTAAAAGTGGCCGGGTATTCGCTGCCGCGATTGACAGCCAGTACGCCGTGTAAGCCGATCTCCTCCATGTCTTCTTTCTCAATAACTTTGGCTGTAAAGCCATAGCGCTGAGCGGCTTGTTTAGCCCAGTTTGACAGATCAACCGGATTTTTGTGATTGCTTGGTGCATTGACCAGCTTGATCATTTCGATCTGGATTTCGGCGAAAGCCTGACCTCGCTTAACGGCTTCATCTACACGCTCTTTGTTTTCAGCTTCTACCAGCACTTCGAGACTGGTTTCAACAGCTGCAACAAGATCCTCATCCGTCTTGAACCGGCCGATATTATACTCGCCCAGGCAAAAGCCATTGATCAGGGCTTCGGCACTTCGAATCAGGTCGTCGGCAAGATTGCCATAGGCAAAGCTTAGTTGTAATTGGAGGGGAAGTTTCTTTTTTCGGTTGTGGATAAAGGCCCGGGCCGACTGGATCATTTTGGAAATACCCGGATTTTCTCCAAGGCCCAGCAGGAACAGGCGTTGTTTTCCATTTTCCGAATTCTTTCCCTGCAGATTCAACACTTCTTTCGCGGAAGCGGAAAAATCGAGTCGCAAGAGATCTGCATCCAGATCGAATGCCGCAGCAATGCGATCCAAAATAATATCTTTCTCATCTGATTGGGCGATCGGTATGATCAGTCCGGCGTCTTTATTGACAGATTGGGTTGTTGTGGTTATTTGCATCTACATTCAAATAATTAGCTGTACAGATCTCGTCTTAATGTTCTGAGGGATGGTATACCCGGTTTAACCCAGCCATGGAGCGATCAATGGCGAAGTCCGGGTAGTTGATATGACAGGCTCAGACAAGTATGGCCATAAGATTGCAAAAGTACTATAAGTGCCTATCTTATAAAACTTTAGTCCAGAAATTTTCTCCTGTAGCCGGATATGGGCCAAAAAGCCAGTTGGCAGCTTCTGGAAATGCTTTCCCCCAATCGGTTTCCCGATGTTTGCCTTTCGGCGAAATAACTCTCCGCAAAGTGATGGCATCCGGGTTATTTGCATCCATGCCCTGAGAGAATTGTTCTACCAGGGGAACCATATTTTCACTTTCATCGCCGCCGGCATAGACATATATCTGGGTGGGGTATAGCATATGTGTTTGCAGGGCTTTTCGATAAATTTCGGGAGCAACCCACAGCGAAGGGGAGAAGATCATCTGTTTGCCATAGACCTCCGGATATAGAGATCCCGCATAAATACTAATTAGTCCGCCCATCGAACTGCCTCCAATACCGGTGTGCTGTCGGTCAGGGAGTGTACGAAAATGCTTATCGACATAGGGTTTGAGGGTATCGGCCAGAAAGCGTACATATTTTTTGCCATCTCCGGGGCCCAGCTTGGTTTGGTAGGAAGGCGTGTATTCGGAGATGCGTTCATTTTCGGCATGATCAATGGCAATTACGATCAGATCTGCCCATCCATTTTCGGCCATGGTAGCCAGTTTTTTATCTAATCCCCAACTGCCAAATGGGGCATAGTCGTCAAACAGGTTTTGCCCGTCCTGCAGGTATAAGACCGGGTATCTTTTATCTGATTGGTCATAGTCCCAGGGGAGGAGCGCAGCAATCCGCCGGGTTTTTATCAATTGCGGGATTTCAAAACGCTCGTGAATTATTTCAATTTTTGGAAGGTACTCGTCTTTCCAGTACTGCCCGTTGATTTTCCAGCGAGGCACATGAATACGAATGTGTTCCTGTGGCTTCTCCAGGCGATGATTGTCAACATGACCGCCATAAGCATCCGTTTCAACTTGTTTCCAATTGCCCCTTGTTGCTTTAAATTCCAGGGGAAAGTCCAGGTCCGCTACATTTGGAAAGGTATAAGAGTAGTAGCCGGGTATATCAGGCTTCATCCTGTAAGCTTCCTGCGCGGACTGCCAATCGTTGAAGGTGCCGGCCAGAAATACTGGTCTGCTATCGGTAGCATTAGTTTCTACTTCTATTTGCAGCGTCTGAGACATGAGAAATGATGAGGCTAACGGATTAAATAATCTTTAAAGTGCAAAAATAGTTTTCCCGGCAGAATGCTCGTCAGGTCAGGTTTTTTTTCTTTCATAAAAAAAAGGCTGCACCATAAATGGGCAGCCTTCAAAATTAGCATTTTGTAAAGTCGATTCTTATACAGAACCCGGACGTTGGTCGAGGTACAGCACCAGTGCTTGCTGGAAATATACATCGGCATTGGCCGGGATGTTGTTCCATTCGCGGACGGATTGTACGGGAACCCGATAGTCAGCGGCGATTTGAGCGAGTGTTTCGCCCGGACGAATCACAACTGTAATCGGAATTTTCGGGGTATTTCCGTCGGCTTTCAAAACCGTTTTAACCATTGGCAAATCAGTCTCGATTCCGAGGCTGTTTGACCAACGTTGGTAGTCGGTAAGAACACGCATTGCCATTTCTGGAAGTACAATGAGGTGTCCTTTATTGCTTTCCGGAATATAAGACCGGAGGTAAGCAGGATTCAATTCGCGGATAGTGCTGATGCTGGCGCCGGTAATGGTGGCCAGTTTTTTGAAGCTAATACCAGAATGAATTCGGGTAGCACGGGTAAATTGCATATCGTATGACTGCATTTCCGGCTCCAGATTGTGTTCTGTGTAAAAGCTTGCCACATAGCTGGCAGCAATGTACCGCGGGATATAGTTTTGTGTTTCTTTTGGAAGCAGGTGTTGGATTTTCCAGTAATCTGTACTTCCACCATTGCGGATGGCCTTACGTACGTTGCCAGGTCCACAGTTATAGGCAGCAAGTGCCAATTCCCAGCTACCAAAACGGCCATACAGCTCGTTGAGATATTTAAGCGCAGCCTCTGTTGCAAGGTGTGGGTTCAATCGTTCATCGACATAAGTGCCGACGGAGAGACCCAGTTCTTGTGCTGTTCCGCTCATCAACTGCCAGAGTCCGGCTGCACCTGCATGGGAGCGAACGCCTGGTTTCAAAGAAGACTCAACTATTGGCAGGAATTTTAATGATTCCGGCATTTGGTTGATCTTCAGGTAATGTTCGAAAATGGGGAAAAAGCGGTCGGAGCGGCCGAGCATATACTCAGCATCGCGGTAACCGTAGGTTACATACCGCCGTACCATGTCGCTAACCTGACTGTTGTAGATACTTGCTACGGGCAGGTTCATGGTTTCGATTCGTTCTTGGATCAGAGCCTCTTCAGCTTTGTTCCAGGCACTGGGCCCGGCAAGGGAAGGGGTAGTAAATGACAGCGTAATAGCTGCCATCAGGCTCAATGTACATGGGATTTTCATCTTACTTTCATTTTCCCGGATTGCCACTTAAACGCGCACTCTGACTGCACTATGTTGCCATATGCACCATAGGGGGAAGCAGCCGGAGAATCCGGAGTTTTAAGTCTAAGGGTTGCCTTTAATTGTAAATGTTAGGAAACTCTAGTGGCGGGAATTTTGGTTTTTGGATTAATGAGTTGATATTATGTTCATGTCGTTTTACTAACGCAAAGGTAGTCCGGCATGTTTGGGCTGTCAAGCCAAAAATTAACCTGAATTTGTGGTTTAGAATATAATTTCTTAACACAGCGCTTTTTTGCACCTTTATTTGGAGTCTTTGGTTGGTTTTGGCCGAATCATTCCGATTTATATGTCAGATCAGAATGTTAAAGTTTTCTTAAAATTTTTAACACCTGTGGATTTTGGCCAATTTTCACTCAAATAAGCGGATGCCGCTTTCTGGCTGTTGACTACCGTTCTCTTTCAATTTAACACCGATGCCTTAGCAGGGTGCTTGTAGTTCTAAATACCGCAGGAAGCAATAAGGTTACCAGCCAAACAGCATTTTTTTCAATAAATATGCCCTTTTGACGTAAAGTCAGAAAATAGTAACAGGATTTTCTATGCCGATTTCGGTATGTCAGAAGACCTTTTCGTATAACTCTCTTTCTTTGGATTTGCCAATACTGCTGCGATCTTCCAGAATTTCGAATACATTGTTTCGAATCGTATGTGCAATATCTCCCGTAGGAAGATCATTACAATCCAGTCCGAAGGGATCTTCGATTTCCTCTCCAAGAAGTTCTACGCCCAGCAAGGCAAAGAAAATGAACATGACCAGAGGTATGGTCGCATAGTGGAAGGTGTTGATAAGGGCAAAGGGCAGCAACACGGCATAAGCAGAGATGAAAATCTTCAAATAAACACTGTAGGAAAAAGGAATAGGTGTTTTTTTGATCCGTTCACAGGCTCCCAGAATATCTAATAAGGCCTGATGTTGGGCTTTGATATTAATATAATCGCCTTCATTGATCTCTCCTTCGCGATGCCCCTGTGCGATACGGTCAAATATCTGCATGGATATGTGGTTCGGAACATGTCCTTTTTTTTCGTACTCCGCTCGTTCCACATCCTTCAGATAGATCAGCTTATCCAATTTGGTGCCATCACGGAGGTGTTCTGCCAGTGCGTAACAAAAGTTGGAAATGTGTTTGGCAAAGAAATGTCGAACCCGCTCGTTCTTTTTGGGGAACATGGTATTGGCATAGATCGCCAGGTTACGAGAGTGGTTTACCAGCGCACCCCATTGTTTCCGACCTTCCCACCAGCGATCATAGGCCGTATTCGTTCTGAATACCAGGAAAATACTCAGAATTACACCAAGTAAGGAAAAAACAGAGGTATTCATAGAGATGTATTCGCCCCATTCAAATTGTTCAATAAGGACGCAAACAATAAGGGCATATACACCTATGCCTATTACTGCCCGCGAAATTCTTACCATAGTCCAGCTGGTGGCTAAATGCCGAATGTCTCCCAGCCAGTTATCGTTCGTTTTGTAATTGATCATATTTACGTTTGATAGGTTTTATGCGTTTGACACGTTTGATAGGTTTTATGCGTTTAATGCGGAACCAACCATTTCACCTTTCACAGGTACATCAATAACTTTCTCAAAGCCCTCAACTTTCTGCTAAATACTCGTGTACAAATTTTATAGCCATCGCTCCTTCTCCTACAGCGGATGCCACCCGATTCATAGCACCCGAACGTACATCCCCTGCCGCAAAGATTCCGGCTTCACTGGTTTCCAGCAGGAAGGGTTCTCTGTTTCTCTTCCAGGCTTTTGCAAACTGGTCTCTTCTAATTAATTCCTTTCCGGTTTCTATATAACCTTTTTCATCCCGGAGCAGATTATCGGGTACCCAGTCTGTATATGGTTTGGCCCCGATGAAAATAAAGAGTGCATCAGCGGGTACTTCTGAATAACCTCCCTGCTCCATATCTTCTATACAAAGCTTCTCCAAATGTTTTTCTCCAAAAGCTTCCTTTACTTGTCGGTAGCCGTGTACACCAATATTGGGAATGCTGTTTATCTGATCTATCAGATAGGAAGACATGGTTGCTGTCAGGTCTGGTTTGCGTATTAATATGTGTACTTCTTTAGCAAAGCGAGACAGGTACACCGCTCCTTGCCCGGCCGAGTTTCCTCCGCCAATAATGTACACGATCCGATCACGACAAGCATTCGCTTCGGTCATAGCTGCCCCGTAATAGATACCCGCCCCGGTGAATTTTTCAATTCCTGCTGTGGGAAGGGTACGGTAAGAAACCCCGGTAGCTAAAACGACTGCACGGGTGTTGACAGTATTGCCGTCGGCCATGAGGATCTTCTTATACTGCCCGGCAGATTCAATGCCTTTCACTTCGGTTGGAGAGAGGAACTCGACTCCAAAACGAGTCGCCTGCGTAATGGCCCTTCTCGAAAGGTCTGCGCCGCTTAAGCCATTGGGAAACCCCAGGTAGTTTTCAATCCTCGAGCTGGTTCCCGCCTGACCACCGGGAGCATGTCTTTCTACCAGTAAGGTTTTTAGCCCTTCAGAACCTCCATAAACAGCTGCTGCCAACCCGGCCGGACCTGCTCCAATAATAACGACATCGTATAATTCGTGTTCGGCAGAAGATCGGAGCCCGACTTTCTCTGCTACTACTTTTATGTCCGGATCCTCCTCCCAGCTGCCGTCTTCAAAAACAACGACCGGGAATTTTTCCGCTCCGATTTGCATGACTTCCATGATCTCTCCGGCTTTCCGGTCCAGGCTGATGTCCAGCCAGTGGTAGGGCACCAGGTTGCCCGCCAGAAAGTCTTTAACCTTATGAGACTTTGGAGAATATTGATATCCGATAACTTTGATGCCCGATAATTCGGGAATGTGATCCAATTGCCACTCCTCCAATAGCTCATCCAGCACCGGATACATTTTCTCTTCCGGGGGGTCCCAGGGTTTCATCAGGTAATAATCCAGATTAACATCATTAATGGCCCGGATAGCAATATCCTTATCAGAATAAGCAGTAAGCAACACCCGCTTTGCCTGCGGATAAAATTTGCGGGCCTTATCCAGAAAATCTACTCCCATCATTCCCGGCATCCGTTGATCGGAGAGAAACAAAGCAATATCTGCGCCTTGTTTTTTGAGTGCTTCAACCGCTTCAAGTGCTCGTTCGGGAGATTCTTCGTTTAGAATGCGGTATTCTTTCTTATATCGGTTCCGAAGATCTCGCTTGATCGACCGAATCACCTGCGGATCGTCATCGATCGAAAATATAATAGGTTTCTTATCAGTGGCCATGAGGGGGAAATAGTTTGTCCCGATAGCTATCGGGATGAGTTTGGGTTTGGGTTTGGGTTTGGGTTTGAGTTTGGGTTTGAGAGTGAGGATTTATTCTGTTGGTATCATGATTCGGAAAGTAGTCTTGCCTGGCTCAGATTCAACCTCAATGCGTCCTTTCATGCGATCCACGATTCTTTTGGTAATATCCAGCCCCATACCGGTTCCTTCTCCAATTCCTTTAGTCGTGAAAAAAGGATCATAGATTCGACTCAAGACTTCATCCGGAATGCCCGGGCCGTTGTCGGTGATTTCCACACAGACGTATTGTCTTACTGCTTCGGCGCGAATGCTGAGGGTTCCTTTTTCCGGGAGTGCATCCAGCGCGTTGTCAATGATATTGGTCCAAACCTGATTGAGTTCATTGACATGCGCCTTGACCGTAGGGAGGTCTTCCGGAAAAGATTTCTCCAGTATTACCTGCTTTCGTTTAATCTTGTGTTTTAGGATCATCAGCGTAGAATAGATCCCCTCTTTTACCTGAATAGAATCCTTCGCCCCGGATTTGTCCATGTGTGAATAATCTTTTATGGAGCGAACCAGGTTAGAAATGCGATCTGCCGCTTCCCGAATTTCACCGATAAGGGTTTCCAGACTCAGGGTGCTTTCGAGCCACCACAGGATAGCCGGAAGATCCTTGCCCTGGATAATTCCCTCAATTTTCTCCAGATCATCTGTTGAAAGCGAGTAATCGGCAAACGTATTAGCGAGGTCATCCCCGTCATCGATCCCGTGGTCCTCGAGCCAATCGATAAGGTCGTCCTCAATTTCGGAACGTTCTAAAACGGATAAATCTTCATTTATTCCGGCTTCAACCTTAGCAAAAAGCAGATCGTTTACCTGGTCGGTCTGTTCGGGGGTGACCCTCATGTTCATGATGGCCTTAAATTTTTCGGGAGTGCTATGTACTTTCCCATGTAGTTCTCTGGCTGTACGTACCATCGCAGAGGCAGGGTTATTGAGCTCATGGGCCAATCCGGCAGACAGCTTACCCAACGCCAGGAGTTTCTCATTTTGCGTGCGCATCTGGGTGAAGTTCCGGATGCGGTTAGACATGAGTGCCACCAGGTTTTGTACCAGGTCGTAATCGACATTGACCAATTCGATAAAATGATCGCGATGCAATTCCAGGACATAGGTATCCTGGAGTGCACGGCCATTTGCCCGGGATTCCTGCATGCGGGAAAAGGGCAGTACACCGGTGGTATAGCCTGCTTCATTGGTACCAAATTCGCGGTATTCTCCGCCTTGTTCAAATTCAATGATGTATTCGCCCTCCATAATAATCTGCATACTGGTAGTAGGCTTTTCAGGGTAAAACAGCAGATCTCCTGCCGGATAGAGGAGGTATTCAGATTTACTGATCAGCCAGCTCAGACTTTCGTCGGATATTCCTTTATATCCTTCAAAGTTGCGCAGGCGTTCCAGCAAATCAGCGGGTTTATCGATTTGCTTCATTCGTTTAGGTTGATAGTCTGCTTAGGAGGATTCCATTATGCACAGACTGTAAGGCAAACAACAAAATGGAAAATATAGTTTTTCCGGCAAATTGTCAGGCAACTTCGAGTTTTAAGTAAATTCCCCGAAAGGGGGCAAAAAACCCAATCAGATAAGCGATATTGAGACAGGTTTTGCAATCCGACGGCTGTTTGCCATTTTTGCAATAGTAGTGTTATGATCTGAAATGAACCGAAAATTCTTATATCCGTTGTTTTGCCTGTTTCTTCAGGCTGCTATTCTGTCGGGACAGACTACCGACTGGCAGTTGCGGATCTATGGATTTGAGGAAGGCTTGTCTCATCGAAATGTTTTTTGCGTACAGCAAGACAGCAGCGGATATTTGTGGATTGCTACGGTTAATGGACTGAATCGCTACGACGGCTATGAATTTACACAGATAAATAATAATACCCGACCGGATCTCCTGGCACAGGACTATGTATCGGATATTTATTGCGACAAGGAGAACCACCTGTGGCTGGCACATCCAAACTTCCTCACCGGACTAAACTCGGTCGAGTTTACTTCAGAAAAATTAACGGTTAATCCGCACTCTTTGGCTCGCGGGGCTGAATGGAGTCCCAATTACATAGCAGCAGATGCTGCCGGCAATTTATGGATCAGCACTTTCGCCGAATTGGAAGGGCTGGCGTTCCTGCAATGCTTTTCGCCGGAAGGCGAATTACTTCTTGAACGCAAGTTGGACGGGCGTTTTGAAAAACGGCCATTGTTGATCCACAATGGAGAAGTTTATGTAAGTGGGAGTGAAAATGAGGTATGGCGTATCACTATGTATGGAACGCTGGAAGAAAAATACACTTTCTCTTTTCAGGGAAATGATCCCTCTGCTTCCCGAATCGTTGAAATCAAAGAAGATTATGAAGGACGTTTGTTGGTCCTGCTGGCCAATGGTTCGATCTATTTCAAAAATCCGGGAAGCGATGAATTTATCGTTCATCCGATTAGCGCCTCCTTAGCCGGAACAGACGTATTTGAAACCCTGCTGGCAACCCCGGAAGGCGATCTTTGGCTGGCATCCAAAAACGGATTAATCCTTTTTGAAGGGAAAACGGGCAATTGGTGGGATTTTCACCGCGATATCCGGGAGCAAACCCGACATGATCTTCAATACAGACAGATTTATTCAGATGCTTCCGGTGTGGTATGGGTCGCTTCCGATTTTGGCCTGATAAAACTGGTGCGCCGGCGGCAGTTCTTTTATTCACATCTGAGTGGCGGCAATTCTTATTGCAGCAGTGGCTTTTGCAGTATTCGCGGAATCACGGAAGACAATCAGGGGCAGATCTATTTTTCTTATTACAACTCGGTTCACCGGCTGGATCCCAACTCCGGAATTAGCAGCCCCTTGTTTCCGGATAATGAATTTGTAAATGCGCCTTTTGGTTTGCAGTGGTATGAAAACAAACTATATACCGGAAATGGCATGCGCATCGACCCGGTCAGCCTGGCGGTAGATACGTTGTTTGAAGGTAAAATTACCGATGCAGGACATCCGATTATCGGGCCTTCCGGCAAATTGTGGATCGGGTACCAAAATAAGCTCCATGTTGTGGATAAGGGAGGGAAGCCCGAAAGATATATGGATGTAGAAGAGGTGCTTGATACCTTTACGCTCCAAATTACGCACCTTCACTTTGGTCAGCGAAGTGGCCAGTTGTGGGTGGGTACCGTGAAAGGAGGCTTGTTTCAGCTGGATGTAGAATCGGGCGATTTTAAATCATTCAGGACTACTGAGAATGGCTTGCAGCACAACCGCATATTAGCAACATATGAAGACCCAAACGGCCATCTCTGGATAGCTACCGCTTCGGGTTTGCACGAAATAGATCTGGTCAATGAATCCATTCAGATTTGGGATATGGAACGCGGGCTGCCGAATAACTTTATCAACGGGATATTACCGGAGGGGGATTCCTGCTTGTGGGTTAGCACAGACAATGGTATGTCGAGGATCAGTTTGGAAACCGAACGTTGTTTCAATTTCTATCGGGAAGATGGCCTTCCGGCGAATGAATTTAACCGCATCTCCTTTTACCGCGCTACATCCGGACGGCTGTACTTTGGCGGCTTAAACGGGGTAGTTTCTTTCTTTCCGGACCCTGAATTTGTCTGGGCTCGAAATCGGCGTCAGGCCAAGTTGCTGCTGACCAATTTTTCCAAGTTTGACGGGGATATTGATTCTATGATCAGCCTGCCGGTGCGCTCAAATCCGGGCACCCCCATTCACTTGTCCTGGAGGGATAAGTTCTTCACTTTCAGTTTTGCCCTGGCAGACTATGTGAGCCCGCGTGAAAATCGATACTCTTATCGACTCCGGGGCTATGACCGCGAATGGTCGGAACCTACCACCGTGCCTACTGCCCGATACAATAATATACCTGCCGGCGATTATACTTTCGAAGTGCGGGCGGCATCCGGTAATAATGCATGGAGTCCGCAAGTGCTGGAAGTACCTCTCAAAATAGAGCAGGCCTATTACAAAAGTTTATGGTTTATCGGGATGTGCGGCTTATTGTTGGCCGGAATGGTCTATGGCTTCATGCGCTATCGCATCTATACCATCCGCAAGCGGGAACGGGAGCTGGAGGAAGAGGTGCGCCGCCGTACCCTGGAACTGGAAGAAGAAAAAGCCAAATCGGATGACCTGCTGCTCAATATTCTACCCGCAGAAACTGCCGAAGAGCTCAAGAGTAATGGTTCGGCGAAAGCCCAGCGATTTGAATCGGTGACTGTCATGTTTTCTGATTTTATCGGCTTTACCAATATTGCCGAAAAGCTCGAACCGGAGCAACTCGTAAAAGAAATCGATTATTGCTTTCGGGCCTTTGATGAGATCATGGAGATGTATGGGGTCGAGAAAATCAAGACCATCGGAGATGCATATATGTGTGTGGGCGGATTGCCTGGAACTTCCCAAAAGGCAGCCGTTCAGGTAGTCAAAGCTGCTTTGGAAATGCAATCTTTTATGCATGCAATTGCTGTGGAGCGAGACCTCTCCGGTAAGCCCCACTTTGAAGCGCGGATCGGCATCCATTCGGGACCGGTTGTTGCCGGGATTGTCGGAATAAAGAAATTTGCCTACGATATTTGGGGGGATACCGTAAATATTGCCGCCAGATTGGAAAGCAAAGGGAAATCCGGAAAAGTAAACATCAGCAAATCGACCTATGAACTGGTAAAAGATGTTTTCAATTGTAGTCCTCGCGGAAAGATCAAGGTGAAGAACAAAGGAGATATTGAAATGTATTATGTGGAGGGACTGAAAATGAAAGAAGTATGAATGTAAATATTTTGGCTTTCGGCATCACCAAAGAAATTCTGGGCAGTCGCAGCCTGAATCTGGACCTGCCACTCGACAATGGTGCGACCGTGGAAGATCTGCGGGAATATCTATTTGAGAAATATCCCGAACTAAAAAAACTCAATTCGCTGGGAATAGCTCAGGGAACCGTATATGCCCAGGACGATGATCGCCTAAATCCGGCAGAGGAGATTGCATTAATTCCACCCGTTAGTGGAGGCTAGTTCATATTTTTATGGAAATTGACATTATTATATCTGATCAGCCCCTGGATGTACAATCTTGTCTGAATAAGGTTGCCGATAATGCAGCAGGTGGAATCGACATCTTCGTAGGAACCGTCCGGGAATGGACCCGTGGCCGAAAGGTGGTCCGTCTGGAGTTTGAAGCCTACGAAAAGATGGCCGTTCAGGAGATGCGCAAGATCGCCGAAAAAGCAGTCGATGAATACGAGCTTTGTAAAATGGCGATCTACCACCGGGTTGGCCGTCTGGATATTGGCGAAATTCCGGTTATTATTGCTGCTTCAGCGCCCCACCGGGGAGCGGCTTTCGAAGCTTGCCGCTATGCCATTGATACCTTAAAAGAAACGGTTCCGATCTGGAAGAAGGAAATTTTTTCAGACGGCGAGGTCTGGGTATCGGCTACGCCCTGATTTTATTTGATCTCCTCCATCGCCTGTTTCAATTCTTCCGGGGTATTGACATTTCTGATCCAGTTTAGGTTTTCTGCCTGGATTTCTTCAACATCTGTATTGATCAAAACTTTCCGCGGACAGCTGTATCCCAGTGATAAGAAACTGAGCAAATCGGGATAAGCGCGTGGCTCCCAGATCGTGATTAGTGGTTCGGGAAATCCGGAATCCGGGTTGTGGAAAGCAGTGGCGTTCATGGATGGATTGCGTGCCTGTATCAATGTATCAATGGCTTGTTCACTAACGAAGGGTAAATCGCAGGCCACCACCAGCCAGGCTGCATTCGGATCTGATTGAAAAGCACTTAAAATAGCCGCAAAAGGACCCAGTCCGCTGAGCTTATCGGGCAGGGTTTGAAAATCGGCTGAAAGTTCCTGCACCTGATCCTCCCGGCAAGAAAGGTATACCTGATCGCAACGTCCCTGTAGCAAGTCGTAGACAAACTTTCGTTGGCTTTGGCCTTCATGGTAGACCAATTCTCCTTTGTCCTTTCCCATACGGGTGCTTTTTCCACCGGCCAGCACCAATCCCTTAAGGGGGATATGCTTTTGATTTTGCTGGAGGAAACTGGCAATGCCTTTAGTATCCTCAATGCCCAACCGCGGAATATCTGCATGGCCATCAATATGATCCTGGAGGAAATCGGGCAGTTGGTCCAGTTCCGGAGTGGTCAGGATCAATTGTACATCTGTAAGCCGGTCTTTTTTTCGCTGCAGCGAATCAAATTTCCGTTCATCCAGAATGAGAATCTGTTTGTTGCCGAGGAAGTGATTGCCGTTGACCAGCAGCATGTCCAGTTTTCGGAAAGCGATTTTCGCTTCAAAGTCGGTCGGTGGATTTTTACAATCCCAGCGGTGGTACTCAATCTTATTGGTGTAAGCCATGAAAGCTCCTTCCTGTACCGAATCCGCTGAAGGATCTTTGGCCTGATGGTCTGCATCAATGTAACCGATTCGGAATTCGGCCGAGAGGTGCTGGGTCAGTCGGCTTACGAGTTCGTCGATCCGTCCGCAGGGTGCTCCCAGGATGGCCCATTCATTTCTATGATAATGCCCAATATCCGGGCGGGTAATTTTGGCATGTTTTTGATGTGCCATTACTTGCGGTTTTTAGTAAAGAAGAGGTCCATTAACTCCATTGCTCCCCGAAACGGAGACAAGTTGGCCGCTTCTACTTTCTCTTTAATGTCTTCCCAGGCATTTTTTAGCTCGGGGTCTGCCAGGAAGGCTTGTTTCCAGCTGTTATTAAGTGTTTCCTCCAGCCAGTAGCCTGCTTGTTTTCGGCGCTTTTCAGCGAAAAAACCATTGTCTTTGGTTTGCGTCTCATACTGGAGCATTACATCCCATATATCCGGGATGCCAGTACCTTCAAGGGCCGAGCAAGTCTTCACGGCAGGAATCCAGCCGCTTTCCTGTGGAGGGAAGAGGTGCAGGGCATTTCTGTATTCCCTTTTGGCTTTCTTTGCCAAATCAACACCTTCGCCGTCGGCTTTGTTGACGGCAATGAGGTCGGCCATTTCCACGATGCCCCTTTTAATTCCCTGCAGTTCATCACCGGCACCTGGAAGGAGCAATAACAGGAAAAAGTCGGTCATGGAGTGGACGGCAATTTCAGACTGCCCGACTCCCACGGTTTCCACCAAAATATAATCGTATCCGGCAGCTTCGCAGAGGATCATGGTTTCCCGGCTTTGGCGGGCTACACCGCCGAGTGCATCTCCGGCAGGGGAGGGGCGTATGAATGCATTGGCTTTCGCCGAAAGGCCGGCCATGCGTGTCTTATCTCCCAGGATGCTGCCATGACTTTTTTGCGAACTGGGATCTATGGCGAGTACAGCTATCTTTTTACCCCCATCCAGAATGTGATTACCGAGTGCTTCCACGAAAGTGCTTTTGCCAACGCCGGGTGTGCCGGTAATTCCAATTCGTAAAGCATTGCCACTGTGGGGCAGGCAGCCTTCGATTACATCCCGGGCGATTTGCTGGTGTTCGGGCTTTTTGCTTTCGATCATGGTGATGGCACGCCCGAGCATGACGCGATTTCCGCTAAGGACACCTTCTGTGAGTTCTTTAGCTGAAATAGGCTGTCTTCGCTTGCCTGCACCACGGAAATTTGGATTTACAGCGGGTCTCTTTTTCTCATCCATAGATCAAAATAGGCCTGTTAAGGAAATTAACGCAGTAAAAAGTCAAATGTTAACAGCTTGTAAGTATTTGCTTTTCAGTACTTTGTGATTTTAACATTCTTAACAAGCTGTCTTCGTCTGCTATTTGTAAAGTTAAACAATATTAAAGTCCCTGCCCGTTTTATGGAACATATTGCAGGAACCAGAAAATGGGTTTTTATTTGTGACATACATACAACGAATCCAAAATTCCATCAATCATTAAACTGCATTATTGCAAATACCTTTAACAATTACCAAAATGAAATTAATCACCCAATTATTGACCCTAAGCCTGATCTTTTGTTTTAGCCTCTCCACACAGGCTGTTCCTGTTTCCACTTCTTCAGCTCCTGTACAGGAAGAAGCCTACATGAATGACATGAGTCTGAATGATCTGACTCAAATCTCCCGCGAAGATATTGAAGCACAACTTGGCCGAAAACTCACCATAGGAGAAAGAGTATCGCTTGCCGTAATGAAGCGCAAAGCCAAAAAAGCAGCGAAAAAAGCGGGAAGAGATTTTGAAGAAACAAAGACTGACGGATTGGCTATTGCCGCATTAGTGCTGGGAATCCTTGGTTTTTTCACCTTTCTGGTATGCTCCATCCTGGCAGTAATATTTGGAAGTATTGCCAAAAGACGCATAGAGGAGAACCCGGAGCTGAAAGGCTATGGCATGGCGCAGGCAGGCTATGTGTTGGGTATTATCGCCCTGGCACTGGCTGCATTGGGACTAATCATTATCCTGCTGCTGTTGGCTACAGGTGTACTGATTTTCTAAAACAACCTCTACATCCGACGGTGGTTCTCTGCCAACCTGGAATTATTTGTTAATTCAAGTGATTGCCAAGCTCTCTTACCTGGCAGAGGCCACCCTCGAATGAAACTCTAAACGCATCCGGTTATTGCATTAATATGCCATTAGCCGGATTTTTATTTTCCTTTAAACGCAGGCTTCCGTTTTTCCAGAAATGCCTGTACCCCTTCGGCATAGTCTTCTGTCTTCCCAGCCTTGGTTTGTAGCTCGTCTTCCAACATCAATTGACTTTCCAATCCTCCGGTGAAGCTGGCATTAAGGGCCCGCTTGGTGAGCCCCAATCCAATGGTTGGCATATTGGCCAGTTTTTGGGCGATCCCCATGGCTGTATCCTCCAACTCTGCATCCGAACAGACCTTATAAATCATGCCCATGCGCTCGGCATCGGTCGCCGACACTTTTTCTCCCAACATCATCAATGCAGATGCTTTTTGCCAGCCAATCAGCCGTGGCAAGGTATAAGTGCCCCCACTGTCCGGAATCAATCCGATCTTGCTAAATGCCTGAATAAAGCTGGCTGATTCGCCTGCGATTGTGATATCGCAAGCCAGCGCTATATTGGCCCCGGCACCAGCCGCTACACCATTGATGGCACAAATGACAGGCTTTTCAATGGCGCGGAGACGCACGATGATGGGATTGTAGTGTTCCGTGAGGATGGTGGTCAGTGCTGGTCCGTCGGCGGCAATTACTTCCTGCAGGTCTTGTCCGGCGCAAAAAGCTTTGCCGGCACCTGTGAGATAGATCGCCCGGATCTTTGGATCTTTGTTGCAGGTATCCAGCGCCTCCTGCATGGCAAGGGCCATCGCACGGTTAAAACTGTTGTATACTTTTGGCCGATTGAGGGTGATGTGGCCTATGTTTCCTTTTTTCTCAAATAGAATAAGATCTTCCATATTTAATTTTACTTGGCGTTTGGCTATAAAGATAGGGGGCTTTTGAATAAATTCGAACCCAGAAGACAAACAGAAACAATGAACAAACTTATTCGTCGCATTTTACTTGGCCTACTGGCTGTTTTAGTCATTATTCAACTGATTCCTGTTGATCGCTCCGTTCCGGAAAACATGGATGGCCGTCAGGATTTTATCACTATGATGAATCCGCCGGCAGAGATAGCTACGCTGCTTACAGATGCCTGCTACGATTGCCATTCCTACAAGACCAAATACCCCTGGTATTCGAAAGTTGCCCCGGTAAAATGGTGGATACAGGATCACATCAACGAAGGCCGGGAACACTTGAATTTCTCAGTTTGGGGAAGCTACGAAGCCAAAAAGGCCGATCACAAACTGGAAGAATGTGTGGAAGAGGTGGAGGAAAATAAGATGCCCCTGGATTCATACATCAATATGCACCCGGAGGCAGATCTTACCACTGAGCAAAGAGCGCAAATGACAGCCTGGTTTGATGGCTTACGCCGAAAGGGTTAAATCGAAAGAAATCCCTCAGGGACTTGAAAGAGCTCTTCAGTTAGCTTTTCAAAGGTGAAATTACGCAGGCTGGCATTACCCAACTTCCGGGTAAGGCCGGCTTCATCACGCCATTCCCAAAATACCCAATAATTGGCCAGGGGGATGCCCTCCACCAACTGATAGGCTCTGTACTCGATCGCGTGTGGATCCTCCTCTGCTTTCTCAACGCTTTTATTGGCCGTTACGATGTAGGCACCTACCTGAAGCAAGTTGCTCTCCGGGTCTGCATAAGCGATGTACCAGTCGTCAGGCGCATCACCGGTGCCGGGCGCAAAGCTTAACTTTTCGGCCAGGTATTGCTTTCCGTTCAAAGTGTCTTTGGGCCAGTCATTCCATTGGGTGCCGGGATCTGTCAGCTTGAAAGGGAATAAAAAGAAGTAAGACCAGGTATAAGCATCAAAGCGAATTCGATCTGTATTTTCAAAACCGGGACTGTAGAACACACTGTCTTTGATCACTATGATCTCCCGGCCATCTTTGTATTTTATCCGGGCCCGGTTTGAATTGGTTTCCAGATACAGGCGGGCATTCATGCGCTCTTTGCCTCCAAACTCCAGCAAGAAGTCAAAGGAGATCACTTCCTTTTTCAGGAATGCGTCTTTGTGGTGCGCCATTTCCACGCTTTTCGCGAAAGCGGCATCATCAGAACCAGACTGGCAGGAAAATAATAGCAGGAAAAAAGGTAAAACCCAAAAGACTGTGTGTTGCATAAGATGTAAGTTTTATAGCTCATGAAACACTCCCTGTCTGTATGAAGTTCTGCATCAAGTGTCAGCTTACGGATGTTTCTTCCTGATTCTTTTTCCGCTCTTCCCGTGCCAGTCTTTTTACTAGTGGTTGAATGGTCAATCCCTGGCCGACTATCGAGAATAATACGATCAAATAAGTAACCGTAATCAGCAGATCGCGGGCCATAAATGGTTCCAGACTGAGCGCCAGCGCTATGGAAATACCACCGCGCAAGCCTCCCCATGTCATTACGAGGGTCGTATTTGGGACAAATTGAAGCCGCTTTTGCAACAGTCGAATGGGTATTCCAATCGCCACAAAACGGGCCAATAATGTAATTGGTATCATCAATACACCGGCGAGGATATACTGCCCGCTGAATGTCAGGATGATGATCTCCAATCCGATAAGGACAAAGAGCACCGCATTGAGCAAAATGTCCAGTACCTCCCAAAATTTATCAATGTACTGCTCGGTGACATCCGACATACTGGTGGTCCGGAAACGATCTGTGCCGATAAACAGACCGGCAACTACCATTGCCAGTGGCGCAGAGAAATGGAAGTTGGATGCAATGAGCGTACCACCCATTACCACGGCCAGACTGATCATGATTTCGGTATCGTAATTATCGATAGTACGCATCAGGTACCAGGCGAGGTAACCGAGCAGGAGCCCGAGTCCAATACCACCCAGGACTTCTTCGATGAAGAGGAGCCCGACTTCATTCCATTCGATATGTGCACCGGAAGCCCGGGCAATATTGAAGATGGTCAGGAAGATCACTACGCCAATACCATCGTTAAACAAACTTTCTCCCACAATCTTGGTCTCCAGCTTTTTGGGGACACCTGCAGACTTCAAAAGAGAAAGTACGGCAATCGGATCAGTAGGTGAGATCAGCGATCCAAATAACAGGCAATAAATAAAAGCAACATCCAGCCCGAGCAGACTAAAAATGGCGTAGCTGAGTCCGCCGATAATAAAGGTCGATAACAATACCCCAAAGGTGGCAAAGAGCAGGATGGGCCATCGCATCTCTTTCAATTTGCTGAAATCGGTGTGCAGCGCTCCGGCAAAAAGCAGGAAGCTCAGCATGATATCCATCAAGACCTGCTGAAAATCAACCTGCTCAATAAGGCTTCGAGCTGCTTCCGGTACTGCCGGAATAAAAGCACCTACCCCCATTACCCCCAACGTAAACAGGAGGGAAATGACCATTAGGCCAATAGTGTCGGGTAACTTTAAAAAACGGGCATTCACATAGCCGAAAATCGCGGCCAGTACTATGAGCAGGGTGATAATGGTGTATAAAGACATAGGATGTTGCAGACTTTTTTGTGGTAGACAAATATATACTACTCTTATCCCGAATTCAGACATTCACCGCAATTTTTTGATTCGATTATTCCTCCATTAAAAAATCGGGCGGCAAACCTGTATCTTAACGGTGTTTCCTAATCAAAAATGAAGAGAACACGTATGAGAAAAGGAATACTCCTGGTACTCGCACTGGTATTTTGCAGTGTGAACCTTACCTACGCACAAAAATCCAAAAAAGACAAATCTTCCGATGAGGAAGAGTCGTATTACCTCGATGACATCTCCCTCAGCGGACTGTCCTTTCGATCGGTCGGACCAGCCCTGACTTCCGGGCGGATCTCTGATGTGGCTGTACATCCCGATAATCGGGCCATCTATTATGTGGCAACATCCTCCGGCGGAGTCTGGAAAACGGAAAATGCAGGAACCACCTACGAACCCATTTTTGACGGGCAGGGATCCTACTCCATTGGTTGTATTACTATGGATCCCAATAATCCCAATGTCATTTGGGTCGGGACCGGCGAAAATAACAACCAGCGCTCGGTCGCTTACGGCGACGGCATCTACAAATCGGAAGACGGCGGTGCCTCCTGGACCCACATGGGACTCAAAGAAAGTGAGCACATCGGTCGCATCATTGTCGATCCGCGCGACAGCCGCACCGTTTATGTAGCAGCCATTGGCCCGCTTTGGAGCGAAGGCGGCGATCGGGGCGTATATAAAACCACCGATGGCGGGGAGAACTGGGAAGCCGTTTTGACCATCGATGAGCACACAGGAGTTACAGACATTGTGATGGATCCCCGCGATCCGGATGTGATTTATGCGGCTGCTTTTCAGCGTCGTCGGCATGTATTTACCTATGTAGGTGGTGGCCCGGAAAGCGGCATGTACAAAACCTCAGATGGTGGCGAAAACTGGAAAAAGATAAATAAAGGCCTGCCTGGGGGGGATATTGGCCGCATCGGACTGGCAATATCACCTGCCGACCCGGAAATAATTTACGCCATGGTCGAGGCAGCCGGAAATACCAGCGGCTTTTTCAAGTCCACCAATCGCGGTGCCAGCTGGCAGAAACAATCTGGCTATTTCACCCGGGGAAATTATTATTCAGAGATTGTAGCGCATCCTACCGATCCGGATATCGTTTATGCAATGGATACCTGGATGCATGTGACCCACGATGGCGGAAAGTCCTTCGAAAGGGTAGGAGAGCGCACCAAACACGTAGACAATCACTCCTTGTACATTGATCCGGATTATCCCAACTACCTGCTCGCCGGTTGTGATGGCGGCTTGTACGAAACCTTTGATGCGGGCAAAACCTGGGAGTTTAAAGACAATCTGCCGGTAACGCAATTCTACAAAGTGGAGGTCGACAATGCCCAGCCTTTTTATAACATTTACGGCGGTACGCAAGACAATTTCAGCCTGGGCGGACCATCCCGCACGTCCTCTGCACACGGCATTACGAATGAAGACTGGTACGTGACAAATGGCGGCGATGGCTTCGAAAGCCAGATCGATCCCAACAATCCAAATATCGTTTATGCCCAGTCGCAATACGGTAATCTGGTTCGTTACGATGTGGCCAGTGGCGAGCGCATGGGCATCCAACCCAAACCGGAAGAAGGCGAAGATGCCTATCGTTGGAATTGGGACGCGCCGCTTGCTGTTTCCGCACACCAGCCTACCCGCATTTATTTTGCGGCCAATAAACTCTTCCGCTCAGACGACCGGGGCAACACCTGGGAGACCATCTCTCCCGATCTGACTCGCCAGATCGACCGGAATACCCTGCCTGTGATGGGGCGTATCCAGAGCATCGATGCCGTAGCAAAGAATGCTTCCACTTCCGAGTATGGTACGATTGTGGCTTTCGCCGAAAGTCCACACGATCCGGATCACCTGTATGTTGGAACTGATGACGGATTGATCCAGATCACCACAGACGGTGGTGCCAACTGGACCGAAGTGGGTTCCTTCCCCGGTGTGCCGGAGCATACCTACGTGAATCACCTCCTGGTTAGCCAGCACGATGAAAATACTGTTTATGCAACTTTCAATAACCACAAACGGGGTGATTTTAAGCCTTATGTATATGTGAGCCGGGATGGCGGTAGTAGTTGGCAGTCGATCAGTTCCGATTTACCGGAGCGGGGTTCGACTTACAGCCTGGCAGAAGATCATGTGGAGGCTGATCTTTTGTTTGTCGGTACGGAGTTTGGTTGTTTCACCAGCCTGGATGGCGGTGGCCATTGGAAAGCGCTCAAGGCAGGACTTCCTACTATAGCCGTGCGAGATATAGCCATTCAAAAGCGTGAGAACGACCTGGTGCTCGGTACTTTCGGTCGCGGCTTTTATGTAATGGACGATTACAGTCCGCTGCGGGAAATCGACGAAGAACTTGCCGAGGATGACGGGGTGATCTTTCCAATCCGCGATGGATTGTTATATGTGGAAAGCCGTCGCCTTGGACTGGACGGAAAAGCCTTTATGGGCGACAGTTATTTTACGGCTCCCAATCCCGAGATGGGCGTAACTTTTACCTGGTATTTGCCAGAGACACCTCAGACGCTGGAGCAAAAGCGCAAGAAAGAAGAAAAAGAAAAGATCAAGGAAGGGGAGGAGATACGCTATCCGACCTATGAAGAACGATTGGCGGAGAAGCGGGAAGAGGATCCCCGAATGATGTTTGTAATCCAGGATGCTTCCGGAGAAATTATACGTTTCCTGGAAACCAAACCACGCAAAGGCGTAAACCGCACCACCTGGGACGGCAGATATCCTTCCAAACGTCCGGTGCGATTAGGCGGATCGGGGCAATACAACCCGTTTAGCAACGCACCCGTGGGAATCATGGCCATGCCCGGAGAGTATACCGTATTTATGGCTTTGGAAACCGATGGAGAGCCCCGGCAACTTACAGAACCCGTTTCTTTCCGCCTGGAGAGTCTTGGCGGTGTGACCCTGCCTGCTGCAAGCCGCGAAGGGTTGGTGGAGTTTCAGGCAGAAGCAGCAGAACTTCAGCGGCAATACATGGGGGCTACCCGTCGCCTCAGCGAAATGTCGGATCGCCTTAAGTACATGGAAGTAGCAGCCCTGGCGGTCGACCAGCCGATGGATGAAGTGCTCTTTGAGATCGCGGAGTTTGAAGAAGATCTGTATGATTTGCGTACTCAAATCTTTGGCGACAGAGTAGCCAGTGAATTGGATCAACCGCAACCTTATTCTATCAGCAGCCGGATTGGTTATTTGTCGTATGAGATGTTTAGTTCGACTTCTGCACCGACAAATACACAGCGGGAAGCGCTTCGCATCGCATCCAAAGAATTTGCGCCGGTAAAAGAGCAAATCGACCGTTTCTACACCGAGCGTATTGAAATGATTGAAACGCAATTGGAAGAAGCGGGGGCTCCTTATACAAAAGGAAGGTAAGGAAGTACCTGGACAATATTAATCAATAAAAAATGACTGAATCTTTTTGGGCTACTCTTCGTTAAGTCCTCGCCTTGATAGCTATGGCTATCAGGCTCCGGGCTTGCCTCGATTAGCTCAAAAATTTTTCTGGTCATTTAGTATCATCAATGTTGTCCAGGTACTTAAGTGGATTTTATAAAGCCTTTCGGCGAAAGCCGGCATTATAAACGTAATGAAAGAGACTGTCTCGAGCCGGGGCAGTCTCTTTTTAATTAGATATTGTACTTTTTACGCTATCTTTGTCGGGTTCAACTTGTTTCAGCTATTGCCGGGACGAGTTGTTTTTTTAGATTAAACAACTATCATGGAAACGTTTGAAAAATTCCAGGTGCCGTATAAGGTGGCATCTAAGTATAAGAAACGTGTAGCTTACTTCTGCATGGAATTTGGCATTGACCAGGCACTGAAGATCTTTTCCGGCGGCTTGGGTTTTCTGGCAGGTTCTCATATGCGGGCGGCTTACGCCGAAAAGCAAAACCTTATCGGTATTGGCATCTTGTGGAAGTATGGTTATTACGATCAGGTTCGCCGCGGAAAAGGGGAGATGGATGTATTGTTTCGGGAGCGGCTTTACAATTTTTTGGAAGACACGGGGATCCGTTTTCAAATTGATGTAAATGGACACGGTGTTTGGGTGAAAGCCATGTACCTGGCTCCTTCTGTCTTTAGTACAGCGCCCATTTTCCTGCTGAGTACAGACGTGCCGGAAAACGACTATCTGGCGCAGACCATTTCACATCGCCTTTACGATAATAATACCGAAGCCAAGATCGCACAATATATGTTGCTGGGTTTGGGAGGTGCCAAATTGCTGGAGGCCCTCAACTGGGATCCGGAAGTATACCATCTGAATGAGGCACACGGTTTGCCGGCTGCTTTCCATGTCTACCAGCAAGAGCGGAGCCTGGAAACATTGAAGTCCAAATTTATCTTTACGACACATACACCGGTGGAAGCCGGAAATGAAAAGCACGATATCCGCATGCTGGATAAGCTGGGATTCTTTGGCGATCTGTCGCTGGAGGAAGCCCGAAACCTGACGGGTATGGACGGGCAGATCTTCAATCAATCACTGGCCGCCTTGCGTCTTGCCGGACTGGCCAATGGCGTTTCGAAAAAGCACGGCGAAATAAGCCGCAAAATGTGGGGCGATTTTGAAGGGATTTGTCCGATCGGGCATATCACCAATTCGCAAAACCACGCGTACTGGCACGATCCTGAATTGGATGCAGCCCTGCAAAATAAAACAGACAAAGCCCTCATTCGCCGAAAGGCAGAAATGAAAAAGGCCCTTTTTGATGAAGTGGTTGATCAAACCGGCAAGCAATTTGATCCGAATGTACTGACTGTGGTATGGGCGCGTCGTCTGGCCGGATATAAGCGTGCAGATCTGATCACCCGCGATATTGAGCGATTTGAAAGACTGCTTTCCCGTCCGGGACAACCCATTCAGATTATCTGGGCGGGCAAGCCTTATCCGATGGATTATTCGGCTGTAGATACCTTCAATCATCTGATTCAACTGGTGCGGAAATACCCGAGCACGGCCGTGCTTACCGGCTACGAACTGAAGCTTTCCAAACTGATGAAAGGCGGTGCCGATGTGTGGCTCAATAATCCACGTGTACCTCGTGAAGCTTCCGGAACATCAGGCATGACAGCAGCCATGAACGGCGCACTTAACCTGTCTACCTGGGATGGCTGGGTGATTGAATTTGCCAAACACGGGCACAATGGTTTTGTGGTACCGGAACACGATCCGGCTATGCCTTATGAGCAGCAGGATATTCTGGACCGGGACAATTTGTTGACCGTGCTGGAAGACGAGATCATACCGACTTATTACGAGCAGCCCGATAAGTGGTGGCAGTTGGTACGCAATAGTATGACGGAAGTAGTGCCGTTTTTCGATTCTGATCGAATGGCTGCTGAATATTACGATAAGCTATACAAGAAATTGAAAAAGCAGAAAGCCGTAATGGGCTAAAGAAAATAGACAGCAATAAATCCTCTAATGCCGGACTTTCGTAGTCTGGCATTTTTTTTGTCATTTATTTAGCAAATTGAAATGGATTTGGTAGATAAGGCAACGCCTGAATCCATTTTGGTATCTAAGATCTAAATAAATACCCAAAAGCATGTCCAGAAGACCCAATACGCTAATTCCTGTTGTTTCTTTTTTATTTCTTTTCCTTTCCTTTAATAGTCTGGCACAGATTGATACGATGTATGTCATACCTGGCGACATTGAAGTTTGTGTAGGCGAGTGTCTCGATTTTTTCCTGGAACCTGGTGTCGCTCAGGGGCCTGTCGAATGGATCGTTTCTACCGGGGAAACCTTTATTGATCCAAATGGTGGTCAGGGGTTTACCTACTGTTTTCAGGAAGAAGGAACTTATGAGATTACGGCATATGTCGATTCAGTGACCGTCGTATTTCCAGCTTTTATTTTTGCATTTTTCGAACCCGGTCCTGAAATTATTACCATTTCGGATGCATTTTGTCCGGCCAATGATAATCCGGGCGGCGGGCCCTCAAATGGATGCCAGAAAGTCTGTTCCAATTCGAGTATAACCTATGAGGTGTTATTGCCTCCAACGGGGGTACAACCCTTTTGGACCATTAGTGGTGCAGAAAATTATACCATAAGCGATGATGGTACACAGGTCGTCGTTGAATGGGGATCCCCCGGCCAGGGATTTGTGGAAGTGATCACCAGTGGTTTTTGTACCTCCACCAGTTCTTTATGTGTCGATATTATCCCCGATCCAACCGCAGTCATGTCAACCCTCCCGGCAGCTGTCAATGATGTCGTTACGATTTGCGAAGGCCAGACCGTTTACTTCGATAATTTAAGTAGCGGTGCTGATACCTACATCTGGGATTTCGGACCTTTAGGAGCCAACTCGCTTACGGCTCCGGAAATGACCTTTCCAACGGCCGGTACCTACGAGGTGGCGCTGATTGCGCGGAATGCCTGTTTTTGTGCAGACACCACTATGGTAACGATCGAAGTGCTGGATCTGGATGCTCCAGTGATCGATTGTGCCGGAACGGTTTGTCCGGGAGAAGTAGTAACCTATACCACGTCTGCCGATTGTGGCACCTATACCTGGTCCATCATTGGAAGTGGAACCGTGGTAGATGGAGGGGGTACTGCTGATGATTATATTACCATCGAATGGACCGACGGACCGGAAGCTTACATCCAGTTGGAAGTCGCCGGTTGTACCGGTTCTACCTGTACAGAACCACTCTATGAATTGATTCCGATCATCGATGGGGATGCTACGATTGAAGGCCCGGATGAAGTGTGCCGCGGCGAAATCGTTTCTTATACCATTACACCCTATGACGGGACGGAATACAATTGGACTGTTTCGCCTTACGGAGCCATTCTGGAAGGGCAGGGAACCAACACCATTCGGGTAGAATGGGCCGATATTGCAACCACTGTAAATGATCAGTGGGTAGAAGTCGATTATCAAAACTGTTACCTGGAATGCGGCGGAGATGACCATCTGGATGTGGGAATCCTCAATGAATTTTACGTTTCCGGCCCCTTAGAAGTTTGTGAAAACGGGCAAGGTACTTTCGACGCCAACAATGTTTTACCCGGACCAAGTTTTGGCTGGGACTGGGAATTGTTTGATGCTTCCGGCAACAGCGTTTGGACCTCCGCGGGGGCTGTTTTTTCCGCGACGATAGATTTTACTTTTGGTTCGGGAGCCTTTACGCTGTTGGCTACCCCCACAAACCCGACAGATTATTGTGATGACGAATACCGGGTGGCTTTAAACGTGCGTCAGGCACCGGGGCAGCCAGACGGAATCCTGGGTGTTAATGAGATTTGCCCGGGCAATGTATATACTTATGAAGTAGACAATCCGTTACCGGGTGCCGATTACCGCTGGTATATTAATGACGGCGGCAGTATGAACTCCATCGACGGCAATCCCATTGCGCTTAGCTGGGGACCAGCCGGTCCTTATGAGTTGAGTGTGGTGCAGGTATCTACCGATGGGCTGGACTGTGAGTCTGACCCGGTACAGATCAGTTTGCAACAAATAGGCGTTCCGACACTAACCGGACCGACATCAGCTTGTCGGGAAGATATCAGTCAAATCGACGCGACCTTTTTTGGTGGCATTACGTACAATTGGAGCATCAGCCCTTCAGATGCCGGTACGATAATCAGTGGCCAGGGAAGTGCCAGCATCGGGGTAAACTGGAATGCAGCAGGTCCGGCAGTAGTGACCCTGGATTTGTGTGGAAACACCTATGACCACAACATTTTAATCAACCAGTTGCCTGAGCCAATGGTCGTAGCGCCAACGGGTTTGTGTGAAGGCGAGACCGGACAGGTTCTTACCTCCGTCTCTTACGATGCTTATGAGTGGCTGGATGAAGATGGTAATTTGCTTTCGACAGCTCCTGATCCAATGCTTGCACCCGGGTTCTATGAAGTTATAGTTACCGATCTGCAGGGCTGTTCCGGCAATGTAACCTTCGAAATTCTCGGGTATCCTTTACCGGATGCCAGTGTGAGTAGTCCGAACAGCAATGGATACTGTGAGGGTGTTGATCCGACGCCCATGTTGTATGCATTGGATACAGAAGCCGGATATTCTTATCAGTGGTATTACAATGGTCTGCCTTTCGGCGGAAATTCATCGTCTATTCTTTCGATTGGATACGGCGATTATCATGTGGAAGTTACCGACGCCAATGGTTGTTTCTCTTCCTCTGCTTCCAGTATCTTTACCACCTTTGAATATTGCAACGGTGTGCCGGGCGGTATTTGTACCGGTGGCGGTGGCGGAGCCGGTTTACTATGTGATCCCAATACAGATATGACATTCACCTGGGCCGCCGATGTAGACAATTGTAACACCGTTGAGTTTACCAATACTTCGGTAAGCTTCACTCCCGGCACCGAGTTTTGGCTGTTTGGCGATGGTACTTCATCTACAGACCCTGCACCAGTGCATACCTATTCGGAGGCCGGATTTTATTATGTAGAGCTATACGGAGAGAATGCGAGTGGTGACGATTGTTGGGCTTTTGCTCCGGTAGAGGTACCGATTGCGGCCAAGTTTAATTACGATCAGGCCTGTGAAGGAGAACCTATGCAGTTTAATGATCTGTCGACTTTTGTTCCGACTACAACTATTGCAGTCTGGAATTGGGATTTCGGCGATCCGGCGAGCGGGGTTCAGAATTCGTCTTTCGACGAAAATCCGACCCATACTTTTGCTACAGCGGGTACGTATACAGTAACCCTGGAGATTACAGATATTGGCGGTTGCCACTCTACTTTCGTGATGAATGTGGATGTAACAGAGCCACCGATGGTGGATTATATGCTGCCTGCTTTTGATTGTGAAGGAACGGCCTTGTTCTTCCAGGCTAATGTCTCGGCCGATGTAACCGATGTGGTTTGGGATTTTGGTGATCCTGCCAGCGGACAGGCCAATACCTCCGATCAATTTGATGCTTTTCATGCATTTGACGCTCCCGGAAATTACAATGTATCTGTAACCGCAACCAGTGTGTATGGCTGTAGTACGACCTACACTGATGTCGTAGTCGTTGAGCCCAACACACTCAGCGGCCCGATTACAGCCAACCCCGGAAGTACCATTTGCGAAGGAGAAACAACCGATCTTACCGCTCCGGCTGGAGGCATCAGTTGGGAGTGGTCTACCGGCGAAATGACAGAGACCATTACGGTATCAGAAGGAGGGTCGTATGAGGTGACCATTACAGACATAGACGGCTGTACCTATACACCTGCTCCGATGGAAGTGCAGGTGAATCCGGCTCCAACCAATGAGATTTTTGCCGTTGAATATGATGAATACGGCCAGGCTGTAAATTACCAGTTTGGTTCCCTGACTATTTGCGAGGGCGAAGATGTATACCTGAATGTTTTCCAGGCCGAAAATCAGTCCTGGGTATGGTCAAACGGAGAACCCGGCTTTGAAAATATTTTCGCCGAATGGCGCGACAACGAACTGGTAGCAGGGGTATACAATTTTGATGTTACCGTTACCAATACCATTACCGGTTGTACCAATAATGTTGGTCCATTTGAAGTAACCGTAAATCCGGTTCCGGATGCATTTACCATTACGGCCGCACCAAACCCTCCCTGTGATGGCGAATTGACAAATATCAGTGTTGACAGTCCGGATCCGGCATTAACCTATGTATGGAATACCGGTCAGGGTGGTACGAGTATCACGGCCCAGGCCGCCGGCGAATATTTTGTAACAGCCTACAATGCTTCCGGTTGTTCAATGGAGAGTAACCGGGTAAATATTCTGCCCGGACCGGATAAGACCAAGATTCCTTCAGGCTGTTACCAGCGGTGTAATCCGGATACGATCTGTTTGCCAACGCTGGCGAATGTGGCAAGTTATCAATGGTATTTCAATGGAAATCCGATCCCGGCACCGGAAGGAACCGTAAGTGATTACATCGCTACTCAAAGCGGTACCTACTATGTGGAGATGACCGATAACTTTGGTTGTACCCAAATCTCAGATCCCCTCAATCTCGACCTGATTAACGGGGTAGGAGACATAAACGGGGAGGTGTATTTGGATGTAAATGAAAACGGTGTATTTGATGCCGGAGATACCCCATTATCGGGGATAGATTTTAACCTGTTGGACCTGGGCGGAGCCATTATTGGCAATACCTCTTCCAATGGATCGGGATTGTTTGATTTCCCGGATATTCCTTCTTCGACCGATTATACGGTGGAGCTGGATACTTTCAGCCTTCCGGCGAATACCACTTATATCGTGTTCCAGGAACTGGCTTCTCTGGTGGGCTGTGACGATGAGGTACAGCAGATTTGGCTGATCGTGCCCAACTGTCCTACCACTATTGGCAGTTTGGATGTTTCCGCCTGTGAAGGCGAATTTTACGATTACAATGGGACGCAGATTCCGGCGGGAGGGATGCTTGACGTTACCCTTACAAATGTGGCGGGCTGTGACAGCATCCTGACCATTACCGTGGCTGAGCTTCAGCGGGATTCCACCAGCTTTACTACGGTGGCCTGTGATGGAGAACCCTTTGTCTTTGACGGGGTACCATTATTCGGCGGAAGCCAGACAGACTTTAATTATACCAATACGGTGGGATGTGATTCCATTATTACGGTCATTGTGCAGGGCGCTGCCTCCAGTACTACGCTGATAGATCTGGATGTTTGTCCGGGCGAAGGAGTAGATTACAACGGTACGCTTTATTACGAAGGAACCGATGAGACCTTTGTCTATCAGGATATCAACGGATGTGATTCAACGGTGCAATTGACGGTGGCGGCTTTCGCCGAAGTGGACTTTTCACTGGATGGCGAAGCTGTTTGCTGGAATGCGGTAGACGGAAGCCTGGAAGTGGTTGCTCCAAGTGGAGGTACGGGTCCATATGAGTACTCCCTGAATGGAGGCCCCTTCCAAAGTGTAGAAACTTTTGCCGGACTGGCGCCGGGAGATTACACCGTTACTGTACGCGATGCCAATGGTTGCGAGTATGAAGACGATTTCTATTTGGAGTCGGTAGATCCGATTGAAGTGGAAGTTGTTGCAGACTTTTTGCCTTGCTCCGGAGCAGGAGTGCTTGCTCGTCCGGAAATGACCAGCGGAGATTGGGGCAGCACGATCTTTACCTGGCCGGATGGCAGTCAGGATACCGAGTGGGAAGTAGTTGATCCGGGTACCTACCTGATGACAGCAGAAAACGAATGCGAAAAAATCACGCGTGAGTTTACGATTGATTTGGAGCCGGACGGGAGGGTATCTTACTTCTACTATCCAAACGTATTCTCGCCGGATAATGATGGTATCAATGATCTGTGGCAGGTATTCCCGGCTGATGGCATTCAGGTGAATTACCTGGAGGTGAAGATTTTTGACCGCTGGGGTAACATGATGCGAGAATTCTATGATGTCCATCAAGGCTGGGACGGCTCCTTCAAGGGAAAAGAGATGAATCCGGGGGTATATGTTTACTACGTCATCGCGAATGTGGTAAGCTGTGGCCGGGAGATTGAAGTGTTTAAGGAAGGAGATATTACGATATTAAGATAACATTCTAAACGCATTAGAATGGGCATGTAGCCACTGGAGATTTGTTAGTCTCCAGTGGCTTTTTTGTTTTCAACCTGACAGGTCGGCGACCCGTCAGGTCGCCGACCTGTCAGGTTGAAATAAACGTTTAGCAATTTTGAAAGGCATAAAAAAGGGAGCAACCATTGCAGGAAGCTCCCTTTTTTCTATTTGATCAAAGCCTTTTAAAGCCTATTCTTCTTCGTCGATCAGGATAGCATCGTCGATGATCTCATTGCCATCGCCATCTTCATCGGTGAATCCTTTTACCGTTCCTTCATTCTTAGGTTTTTCAGCATCAGATTCGGAGATGGTGATCTTTGGTTTTCCGCTAAAACTGTGGTAGTCTCCATCGGCATAGCGTTCTGCTTTGGAAAAGAAATCATCCTTGCCCTCCAATTCGCTTTTTTTGAGTTTCTCCTGTCGGCTTTTAGCCTGCGCTACCTCACTTTCGATATCATCGGCCATGTCTTTTGCTTTGTCGGCCAGGTCATCCAGCGTTTCAGAGGTGTCTTTTACGGCATCTTTTGCTTTGTCGGCCAGGTCATCGCCACTTTCTTTAGCCGCTTCCTCCTGCGCTTTATCGTAAAAAGATTTGCCTTTTTCGCGGAGTTTGTCTCCGATATCTTCAGCGCGGTCTTTAAACTTATCGACCATCTCGCCGCCGGTTTTTAGTACTTTTTCTCCTACATCTTCGGTGAAGTCTTTGGCTTTTTCAAGGGCATCACCGCCTTTGTCCAGCACTTGACCACCCACCTTTTCGGTAAAGTTTTTGGCCTTCTCCACAACGTCTTCTCCTACATCCAACACTTTGTCTCCTACTTTTTCAGCGGTATCTTTGGCTTTGTCTACATAGGGGGCAGCCTTGGAGCGCAGATTTTCCCGGGCGCCTCCTTCCACGGGCTCATCAGCGGGCTCAGAATCTGTCGCTTCGGTTTTTCCAGGGGCATCCGCTTCCTCATCGTCATCGAATGCTTTTGAGGTGAGGTCGCTGGCAAAATCTTTGGCAGAGTTATACATTTCAGAACTTTTCTCCCGGATTTTCTCCCCGGTGTCTTCTGCAAAATCTTTGGTTTTATCCCAGGCCTCTTCAGCCCGGTCCTTAACTTTGTCGTATACTTCTTCCGTTTTTTCAGAAATATCTTCGCCTACATCCCTGGCTTTATCAGCGGCTTTTCGAGCGCCTGATTTGCCAACAGATTTGGCTCCAAACAGAAGTTTCTTAAAATCGTTGATCAATCCCATGTCGGTTTTTATTTTTCTTAAAGTTACGGTTTTTAGGACGCAAAATCGAGGGGCGGGTTTCATCCTGCATGATTTTTTCGTTAAAAAACAGCTTTGACAGGACGAAATTCCGCTTCGCATATACGACCTTAGCTTATGAAGCTGCTTTCAATTATATTGATAGCTTCTAACTGACGGAAAATACCCTAATCTATGTTTGAATCCAGTGTTTACACCAACCGAAGAAACCGCCTTTTAGATTATATCGATAACGGACTGATCCTGTTGCCGGGCAATGAAGAGGTAGGCATGAATTATGCTGCCAATATTTACCGTTTTAGGCAGGATAGCAATTTCCTGTATTTCTTTGGCCTGAACCGACCGGGTTTATTGGGAGTCATTGATGCCGATACAGGCGAAGCCGGCTTATACGGAAATGACCTGACGGTAGATGATATGGTCTGGACCGGTCCGCAGCCAACGATGGCTGAATGGGGCGAGCAAGTCGGTGTTAAAATAACAGGTTCCTACAACTTTGGACTTCAACTGGTTTCGAAGGCTCTAAAACAAGGCCGAAAGGTTCATTTCCTGCCTCCATATCGCGAGCGGAACCGTCGGCTCCTGCATGAGCAATTGAATATTCCATTGGGAGCCGTTAATGAAAATGCTTCAGAAGCACTGATCCGTGCCGTTGTAGATCTGCGTTCAAAAAAATCAGCGGAAGAGGTCCGGGAAATGGAAGAGGCCTTGCGGATCACGCGCGATATGCATCTGGCAATGATGACCGGAGCCCGAGCCGGATTGCTGGAGATGGAACTGGCCGGAAAGGTGGAAGGTATTGCCGCTTCCGGTGGTGGCGGACTTGCTTATCCGGTTATCATGAGTGTAAACGGGCAGGTGCTTCATAATCACCACCACGATCAGATCATGCAGGAAGGCCAGTTGCTGCTTGGGGATTTTGGGGCCCAGACTGGTTCGTGCTACGCCGGAGACATTACCCGAACGGTTCCCGTTTCTGCCACTTTTTCACCCCGCCAACGCGATCTGTATCAATTGGTGTTGGATGCACAAATGGAGGCCATCGACAATTGCAGCGTCGGGGTTTCCTATCAGGACATTCATCTGCAGGCCTCACAAACCATGGCTCAGGGACTGATTGATCTGGACATTATGAAAGGAAATTCGGCGCAAGCCGCAGCCGCAGGAGCGCATGCCTTATTCTTCCCTCATGGTTTGGGGCATATGATCGGACTGGATGTACACGATATGGAAGATCTGGGAGAGCAATATGTGGGCTACGATGCCGAGACCAGGCGGAGCGACCAGTTTGGCACCGCTTATTTGCGTTTGGGCCGGAAATTAGAGGAAGGCTTTGTGCTTACCGTTGAGCCTGGCTTGTACTTCATACCGGAGCTTATTGATCTGTGGAAAAAGGAAGGCAAATTCACAGAATTTATCAACTACGATAAGGTCGAGGAATACCGTGATTTTGGAGGTATTCGCATTGAAGATAATATACTGGTGGAGGAAGCAGGACCACGTGTTTTAGGTCCGGCGATTCCGAAAACTATTGATGAGGTGGAATCCATTCGCCGACAGGCATTAGACAATTTTAAAGCCTAAAAATGATCGGGAAAGATCTGGAGCAAGCTAAAGAGATTCTCGAGAGAGGTGGGCTGGTGGCCATTCCAACCGAAACGGTTTACGGATTAGCAGGCAATGCCTTAAATCCGGAGGCTGTATCATCCATTTTTGCTGTAAAAAATCGCCCCAGCTTTGATCCCCTGATCATCCATACCTCCGAGCTGGATAAGGTAGCGGATTTGTTAATGGATATTCCGGAGGAGGCTCGCCTGTTGGCGAATGCTTTTATGCCGGGCCCGCTAACCCTTTTGCTTCCGCGAAATGAAGAAATTCCGGATATCGTGACAGCTGGTTCGGATCGGGTAGCGGTACGGGTACCCAGGCATCCCTTGAGCAGACAACTGCTGGCCCAACTGGCATTTCCTTTGGCAGCGCCCAGCGCCAATCCTTTTGGGTATATCAGTCCGACAAGCGCGCGGCACGTGGCAGATCAACTCGGGGATCAGATCCCCTATATTTTAGACGGCGGCGACTGTGAGGTGGGCATTGAATCGACCATAGTCGGTTTTGAATCCGGGCAAGCGGTTGTTTATCGGAAAGGAGGTTTATCCATCGAAAAGATTGAGGAAGTAATTGGTGGGGTTAAGGTGCGTGCGCATTCTGCTTCTAATCCGACGGCACCGGGAATGTTGAAGTCGCATTATGCTCCTCGGGTTCCCTTACTGTTGGGAGATCTGACCACCTTGCTGAAAATACATGCAGGCAAGCGCTTGGGGTTGATTTCTTTCGAGTCGACATTTGATGAAATACCTGTGGAGAATCAGGTTTGTTTATCTCCTTCCGGAAATATGGAAGAAGCTGCCCGAAACCTGTTTAAGGGGATGCGGGCACTGGATCAAATGGATTTAGAACTCATTCTGGCGGAGATGTTACCGGAATCCGGATTGGGGCGAGCCATCAATGATCGATTGAAGCGTGCGGCTGCGCCACCGCACTAAATTTTCCCTGTAAGGAACCAATGTGGAGGAAATGTAGTTTTTGATTCGCTTGCTGTTGTAAAAATCACAAGCGACGATAAACCGACTGTTAACCACTCAATCGTTCACCCATGCAGAAGTGGTGGCAATTACTTATGCGTGCCGTAAGGGGCACGGAAAAGAATTTTACCTCCGGCAGCATCAACCGCGCCATCTTTTTTCTGGCCATTCCGATGATCTTAGAGATGATCATGGAAAGTCTTTTTGCATTGGTGGATGTGTTTTTTGTTTCTAGGATTGGGACCGATGCCGTGGCAGCAGTAGGTCTGACTGAAACTGTGGTTACGCTGGTTTACAGCCTTGCGATAGGGCTTGCGATGGCTGCCACGGCCATGGTGTCCCGCCGCGTCGGAGAAAAGAAATACCGGGAAGCCTCCTGGGTAGCCGGGCAGGCTGTTTTTGTGGGTATTATTATCTCCATTATTACAGGTGTGCTGGGATGTGCTTTTGCCGGGGATATCCTTCGGTTGATGGGTGCTTCGGAAGAACTCATTGCCAGCAATGTTGGCTATACGCAAATCATCTTTGCTTCCAATATCGTGATCATACTGCTGTTTTTGATCAACGGTATTTTCCGTGGAGCCGGGGATGCGTCCCTGGCGATGAAAGCCTTGTGGCTGGCAAACGGACTCAATATTATTCTGGATCCATTATTCATTTTTGGCATTGGGCCATTCCCGGAGATGGGTGTAGCGGGTGCAGCGGTAGCTACAACGATAGGTCGTGGGGTAGGGGTATCCTTTCAGCTTTACCTACTCTTTCGGGGAGGCGGGATACTGCGTTTAAAATCAACAGCCATCCGGATTAGCCGTAGGATTATTACCAGGATGTTGGATATTGCCTCTACGGGCGCTTTTCAGTTTTTGATCGGCTCTGCGAGTTGGATATTCCTGATGCGCATAGTAGCCCAGTTTGGCGATGAGACCGTTGCCGGCTATACGATTTCTATACGATTGATCATTTTTACGCTGCTGCCTGCCTGGGGACTGGCTAATGCGGCGGCAACCCTGGTTGGCCAAAATTTGGGGGCAAAACAGCCGGAAAGAGCAGAAATTTCAGTTTGGAAAACCGCTTTTTACAATATGTTGTTTCTGCTGAGCGTTTCCGTTTTGTTTTTTCTGACAGCCGAGCCATTGATTGGTTTGTTTTCGCAGGATGCTGCGGTAGTTAGTGCAGGCGTACTTAGTTTGAAAATCTTTTGTGTTGGGTATACCTTCTTTGCTTACGGGATGGTAATTACCCAGGCTTTTAACGGAGCCGGGGATACCCGCACGCCAACGGCAATCAATATTTTCTGTTTTTGGTTATTGGAGATTCCGCTTGCCTATTTTTTGGCAATTCTATCAGACTGGGGACCCAGCGGGGTATATTGGGCCATTGCTATAAGCGAAGCTACATTAGCGGTGATTGCCGTATTTCTATTCCGCAGGGGGCGCTGGAAACTGGTAGAAGTTTAGAACAAGTCTTTTGACGTCTGTCTGAAAACTGTATATTTACCGATAGTAATCCTATCAAAGCCCATGGGACGGGGCGATACCACTTTTAATTATCACCACGGCGATAGTCGGTTTGTGCAACTGCGCAATCCAGCTAAATTATTGACAACATTCTTAATCCCTTATAATTTTTCTTTCTATGAAAATCAGATTTAACCTGCTCTTGCTGTTTGCTTGCGCATTTGCTTTTCAGTCCCAGGCACAGGATTGGAATCCCGGTTATTACATGAAACAATCCTTGGATATTACCCTGGCGAAGGCGACTATATTTGAGGCGTCGAGCGATTACGGTTATGCTGACGGAATCTGTTTTATGGGTGTTTATCTGCAAAAAGGAGAAGACGTAGGCTGGGGAGCCCGCCTTGAATCCGGAAAAGAGTATGTTTTTATTGGTGGCGGCGATGCAGATGCGACCGATATTGACATTAAGATCATGGATGATTACGACAATGTCCTGGAGGAAGATGTACTTGATGACAATAATCCTGTTGTCAAATTTACTCCTTCCAAGTCTGGCGTATACAATGTGCGTCTCAAACTCTACGGCTGTGATGCGGATGCCAGTTTTTGTGCGATGACCATTATGGAGCGCTATGCGACATCTGTACCTGTTTCCAATTTGAATGAAGCTGTTGAAACAGCTATGGATTACGGGGAATATGTAAACGAGCAATACCCGGTCAAGTTTCACGATGTTGACAACCAATGGTGTTTGTTTGGAGCGATCATTGCTGAAGGTGATTCCGAAACCATAACCAACATGGATCTGGGTTTTGAAGATCACATTTTCATTGCTGCTGGTGATGACAATCTTCTGGATGCTGACCTTTTCTTAAAAGACAGCAATGATAATGTACTCGAAAAAGATGTGGAGCCAGATGCTATTCCTGCGATTCGCTTCACAACAAAGGGTACTTCAAAGTACAAGTTGGAAGTAACCAACGAAGACTCTAATGGAAAGTCGCTGGTTGTTACCTGTGTATTGACTGAATAGGTGTAAACCTGACAACTGACTTATAAGCCAATCGGAATTTCCGGTTGGCTTATTTTATTTGGGGTGGAGTATAAATTCAACCTGACAGGTCGGCAACCCGTCAGGTCGCCGACCTGTCAGGTTGAAAAAAAGTAGAACCTGTCTGGATATACCCAACCCGGTAGATTGTTTTACCCGTCTCAACTCTTGAAAGCAGTTTGATCCTAAAGTCTGGATCAAAAAAACTACTTCATGCTGTATCGCTATCTATTGCTTACGCTTCTTTTTATTACAGGATTCGGATTCCACAATTGCGACATCGTTGATCCCTGCAATTGCCCGCCGGTAGAAGGTTTTTATTTTCTTCTCCGCCAACCTATAATAACAGTCTGGAATTAAAGGTTTTACTAAAACTTTCCGATCAGGAAATGTATGAATACGACCTATATCCGATTAAAATCGAAAATTGATCCAGAATTACAATAACAACCTTCTTTTTGAACCCTGTAACTCCAAAACTTATGAAATTTCAAGCATTAATTTTTTGTTGTTTTACAGCTTTCCTTAGCTTGTTTACCAGCTGCCAGAACGATGAGGTGTTGCCGGATGAGATAATCATTTATCAGGAGGGAAACAATACCATTACTCTGACTGCTATAAACGACAGTCGATGTCCCATAAATGCTACCTGTGTATGGGCCGGAAACGGAGAAGTTCTTTTGACTTTTGACAATGGTTCAGAGACTGCTGATTTCAAACTCAATACGGCAGGCTATTCCAGCAATGATCAGAATTATCCTTCCAGTGCAACTGTTCTTGGTGTAACGATTGAGCTATTAAATCTTCTGCCTTATCCGGAAGTTGGTGAAACGTACTATTTGGATGATTACACGCTTGAATTAGTGGTAACTGAATAAGAAGATAGATTTAGTGAATTCTGAAAAATTCAAAATTTTCATTATTCCCAGGTAACGTTTACTGATACAAAGGGATATACCAGTGTTACAACCGAATTTCGGTTGTATTTAGGCTGGTAAGGGTAGCGGGCGGATCATTATGATCCGCCCCTTTTTTTTTGGGTGTTCGAGACTTTTTGCGGCTTTCGCCGAATATCAACCCTGGAATAAATTCTGGCAGGTTAAAAAAGGTGAAAATTATTAAAAATAATGTTCTAATTATTTGGTTTTCAGTTTTTTAGGTCCGAAATTTTTCAATTATTTGCTCAGGTTGCCGACCCGTCAGGTTGCC
>JAAEZH010000028.1 GCA_018222965.1 Bacteroidota bacterium
CGTATTTTCGGGAAAAACGGAACAAACGGAAAGAACCATTACACCCTACACCATTCCACCAGTACACTATCCTGGTTGAGGTCGGTCTTTCGCTTCGCTCTGTCCCTCCGGGGGAGGTCAGTTGGGAATCGTGGATTCCTTCCTTCCGGGAGAGTCATCCGCCTTCAGCAGATGGTGGGTTGAGCAAAGCCACTTACGTACTACGTTTCACGTATTTTCGGGAAAAACGGAAAGAACGGTATCAACGGTATCAACGGTATCAACGGAAAGAACGGAACAAACCATTTCACCAATCCACCACCCCCCTACTCCCCAACCAGCAACTGAATACTTACAATAGGAGCTTCCGCGGAAGGATATGCAGCCTGTAAGTCTTTGGCCGGCTCCAAACCAGCGATGGCAGCTGCTTCCAGAAATACGGGCAATTCCAGGATATACTGGTCGGAAAAGCCGTGAGTAGCATCATAGGCAGTAACGGCCGTTTGGCCAATACTCCCGGCAGCAAATTGGGGATCGATGGTGTGCAACTCCAATAACAGCAGGCCAAATTTGCGTACGTAGGGTGCCCATTTCCGGAGATGATCCACCAGGTTTTGTTGGACCAATTCATTGGGGATTCGCTTGCCGCGAAAAGCAAATGCGCCACTGGATCTTTTTTCGAATTGGTCAGTCACTTTTGCCGGAAACTGAAAGATGCGATTGTGATCCAGAAAAGACCGCATATTGAGTAAATCTCCAAGCTGGATATTGTATTTCTCTTTTAATTCGGAGGCCAACTGATCCGGATCGCTGATGTCTCCCCAAACGACCTTTGCCCATATATCGGCTTTGAGCAGGGTTTTACGGGTTGCCTGCAAGGCGGCCTGGTTATAATCGGCACCAATGATGAACAGCGGATGATCGCTGAGTACTTTCCCTCGTGCTGTTTGCTTCCAAATTACATCAAATACATGCTCAATCAGTGCCCCGTTGCCACAGCCCATGTCCAGAAAACCGGCGGGTTGTTCTGCCAGTGGTCTGTTGAAAATATCAATGATAATTTCATCGATCTTTTTGAAATAGGTGCTGTGTGCTCCCCCTGAACCCCAGACATTCATGGCTCTGTCGACATGGATTTCGGGCGAACCGGCGGGTCGATTCCAGAATATGCCGGGATCACCGAATATCAATTCTTCGACCTTACCAAACATGGGCAGGTAGGAAACCGTAACGCCATAAGCAGCGGCGCGGCGGGCCAGGAAAACCCCTTCTTCGGTAAAATTGAAGATGCCGTCCTTTTCGAGCATCCAGTTCAGCTCCGTAAAAAACCGCAGGATGGCCCGCAATTCGGTATCATACAGGCTATATTCTTCCACCCGAAAAGGAGCTACACTAAAATAATTGTGAAACAATCCCCGGATTCCCAGGCTGACAATCAGCGGACCGGCGATCAGGCCTTCCAGATGTCCTCTAACCTGCGCTTCCAGTTCTTCGGGAAGGTCATCGGGAAGTTCCCAGCCCTTTCGATGTAAATCGAATAAAGCAGAAAGGCGGTTGAATGCACCCACATCAAATCCCTTGACAATGTAATTCTGAAGGTGTACAGCATCTTTTATAAAAGCGACGGGAAGTTGATAAAAGGGAGCCAGCTTAAAAGCGGCCTCGCTTGCAGCAGTCAGCGAATAAGTAATCGCATCGGTTTTGTGGTTGATATCCTGCTGCAACCAGCCTTGCGAACAAAGAATTCGCAAAGCCACATTCAGGTATCCTTCATTCGCATGCAGCTCTTTGGCAAAGCTTTCCAAATTTACCGTTTTCTGTTGCAGCAGTTTGTCCAGTACCTGCCTTCGGTGTAATACATCCAAAACAGGACCCGTAGCCAGGCCATCCAGATGACGGAAAATCATAGCACGCAAAGCTGCTTTTCTCGAGCGATCAAGCATCATAAAATTTGGTTTAATTTGGTATATTGACAGAGTAGATCATCGATCATCTCATGACAAGCTTAAGATAATGAACCCTTTACACTTCCTGCAATTCCTTTCCATTTTATGTCTCATCACTTTCATACAATGTACGCAACCGGCTCCGCAGACTGACTGCCCGGAAGCAGATTATTTTTCCTTTGAAACAGCAGGTGCCTACCAAATGGCCGGCATTCAAATGATCGAATTGGAAGAAGGTTATGAGGTTTGGACCAAGCGATTTGGAAATAATCCGGATATTAAGGTGCTGTTGCTGCATGGCGGTCCGGCTGCCACGCATGAGTACATGGAGTGTTTTGAAAGTTTTTTCCCGCAAGCAGGCATTGAGTTTTATCACTACGATCAATTGGGATCCTACTATTCCGATCAGCCCGATAACGACAGCCTTTGGACCATCGACCGATTTGTAGAAGAAGTGGAGCAGGTACGGAAGGCACTGGGACTTGGCAAGGACAATTTCTTTCTGCTGGGGAATTCCTGGGGCGGTATACTGGCTATGGAATACGCCTTGAAATATCAGGAAAATCTGAAAGGATTGGTGGTTTGTAATATGACTGCCGACTTTGATAAATACGAAGCCTACAATGCTTATTTGCGTTCTCAAATGCGGCAAAGCCTGATCGACTCCCTATCCTATTTTGAAGAACAGGAGGACTACCAGAACGAGACCTACCTCGATCTGGTCTTTGAAGAATATTACCGGAAGCACATCTGCCGCACCGAAGTCTGGCCCGAGTCCGTTGGCAGAAGTTTCGGCCATACCAATCAGCATGTGTATGAATACATGCAAGGACCCAGCGAATTTGTCCCGGGAGGCATTCTCAAAGGCTGGAGCGTTTGGGAAGAGCTTGCTCAGATTGAAGTCCCCACCTTGATGGTTGGGGCAAAATACGACACCATGAAGCCGGAAGAAATGGAAGAAATGAGCGGCCTTGTTCAAAACGGACAGTATCTTTATTGCCCCAATGGCAGTCACCTGGCCATGTGGGATGATCAAAAAGTATTTATGGAAGGGGTGATCGACTTTATAAAATCTACAAAGTAATATGGAGCATTTACATTTGTTTGACGGGATAGAAAGCCACGAATTAATGCCTGGTTTCCACGGCAAATTTGTGCACACGGAGGGTATGACCCTTGTGCTTTGGGAGATTGAAGCCGGGGCTAAACTTCCCGAGCACAGCCATCCTCAGGAACAAGTTACCCTGATGTTGAGCGGCGCTTTTGAAATGACCATCGATGGGAACACCTGTACTTGCAAAGCAGGTGGCATGCTTACCATTCCATCCAATGCCGTTCATTCCGGGAAAGCCCTCAGTCCGGTCACTTTATTTGACGTATTTCGGCCTGGTAGAGATGATTTCCCGGGGAAATAAATAATTACATAGTTGAAGTCCCAAAATAATACGACCTTAGCGAACCATGCGATTTACTGAATTAGAACTCAATGAGCAATTACTCGAAGCCCTTTACTATATGGGATTTGAGGAAGCCACTCCCATCCAGGAACAAGCGATTCCATTAATTTTAGACCACAAAGATCTGATTGCCTGCGCACAGACAGGTACCGGAAAAACGGCGGCCTTCATATTGCCGGTTCTGGATCAGATTGCCCGAAACCCTCAGCCGGGCACCAGTGCATTGGTTATTGTTCCCACCCGCGAATTGGCCTTACAGATTGATCAGCAGATCCAGGGCTTCGCTTACTTTGTAGGCGTTAGTTCGCTCCCCATTTATGGTGGTGGAGACGGAATAGAATTTGATCAGCAAAAAAAGGCTTTAAAGGCCGGTGCCAACATTGTTGTTGCTACGCCCGGAAAGCTCATTTCCCACCTTAATATGGGGTATGCCAAGTTTGACAACATCAAGCATCTTATTCTCGATGAAGCAGACCGCATGTTGGATATGGGATTCATGGAAGACATTAATAAGATTCTGTCTTACCTGCCCAAGGAGCGTCAGAATCTGATGTTTAGTGCGACCATGCCATCAAAGATTCGCAAGTTTGCCAATGATATCCTGCACGAGCCGGAGGAGATAACCATTGCACTTTCCAAACCGGCCGAAGGGGTACTGCAGGCAGCCTATCTGGCTTACGATACGCAAAAGGCAGATTTGTTGAATTACCTGATCGCAGACAAACCCAATTATAAGAGCATCCTGATATTCAGTTCGACCAAGCGTAAAGTGTTTGACATTGTACGCTCCCTAAAGAGAAAAGGATTTCAGGCAGACGGGATTTCCAGCGATCTCGACCAGAAAGGACGGGAGGAAGTGTTGAGTAAATTCCGCGCCAAGAAAACCCGAATACTCGTTGCCACAGATGTTTTGAGCCGTGGTATCGACATCAAGGATATCAATCTGGTGATCAACTACGATGTTCCCGGCAATGCCGAGGATTACGTACACCGTATTGGTCGTACGGCCCGGGCAGACACGACCGGTGTAGCCCTCACCCTCATCAATGAAAAAGACATGGCCGATTTTTCGCAGATCGAGCAATTGATCGAGCGCGAAGTGATGAAAGTACCCATTCCACCCGAGTTGGGAGAAAGTCCAAAATGGAATCCAAAGTCCAGAGGCGGTGGTCGCGGTTACAGCCGGGGAAGAGGTCATGGTGGCAAACGCGGCGGTGGAAGAAATCATCGAAACAAGCGCTAACAACCTGTTGCGCTTTACCGGTTTGATCTTCCTGGCCAAACCCAAAAGATGCTTCTCCTTATTGTCTTTTGAAAAACTTTACCTAAGTATTTGCAATCCCTTTTTCCACAATGTATCTTTGCAGGCCGCGCAGCTGAAAGCAGTTGCAGGGCGACCTCAGGGTGATTAGCTCAGTTGGTTTAGAGCGCATGCTTGACAGGCATGAGGTCGGCGGTTCGAATCCGCCATTACCCACTATGGTGAGTTTGTCCCGATAGCTATCGGGATGAGTTTGGGTTTGGGTTTGAATAATTGAAATGATTTGAGGAAGATGGAAAGTGTGGAGTTGTTTGATTTTCAAAAGCTAATTGTCTATCAACGAATACGATCGTTGAACAAAGAGATTTTGCCCTTGATTTACAATGATCTAGCCAAAAAATTACCTTTTTTGGCCGATCAGCTTAAACGCGCAACAAAAAGTATTGCCCTTAATTTGGCAGAAGGAGTAGGAAGAACCTCTCCCGCAGATAAGCGAAGGTTCTACGTTATGAGTAGGAGTTCATTGTATGAATGTGTTGCCAGTTTGGATATCTTCTTAGATTTAGAAATAATAGACCAAAGGCAATACGATGAGTTGATAAAAAGGTACACAGAGGTGTCAAAAATGTTATATGGTCTCCAAAAAAAGACTTAAACGACCCTCACACTCATCCCGATAGCTATCGGGACACCCTCAAACTCAAACTCAAACTCACACTCAAACCCAAACTAACCCCGGGATGTAGCGCAGTCCGGTAGCGCACACGGCTGGGGGCCGTGCGGTCGCAGGTTCAAATCCTGTCATCCCGACAAAGCCCGTCTTTATTGTGAAAGCAATCGAAGGCGGGCTTTTCTAATTTAAGGACTTGCTGATCTTTAATCCGGCAAACCAGTTGCGGGGAAGCCCCGGGTAATAATACCTGGGCGGAGCACCAAATGAAGGCGCATTGATCAGGATCATGGAAGCGTAATGCTCGTTTAAAAGATTCTGAATTCCACCGAAAACATCCAGCTGCCAACCTTTGTTTAAGTCAATTTTATATCCAGCCTTAAGATGCAGCAGGGAATAAGGATCTGAGTTCACGCTGTTATCATCCCGCATCGGAAAGGCAGAACGGTATTCATAATTTACAAATGCATACAGCTTATCCTGCCATTGCAGATCAAAACCACAAAACAACTGGTGTGGAGCTACGCCAGTCAGTCTGTTTCCTGAATAATCCTGGTCCAGATCTTCAAATTCAATAAAGCGATAGTTGGTGAAGGTGTAGGTTAGATGCGGACGAAGGACCCAATCTGACCAGGTTTTTCGATAATCCAGAAATACTTCCAGGCCGTCGTGCCGTGTTTTCCCGGCATTTACTCCAACATATTGATCCGCACTAATCCGCCGGGCTACCAGCAGATCTTCGACCCACATCCGATAAACAGATACTTCATAATGGAAGGAATTAAAGATCAATCCACGGGTGCCGGCTTCCAGGCTCCAGCCTTTTTCAGGTTGGATATCCGGATTGATGCTTCCATCCGGGGTCAGGGTTTCCTCCAGAGACGGGGCGGAGAACCCGTGGCTGATGTTACCGAAAAAACTAAAGCGGTCTTCCATCGTATAGGATATGGCCAGCCGGGGAGAAACTACGGGATCGAAATCATAATCTCCCGATAAGTCCAGGCTGTCGGCTGAATACAGATCTGAATAAGAATATTTTGTCTGGTTTAGATTCAAACCACTCGAGATAAAAAACGGGCCCAACTGCAAATCACTCTTCAGAAATACATTCACATAGGTGCGCGTTTCGCGATTGTTGCTCAGGATCGCTCCCGGACTGCGATTAAGGGTCTCGAAGGTCTGCCATTCCACTTTGTCGCGAAACAATTCAGTGCCCAGGCTTAGCAATGTCCTTTTTCGGGAATGATAAGGTCTTTCAATCAGAGACAGGGTTGTTCTGCCTCCCATTGCCTGTCGGTTGTCATCCAGAATATTAAACGGACGCAATTCATAGCCGTCATAGGAAGAAGTAAACAAACTGGAAACCAGCACTAAATTCCGATTAAACAAGCTTCCAAAACTATGCTCGAGCGACAGCCCCGCATGCAGTTTTTCGTAATCCTCGAACCCTCTTACCGCTTGCCAGTTGGAAGCGGCTATTGTTGGCTGGTTTTCAAAATCATTTTCATTCAGGGAGCTTGGAATAAAAGCTTTCAATTTGCTGTAAACCACCAGATACTGGAAAATGGAATTGCTTCCCAGGTAATTCTCCCCATAAAGATTCAACCCTTCTCTGCGGAAACCGCTATTGTCCCGGTAACCATCGCTTCGGCTCAAATGGTAGTTGGCTTTCATCCATCCATTGCTGCCTATTTGGGTGTTAAAACCTGTACTGTTTCTGAACAAGCCAAAAGAACCGACGGTGCTCTTACTGAAAATGGATCCGGCTTCACGCTGTTTTGCCTTCAAATGAATAAGCCCTCCCAGGGGTGCCCCATAAGCCACAGCGCCCGGCCCCTTCAAAACATCAGCCTGATCAATGATACTCATATCAATATCCTCGATGCTGCTATTGCCCGAGCCGTCGGTAAGGGGGATGTGGTTTAAATAAACCCGCAATTTGGAAGTACCATAAAGCGATCGACTTCCAATGCCTCGTATGCTTATGCGATTGGTATTGAGATTGCCTGTCTGCATGTGTAATCCCGGTACCCGGTTGAGTGCGGGTAACAAGCTGATATCTAAATCTCTGTTTAATTGAGAGGCCCTCAACTGCATGGCAGGCACCGGATTTCTAATTTGGATGGGAACATCCCGAATGACAGGACCGGTTACATAATCAATTACTTTTTCGAGGTATACCTCGTTAAGCTCCCTTTTTTGCAACTCAACTTCCTGGTCCTGATATCCGACATAAGAGATCTTTACAAGGGCTTTCGCCGAAAGGTTTATGCGGAAACGGCCATCCTCATCGGCAATTACACCCGATCCGCTTGCTTCATGGTAGACGCTCACATAGGGCAAGGGTTCCCCGGTATCCAAATCCCGAACGACTCCGGTATAGGAATCCTGGGCAGATAATAAAGAGGAGAAAAAAAGTCCATATAAAAGTAAAAGCAATAATCGCATTAGCCGGGTATTTGCCATGAAGTTAAGAAGTGCTACCCACAGGAGTTATCCATTTCATAACAAACAGCATGCATTATGTTGTTGATACTCCCATAAAAAATCCCCGCCACGAAAAACATGACAGGGAATAGGGGGATAAGTATTAAAAAGGCTATTGCACCTTAAAGTCATATACAATTTTTCCGCACTGCAGGCTTCTTGAACTCGAATTAAACTTCCAGTTACAGGCGTTGGCTTCTGCCAGTTGCTTTAGATAGGTAGAGGCCATGGTACCAGCCTGGGTATAATCGGCTCGAATCACTTCTCCCCGGTCATTGATACAAATTCGAATAACCACGCGGCCATTTTCCCGTATGGCTTCCTTGATTTCCGGGCTAATTAGCGGATACCTTCCATCCATGCCTTGTACAGAAAATCCTGATTTAAGAATATCATTGTCGAGGCCTGGTAGTGACGGACTGGGTCCGGAGGTTGCATTGCCTCCTCCCCCGCTGTCGGGGACCTCTTGTCCGAGTGCATTAATGTATTTCGCTTTCGCGGAATGGGTACTTTTTTTCGGAGCTTCTGTTTTCACTGCTTTGGGGGCAGCATCAACCACGGCATCTTCCAGTGGATTGGAGATCAGTTCCTCTGCCGTTTCCCGGCTTGATTCTGAATCTTTGGCCCGTTTTTCTTTTGGGGCTTCTTCTTCCTTTTCTTCTTTTTCAGCATCTTCCTCCTCCTTTTCTACCTCTACAGGCAGGTGGGGAATTCCAAGCGCTGACTGATCTACCTGTACGACAAACTCATTATTGTTGCCGCCTTCCTGCAAACCAAGATCAGACAAATCCAGATTTGACAAAAGGGGAAGGAAAATCACTACCAATACCAGGGTGTGAATTACAACAGTTAGTATCAGGCTTATTTGCCTTCGATTCTTTGATTTTCTCTCGGTTCTCGGTTCCATACTCCGGGGTTTTGATGATTATCAAACTTTCGCTTTACAATGAAAATCATTGCTGCGATGCACAGATACACCCCTGGGATTAGATTGCTTTAGTAAATAGTACTTCCTCAATAACGCAAAATCGTTATTAGTAAATATCGGCATTTACCAAATTAAATTCTATACTACTCCCTGAATTATGCGATATCCTTTATTAAGCGGTAGAATCTTTCGTTGCTGTATCCAGAAAAAATGAGAAAGCGGTTTGAGAATTAGCCACTTCAAAAAAAGTAAAAATGTCGTCTTACATACAGGATAACGAAAGCCGCTTCGGGCAGGCTTTGGCATTTTGGGGACTGCTACACCTGTAAATAACACAGGGGAGCAGATTGTTACCTGCTCCCCCGGTCCTTTTCTTTATAGGATCTTAAGATCTATTGCACTTTAAAGTCGTAGCGGATGGTTCCACACTGTTTACTCACGCTACTCGATGTAAACTTCCATTTTTTAGCTGCACTAATGGCAATTGAACGCAATTGTGAGTCGGTGGTAGTAGAACCTGCCTGAGTCCATTCAGCGGAAATCACTTTTCCATTACTGTCGACACAAACTTTTACGACTATGATTCCCTGCTTTTGGGAATTATCACGCACAGTAGGTTTGTATGAAACGCCCCGGCTTCCGAGTCCGCCACCAACCTGACCGGTACCCGTACTTACGCCTTCCAGGGCAGAGGCATCGGGATCGCCATTGGCATCACCCTGATTTCCGGATTGCCCGGTCTCTCCTTTGCCTTCGCCATCATCGCCTCCAAAGGCACCGGAGTACTTACTTTTTGTTTCATTGTATTTTGCTTCCTCTTCCAGGCGCTTGCGTTCGGCTTCTTCGGCTTCCCGTTTTTTCCGGGCGGCTTCTTCCGCTTCGCGGCGGATGCGGTCTTGCTCGGCTTCCCGTTTTTTACGGGCTTCCTCCTCTTTTTGTTTCTGCAGTGCAATGGCCTCCGGATCTTCAGTGGTTACCACTTCGCGATCAGGAGTGGGTTGATCCTCCACTTCCGGCTCATCGATTTCTGCAACATCCGGATCGGGATCCGTGGCAGCTTCTACTTCTTCTTCGGGATTGGTTTCATCTACCGGTTCTGCAACCGCTTCAGAAGGTTCGGGAGCATTTTCATCTCCCTGGCCAAAGTCGGCGCCCAGATTTACCAGGATACCTTCCTGGCCTGGAGGCGGATCCGGGAACGTAAGCAGGGGTAAAAGGATGAGGGTAAGCAGAAGGGTGTGGATAACGATACTCGTTATCAGTCCTTTGCGTTTGTTTTCTTGTTCTTGTTTATCCAGTACAACGTCCATAATCAATGGATTTTGAGGTAATGCGATACATTGTATTACCTGTGGTTCAACGTGCCAGATGTAGAGAAGATTCTATTTGGCGGGAACCAAAGTGCATTTTAACACTTTTTTAGCTTCCAAACCAGTCTAAACAGCCTTCCGGGTTAAAAAATCTGCATCAAGCTTAATCTACTTCGGCAGCCAGGATGGCATCGATTTTTCGCCGCAAGGCAATATCCATAACGCGAACGACAGACTCAGTAGGTGCCTGAGGGGAAGGGGAAATTGTAATAGACAATTTTCGGCTGCTGGCCCGGGCTTTATTGGCCAATTCGCCATCCAGTTCATTCCAGCTAAGGCGGCGTCCGTTGAGGTAGTAGTCGCCGGAGCTTGAAATGCGCACATTGTCCAGTTTGGAAGATACCGTGCTGGGTACTTTACTGGTACCCGGTAATTTCAAATTCAGGGAGTTAGGAGCAACCAGGGAGGAGGTGAGCATAAAGAAGATGAGCAACAGGAAGATAATGTCTGTCAATGAAGACATGCTAAATTCTGCGCTAACCTTACTTCTTTTTTTAATACCCATTTGAAATGTAGTTTTCTCAACCCTGTCGGGGCTTGGTAGCAATAATGGCCTTCACGCGCAAGCGTCCGGCTATTTCCATGATCCGTTCAACTTTTTCAAACGGAACCCCTTTATCTGCAACGATGGTTATCGTTACGCTCTCCCGGGATTCTCTGGTCGGCCATTCCGAGCGCAGGCTCGATTCGATCGATGACAAAGAAGCCGGGACATTATTCAGCGAGTAGGTACCATCTGGTGTTATTCCCACAAGCGCTGATGTAGGTGCCACCGTTTTGGAATCCGATTCAGGCAGATCTACAGGTTGTGTGATCTTGACCAAAGTCGAGGTGAGCATAAAGAAGATGAGCAACAGAAAGATAATGTCTGTCAATGAAGACATACTAAATTCTGCACTAATCTTATTTCGCTTTTTTAATCCCATAACGGTGACAAATATTTAGATCAGGCAGTTGGTTCCTGCAGCAGATCCATAAATTCAACAGTAGTGCGTTCCATGTGGAAAACCACTTTCTCGACATTGGCTACCAGGATGTTATATCCTACAAACGCCAGGATGCCGATAAACAGTCCGAGAGCTGTAGTGATAAGTGCCTGATAGATACCGCCGGCGAGAATATCCGGAGTAACATTTTGCTCGGTTGCCATTCGATAGAAGGCCAGGATCATACCTGTCACTGTACCAAAGAAACCGATCATTGGAGCGGCACCGGCGATACTGGCCAGTGTGGAGAGGTTCTTCTCCAGCTTAAAGATCTCCAGGTTGCCCACGTTTTCGATAGCTGCATCGATATCACGTAGTGGTTTGCCAATCCGCATAAGCCCTTTTTCGACCATCCGGGCGACCGGAGAATCGGTAGACTGGCACAAAGCTTTGGCAGCGGCAATATTTCCGGAACCAACATTTGCGCGGATGTTGTGGATAAAACTCTGATCAACGCGGGTAGCTCGCTTGATTGTCAGATAGCGTTCGACGAAGATATACAAAGCGATGATCGACAAGGCGAGGAGTACAACTACGATGAGAATACCCAACGGCCCTCCTTCGATAATAATATCAAACAGGCTTTGCGATCCTACGCCCTCCTCCCCTTCACGTACAATATCCGTGGATTGAAAGAGCAAGAGCACGTTCTGAAACATAGTTTCGGTTTTAAGTTTTGAAATGCTGCAAATTCACGACAGCGTTCATTGCGGGATGCAAATTATCAATTGGTGACAAAATATGAAAGGTTTTGCCCGATTAATGATCCAAGGATGTAGAAACGGGCTACTTCTGCCTAATATTGGACCAATTCCGGAAAAATTCGGTAATACTTTTCCGCCATTCGCGTCAAGCAAACACAAAATCACACCTATTTAGCATTTAAAGCTGCTTTTCTTCAAAAATTAGCGAAAATTCGCTAAACTTGTTGCCCCGGGAAACAGTTGATAAAAAGACGAAGGTTCCCAACACGTACAATCTCCGTTATTCCAAATAAATTCCGAAAATTTCGTTCATGAAAAGAATACGAAAAGTCGCAGTCCTTGGTTCCGGTATCATGGGCTCCGGCATTGCCTGCCATTTTGCTAATATCGGACTGGAGGTAATGATGCTGGACATCCTGCCCCGCGAATTGCCCGAAAACCAGAAAGACAGTCCGGAAGCTCGAAATCAAGTAGCTGCTCAGGCGCTGAAAAATGCGCTCAAAGCAAAACCGGCCGCTTTGTATAAAAAAGAATTTGCTTCCAGAATCACCATTGGAAACTTTGAAGACGATTTTGAAAAGATCAGCGATTGCGACTGGGTAATTGAAGTGGTGATTGAGAACCTCAAGATCAAAAAGCAGGTTTTCGAAAAAGTCGACCAGTACCGCAAAAAAGGCTCCCTGATCACTTCCAATACATCAGGGATACCTATCAATTTGATGGCCGAAGGAAGAACAGAAGATTTCCGCAAGCACTTCTGCGGCACACACTTTTTTAATCCGCCTCGTTACCTGCGTCTCTTTGAGATCATTCCGGGTCCGGATACCGATCAGGAGGTACTCGACTTCTTTTACGATTATGCCGACCGCTATCTGGGCAAACAACCTATTGAAGCTAAGGACACGCCCGCATTTATCGGTAACCGAATAGGTATTTACTCCTCCGTAGCACTTTTTAACCTCACCGAAGAATTGGGGCTCCGCCTGGAAGAGGTAGATAAGATCACCGGTGCGCCAATTGGCTGGCCAAAGACGGCTACTTTCCGACTGGGAGATCTCGTTGGGTTGGACACTGCCGTAAAAGTTGCCCGGGGTATACAGGAAAACTGTCCCGATGATCAGGTGATGCAATCTTTCGACATTCCGAAATATGTGCAGTACCTGCTCGAAAATGAATATTACGGAGATAAATCCGGCCAGGGATTTTATAAGAAAACCGACAAGCGGGACGAAAACGGCCGTCGCATCATCCAGGTCCTCAATACGGAAACACTGGAGTATGAGCCAACCCAAAAGGTCAAACTGGACAGCCTCGATTTGGTTAAGCAGGTTGATGAAAAAGAAAAGAAATTCAAGCTGATCTTCGATCACGAAGACAAAGGCGGCCAACTGGTACGCAAATACATGCTGGGCCTTTTCTCCTACGCTTCCAACCGCATTCCGGAAATATCCGATACCATTTACAATATCGATAATGCCATGAAAACAGGCTACGCCTGGAGTTTTGGCCCCTTTGAATATTGGGATATTATCGGGGTGAAAAATGGTGCCGAGCTATGTAAAAAGGCCGGACATACCGTTCCGGACTGGGTAGAAGAAATGCTAAACGCAGGCGTTGAGAAATTCTATAAGCGCGAAGGAGGCAAGAAATATTACTACGACATCGACCAGAAAAAATACCTGGTAGTACCGGGAACTTCTGAATTTGTCATCCTGGATAATTACCGCGATAAAAAACCGGTACATACTACCGGTGAAACCATCCTCCACGATATTGGAGACGGCGTACTTTGCCTCGAATTCACCTCCAAGTCCAACGCGATGGGCGAAGGCGTTTTGCGCGGCATGAACGATGCCATACAGATTGCGGAAGAGGGAGACTGGAAAGGACTCGTGATCGGAAATGATGCCACCAACTTTACGGTAGGCGCCAACCTGATGATGATTGCCATGATGGCTTATCAGCAGGAATTCGATGAACTGAACATGGCTGTAAACCTCTTCCAGCAAACCACCATGCGTTGCCGCTACTCAGCCATTCCGGTTGTTGCCGCTACGCAGGGCTATGTTTTCGGCGGCGGTTGCGAAACGATCATGCACTGTGATGCCGCTGTTGTAGCTGCGGAGTCCTACGTCGGACTGGTAGAGGTTGGAGTCGGATTGATTCCCGGTGGTGGCGGAACCAAAGAGTTTGCCCTCCGAGCCAGCGATTCCTTCTTCGAAGGGGACGTTATGATTCCTACCCTGATTGAGAAGTTTAAAACCATTGCATTGGCCAATGTAGCTACTTCTGCCCATCAGGCATTCGACTATGGCTATTTATTGCCGCAGAAAGATATGGTGGAAATTAATTTGAATCGGCGCATTGCCCGGGCTAAGCACGAGGTACTGGATCTTGCTGACAACTATACGCAACCCTTACAACGGGAAGACATTACCGTATTGGGACGCACCGGTCTGGGAGCCCTTTATGTTGCTGCCAATGAATTGAAACTGGGTAAATATGCCAGTGAGCACGACATTAAGATTGCTCAAAAAGTGGCCTGGGTGCTTTGTGGAGGTGATCTGACCGGCAGCCAGCAGGTAAGCGAACAATACCTGCTCGATCTGGAACGCGAAGCCTTCCTGAGCTTGTGTGGTGAGCAAAAAACGCTGGAACGCATTCAGCACATGCTTACGACCAACAAACCTTTGCGCAATTAATTAAAGAACTCCCGGGGAGCGATCCCCTTCTAATAAAATTATCATGGAAGCATATATTGTAAAAGCATATCGATCGGCTGTTGGCAAAGCCAAAAAAGGCGGATTCCGAAATTTTCGGTCCGATGACCTGGCTGTTCGGATCATCAAAAAAATGCTGGAGGATACGCCTGAACTGGACCCTGCCCTGGTAGATGACTGCATCGTGGGCTGTGCCAATCCGGAAGGCGAACAAGGCCTTCAAATTGGTCGCATGATCTCTGTGCGTGCGCTTGGTAAACCCGTTCCGGGCATGACCGTAAATCGCTATTGTGCCAGTGGCCTCGAAACCATTTCCATCGCTGTGGCGAAAATACGTGCAGGGATGGGTCAGGTATATGTCGCTGGAGGAACGGAAAGCATGAGCATGATCCCCATGACGGGATACAAATTGGCTCCTTCCTATGAAGTGGCCAATCATACACCAAACTATGTAGCGAGTATGGGGCTCACTGCGGAGGCGGTAGCCAATAAATACAAAATCAGCCGGGATGCATCCGACGAGTTTGCTTTGCGATCACATACTCTGGCAGCAAAAGCCATTGATGGCGGCAAGTTTGATGAGGAAATTATCCCCATTGAAGTACCTGATGTCTATGTGAAAGATGGCAAGAAAGTCGAAGGCAGTCATACGGTTGCCATGGATGAGGGGGTTCGCCGATCCACCAGCAAAGAAGCACTGGGCAGACTCCGTCCGGTATTTGCCCAGGGCGGGGTGGTAACGGCAGGAAACTCTTCCCAAACATCTGACGGTGCTGCCTTTACGCTTGTAATGAGCGAGGAAATGGTTAAAAAACTAAATCTGGAGCCCATTGCACGTCTGGTTAGCTGCTCGGTAGCCGGTGTAGATCCGCTTTACATGGGTATTGGTCCTTGCGTGGCTATTCCCAAAGCACTGAGCCAGGCCGGACTGAAGTTGAATGACATCAACCTCATTGAATTGAATGAAGCTTTTGCGGCTCAGTCCCTGGCAGTTATTCAGGAAGCCGGTTTAGATCCGGATATAGTAAACGTAAATGGTGGTGCAATCGCACTCGGACACCCACTGGGTTGTACCGGTGCAAAACTGACAACGCAAATCATCAGTGAATTGCGCAGACGCAACCAGAAATACGGAATGGTTACAGCCTGTGTGGGCGGTGGCCAGGGAATTGCCGGGATCATTGAGCGCTTGAATTAAGGATTTAATGTCCGACAATAATAAAGCCGCATTCGGAACATTCCGGATGCGGCTCTTTTTTTGGCTTTCGCCGAATGGTTAATTCGTCAGGAGAATATCCCCTTTGACAATTTCTGTTACTCCATCGATGAATTCTACTTCAGCCATGAAAACGTATATCCCCGACTGGCCCATGCGCCCGCGGATCATACCGTTCCAGCCCGCTGATTCATCGCCCGCTTTGAAGCTGTCAGCCTGATACACCATCGCTCCATACCGGTCAAACACCTGTAGTGTTTTGATCTGGTTTATGATCGGTCCGCCATAAATGGTAAACACGTCATTGATCCCGTCAAAATTCGGAGAGAAAGCATTTGGGGTATAGACGTTCCGGATCTTGGATACTTCGATAAACACCTCATCGGCGGCCGTACATTGGTTTACTGTATCCAGTACGCTTACGAGTATGTTTACATTGTCTACAGGCAGCAATTGGATTTGGTCACAGGATGCTGTCAGGCATTCCTCACTTAAGCCCGGGATGGTCCACGTATACACCAAATCATTGTTGTTGGTGGCTGTCGCCGAAAGATTGATCGTCTCACCGAGTGTAATGAACTGGTCGGGGCCAAGGTCTACAGTCAAATCCGGCGGGCCTTCAATTTCAAAGTCGAAAGTTTCCACACAGCCATTCGCATCTTGTACATAAAGTTGATAAGCTCCGGCTGTCAGTCCGTCGATCATTGTTTCAGTGGTGTACACAGAACCGTCTGCCGAATACATGTATGGGTCCATTCCTCCGCTTGTACTTTCCACATTTATGATGCCTGCGTCTTCTGCAGTCAGGCAGGTAACCGCTTCGGTACTGAAAGTTGCCTGTATCTCATCGGGTTCGTCCAGCATGAAATTCGCGGAAGCGGAACAACCGGCTTCATTGGTAACCGTCACTGAATAACTTCCGGGGCCATATCCTCCGGCTGTAGAACCGGCGGAAGCGTTGGAAGTCCAATCGTAGGTAAAAGAGGTGCCTGGCCCGGTAACTACCGCTTCAACCAGCCCATCTGCCGCTTCAAAGCAGGATATCTCCTGAAGGACATTAACGCTTACCGCAACCGGAGCTGCCGGTTCGGTCACTTCAACCGAAGCTGTTGCTTCACAGCCATCCGTACCGATAACTGTAACGGCATAGAATCCGGCGGGGAGGTTATTCAGGGTCGCCATATCGCCGCCATTATCCCAATCGTAAGCAGCATCCGAGCCATTTGTGGAAACGGTGATGGAGGCATCTGCTCCTCCAAAGCAACTCACCTGATTATTGACGGTGATGGTAGCGATGTATTCAGGGGGTTGATTGATTGTGTAGGTTTCAATGGCTTCACAAGCATTTGCATCGGTTAGGGTAAGGGTGTAATCGCCGGCACATAAATTCGTAAGATCAGCCATGCCGGATCCATTACTCCAGGAGAATTGGTAAGGCGGTACACCTCCCATGCCTTCCACGCTGAGCAATCCATCACATTCGCCAAAGCAACTGGCATCCTCCAAATCCAGCAGAGCTATGACCAGTTCAGCCGGCTGTGTTATGGCTGCGCTTACTATGGTATCATTTATGCCATCTGTAATCGTAAAAGAATAATCACCGGCGGGAAGATTTGGAACCTGAACCAAATCGCCCTCATTAGCGATAGTGCCATTCCCCGAAAGGGTGAAATCAGCATTTTCCCAATTGTAATCATAAGGCGGCTGCCCGTTTTCAACACTCAGATCAATTACGCCGTCTGAGTCGCCAAAGCAATCCAACAGGTCTCCGGTAATCGTTGGAATCGGGACCGTGGAATAGGGCATCACAAAACAAGTATCATCGGTACACCCCAGGTCATCGGTAACCGTGAGGCAATACAGATCATCGCCAATAAGGCCATTCGCGAAAGCGCCCATTTGGCCATCTGACCACTGGTAGGTATAATTTCCTGTACCACCGCTGGCACTTCCCATCAATTCTCCGTCTGCTACGCCAATATTTGTAGCATAACTTACTATGTCAAAGGAGGCAACCACCGGATCAAGGACCGTGAGGTTGGTATTTACAATACTGTCACAACCACCAGGCAATGCGAGCGTATCTGAATACATACCCGTGGTATTGTAGATGCTGGAACCGGCGGAGAAGGAGTCGCCTGCACAAATAGTTATATCCTGATCAAAAACCGGGGTATCGTCTCCAAGGTCGGTTATGGAAATCACAAAGATCCCTTCGGTATCATCTCCGGCACCGTCGATAAGGATCCAATAGGGTCTGGTCGGATCCAGGCAGGACAGCTCCATACTTTCATTCAGGTCAGCAGCCGTATAAACGCTTTCCTGCTCGAAGAAGAAGCCCGTACAGCTGTTGGTGCTGGAGCGATAAACCGCTAATTGAAGATCAATGGAATTGTAGCCCGTTGGAGGGGGCAAGTCACTTATTGCCTGAATCAAAACATGGCCCGAAACGGGTGGTACAAAGGAGAACCAAACCGACTTTTGGGAAACAAAGGCTGAAACAAATGGATCGCCAAAGCTACCGGCACATTGGTTGGATCGCGGTCCGGGAGTAGCAATCATTCCACCATCCGGGACGGTACCCAGGTCTTCCGCTTCACATCTTAAGTCTCCTCCTTCCAGCACATCATAGGCATCGATCTGTATTCCGAATAAGCCGACAGCCTGATCAGGTGTAAAAGCGGCGCCATCAATTAACAGAAAGTAGGTCGTATTTGGCAGGAGGCAATTCAATTGAAAAACCTCATCATAGGAGGCATTTTCATATTGGTCGGAGATCATGGTCATTGGCGTATTACAAGTTCCATCTGCCGATGTAAAAAGGGCCACCTGCAGGTTTACCGGATCGCCGAGGTTCTGTGGATCAGACAAGACCTGAAAATCGGCGTAAGGAAGCGTATTGGGACCGGTGGTAAATGTAAACCAGACACCGGTGCTGTTGTTCCAGTTGGCGCCAAAGTCGCCGGGATTGGGCTCATTGGCTGGCGTTGCGCAATGGTTGTTGTAATTACTTAATGCAGCATTCCCCAGGCTGCTTCCCTGACTAAGGAGGCCCAGGTCTATCGGGGCACAAATATCGTCATTGGGTGTATCCAGTGTCATACCGGATGCACTAATGGTAAAATCGAGGGTACCACCGGATGATTGTCCGTTTGGCAGAGACAAGGTATAGTCTACACTGGTACCCGAAGCCGGAACCGGAAAGTTTTGGCAAATGGTTTCTTCGCAACTGGCTTGAATATCGCAGGGAAGGATGTTGTCATTTTCAAATACCCGAAAGCAAACATTGATCATATTAGGCACATCGGCTGTGCAAATGAAGCTTTCGCTGTACTGTACATTTGGCGGGTTTGTGTAACAGCCTCCCGCTTGTGGGTAAGTAACATAGCCCTGGTACTGTACTTCGGCGCGCCAGAAGATATCCGGATCGCTAAAAACATCGTCGCAGGTAGAAGTAGCGGATGCTCCGTTGATGGTAACCTCAACGTTTAGCTGAGCTGAAAGCCCAAGGGGCAGAAGCCCAACAAACAAAAGGATTGCATTACGAACTAACCAATGGTTCATGGATGGATCTTTTAATTTCCCGGTATGAGGTCTGCCGGAGCGGGCCTCAAAGGTGTTTTAAGGAGCCTGAAAAATCAGGATCACCAAGTAATACGCTAAAATTTCGGCGAATATTGTATTCACCATAGGTGAGCCAATATACAGGCAGATTCCACAAATCGGGAGTACTTTTAGATTTCCTTAAGATATTCTCCGACAATAAAAACGAAATGGAGGAAAGGTCTGCGGCCTTATGGAGATAAGAAAGGGCTCCTTAGAGTGTCGGATAAAAAACAAAAAGCCCGAAGCGGATGCTTCGGGCCTTTCTGTTTTGGATTGCTACTATAATTTATCTGATGATGGTTACATCACCTCGTACAATTTCTGATTCACCCACATCCAGCAGGAGTACGTAATAATAGGTACCCTGAGGGAGGTCCTGGCCTTCCATATTGGTTCCTCTCCAATCGTTCTGATAGGGTTGTGCTTCGTATACGGTATCCCCCCAGCGGTTGAAAATCACGATACGTGCTTCCGGATAATCTTCCGGATTGAGCAAGAGTTGGTCGAAGACCAGGGCATCGTTTTTGCCATCGTCGTTTGGAGTAATGCCGTTGGGTTTGATGTTCACTTCTTCTCTGTTGATATTTACCAGCACCAGGGCTGTATCACAAAGATTTGGACAAACATCGCTGCAGAGTTCGTAGTAGAACTCAATTTCGCCGCCTGCAGTAAGTGGTGCAGAGTAGGTAAAGATTCCGTTTACCGGACCTGTAACACTACCGATCACCGGAGGCGTGGAGATCATCAGAGACATTCCGGAGTTTCCATTTAGGAAGTCGTTGTCCAGAACGGCGATGTCAATACTGGTTTCGTCCTCTGCCATTTCGGCATTATCATTATTGGCCAGCGGGAAAGATTCTACAAAGAGCGTATCCGAGAATGAACTGTAATCCGGACAACCATCTGCTGAAAGCGTCCAGGTAACCACATTGATGCCTGGTTGCAGGCTGGTGATCAGGGTACTTTCCACATCGGGCATTTCAATGATTGCGTTGGTATTTACGGTCCAAACGCCGCTAACTCCTTCTCCAATCGAACCGAAGAGCATAGCTTCATCCGTACAATCTTCCTGATCGTAAGTAAAGGAAGCCTGTGTGAGCGTTCCCAAACCACTGATCACTTCTACGGTATCCATTGCCGTACAGCCTGTAATTCCGTCAATGACAGTCAATACGAAAGTCCCTTCGCTGGTCGCAACGGCATTTTGCAAGTCAATGGTGGCAGGATCCAGCGTACCGCTGATGGCCATCCATTCGTAAGAAATATCAGGTCCTTCTGAGGACATATCGTTGATGATGGTCACCATGTCTTCGCTACAGCCCAGTTCTGTTTCTTCAACGGCATCAGCTATTGGTGGAGCGGCCTCTTGCAGGTTTGTGGTATCGGTAGAGGAACAACCATTTACACCAAACACTTCGAGCACATACTCACCGGCTTCATCAGCCAAAAGCATATCGGTTGTGGCACCAGCTACAGCCGTTCCATTGAAATACCATTGATAGGTATCTACATCCGGACCAGACTGGCTGCCGTCGAGGGTAATTTCCGGTTGGTTACAAGTAAGCTGAACATCACCGACTACAATGGCTAAAGGCGGAATCGTATCGGCCATTACAAGTGCTGAACCGGTCACAAAACAACCGTTTGTTGTATCTGTAACTACAAGTCCATATACACCAGGTGCACAAATTTCAGGAGAAAGTGAATTTGCTCCGGCATTGATCACCCCATTCCCGGCGGGAATCGGCGTCCATGCGTAGGTATAATCCGTTCCCACGGATGTTCCGGTTGCATCCAGATTGAAGCAATCGTCGTTACAGGTGTAGGTATCGTCATTGGTTACAATGACCGGATCTTCCGTGTCTTCTACAACCGTAACAGATGCAGTAGCCGAACAGCCTGTTGAGGTATCTGTTACTTCCAGGGTAAATGTACCTGCACAATTAACCGTCGGACTAAGCGGATTTGAAGTATTGATACATGGGTTACCTGACCAGGAATAAACAATATTGTTTCCTGCTGAGGAGGCTGTTGCATCCAGCGTAACAAGACCTACCAAACAGGTCAGTGTATCAGCCATTTCGATGCTGGCTGAAACATTATCCTGAAGATCTGTAATCAATACAGAATCCAGGGAGGTACAACCATTGAAAGCATCCGTTACTTCGATGTAATAGGTTCCACCGGCGTCTACTTCCGGCATTAGTGTTGTTTCATTTATAATGGTACCAGGACCAGTCCAGAGGTAAGTATACTCACCCGGAGCTCCTGCTGAAGAACCCGTTCCGTCCAATTGCAGGGTAGGGACATCGCAGGTAACAGTATCTGTCACACCTGCTTCAGCTATCGGCGCTTCAATATCTTCAATCACAAAAACAGTGGTAACCGCGTCGCAACCATTGCCTGTATCAGTAACTGTAAGCTGGTATTCACCCGGCTGGTCAGTCTGAGCAACCATCATTGTTTCTGTACCGGGAATAAGCGCACCGCTAAGTGCTACCCACTGGTAAGAAAAGTCAATGCCCTGAGAAGAACCCGTTCCATCCAGATCAACGGTATCTGCCAAACAGGTAATAAATTGATCTGCTCCTGCATTAGCGGTTGGCAGTTGCAGGTCACCTACTATTTCAACACTATCTGTATTCGTACATCCGGAAGCCGTATTGGTAACTGTCAGTGTATAGATTCCGATATCCGAAGCAGTGATGGTGGCGGTTGATCCGGCCATACCACCCATTGGATCTGCCCATGCATAGGTAATTGTCGGACCGGAATCTGAATTACTACCATCCAGGGTTGCTGTATTGGAAGTACAATCGATTACCTGATCCATACCGGCATCGGCAATTGGGGCAATGGTATCGACCTGCACGAATGCCGAATCGGTAGACATACAATCGTTATTAATATTGGTGACCGTCAGGAAGTACCATCCTTCTCCGGTCACCAGAGCTGTTACTTCTGTTTCTGTGCCTGGAACAATTGAACCGTCTACGGTGGTCCACTCATACTCAAAATCAGCTCCTACAGATGATCCGAGGCTGGAAAGAGAAACAGTATCTACTGTACAATCGATGGAGTCAAGTGCTTCCACTTCCACACCGGGAACTACAGCTGCTTCTACAAAGACTGTATCAAACACGGTACAGCCAGTTGTTTCATCAGTTACCATCAGTTCGTAATTACCTGGTCCGAAGATGGTTGGCATAAGCAATTCTTCATCACCCGGTTGTACAGAGCCTCCGTCCAGTCCGGTCCACAGGTAGGTGTATTGTCCTACACCTTGTGAAGAACCGGTACCATCCAGGTCCAGCAGCGAAGAACCACAAGGCAGTGAAACATCCTCACCGGCATCTGCAACTGGTGCAAAACCAGATAGGGGCACTTCAAATTGTTGCTCGACAAATACGTTGGGATTGTCGGCATCTGTTACCACCAGGTTGTATGTTGTATTGGTCAGACCAGTTTGATCTTCCTGATCTGTGAGAATTCCAGGTTGTGGATTCCAAGCATACGTATAGTTGCCCGATCCTCCCGTTACAGTAATGTCGATAGCGCCTGTATTATCTCCCGGACAATCAACTCCTGTGATGGAAGCCGAAACGCTCAGGCTTTCGATGATACAAATCTCTCCGTCGAGGGCATTCATACCAATATTGATTCCGCCGGAGTTTGCCGGCACGACATTGATCGGTGTTGGGTTGTTGGTTATGGTAATGTCTTCGCAATTTCCTTCATCTCCGATTAATTCGAAACAAAGGGTGAAGATCACAGTCCCGTTGGGAATACTGTTACCATTTATCGTTTGGCTATCCCAGTCTACGGAAACACTACCAATACTTCCGTTGCTATCGTCGTAGCTGCTTACGGTAAAGTTTGGAAGGTTGAAGGGGTTCATCAGTTGGGTATATTCCAACTGGGTTGGGTTCCAGTTTACTGAGAATTCAAGTTGCTCCAGACTTACAAAGTTCTCTACGGTAATATCCACACAAACTTCATCACCGAGATTTCCATTGTTTTCAGAAATGTCGACAATAAAGTTGAATGGATTATTGACACAAACTTCGCCCGGCTGAGAGGTTAGGCCAACGTTTACTCCGGATGATTCCGTAGTTGTAACATTGAGGCCACAAGGGAAGTCCGTGAAGTTGATCAGGGAGCAATCGTAAGGATCGCCGACCACTGTAAAGCAAAGTTCAAAGAATACAGCATCATCGGCCAGCGTGGCTCCCGAACCGGACATATCCGACCATTCCAGACACATAGCGCCAAAGGCAGAGAAGGAATCGTCAAAATTGGCAGCGGTTAAACCCGGTATTCCGAAGTTTTGTACGCCGTTATATTGCAGCACACTTGTTTCCCACTCAATGGTGAAAAGCAGGTCTTCAATATTAGTAAAGTTTTGAACCGTTACCGGAATACAAATATCTTCTCCCGGATCGAGGTCGTAATCGCCTGCTGAAACCACAATGCCATCCGGACATACGATTTCTACCAGTCCGTTGAAAGTGTTGATCCCAATATGATCTCCGCCACACTGGTCTAATACATTTATTTCCTGCGGATTGCTGGTAATGGTAACTGGTGAATTGACACAACCTCCAATTGCCGTAAAGCAGAGGGTAGATAATATATCACCATCGGGTAAGTCGTCGCCAAAACAGGAGGGGTCATTCCAGCTTACGGTAAGAATTCCGTTGGAAGCCTGGCTTTGATCCCAGTTGCCGGCATTGAAAAAGAAAAGATCGTTATTGATGTTCTGGAAGCCGTTGAACTGAAGCAGATCCGGGTTCCAGTTTACAGAATATGAAAATTCAACAAGGCCATCGAAGTTTTCAACGGTCATGTCGAGGCAGAAGTCCTCACCCGGTGAAACGTTAGCACTTTCGACTTCAACGGTCAATCCGTCCGGATCGAAGCAATTGATGGCTACCTGTCCCTGACCGGCGAGGAAACCGATATCTGTTCCGGGATCTGATTCGTTGGTAATTTCAATAGGTGTTGGCTCGTCAATGATGTTGACGACGGAAGTTTCTCCGCAGCCTCCGATCACATTAAAACAAAGCTGGATGATGGCAGTACCATCATCGAGGGTAATTCCATCGGGTGTATTAAACCAGGAAACGGTCATGAGGCCATCTGCCGGTAAGGGGTTTATCCCTGAAAAGTTGGGCAGGTTTTGCCCGGTAGCAGAAACAAATTCCAATACCGTTTCATCCCAATCTACGGTAAACTGAAAACTCACGATATCTACAAAGTCGTTTACGGTAAAGTCCAGACAAACCTGTTCGCCTTCGTTGGCATTTACGAAGGGTACATCCAGGGTAATGGGCAGGTTGTCGACAGCGATGAAACCGTTATCCGTAAACATCATGATATCTGTACAGTCGGTATTTGACCGTGTTACATATTGTTCTACCGGATCATCTGTGATTTCCACATGGGTATAGCTGGTAATCCCGGTAAAGTTTACAGAAAAAAGTGGATCCCCACCATTCTGCCAGTCCTCCAGAGTTACATCAACTTGTGAATCACAATCGAGCGGTGTCATGACTTCCCAATCAAAGACCAACCAGCCTTCATCAAGGTCGTAGGTTACATCTGTTGCCAGGTCCAGATTGGTAAGGAGTGGGTTGCCATTAAAAATATCGGTAGGAGGGTCTGCAATGGTAACGGCATCCGGATCCCAGCGCACGGAAAAGCGCATGGCCTGGATGTCTGTAAAGTCTTTCACATCAAAATCAACCTGGGCTTCATCACCGGCAGTGATGAGTTGGAAGTCCGGATTGACGTAAACGGTTGGCTGGGCATATACCTTGGATATTCCCACAAGGGTCATAGCACAGACAAGGGATAGGATATATTTTTTCATGACGGTATTAAACGTTTTGGGATACTCTTGAAAGGGCATGGATGGATCAATAATCAAATGAATAGCTGATGTTTATTTCATGAGTCCCACCTGCAGGCGGACCAACGATGGTAAAGGAGTAGTCAAAGCCGTATCCGATACGGAAGGCATTACCATACTCCACATCTCCGATCAGGAAACCTGTTTCGAGATGTAAATTCCCCGAAAGGGAAGATCCTGCTCCAATCCAAAAATTGGGGGCGAGTTGGTATCGCAGGTTAACGTCGATATTTATGGGTGCGTTAGGTGCGTATTTTACCCAGACGGATGGTTCAATAAATCTTCCATCCCGGAAGAACTTGATGAATCCAAGATTACCAAATACGTGTTGTACACGTTTGGTTGAAAAGTCGCCACTATCATTGCGGAAGGTCAGATCAAGGCCGAGGATCTGAGGAACTGAAACGCCTCCATAGATCAATGAGCCCTGTCTCCAGCGGGAGCCTTCAAAGCGTTTGTACCCGAAAATGCCGAATCCTAAATCCGGCGAGATGACACTCTGGTCAGTCTCACCCAGAATATCGCCCGGATCTCTCAGGGTAATCTCTGAAGCATTGACGCGGTATTGTACCGCTCCGGCACTCAATGCCAGACCGATACCCCCGTAATAGGGATCTCCGGCAATCATGCCGCCGAATTTTCCATAGACCCCCGTAAATCCGGTTGGGCCTGTTTGATCATTGATCAGATAACCTCCAGTCAAAAAATTAAAAGCACCTCTTTCCTTATAGAGAAAAGATCCTCTTAATGTTTGAGTAGTAGGAGATCCCGGAAAATCGGTCCACTGTTTTCGATACGTTGCACCGAATGACAGATTCTGGTCGTAAGCCAGATATTCTGTCGGCAAAGCAGCCGGATTGATAATGTCTATATTTTCCCGGTACTGGGTAAATAGGGAGAGTTGTTGCGCCTGGGCAAAAGTCGTGCACAGCAGGAGCGCGAAAAGTAAACGTAACCTGTTCATGGGATAAGCAAATTTTGCTTAAACAAAGTTATAAAAAAACACCTAGCAGGTGTAACATTCGGAGCGATGATAACGGCTTTCCAGAGCATGGAGCCGTTAAAAAAGCTCCCTTTGTTTTAAATTATACACTCATTTTCAAGTGCTTAAACCAATTCTGGAAAAGCGCGACAAATATAGGAACTTTTGACCTTTTAGGCACGCCTCTCACCGAATAAGAAAGGGAAAACAGGTAGTTTAACATTTGATAATCAACGAAAAAGAAGGAGCCCCGGACGGATTACACAAGGAGCGGGTAATTGCTGTACAGGAACGTATTGGAAAAGCCAAGAAACGGGAAAGGATGATTTTTTACAAAAAAAAAGAGGCTATTCGAAAATCGGATAGCCTCTTGCCACTTGAGAACACACTGTATGAATTATTAAACTTAAATCAAGTAGATATTTTTTTATGTCTTATGCCAATTTTGCCATATCGCGAACCAGAATTTTGCCCCGGTTGAAATAAATCAGATCTGACTTCCGCAGTTCGTTCAAAACCAGGGTAACGGTTTGACGACTGGTGCAGGTAATATTGGCAATATCCTGATGCGTCAGGGAGTGTTTTAAAAGCATTTCGTATCCGATGCGACGGCCACGCTTTTCAACAGAGTCTTTAATAAACTCAATGATACGGGTACGGGCATCTTTGAAAATGAGCGACTCGAGTTTGTTCTCCGCGCGGAGCAGTCGTCCGCCAAAGATGGTCATAACCCGGTCTGAAAGCTCAAAGTTTTGACGCATCAAACGTTTGAAGTCTGTTACTTTGATACAATAAATGTGGACCTCCTCCTTCAATGCCTGGGCAAAGTCCTGGCGATGAGTCTCGCCAATCAACCCCAGCTCACCAAACATCGCCTGAGGATGGATGAGTGATTTAATGACTTCTTTACCATCGGTTGAATGCGTTCCGATCTTAATGGTTCCTTTTGCGAGGAAGAAAATGGTATCGGAAACCTCATCAGGCAGGTAGATAAAGTTATAGCGATTTTTCACCCTAAACTCCAGCATGTCTGCCAGACGGTCTTTCTCAACATCGCTGAGAATCTGAAAGAGGGGAAATTCATTGATAAATTGTGTTTTGGCTACTGTATCCATGAGTGACTTCTTTTTATTTGCCGAATTCACTAATAAGACACAGAAAAAAAGGCACCCCCCTACGCGCACCAAAGATTTTTTGAAAAAAAAATCAGAAAGGCGTCTACTCTTCGGAATCGAGCAGGTAAAAGCGGGAAATGAATCCGGCAAAAATGCCGCATCCGTTTTCAATATTGTTGAAAATGATAACCGGATCCGAGAATGGATCCAGGTTGGATTGATACTGACGCGCCAGCGAGGTATGATACAAATAATACTCCCGGCTAACCGTTCGGAGTTCCACAATAAATTCTCCGAGAAGCTGATCATTGCTGCGGTACAGAAAGCTGCCTTCTAAACTTAACACCACAGGCGCTTCGCCATCCATATTTTCATCACTCATCAAAACGCCCCGTCTGTCGATATAGGGAACCAGTGGCACATCGCCCCCCAGCTCCTCTACAGCCAGCGGAAGGGAGAAAAAGGATTGCCGGATGGTATCCCCCATGGTATCGATCTTATAATCAAAACCTTCCTGGTAAAAACTCAGGTGGTAATAATTATCCACATTGGGAATATCATCAATACTTAGATCTACCTGAAAATTCACTTTATTAAAAGTCAGATCCTGCGGCACGATTTCCTGAGTAAGAAAAAGGGAATTGGAGTCCAAATCAGCGGATTCGGGGATCGCATTGATGGCCCGAACTGTATCATAACCTGGTGCAGATACTTCTATGGTATAAATTTCGCCAACTTCCGGTACCAAAAATTTGGATCGATAATAAGACGGGAAAATATCATCATCAATAGGAATATATTCCAGCGATTCCAGGTAATCGTCTCCCCGGTAGATATCCACCTTTGCATTGGATATGTAATTCACCGAACCATCATCAAGGGCTGACTGTCCTTCACTTACAACGACTTCCAGTGTATCCAGATCTGAAAAGTTGCTTATCACCACCAGCTTGGGTTGATTGAGTTCGATCCCCAGGTCCACCGGATCTTCGCAGGCTCCCAATAGAAGCAGGAAGAAAAACAGTGGCAAAGAATAAGTGGCGATTTTCATCAATAACAAGCTTTTTTTCAATGAGTTACAACAGGAATTGTTAAAAATACGAGTTAGAAAAGAGAAATGCTGCTTACCAATATCCCTAAACCAAATTGGATTTATGATAGTCTTCGGGCTGTATTAAGTATAAGACGTTTGAACCGCCGTTTTGGTTGGGTCAAACGCCCTTCCATATCTCCCGTTTACTTTTCCCGGTTTGAGAAAAACGAGATTCTATAGCGCAGGCTGGGCAAAAAGGGAAGGAATGAAAACTGTACATACTGCGACTTAAGCACCCCATTCTCATCTGGCCGACGCACCAAACTGTAATACCAGGGATTCCTGCGTAAATAGGCATTGTACACACCAAAACTCAGGGTGTGTTCTGTACGGGGGCGTTCAAACCGATATTGAAAGTTTAGATCCAGTCGATGATAAGGCGGAAGCTTTACCGAGTTTTTAGTGCCGTTATCAAAAACTTCAAAGTAAAACGGAAACTGCGGCGGGAAATCCGAATACAGCAGGTTTAGCTGATTGTACTGATAGGTGGCCTGAGGCAAAGTTGTGCGTTCGCCGGAGCGAAAAGTAAAATTCGCGGAAGCGCTCCACTTATTATTTATGGTCCAGAGAAGTGCCAATCCGACATTGTGTCTCCGGTCAAGTTTGAAAGGGAATGTCTCTCCTAAATTTTCTTCCGGAAACGTTCGGTCGGCATATCCGAGGGTATAGGAAAGCCAACCTGTCCATCGGCCCGCCTTTTTTTGTACGGATGCTTCCAGTCCATAGGAACGACCGCTTCCAACGACAACCAGGTTCTGCCAATTGGTACCATCTATGTCTGCGAGGACGCCTTCCTGAAAACTGAGCAGGTTATCCATGGTTTTATAATAGCCTTCCAACAAGGCGCTCCATCCCTGGGTGTTTTGCCAGCCCAGTCCCATGGTGTATTGCCAGGACTGGATGGGACGGATTCTTTCTGTGGCAGACACCCACAAATCTCGGGGCAGGCCAATCCCCGAATTACTCAGCAGGTGTAAACTTTGCGTGGATCGGCCGGCAGCCAGCCTCAGGTCCAGATTGGGTTTGATCCAATAACGCAACTGAAAACGAGGCTGGGGAGAGAAATACCATTTTTCATTGATATTAAGCGTATTGATTCTAAGCCCCACATTCATCCACCATTTTTCGCTGAGGCGAATTTCATCCTCCACATACAGATCAAGCTCATTGGTCAGCAGGGGGTTTTTGGTCAACTGGACACCAATAGATTCTTCGGAGATGGTATCGACCAGAATCGTCTCATCAAAAACCACCGCTCCCGGTTGAAAACGGTGCCGGGTAAAATTGAGTCCGAAACGGAAGTAATGATCGGTGGAAGGAGAATAATCAAAGTCCAGTTTGGCAGCCAAATCCTGATTGTTGGAGGCATATTGATAAAACAGAAAATCTCTGGTTATAATATTGCCTTTAAAGAGCCGATTGATATCGAGTTCTTCCTGACTGGTATAATAAAAGCGGCTAAAAGTCAGGGTGGTATTTAAAAAGAGTTTTTTGCCAAAAAGGTGATTCCAGCGAAAGGAAGCAATCGTATTGCCCCAGTTTAGCATTTGCTGGGCTTCTTCAATTAATGCGGTATCCTGAATAAGAGCCGATGCCAGTTCGGTATTTTCGAAGGTGTCTCCGCCATTGTAAAAGCTCAGAAAAAAGCGATCCCGCTTGCCGGCAGAGACATTTACCTTTGCATTAAAATCGTAAAAGAAATATCCCAGTTCTCCTTCTATATCATTGGCCGCACGGATAGTTCGGCTCAGCGGCCGGGTATACAAATCGATAAACGATCGGCGTCCGGTAATCATGTAAGAGCTCTTAGAACCCGGCAGAGGTCCCTCCAGGGTAAACTTCCCGGAGGTAAGTCCGGCGTCTACTTCCAGCATAGGCTCTTTTAAATTTCCTTCTTTGGTTCTCACATCCAATACAGAAGAAGCTCTCCCTCCGTAACGCGCCGGCATCACCCCCTTGTACAGGGTTGAAGAGTGTACGGCACTTGAATTAAAGACGGAGTATACCCCTAATAAGTGGGTCGCATTATAAACCGGCACCCCATCCAATAAGTACAGATTTTGATCTACATTGCCTCCCCGCACGGAAATGCCTCCAAATCCGTCTGCTCCGGTTTGAACTCCCGGAAGGAAGTAGCTGGTTCGAAGTACATCCACTTCACCGCCCAGGGCTGGCAAGCGATCGAGCTCAGATACGACGAAGTGTTCTTTGCCTATTACCGCGGTGCCGATATCTCCACTTTCTTCCGGGGCCGTAATCACGACCTCCTGCAATGTAAGTGAAGGGTCCAACTCTATATCGAGACTAAGGTCCTGTCGCAATTCGATCTCTTCCTTCTGACTTTGATACCCCAGATAAGAGAAAACAATGTTCCAGTCCCCTTCTTCCAAAGTCAGGCTGTAAAAACCATAGTCATTGGTAGATGTGCCTCTGTTTCTACCGCTCAGATAAACATTTGCTCCGATCAGGGGCTCTCCGGTTTTAGCATCTGTCAGATATCCCCGGATGGTATATTTATTCAAGATGGGCTTTGCGGTTACAACCACTATTCGGCCTGCCAGTTGAAACTGAAGATTGTGTTCATCCAAAAGGCGGCGAAGGACATTTCGCAGGCTTTCATCTTCGGCTCTGATGATACTGAATTTCCCTTCTACCAGGTCGGCATTAAAAGTGATGCTCACATTGGTTTGAGCACTTAGGTCAAATAGTACTTGTTGAAGGGGGAGGTTGTTGGCAGTATAGGTCACAGACTGATCCAGGGGGCCCTGTGCATGCAAGAGGCTTAGAGAGCAGCTAAACAAAATCAAGAGTAAAAAGTGACGCATACCCAACATGGCTTTTTGACACGATGGAAAATAGGATTTAATCTTTAACGCTGCAAGTAGTTAAAGCGTGTAGTGGTATGCCGTAGAAATGTTTATTTATGTGAAGCCGAAGCCCCTTCCGTAATATCCGTAAAACAACCGGCGACCACAATTTGAAAAAACGCTCCAAAACCCTAAAGGGCAGGACGCCGGTTGCCTCCCAAATGTACTGCTCTTTTGGCAGCAAAACAAAAGGAAGGGTATTCTACCCGTTTGGAAAGGTAATGGATTGCTACTGTACCGGATTATTTACAGGTTCCTCCCGTGAGGACATACTGGTTTGGATTTACTTCTTCAAGACTTGCGTCGAATGAAAGGCTGATTGCTGCCAGGATCTCTTCAGCTGAAGGATGGTTTGGAAAACTGCCTGAGACTTTACACTTTAGAATTTGCTCCATTTTATCCATTTGGAATGACAGGCCAAAGTTTTGTTCCAGAACCTTCAAAACATCCTCCAGGACTACGCCGGAAAAATTGTAATCACCGGTAAACCAGGCCAGTGCATTAAAGGAAGCATTTGTAGATTTGACAGCTTCATGGGCAGCCTGATCATAAACTACTTTGTCTCCTTTCCGGAGGATAAAGGCTTCTTTTTCGGGAAGTTGGTATTTTACTTTGCCGGTTTTGACAAGTACTTCTTCTTCTCCGTTGCCGGCATAAGAGCGTACCATAAAAGAAGTACCTAATACTTCAATCGTACCATGAGATGCTTCGATTACAAAAGGGCTTTCCGGATTATGTGCTACTTCAAAAAATGCTTTTCCACTAAGTTTTACATCACGGGTTTCTCCCTCAAAGTTTTCGGGATAGGTGAGCAGGGAGTTTTCTGCAAGGGTGATTTGAGTGCCGTCTGGTAAGCTGATTATTTGTTGCTGGTCAGCTGCTGTAGAAACCGTTGCCATTGCTGCCGGCCGTGGCTGCGTATATTGCCAAACAGACCAGGCTGAAACCAAAAGGAGGAGTGCTGCAGCTACCCGCATGATGTTGCGACGCCATAAGGGGCGCATCGGGGCCGGGACAGGTTGATCGTCCATCTTCTCTTTAAACTGAAGCCAGGCTTTATCTACATTCGGCTGGAAGCTATTGGGATAACTTCCGCTGGTTTCCCAGATCCGGCTGATCAGCTGACTTTCCTTTTCCTGCTTTTCCCCTGATTTCATCAAACGATTATATTCTCGCCTGTCGCTGTCGGTCAATCGACCCGTCAGGCGTTTGTGTAGTAGTAGTATTCGATCAATATGGTTCATAAAACCCGATTCAATTAGGAGACACGATAAAAAGCGAGTACCCCTATCCGCCGAGCAGAAAAATCAGAAAAAGTAAAACTCCCAGGTTTTTGTCTGTGTAGGGAGCCAGTGCTTTTCGCAATAGTTTCAGCGCTTTGGAGATTTGGTTTTCTACTGTTTTTACTGAAATATCGAGTTTTTCTGCGATTTCAGCATAAGTAAGCTCTTCAAATCTGCTAAGCACGAAGACCAATCTGCATCGGTCGGGCAGGTTTTCAATTGCCTGATCGATCTGTTTTTCCAAATCTTTGGATTCGAGCAGGGCTACTGCTTTGGCATCCTCGCCGCTGTCATTGATGGCATCTTCGCCCTCTTTCAGCTTTAGTCGTTGATCCCGGATGTAATTTAAGGCGCGATTTACGACTGCCCGCCTCAAATAGGCAGATATTGATCCGGAAATATGCAATTCGTCGCGCCGCCGCCAAAGTTCCAGCAAAACATCCTGTGCGAGGTCTTCTGCTACAGCGGGGTCGGGCAGGATTCGGTAAGCGGCCTGACAAATTCCCGTGTAGTATTTTCGGAAAATGACTTCCATAGCCTCTTCCTGGCCCTTGGCCAGTGCACGCATTAGTTCCTGATCTGTTGCTTTATTGGGGAGCGACATTAACGTTTTTTAAATGCTGTAAAAAGTGGTTTTCCACTAAACAGCACTATTGATTCGGGTGAAGTATTCGCCGAAAGGCAATCAAAAAAATGGAATATCGGCCAATTCCACATTGCCAAAAATAGTATTTCCGGCACAATCTTTTGATTAAATAAAAATATCGAAATATCTTCCCGTTTTCATTGGCAGTTGCAAGGACCGGTATTCCGGCCTTTTCTATCTGGCAATTGCTCATTCGTTAAACCCAAAACTCTGTCATGAGAAAATCTCTCATTCTGTTTCTTGTCAGCTTGCTGGCACCTATCCTAACGTTTGCCCAGGCTGAAGCTGAGGGTGGCGGGCTGGACGAAAAGATCAATGATTTTATTGAACCGGCAGCCAATGCAGTTGGCAGCGTGGTTTTCTATTCGGTTCAACTGGGCGAATCAGCATCCAGTGCCATGCCGTTGGTAATCATACTGCTTTTACTGGCAGCTACCATATTCACGGTCTACTTCAAATTTATCAATATCACCGGTTTTAAACTGGCGATAAATACCGTTCGCGGAAAGTATACAGATCCCAACGACAAAGGGGAAGTTAGTCACTTTCAGGCATTGACGGCTGCTCTTTCGGGAACGGTAGGTCTCGGGAATATCGCCGGTGTCGCCATCGCGATTTCGCTGGGTGGTCCGGGAGCAACTTTCTGGATGATCATTGCCGGCCTGTTGGGTATGTCTTCCAAATTTGTGGAATGTACACTCGGTGTGCGCTATCGCGACATTGGTCCTGATGGCACGGTTTACGGCGGCCCCATGTATTATCTCTCTCGCGGATTGAAGGAGAAAGGCTTTACCGGCCTTGGTAAATTCCTGGCCGTATTTTTTGCCATCATGTGTATCGGAGGATCTTTTGGAGGCGGTAATATGTTTCAGGCCAATCAGGCAGCTCAGCAGTTTAACGACATGGTTGGTGCAACGGCCGGGTACTCCGGGTTCCTCTTCGGTTTGCTTATGGCCTGTATAGTTGCTGTAGTGATCATTGGTGGTATCAAGCGTATCGGACGGGTGACTGAAAAGATCGTTCCATCTATGGTGGGTATTTATATTGCAGCAGCACTCATCATCCTTGGCGCAAACTTCTCTCAAATTCCAAATGCGTTTGGGCAGATCATTAGCGGAGCCTTTACACCACTCGGTATTGCCGGTGGTTTTGTCGGAGTACTTGTCCAGGGATTCCGTCGGGCGGCATTCTCCAATGAGGCGGGTGTTGGTTCGGCTGCGATTGCACACTCAGCTGTAAAAACCAATTACGCCGCCAGTGAGGGTATCGTAGCCCTGCTGGAGCCATTTATTGATACGGTAGTTGTTTGTACGATGACCGCGCTTGTAATCATCATTACCAATGGTGATGGAAGCATTATGACATATGGAGAAGCAGCTTCAGATGGTGTTTTAGCAACATCCAAAGCGTTTGCCTCTGTTTTGCCGTGGTTCCCGTTTATCCTTACCATTGCTGTAGTACTATTTGCATTTTCTACCATGTTGTCGTGGTCTTACTACGGCTTGCAGGCCTGGAAGTACCTTTTTGGCCGCTCCAGAGCTTCTGATTTAAGCTACAAATTGTTGTTTTGTATCTTTATCATAGTTGGATCTGCGATTCAGTTGGGCGCTGTGATATCATTCTCAGATGCCATGATATTCGCGATGGTCTTGCCGAATGTAGTGGGATTGTTTATCTTGCTACCTGAAGTAAGAAAAGCGTTAAATAAATATAAGGGCGATATTAAGTCCGGAAAATTGGGATAAAAAGTCGCTTAAAGAAACAATTTTTTTGGTTAGAGACTCGGGGCCTGTTCGCTTTTGCGAATGGGCCTTTGAGTTTGTAGCTGAGATACTAAAAACAACAGGCGCAACTTTATTAAAATCCCGGACGTTTGTTATATCGCCCTTAGAGTATGTCTAAATTTCCATCAATCGGCTACAATCGGCAAATATTATCCTGTCATTCGTTAAAAAGCCTCGCCGATGCTATGGCATCGCCTGTGTTTTTTGCCTCGGACAGAAAAACATTTGTTCGCTTTCGCTCAATCATAGAATTTCAGACATACTCTTATATTTATAATCCTTAAATGATCATAGTGAGAAAAGGTTTACCATTCTACGTAATTTTTTTGTTAGGATTTTCAGGACTGCATGCTCAAAGCAGTCCGGGTTTTGATCACCGGCCCGATATTCCACACTGCATGCTGATCATTTTAAGCGAGAAGTGGGCGGAGCCCGGTGAGATTAGTGCCAGCGTGGTAAAATACAATCTGGACAATCACCGCTCTGACAAACTGAAAGTTTCGCTGCTCCGAATGCCATACTTAAGCAATCTGCCTGTGATCTATGTGCGTGAGTTTCGCAATGAATCGCATGTGCTGTGGTATTATCGCCAGCTGGAGAGTGTCAAACCCGACTTCATGCAGATGAATATAGTGGATATGCTCATTCCGCTTTCAAATGCAAACTATAATCAAATTCTGCTGCAGGAAAGCCTGGAGGGTTATATGGCTTTCTTCAATCGTTTTTATCGGTCGAAGGTGGAACGGTAGGGTTGGTTTGTTCGTTCTTTCCGTTTGTTCCGTTTGTTCCGTTTGTTCCGTTTGTTCCGTTTAATAAAAAATTAAACCCTAAAAATTAAGAATTAACAAACTCCCCAACCGCTTTAATTACATCCGGATTTTTCATCAATCGGAAATGGCCGTATCCATTGGTTTCAAGCAATCTGGCCTTGTCCCAGTTATTGATAAATTCTTCAGCGGATTGGAAAGGTACAACCTGATCCTTGCGATCGTGCACCACCAACACATCATCTACCTTAATTCGATTGAGGGTGTCGGGATGATCAATTTCCTCCAGGCTTCGGTTGGCAATACCCTCCATCTTTTTCCGGAAACGCGAAGCAACATTCGGCGGAAGCCCTAAAGTCTTAACCGCATTGAGGTACACTCGCTTAATGCTGGCCGGTACTGCGATCATCACGATCTTATTGATATGAATATCGTTATCCAGAAAAGAGAAGGCATAATTTGCAGAAGCGCCGCCAAAGGAGTGAGAAATCAGTGCATGCACCTCCCCTATTTGATTGATAACCGCTCTCACAGAGCCTCCAAACTGATGGATATTGGTGCGTTTGCCATCTGAGTTCCCGTGTGCGGGTCCGTCGAAAGCGACTACCTTATATCCCAGTTGGGTCAAAAGCGGTACAAAGGAACGCATGGCAGTGCCCCGCGACTCCCATCCATGCACCAGGAGCACCGTTTTATCGCCATTGCCCCATTCATAGCATTTCAGCATTTGCTTGCCGTAGAGCACCTCAAAAATGCGGGCACTTTCCAAAATCGGATCAGAAACCCGGTGTTTGGCACGCGTGATGGGTGTCATGAAAAGGCGCAAAGCAATATCGCTGGCTTTGCCGGGAAATAAACGGCCCAGGGTGCGAAAAGCAAAACGAACAAAAGGCAATATGGAAGGCATTTCCCGAGGCCTTTCCGGCGTCGAATCTTGCCAATCGGACTGTAATTTTTCGTGTTTGGCGATCATAAGCATAGAACAGGCGGTTTTTAGTTGTGGTTATTCTGACGGAAGCTTTCAAGCTCTTTCAAGACCGGAGCCGTAAGCAAATCGTAAGGGGTTTCGGTTCCTTTGATGCGGGCCATTAGGATGCCACCTTCAATAGCGGCGATAAAATGAACCGTAAATGCATTGACGTCAATGTGGGGACTTATTTCTCCTCTTTCAATGCCTTTTTTCAGGGTGTATGCTACCCGGCTTTCCCAGTCTTTTACCGCCCTTTTTACACGATCGTAAATGGCCGGATGTAAGTCATCGGCTTCTACCGAGAAATTCTGGATCACACAGCCGCCCTCAATAGGTGGTTTAAAAAGGTGCTCGCGGTAAAAGGCAATCACTTCGATCAGTTTGTCCAGGGTGTTTTTTATGGGGTGGGTGCGAAAACCAATCAGTTCATAGGTCAAACCAACGGCATAATCAAAAGCAGCGATGGCCAGTTCATCTTTGCCTCCGCGAAAATGGCCGTACAAGCCTCCTTTCGACAGGCCGGTTGCATCCAGGATATCCGATAAAGAAGTCCCGGAAAAGCCCTTTTGATTAAACAAGCTTGCTGCTTCTGCAACGATCTGCTTTTTGGTTCGTTCAGCCTTTGCGCCCATATTTTCTTTTTTTGCCTTGCGGCGAATGACATTACAAAAATATACCAACCGGTCGGTTTTTACAAGTAATTCGGAAAATTTCCAAAAAAATGGCCATTATTATTCTTTTTACGGTCGCGGCAAGCGAAATTCGCGGACAGCCTTTTTGGCGGCTTTATTATGGAAAAACAGGAGCAGGTATTTCTTTTATTGGGCAGCAATCAGCAGCAGCCATTACATCAACTGGCGGAAGCCAGAAGACGGATAGCGTCGCAAATTGGCCCCATCCAAAGAGCCAGCAGTTTATACCTCACCGAAGCCTGGGGGGTAGAAGATCAGGATGATTTTATCAATCAGGCGATATGCGTGCAAACCCGGCTTTCGCCGAAAGGCTTATTGCAGACCATCCATCAGATTGAAGGAGCTATGGGACGTGTGCGCAAAGACCGCTGGGGCCCAAGACCCATTGATATTGATATCCTGTTTTACGGAGAGCAGGTCATTGAAGAAGAAAATCTGAGCATCCCGCATCCAGGTATTCCGGATCGGAATTTCACCCTGATCCCGCTACTGGAAATTGCGCCGGACCTGATACATCCCGTTTTGCAAACAGACATGGAGCATTTGTACTGGGAAAGCAAGGACAATCTCGAAGTAATCCTACTCGAAGAAAAATGACCCAAAAAGCAGACATACCACATCGTTTTGTAGCCATTGAGGGCAATATAGGAGCCGGCAAGACCACCTTTTCCAAAATGCTCGCCGATGATTATTCTTGTGAACTGGTTCTGGAGCAGTTTACCGACAACCCCTTCCTACCCTTCTTTTACGACCATCCGGAGCGATATGCTTTTCCGGTGGAGCTGTTTTTCATGACCGAGCGGCATAAGCAATTGCAGGAACACTTTGGGTCCCCTTCCCTCTTCGGTCAGACAACCGTTTCAGACTATTTCTTTGTAAAGACCCTGCTTTTTGCCCGCAACAACCTGAATGAAGTAGAATTTCGATTGTTTCAACGGCTCTTTCACGTACTAAACAATCAGTTTCCAAATCCGGATCTGCTGGTTTACCTCTACCGCCCCATTGATGATCTGTTGAAGAACATCAAAAAACGCGGGCGGGAATACGAGCAGGACATAAAAGGGGAATACCTGGAATCCATTCAGAAAGCCTATTTATCCTATTTCAGGAACTTAACAGACATACCGGTTTTGATCCTCGACATCTCCGGGGTATCCTTTTGGGAAAATCGGGATGCCTACACCGAAATGGTACGCATCATTTCTCAGAAATACACAGTCGGCTACCATCAACTTCAATTAGCCTGACATCCAGCCGTCATTCGCAGCGTCTTTTTTGACCAGTCCTGCCGGGGTTTAACGGATTTACTGTATTTTCCATCCAATCTTTACACAATTACATTGCATTCTATGACGCTCAGATCTACCATTGCCAGCCTCGTGTTGGTACTTTCTGCTATTGGCATAGCAACCGGACAGGCCATACCCAATTACGAAATCCTAAAAAGCGGAGAGCGATTTCAGGTCTCCGAAAATATAGAAGCATTTATCGCACAGGGCAAGCTGGATAAATCGGAAGAGATAAACGGCACCTATTACCGACTCCTACAGTTCTATTTCCTTCCGGATCGTGCTTTAAAGACTAAACTTGAAAATGCAGGCATTCGATTGCTGGGCTACATTCCCAACAATGCCTACATCGCCTCTATCCCCGTTGATACAGATCCTGAATTTCTGAAAGTACTTCAGGTACGCAGCATTCTTCCACTGAATGCAGCCTGGAAAGAGTCAAGACGGGTGCGCTTTGAAGATTATGGCGACTGGGCTGTACACAAATCAGAAATAGAGTTATTGATCACCTATTTTTCCGATCTGGATCAAAGCAGCGTGCGCGCTTACTGTCGCGCAGACGATATCGAAGTAGTGCAGGGAAACGGACATACCAATGTGTTGCATGTACGGATTCCGCTGGACAGAATATCAGAACTGTCTTCCCTCCCTTACGTTTCCTGGGTAGACATTATCCCTGAGCCGGGAGAACCGGAAGACACCAGAGGAAGAGCACTCCACCGGGCCAATGCCATCGACACCCGGTTTGAGGGTGGTCGAAAATACACCGGCGAAGGAATCAACATCCAGACACGGGATGATGGAGAGGTAGGCCCGCATATTGATTTCCAGGGCCGGGTGACGAATATTGTAAACGGTCCGCAGGGGGGTACACATGGAGACGGCGTTTCCGGAATTTTCACCGGAGCCGGCAATCTGGATCCTTACATGCGCGGCATGGCTGCCGGGGCACATCTTTTTGTAACAAACTACCAATCCAATTTTCTGGATACAACCCTGAATTTGCATTTAGAGCAGGACGTACTGGTAACCAACTCTTCATACGGCAATGGCTGTAATGCGGGTTATACCACTACCTCCCAAACAGTCGATCAACAAGTGTATGAAAATCCAACTTATCTACACGTATTTTCAGCCGGCAACTCCGGCACCAGCGATTGCGGATACGGAGCCGGTTCTAACTGGGGCAATATCACAGGAGGACACAAACAAGGGACTAATGTAATTGCCACTGCCAATCTGGAGCAGGATTATTCCCTACGGAATTCCAGCAGCCGGGGTCCTGCCTATGACGGACGCATCAAACCGGATATTGCTGCCAACGGCCATGCACATCAGTCTACCAATCCGTACAACTCTTATATATCCTTCAGCGGAACCTCAGGTGCAGCTCCCGGAATTGCCGGGATTACAGCACAACTGCATCAGGCCTATCAGGAACATACCGGCGGCGAAACGGCAGAATCGGCCCTATTGAAAAGCATACTCCTCAATACGGCCAATGACCTGGGCAATCCAGGACCAGACTATAAATATGGCTGGGGCCATGTAAATGCATTGCGGGCAGCCAGAGTGATCGAAGAAGATCGCTTTTTCTCCGGTGTCGTGGATCAATTGGAACAAAACAACCACAGTTTCATCATTCCGCCGAATACCCGCCAGGCGAAAATCATGGTATACTGGCATGACTTTCCGGCAGAACCCGAAGCTGAACAGGCCCTTGTAAATGACCTGGACGCCGTCCTGACCGATGTCATCGGAAACAGCTGGCAACCGATGGTGCTGGATACCTTTCCGAATGCTGCGCAACTTGATCTTCCCGCTCAACCCGGCGAAGATCACCTCAACAATATGGAGCAAATTATTCTCACCGATCCGGATGACGGACTTTACTATTTGAATATTGAGGGCTTTAATGTTCCTATGGGGCCTGTAAAATATTGGGTTGTAACCGAATTCATAACCGATGAAGTAGAATTGATTTATCCTTATGGTGGAGAAGGTTTAGCGCCTGGAGAGGTGATTCGCATACACTGGGATGGATTTCCAAATGGCGAATTATTTGATTTGGAGTATTCGACCGACAATGGTCAAAGCTGGTCCGTTATATTTAGCGGATTGCAGGAGGATACACACCATTGGGATTGGCAGGTACCCGATGTACTTACGGGTGAGGCACTCATTCGCGTAAGCAGAGGAGGAGAAAGCGATGTTTGTGAAACCCCTTTCTCCATCATACCTACACCGGAGAACCTGGAGATCACCAAAGCCTGTCCGGAATTCATTCGCATGGAATGGGATGAAGTACCCGGAGCTACACATTACACGGTATATCAACTGGGAAATCGATACATGGATTCCGTGACAACGGTAGACTTTACCCTCTGGGATTTTCCAACCACAGATCTGAATCCAGGCCTGGAATACTGGTTCAGCGTGCGGGCAGAAGTACCGGATCAGGATATTGTAGGTGAACGAGCTATTGCCATACCTTATAATTCAGGCTTGTTGAATTGTGTTCAGGAGGTTGACATTTCTCTGTTATCGCTGGACAATCCAAATCAGGAAGCATACACAATCTGTAGCTTCAATGATTTCCCAGTCACCATTAGTGGCATTAATCAGGGGATGACCGTGCAATCAAATGTAGAAGTAGGATATGCCTTTAATGGCGATGTATTTACCGAGATGCTTCCCAATACGCTAGCGGTGGGAGAAAGCTTTACACATACGTTTAGCCAGCAACCCAACATCGATGCATCCGGAACCTTTGCGTTGACGACCTGGGTACATCTGGATGATGATTCTGCGATGTTTAATGATTCTACGGGAACCACGCTGAATATTAACTACTATCCGGGGACCGGGGAAGAGCTTCAAATTCAGGAGGACTGGGAGGTTCCGGGTTTGCAGCCATACTGGCAAATCGTCAGCGATGATGCCGGCATCACCTGGGAACCGATTGATTCCATAATTGGGATAACGGGCGAATATACCCGCGCCTACTGGATGGATAACTACTCCTACCCCAGTGGTTCGGCTATAGATCGCATTATAACGGTTCCTATTGATCTCACGGATCCAACGCTGGAGAGCCCCAGTTTACTATTTGATGTAAGTTATGCTCCATACCCCAGCGCCGATTACATCGATACTTTTCAGGTAGAGATATACACAGATTGTCAATTGAATCTCGCGGCTATTCCCTATCAAAAGTGGGAGGACGATCTGGCTACGACAACAGGCACCTTCGCCGAATTTGAACCAACCAGCAGCAGCCATTGGCGTACAGAGGGGGTCGATCTTTCCCCATACATTGGTGAGGTGATCGTCATTCATTTTGTCAACAATACAGGCTATGGAAACAGCTTGTACCTCGACAATATCAATATCCTGGAACTGGTTCCGCCGATAGCTTATTTTGAACCGGCACCAGATACCCTTTGCCAGGGAGACAGCTGGACTTTTGAAGACGCTTCTACTGGAGACGTATCCAGTTATGAGTGGTACTTCAGCAATAACGCCAATCCAGTAGCTGCGAGCGGTCCCGGGCCGCATGAAGTGGTATTCGAACAGACCGGGGAAACCACGATCACACATATAGTTAGTAACTCGGTAGGAGGTGACACGCTTGAACAGGTTATATATGTGAATGCTCCGGCTTCCGCCGAATTTAGCTATACTATAAGTGATTTGCAATTGAGTTTTTCCAACCTTTCGGTGAATGCAGACAACTATTCCTGGGATTTTGGAGACGGTTTGGGGCAGAGCACGGAAGCGGAACCGGTATATGAGTACACCGCACCGGGAGAGTATATAGTAACGCTCCAGGCCACCAACGAATGCGGCACTTCGGAGTTTGAATTGACGATAAGCCTTTCGGCTGATGGCATTAACAGCAAGCAGGCTGTTTGGGATTTGAGTCTGGCTCCCAATCCGAATGATGGTCAGTTTATTCTAAGCCTGGACAATCCGGAAAAAAGACAATCTGTTGTTATTTCCATTTTGGATATTAGTGGGAAGTTGGTTTACGAAAATGATGTTTCAATCAATTCCGGCAATCAGCAATTCCAAATGGATGTCCGTAATTTTTCTTCCGGATTATACATTCTCAGGGTTTCTGACGGCACCCGGCAATCTCATCGAAAATTCGTTATAGAGTAACATTCGATCCCCGTCGATCAGCATTCATCGACGGGGGGGTCGCACACTCGTTTTCGGTCTCTTGATTATATTTGTCCAAATTGATTGAGATGAGCATGTTTATTCCGGATAGCCCGAATGAGAGAGTAGTTATTGTAGGTGCAGGATTTGCCGGCCTGCATTTGGCCCGAAAACTCGCCAAACAATCCTTTCAGGTGGTGTTGCTGGATAAAAACAACTATCACCAATTTCAACCCCTTTTCTATCAGGTGGCGATGGCGGGCCTTGAACCCAGTTCTATCGTATTTCCCCTTCGAAAGCTGTTTCAAAAAAATAAAAATGTGTTTATCCGGATGGCAGAAGTGCAATCCGTAAAAGCCGATCAGAAAATCCTCCAAACATCTATTGGCGAATTGCCCTACGACAAACTCATCCTCGCCATGGGCGCCACCACCAATTTCTTCGGCAATAAAAAACTGGAGTCCATGGCTTTACCCATGAAAACCGTGGGAGAAGCCCTATGTATCCGAAATTCCATCCTCGAGGATTACGAATCCTCCATACTCACCGGTGATTACGACGATCGCCAGGGATTAATTGACATCGTTGTTGTTGGCGGAGGTCCGACTGGTGTAGAAGTATGTGGCGCACTGGCAGAAATGAAGCGTTATGTACTGCCTAAGGATTTTAAAGAACTAAACAGCAGCGAGGTAGATATTCACCTCATTCAATCGTCTCCCGTATTACTCAAAGGCATGTCTGCAAAAGCTTCAAAGGCAGCCTATGACTTCCTGACTGATCTTGACGTGCACGTAAAACTCAATACCCGCGTTACAGATTTTGACGGAGATTATGTCTACATGAATGACGGAAGCCGCATTCGCTGCCAAAAACTTATCTGGGCTGCAGGCATCCGGGCTAACCAAATTGAAGGCATCCCCGAAGTTAGTACCGGATCCGGAGGTCGTTTGAAAGTGGATGCCTACAATCAAATTACAGGCATGACTGATGTTTATGCCATTGGAGATATGGCCATCATGGAATCGGAAGCAACTCCTTATGGACACCCGCAAGTGGCACAGGTAGCCATACAGCAAGCTGATAATCTGGCTAAAAATCTAAAGGCAACAAGAAGGGGTAAGCTAATGAAGGCCTTCGTTTACAAAGACCGGGGTGCTTTGGCGACCATTGGCAGACACCGGGCAGTCGCAGATCTGCCTGCCATGAAAATCAAGGGCGCATTTGCCTGGTTTATCTGGCTCTTTGTACACTTATTCAAAATCCTGGGATCAAAAAACAAGCTGTTTGTCTTTATAAACTGGATGTGGAATTACTTTACCTATGATCAATCTCTACGACTGATCATTCGCCCCACGAGGCGGCCAAAAAAGAAAGACCTCAATCCTTAAGAGCGGATTTTATCCAGAATTCGGTTCATCTCCTTTGCTTCCTCATCTGTAATCTTATCAACCATCCGTTTCTGAATTTCCTGTTCGACGGCTGTTGAAGCCTGCTCCAGTAAATCCAGTCCCGCATCAGTGATAAACACATCCACCCGACGGCGATCAACTTCGCAGGTTTTTCGTTCGACCAACCCTTTCTTGACCAGTTTATCTACCAGGCGAGAAGCATTAGACATTTTGTCGATCATACGTTCGGTAAGAAGCTTAACGGTAGAGGGTTCCCCTTTTCTGCCACGGAGTATCCTTAGAATATTAAACTGCTGAACAGTAATACCCAAAGGTTTTAATGACGAACTGGTAAATTGATTTAACCAGGCCGCAGTAAACAAAATGTTGATATGAGCTTTGTGGTGCGTGTGTACAAACTCGCGTTGCTTAATAGCTTCTTCTATACGCATGTCACTAATTTAATACAAAACAGGGGAATACCTCTAATCAAACGCTTTTAGAGCATTCTTTGATTCAATAAACGAAAAAATACACTTTCAGTTCTAAATGAAAAGATGCGATTGGGAATAAATCCAATCGCATCTCTCCAAATTTTCAGTATCCAACGGGATTTATCGAAGCAAAGTCACACTACCCTTTAGGGATTCGCGACTTCCGTCTTCATAAATCACCTCCAGGTACCAGATGTAAACGCCACTTGACATTTCCTGTCCGCGGAAGTTTCCATCCCAACCAATTTGTGTTTGGTTTACCGGAAATCCTCCGGCCTGGTAAAGTAATTCCCCCCAACGGTCGAAAACCTGAATGCGCTCTACCTCTGTACCTTCTTTACCATGTACCAGAAGCAAATCGTTTTCGCCATCACCATTCGGCGAAAAGCCGGTAGGAACTTCTACAATGCGTTCTTTCTCAATCAGAATGCGCAATAAATCTTCAGCAATACAGCCATCCTCATTGGTTACGGCAACAAAAACAGTTGTCGCAAAGCCCATTGGGTCAACAATTGGATTGGGGCAATCTGTACAATCCAGGGTGCCCGGACCAGACAACCACCAGTTGTAAGAAACCGGCATGTCCGGATTGGTGCTTAGATCCGGAATTTCAACCGTTTCCCCATAATCCAACGTAATATCAGGTCCAACATTTACGGAGAATGCATCTGGCTCGTTGATGGTAACATCTCCGGTCTGGAATACACAACCATTATTGTCCTGAACGTAAACACTGTATGTACCAGCTTCCAGCGCAACCAGGGTTGAACTTCCGGAGAAGGTCTGGTTATCCAGGCTGTAAGAATATGGAGGTGTCCCCCCTTCTGCCTGTACGCTAATGGTACCATCTTCCAGTCCAAAACAAGAAACATCCTTTCCGCCTCCAATCGCAGACACCGGTGCTTCCGGTTGGGTAACTTCAACATCATCCACCAACAGACAGCCATTGGCATCTGTAAGGCTGAGTTGATAAATACCCGCCGGCAGATTATTGGTTGTATTGGTTTCAGATCCTGTAGACCATTCGAAAGCATAAGGGGAAACACCGCCCTCTGCATCGACAGCCGCAAATCCGGTTGCTTCTCCAAAACAGTTTACATCATCGACATCAAATTCAACATCCAGTGCCTGAGGTTGGATCAATGTAGCGGAGCCTGTCGTCTGACAACCATTCGCATCGGTTACAATTACATTATAAGTTCCTGCCTCCAGACCAATTGCTTCATCGCCTGTCTGGCCACCAGTCGAAACGTCCCACTGATATTCGTAAGGTTCTGTTCCACCGGCTGCGGCAACAGAAGCCGTACCATCTGCACCTTCAAAACAACTAACGTCTTGTGTACTTACATCGAGGATTTCCATCGGAGCCGGATTATCGACAGTGACGGTCTCTTCAATACTACATCCATTCGGGTCAGTGATGATTACGGTATATGTCTGTCCGCCGGTAAGTCCGATCGCTGTGCTGCTATTTTGAGCCGGAACGGTACTCCAGCTAAAATCAAAATCATTAATAGAAGCAGGGGTATTGCCATACGTAATTTCCGATACCGTAGCACTTCCGTTATTGCCATCGTGGCAAAGCGATGCTGTTTGATCCAATTCTGCAAAAATCTGCTCCGGCTCTGTGATTTCAACCATATCCGTTGTTTCACAACCATTAAAGTCGGTGACTGTAACGGTATAAATGCCTGCCGGAACATCCCCAAGAATCGGGTTAGATGTACCATTGCTCCAATCGTATTCGAATGGAGCCGTGCCGGTATCGATCAATATCGTGGCTTCTCCGTCTGCGCCGCCATTACAACTTACATCTGTGGATGAGATTGATATGGCTACATCTTCCGGAGACACTAATTCTACATCGGTGACAAATTCACAATCATTGGCGTCTGTTACGGTCACATTATAATTTCCAGGTCCCAGATCAATTGCAGTTTGCGTGTCCTGCCCATCTTCCCAGGTATACGTATAGGGGCCTGTTCCTCCAGTCGGCGTAGCAGTGGCCGTACCATCCGGCGGTCCCTGACAACTAACTGGAGTAGATTCTGTATCCACACTCAGTTCAGCAGCTTCTCCCACAGAAATTGTAGCCGTTGCGGTACAATCATTGGCGTCTGTAACGATCACCTGGTAGGTGCCTGCCTCAAGATCTATAGCGGTCGGGGTATCCTGTTGATCGCTGTCATTCCATTCGTAAATATAACCACCAGCTCCACCGGTTGGTGTTACTGTAGCGGTAGCTGAGTTGGCACCAAAACAGAGAGCATCCGTGCCATCGATTGTCAGTTCCAATTCGGTGGGTTGTTCAACTTCAATGGTGCCGGATTCCTGGCAACCATTGACATCTGTTACCGTGACACCGATCGTTCCGGCAGGCAAGCCGGTAGCGACCTGCGTATCCTGCGCATCATCCCATACATAGGAATATCCTCCGGATCCTCCTGTGGGGATGACAGAAGCAGTACCTGTTTGATCATCGAAGCAATCAACATCTGTTTTAATCAGTTCCAGGTCAATAGCCTCCGGCGCGTCAATATCAAAATCAATAATTTGCTGGCAACCATTGACATCCGTCACTGTGACAGTATGCGGTCCGGCGGCCAGATCATCGCGGTTTGGCTGGTTTGGTCCTCCATCACTCCATATATAGATGTAGTTAGGAGTTCCACCCATTACCGACACATCCGCTGTGCCGTCGATTGCATTTGCACATGAAACGGAATCCACATCCAGCATGACTTCCATTTCGGTTGGCGCATCTACGGTCACGGTCGTTTCGGTTGCACAACCAAAGAGGTCTGTTACGGTTACCGAATAAGTCCCGGGTCCCAGATCTGAGGCTGTTGCCGTCACCTGATCATCGGCATTTGAATCCCACTGATAGGTGAAGATGCCAATTCCTCCGCCACTGGCAGAAACGGAAGCAGATCCGTCTAACACGCCGCTACAGGAAGCGTCTGTGGAGGCAGAATCCAATGTAATTTCAGAGTATTCCGTTACCTCAATCATTTCCGTTGCGCTACAACCATTCACATCCGTTACTACTACTTCATAGGTGCCCGCAGAAAGGTTTACGGCTGTTGGGTCAATTTGATCGCCGGTATTGGCATCCCATTGATAAGTGAAGCCTCCGGCACCGCCACTAGCGGCAACAGTTGCGGTACCTGTGGTATCGCCAAAGCAGTTGATCTGTGTAGAACTAAGGTCCAGATCCAGCGCATCCGGTTCTTCAATGCTTACATTTTGCAGGGTCACACATCCAAGTGCATCGGTGATGAGCACAGAGTGCATCCCGCCATCCAATCCAACAGCTACCGAGTCAGCCTGAGCTCCTCCATCCCAGTTGTACGTATATGGATAGTTGCCGCCATCAACCGTAATGGTGGCCGAACCGTCGCCCAGACCGTTACAGCTTACATCATTGATTACTACCGGTGAAACATCCAAAGGATCAGGCTCTGGGACTGTTACCGGAACATCAATCGAACATCCTTCTGAATCGGTAATCGTAACGGTATAGTCATTCGCCGTAAGGCCGGAGAAAACACCGGTCATATTAGTTGTTACATCCAATGTATATTCGAATGGCGGAAAATCGCCGGTTGCGGAAACCTGAATTTCGCCATCATCGCCCCCGTTACAGGTAATGTTTATAATGTTATCTATGGATGGATTCAATGCCTGACAAGGCGGGGTGCTACAAGTCGCTTCCCCTACGGCTCCACTACAACCATCGAAGGCACGAACCAGAATCGTTACGGTTTCATCCAGGGACAATCCGCAAACTTCGTGCGACAAAGCTCCATTTGGTGTAATCCAGGTAACACCACCATCGAGGCTAACTTCATAACTTACTGCACCGAAGATGGCATTCCATTCGAAGGTGATGCAATCAGCGGTAATGGTGCCACAGAATACTTCCGGGGCAGGCAGTGCCTGGATAATGTCGATATTGATGGTATCAAACACTTCACATCCATAACTATCGTAGGCCCGCAAAATATAAGTTGTCGGTGTATCAATATTGACCAGTGGATCCGGACAATCGGAACAACTCAGTCCGGTGGTTGGGGTCCACTCGTAAAAAATCTGATACAGAGGTTCGAAGGTGATGGTCCAGTCAAGCAGCGTACCTGTAAATCCGTTTGCGTCGTCAATAACGATCAGATTCCACTCTCCGTTGGTCGGATTCTCGGAAGCCCCCCAAAGGTCAGACCAGACGCCTTCCGGCGAAAAGTTGCCTGTATATGGCGCTCCTGATGCAGGAGGCATAACATAATCGATATCGGTTGGCGCGCCCGGCACAAAGCAGGTGTTGATATAGTCATCGCCATTTGAGCCATTATCGGTACTCAGTTCCATAAAGGCTCCATTTGGTCCCTGCAGGAATAAGTCGAGGTCATCGAGCCAGTTGTGTTCTATGTTGATACAAACAGATTGTATCACGCCATCTTCCAGTTGGAAGGGCTGCACACCAGCTACCGTTATCGGTGATAAAATTTCTACGCCTGTCGGCGAAATGGTATAATCGTTTGTATTGGTAAAACTTGGGGGCGGAGGCAATGGCACGTTTATGGTACCATCCAATTGTATTGTATCCGTTGAGCAGATCAGGGTATCGGGCCCGAGATCGGGCGGAATCAGCTGATTGTCTTTAATGTAAATGTAAAAGGTATCCCTGGTACAAATATCCCGCTGAATATCAAAGGCGAGGAATTCGGTTCCTTCGGGTATTCCGTCTTCGAATGCCTCCAGTGTCAGCGTAAGCACCGAGTCACCGGCAGGAATGATCAGGTCTGTAGGAATCTGTGTATAATCAACCCCATTTTCCGCGTCACCAAAGATGGTGAAGTCAATTACATAATCTTCATCTGTTGGGCTAACCAGCTCAAAATCCACTGAAGCGGTAGAACAACCTTCAGACATTGCTCCATCGAGACTGGCTGTGGTTACATCCACATCAAGGCGGTTGGCACCGAAACTCTTTGCTTCCAGAAATACGCCGGAATCAAATACACTGTCACCGGTATCACCGATCACCAGTCGGATGGTATACTCTTCACAAGGTGTTACGATGGCCTCCGCAATAAAGATATCGGTAAAACCATCATAAACGGGCTCATTGGCCGAGCCGTTATTATCGTTGTAATATTGTTCATTTACAGGCGGGCAGCCTCCTCCGTTTTGAGGGTGCACATTATCGATCGTTACCGGAAGGCTGGTACCTGGCACCAAAGCGATATTCATAGAGTTATTGGAGTAAGGCCCGTTGATCCCGGGGCCGGAGATAAAGAACCCAAAAACATCATTGAAAGAAGAACAGGCATACTCCGGGTACTCTTCCGAAGCCCAGATGTATTTAAAGCGGAGGGTATCCCCTACCGGCACAAAGCTGATAATATACTCCGCAACATCATTTTGAGCCTGGCCACTGGGGGCTAGGTCTGGCAGATCGGGGTCCCCTGTACCGCCATTATTATTTGCACTCGCAAACGTACTGCCGGGGTTATCGGCTCCGGTGCCAACCGCATTCGACGCATTTCCGGTCGTCATGATAACTCCCCGGTCTACACCGATTTCATCAATGGCATTGACAAAATAGCCAACAGCACGGGGATCACCGTTGAATTCCACATTGGTGACCTCCAAACCTTCCCCAAGAAATACGTTGGTGATGAGGTTAATGGGATCCCACGGACTGGTTGCCGCATCGGTAACCTCAAGAGGTTGGGCAAGCAGCTGCGCAGAGAACAGCAAAGCACAGGCAATAAATAACAGTCTTTTAATTGGGTAAATGATACGCTCCATATCAGGCGAATTAACTTTTTTATCGGAAAAATACTCCGTCTTAAGAAGGGGCTTTTTTGGGGCACCCTGGCTTTTGATGAATATAGGTGTTTACAAAATCGATCCTTTAGCCGCTGGTAAAATGCTTCCAACTGGATTTGCAGGCAGCTGAAAATTCAATCAAAAATACTTCCTGGTCTGGTTTTTCCGAAATGTCGGGCTTTTTTATATTGCCGAATGCTAAACAGGCTACACTTTACAGCTAAAAAAACAGACCGTTTTCTCTCGATTTGGAAAGGACTAATATTAGACACTACTACCCGCTTATCCGCTGCCTGACGGCTTAAAGAATATTGGTTCTTTGCTTTTATCCGTACAAGGCGGCTGTTTATCGAAAAAAGGCCGGGATTCGTGAATCCCTGATTACTTTTAGGCTGTTAAAGATCCAGGTATTCAAGCATTGATCCTGAATCTCGATTAAAATACTGAAAATACATTCCCGGAACATGCGGAAGTTTTTAAAATCAATCCTGGCATCCTGCCTGGGTGTCATTCTGGCTCTTGGCATTATAGTGCTTATTGGTATCGGTGTTATCTCGCGAATAGCCGACAAAGCCAGTCAGCCTCCAAAGATCGCTGCCAATACTATCCTGCACCTCAAATTTGACGAACCCATTCCCGAAAGGACCAACAACGTTGAGATGAACCCCTTCGACTTTGAGGATCAACGAACGCTTGGGCTCCAGGACATTATCCGGACCATTGAGTATGCATCAGAAGTCGATCAGATTCAGGGTATGTTTCTGGAATTACAGGGAGTTGCCATGGGACAGTCGACCATGCACGCCCTGCACGACGCTCTGAGTGCATTCAGCGAAAGCGGAAAAAAGATTGTAGCCTACGGCGATTACTTTAGCCAGGGAACCTATTATCTATCCTCCGTATCTGACCAAATCTATGTAAATCCGGTTGGTGATTTTAATTTTAAAGGCTTTTCGGCTATCATTCCTTTTTTCAAAACCATGCTTGACAAGATCGGTGTAAACATGCAGGTCTTTTATGCCGGGCAGTTTAAAAGTGCTACCGAGCCTTATCGCCTCAACGAAATGAGTGACGCCAACAAACTTCAGGTTCGTACCTTCCTGGAAGAATTATTCGAGATGTATTTGGCCGACATTTCTGTAGAGCGGGACATTCCCATATCTGAATTGCGTTCCATTTCTGATGATTTTAAGATCCGTCAGGTAAATGATGCCTTACACTATGGCCTGGTAGATCAGTTGGGTTATCGCGACGATGCTGTAAACTGGCTCAAGAATCAGGTAGGGTTGGAAGCAGACGAAAAATTGCCGCTGGTAGATCTCGAAGACTACTACCTGACAGCCAAAGAGAATACTGATTTTTCGGAAAGAGATAAAATCGCTATCCTGTATGCGGAAGGCAACATCATCATGGGCCAGGGCGAGGCAGGTACCATCGGGGATGAGGATTATGTCCGCATGATTAAAAAGATCCGGGAAGATGATAATGTTAAAGCAGTGGTTCTGCGGGTAAACTCTCCGGGAGGAAGCGCACTTGCTTCCGAAAATATCTGGCGGGAACTGCAACTTACCAAAGACAATCATAAACCCCTGATTGTTTCCATGGGAGATTATGCGGCATCCGGCGGATACTACATTGCCTGTCTGGCAGATTCTATTGTGGCCAGTCCGAGTACGCTTACTGGTTCGATTGGTGTATTCAATGTAATCCCCAATGCCAGTACCCTGCTCAACGACAAGATGGGCATCAGCTTTGATTCGGTTAAAACGGGAAGCAACTCTACCGGGCTAACGCCTTTCTTCGATCTTTCCCCCGAAGAAAAAGTTTGGATGCAGACCTCCGTGGATTCCATGTATGAGCATTTCTTAATGCGTGTCAGTCAGGGACGGGACCTATCCCGTGATGCGGTGCATGAAGTGGCACAGGGACGGGTTTGGACCGGGCAAAAAGCAGTGGAGATCGGGCTGGTGGATCAGCTGGGAGACCTGGATGATGCCATTGACATGGCTGCTTACCTTGCCGGACTGGAAACCTATCGCCTCAGTGAGTATCCGGAGATCAAAGAACCATTCCAGCAGTTTATGGAAGAACTGACCGGTCAGGAGTCTTCTATGCAGACCAGAATGATTAAAGAAAACCTGGGTGATTATTATCCTTATTTTCAAAACCTGAGTGAACTGAAACACCTCAAAGGCCCCCAGGCGAGGTTGCCTTTCCTGGTACTTCCTCAGTAAGTGTTTTAATAAATAGAAAGAAAGCCTGCATTCGGAGTAATTCCAAATGCAGGCTTTTTTTTGCTCCAAAAACCAGAAACAGAAGCTAAAAGACAAAAATATAGGGCCTAAAAATGTTAATGTCGCTGATCAGGTAAATAAAACTGGGGGACTCAGTGGGGAAATCTGCCTGAAAAAAATAAATTTGCAATGCTTCCCGGTGAAGCAACGTACCTTAATCCCATGGCAATCCCAAAAAACAGTTTATTATGATGAGAGCTTTAGCTGTTATTTTTGTTTTGTTTGCCGCTGTTAGTGTCCATGGGCAATCTGCTGTCGAAGCCGATCAGCGATTATTTGACGTTTTTGAAACCGATTACCTCAATCGGATGCAAGCCGATCACCCGGTCATGCTGGCACGTTTAAATTTTTACCTCGATAACGCCTGGTTTATCACGGAATATCCGACTGAAAAGGGAAATCCCGATCTGCCGGAAATTACCATTGAGGACTTCGATAATCTAAATATCCTTAAATTAGAAGCTGCATACGCCCTGTCCAGGGATTTTAACAAGCGTATGATGTACAGTATAAAGGGTACGGATAAAGTCCTGGTCTATTATTCCGGAAAGGAATTTACGGAATCCTTTAACGCGTTTTACAGAAAGTAGCAGAGCAAACACACCGCGTTCAAATCTGATAACTTACCATTTAAGAACTGCGGATCGCACAAAGCGAAAGCCATTCAATCCATCATTTTGAAAACATTCTGAAAACCGTTTTTTCAAGGCTAATGTGCCTGCTAAACGGCTGTAAATTTCAGGCATGGATAAAAATATCCTATGCGCTGGCAACGAATATCGCTTAAACCAAGTCTTAGGAAACGAAAGCCTCGCATTCCCAACTTGTAATGCAGAATTCATGAAGTGGACAATTACCCCGATATTATTTTTCTTTCTGGCAGTAGCCGGACTCAACGCACAGTCCTATCCAATGGATGGCAGTCCGATCAATGACTGCTCCGGCTTCTTCACCGATAGCGGTGGAGCTGACTCGCCCTATGGACCAAACGAAAGTTTTGTTACGACCATTTGCTCTGATATGACAACTGGTACGCACGTGCAACTCAACTTTTCAGGTGTCGATATTGGCCCCGGAGACCAACTGTGCTTTTACGATGGAACAACAACAGGTGATCCTTTGCTCTCCTGCCACGATGATTTCCTGCCCGGAGCCCCGTTTATCATACAGGCAACAGCTGTAAATGCGACCGGGTGTTTGACCATTGAATTCATCTCTGATGGTACCGGCCAGGGAGATGGCTGGAGTGCTGCCATGGAGTGCATCCCTGCCTGCCAGCTTATCACTGCTGTACTGGAATCTTCTACGCCGGCTGTTGAGCCGGTTGATACTGGATACATCGACATCTGCCCCGGAGACATTGTCTTTTTCTCCGGTATTGGCGAATATCCACAGGATGGTGCTGTTTACAACCACTCCGATCTGACTTCTTCCTTCCAGTGGGATTTTGGCGATGGTACATTTGGCATCGGGCCCAATGCTTCGCATGTGTATGACGAGCCGGGTGGATATACCGTTCAACTGACCATAACCGACCAATTTGGTTGTTACAATACAAACTTTATCAGCCAGCGGGTGCGGGTAGCTCCAAGACCTTCCTTCGCTTATGGAGGAGAAGTACCGGATCCGCTTTGTGCCGGAGATACGCTTAACTTAAATGCTGTCACCTACGGATTAGATACGACAGTTAACCTGTCCATAAATCCAAATCCGGGATCCTTTGAGGTAGAAGGCGCGCGCTCTGACTCCCTTCCCTTACCGGATGGTACAGGGGTGGCTTACCAAACAGGCATCAGCTTTACCGAGTTCTCCCCCGGTCAGGTACTGACAAATATCAATGACCTGGAGAGCATCTGTGTAAACATCGAACACTCCTGGATGCGGGATCTGGAGATTTCCATCGAATGTCCGAACGGAACCACTGTAATTCTGCACGATCACCCGGGCCCTATTGGGGGCGAAGTCTTCCTTGGTGTGCCTAATGAAGCAGACGAAGGATTAGATCCGCCAATTCCTGGCATAGGTTATGACTATTGCTGGACACCCGATGCAACGGCCGGCACCTGGATTGAATATGCCAACGCCAACTTCCCGGCTACACTTCCGGAAGGCGATTACAATTCTTTTGAACCTATGACCGATTTACTCGGTTGTCCGCTCAATGGCGAATGGTCTATCAGTGTGGAGGACCTTTGGGGAATTGATAATGGGTTTATTTTCTCCTGGAGCATCAACTTCAATCCAAACCTGTATCCGGATGTAGAGACCTTTACTGCAGAGCTTGTAGACTTCGGATGGATTGATAATCCTACCATTTTTGACTACACCCAGGATTCAATCGGAGCTTCTCCTGTAAATGCAGGTACTGCCAGTTACGCCTACTACGTGGAGGATGAATTTGGCTGTTTGTGGGATACTTCCCTAAACATCAACGTTCTCCCTTATACGCATCCCGATTGTTACAATTGCACCGACATTCTTCAGCCGGAGCAGGATACTGCTGTTTGTGAAAATGAAATGGTACAACTCGATGTGGGAATAGATCTTACCGAAGAAATCCCGGTAACCTTTGAAGCCTTTCCATTCTATGAGTTTGGCTTTGGCAATCACCCACCGGGTGCCCCGTATAACTCCGTAATCAACGTAAACAGTATTTATCCGCTAACGGTGACCAATCCGCTGGTAGATATCCAATCCGTTTGCATAGATATTGAAACAGATTTCCTGTCGGATGTCAATGTATTCCTCGAGGCTCCCAACGGAAACATGCTCGAATTGACCACCAATAACGGAGGTGGCAGCGATTTCTATACCCAAACCTGCTTTACGCCTACTGCAGTAACTCCAATTACCGCAGGAGCGTCGCCTTATACCGGGGATTTCCTTCCGGAAGGCAATTTCAATTCCTTAAGCGGCACCAACATCAACGGCGATTGGACCTTACTCGTCTCAGACGGTTTCGGACCAACAGCATTTGGGACACTGAATTCCTGGTCGATTACTTTCCGCTCAGTCAATGATGTTATCTATACCTGGTCTCCGGGTACGGATCTCGATTGTGTGATCTGTCCGGATCCGCTTGCATCTCCTTCTGCGGGAAGTTACACCTATACCGTAAGCGCGCAAGATATCCACGATTGTGTCCAGATGGATACCGTAGAGATAGAGGTGTTAAGTGCCTTTGAAGCTCCAGTGATCACTTGTGATCAAAATAACAATGGCGAATTGACCTTTAGCTGGCCTGCGGTTGGAGGAATCATGGATTACCTGGTGAATGTCGACGGAATGGGCTGGGAGCCTGCAAATGGAGTCTTATCCCATACAATTACCGGTTTATCCAATGGCGACATGGTGAGCATCGAGGTTCAGGTGGATGTTCCGAATTCGCTTTGCCCGATAGAGATCGGACAAACGAGTTGCACCTATAATTTCTGTGGCATTATCTCAAACATCATTGATCAGGCAGATCCAAATTGCGCCGGTGAATGTACCGGATCGATCAACATTGGCGCCGTTGGAGGTAATGGCGCCATAACTTACAACATCATGCATCTTGATGGTTTGTATGATTATGACCAGGCCGACGGTCAATTTGAAGACCTTTGTGCCGGTGACCACATGGTTGTTATGGGGGACCCCACCGGTTGTTTGGATACCATTACATTCAGTCTGGTGGAACCCACACCAATAGGGACAAATATTTTTGTATCTCAACCTATTAGTTGTAATGGAGAGGACGACGGTCAGGTTACGGTAGAAGCTTCTGGTGGTTCAGGCAACTATTCTTACCTCTGGGATGATCCCCTAATGCAAATTTTGCCGACTGCTTCTTTCCTCGAATCAGGTCCCATCAATGTTATTGTCACAGATGATAACGGATGTACCTCAACTGCCGGTCTCACCCTCTCCGAACCCGATCTACTTTTACTAAGTGAAGCGGTTACAGATATCAACTGCTTTGGAGAAACAACCGGCGAAGTTTCTGTCATCGTAAGTGGAGGCACCTACCCATACAGTTATGCCTGGAACGATCCCGGCATGAGTATGGATTCAGTGGTAACCGGTGTTTCAGCCAGCAATTATCAGGTAGTGGTAACCGATATAAACGGATGTACAGAGACCCTCGACATGACTGTTACGGAACCGGCAACAGCCGTTTCTGCTTCAGCTGTACAAACAGATACAAGCTGCTTTAACGAAAACACCTCTACCGCTTTGGCTACCGGAATGGGAGGCACCGGTGGCTATGAATACAGTTGGAGCAATACCCAGCAAACACAAACGGCCTCTAATTTGCCTCCGGGCAATTATACCGTTACTATCACCGACGACAACGACTGCGAGTCTACTGCTACCGTAAATGTGATTCAGTATGACTCTATGGAAGTTTTGGTGATTTTTGATCCGCCTAGCTGTAATGGTTTTGAAGATGGCTCCCTAGCCGTAACAGATGTAGACGGAGGTACCGATAGTGGCATACTGGATTATTTCTGGGATGCAGATCCCAATACAAACGCAAGTGTAATTGGCGGCCTTCCCGGCGGACAACAATACAGCGTTACCGTTACAGATGATGCCGGATGTTCTGCTTCCCAGTCCATCTTTATGACTGAACCGGAAGCTATGATCGTTTCCTTATCCGGGGAGAATATCCTCTGTCACGGAGACACAAGTGGTATAGCTACCGTGGTCAATGTTCAGAACGAAAATGGAGATGTTGAGTACTTATGGAGTACGAATGCAGATTCACAAACAACCATGGTTGCGATTGATCTGGCAGCAGATACTTACACCGTTACAGTTACCGATGAAAACGGCTGTATCGGAACCGCTTCCATCGACATTACCCAGCCCAGCCCAATGGTCAATACGTTCGAGGTTGTTGAAAACGATTGTTTTGGAGATGCCAATGGCGTAATATCTGTTACCTCCAGCGGAGGAGAACCAAACTATACCTACGAATGGTCGAATGGTGAAGAAGGCGCCATCCTGGATAGCCTGCCGGTCGGCTGGTATGTTGTTAGTATCAAAGATGCCAATGGCTGTGAACAGATCGACAGCATTGAAATGACATCCCCCTCTCCTATTCTCCCTGCTTATGAAACCCAGGATGTAAGCTGCTTTGGATATGGAGACGGAATGATCGTTGTGGAACCCTCAGGAGGAGCGGCTCCCTTCCAATATAGCCTGGACGGCGAGTTCTTTTCGGGTTCCAGTACCATAGTTGGACTGGAAGCCGGGGTATACAATGTGTTTACCCTGGATGCCAACGGCTGTGAATGGCTTTCTGAAGTAGAGATTTCAGAGCCCCCGGCTATTGAGCTGGTGATTGTACAAGCACCGGAAGTTACCATTGATCTGGGTGAGACCATTGATTTATTTGCTTACGCGAATAATGAAATTGGTCCGGCATCCTACTTCTGGAATGAACCTTATGCCGGTACACTTGATTGCAATACATGCTTCAACCCTACCGTAACCACCCAGAATACCATTACTTATGAGGTCAGTGTGGTTGACTCGCTGGGTTGCACCGACACTCAATTTATTACGGTACGGGTTCAGAAAGATCGCGTAGTGCTTGTCCCAACCGGTTTCTCTCCAAATAGTGACGGGGAGAACGACCTGCTTCATGTGCACGGTAAAGACGGCACACTCGTCAACCTCTTCCGGGTTTACGACCGTTGGGGAGAATTGCTTTACGAAAACTCCGACTTTTTTGTCAATGACTTGTCAATTGGCTGGGATGGCCAGTTTAGAAGCCAACCTATGGGAAGTGGTGTTTATATTTGGTACATGGAAGTAACCTATGAAGACGGTGTAACCGAATCTTTCAAAGGAAGTACGACCCTGATTCGATAATTTTGAAATCATGTCTCCCGGAGCAATCCGGGAGACTATACATAACTAAACTACTATGCGTAGCATATTTACACTCATTGCTCTTTGTTTCTTTGGCTTTCTGGCAGAAGCTCAGGATCCACATTATGCCCAGTTTTATGCAGCTCCCCTGCAGACCAATCCGGCTATGACCGGTGTACACAGCGGGCGTTTCCGGGTAGCCCTGAATTACCGGGATCAATGGTCCAGCGTACTCGACAACAATCCATTCCGAACCGTTGGTGCCAGTTTTGATATTCGTCACCGGGTAGGACGCAGCGATTACATCGCTTATGGGTTTAATGCCCTCCGCGATGAAGCAGGTCCGGCAAATTACACCCGTACATCCGGGCATTTGAACCTTGCCTTCCTCAAACAACTCAACGGCAGCCGTTACCGGACTAATGATCAGTTTCTGGTAGCAGGTGCTCAGGTTGGTCTGGGACAACATGCGCTGGATTACAACAACCTCTGGTTTAGCAACCAATTTGATACCGGTACCTCTTCTGTGGATCAAAGTCTGGCCTCCGGAGAAAATTTTGACCAAACCAGTTCTGCATACCTCGACATCAATGCGGGTTTGCTCTACTATGCCTTATTTGGAGATAATGCCAGTCTTTACATCGGAGGTGCCCTGCACCACATCAACGGACCGAACCTTTCTTTCAGACCAGGCCCGTCAGAGCCGATCTACATGCGTTGGCTTACCCAAATTGGTGGAGAAATCCCTTTCAGCGATGAAATGAGCCTGCTGCCTGCTGTGATCGTTCAGAGCCAGGGCCCTTCCTTCACCACTATCTTTGGAGCAAACCTGCGGTTTACCAATCGAGACTGGAGAGAAGTTGCCATCCGAGCCGGGGTGTGGACACAGCTTTCCAATGAACTGGATTCAGGTTCTGCCGTGCCAACTTATATCGTTACTTCGATCCTCGAGATGGGACGTCTAAATATCGGACTTAGTTATGACGTGAATGCCGGTACGCTTTCTCAGCCTACCAATTCAAGAGGTGCATTCGAGATTTCCCTGATCTACGTACATCCGTCTGAACGACGCGAGCGGGTTAAATGTCCGAAGTTTTAAGGTTGGTTAGTTGGTTGGTCGGTTTGTTTGTTAGTTGGTTCTAAACCATGAAACTAACCAACCAGCAAACCGACCAACCAACTAACTAACATACAACACCAAACCTTTCAGATAGCGGCTTTCGGGATGAAACAGTTGGACCGGATGATCCGAAGGCTGAGAAAGCGAACGCATTACTCTTACGGAGCGTCCCGCCTCGATGGCAGCTGCAACGATCGTATCGTAAAACAACTTCCTGTCTACCACCTGGCTACAGGAAAAGGTAAACAAGATTCCGCCCGGAGCAATTTTTTTCAGCGCCAGCGCATTTAACCTTTTATAAGCCTGTACCGCATTATGCCGCTTCTTCAGGCTTTTCGCGAAAGCGGGTGGATCCACGACCATTACCTCATATTCTTCTTCTGTATCCCGCATAAATTCCATAACATCCAATACCATACTGCGATGCCGGCCGGCTGGCAGTTCATTGATATTTACATTGCGGTCTGTCCAGGCAATGGCTTTTTCGGAGATATCTACAGAATGGACCATGGCTGCTCCGGCGGCTAAGGCATAAACCGAAAACCCTCCGGAATAACAAAAGGCATTCAGCACTTTTTTATCCTTCACATACTGGCTCAGCATATGGCGATTGTCCCGCTGATCCAGAAAGAAACCCGTTTTCTGGCCGGCTACCCAATCCACCAGAAAATGATGGCCGTGTTCTTTCACAACAGCAGTGGATTCGCTGCCATGTAAGAAACCATTTTGCACCCCTCTTCCGAAGTTGGAAGGAAGGGTTTCAGAACTCTTATCGAAAATTGTCTTTAAGGATTCGCCATATATTCGCCGTAAGGCTGCAGCTATATCTTTCCGGTCCCGAAACATACCAATAGAATGACATTGTACCACAGCTGTCGAGCCGTAGATATCAATAATCAAACCGGGCAACCCGTCCCCCTCTGCATGAATCAGACGATAACAATTGGTGGAGGAATTAGACAGATATCCGGCTCTTTTCCGATAACTCCAGGCCGCTTCTATTTTACGAAACCAAAAGTCCGGATCAATAGCTTCAGCTTCAAAAGAGATGAGCCGAATAGCAATACTACTATCCTGGTAGTGACCACTCGCCAGAAATTGCTCCTTTGAATCGTATAATTCGATCAACTCTCCATCGGCAGGTTTTTCGTCCCATCGAGCAATAGCTCCGGAGAAAACCCATGGATGAAATCGTTTTACCGGACGTTCTTTGCCCGGTTTAAGAAAGATCTTTTTAATCTGCTCTGAAGCCATATGCATCTAATGAGCCACCAAAATGCCAATAATTCGCCTGATCTAATAGCAATTCAGCAATGAGCTCAAATTAATCTTTGTAAGCCACCTTGAGTACGTCTTCAAAATAATCGGCAAAATGGATGGTGAGCCCCTCCTTGATGTAATCCGGTAGCTCTTCAAAATCACGCTGATTAGCTTCCGGAAAGATCAATTCGCTGATTCCTACCCGCCGTGCAGCTATCGTTTTTTCCTTTACTCCTCCGATCGGAAGGACCTTCCCCGTAAGGGTGAGTTCCCCGGTCATGGCCAGATTATCCTTCACCGGTTTGTCCTTGGCCAGGCTATACAGAGAAAGGGCCATGGTGATACCCGCAGACGGACCATCCTTTGGGGTAGCACCCGCCGGAACGTGCATGTGGATCTTATAGGTGTCAAAAAATTCTGTTGCCGCTTTATCTTCTGATAGAAGTGAACGGATATAGCTATATGCAATTTCGGAAGACTCCTGCATCACGCTTCCCAACTGACCAGTGCGCTTGAAACCACCCGACTTGGATTTTACAGCCGATGATTCTATGTAAAGCGTTGCGCCTCCCAAAGAGGTGTAAGCCAGTCCCAGAACAACCCCCGGATGTGATCGGTCATACAGCTTTTCGGTACGGTAAATCACTTTTCCAAGCAATTCAGAAACATCCTCTTTGGTAATTTCCTTATCCATTTCTCCGGATTCGGCCAGTTTGAGGGTTACTTTCCGAATGATCTTTCGAATTTGTTTTTCCAGGTTCCGAACCCCTGCCTCCCGGGCATACTTTTCTACAATGAGCATTAAAGCATCTTCGGTGAATTCGATTTCACCCGGTTCAAATCCATGCTCTCGCAATTGCTTGGGAATGAGGTATTGCCGGGCAATTTCCACCTTCTCTTCCAGAATGTACCCAGACAAACGAATTACCTCCATCCGGTCCAACAATGGAGCCGGAATGGTATCCAATTGATTGGCCGTAGTGATAAATAGCACATTCGACAAATCGTAAGGCACATCCAGATAATGGTCGAGGAAGGTAGCATTCTGTTCGGGATCCAATACCTCCAGCAAAGCAGAGGCCGGATCGCCCCGGAAGCTGGTTCCGATCTTGTCGATCTCATCCAGCATAATGACCGGATTGGAGGTACCCACTCTTTTCAAACTTTGGATCAATTTACCCGGCATCGCCCCGATGTAAGTGCGTCGGTGTCCCTTGATCTCCGCTTCATCGCGCATCCCGCCCACAGAAAAACGGAAGAACTGGCGATTCAATGCCTCGGCAACGGATTTACCAATAGAGGTTTTACCTACTCCGGGAGGGCCCACCAGACAGATAATTGATCCGGCAATTTTTCCCCGCTTGATCACCGCCGACAAGAACTCAAGGATCAATTCTTTTACGTCCTTTAGTCCATAGTGGCCTTCATCCAGAATCTCCCGGGCCCGTTTAATATCGTGGTTGTCGTCTGAAAAAAGTCCCCAGGGAAGATCGGCGATGGTTTCCAGATAGGATCTGGTTACATTAAACTCCGGAGATTGTACGTTGAGGGTTTTTAGCTTATTGAGTTCATCATGAACCGTCTTCATTACCTCCTTGGGCAACTTTTTATCGGCCAGTTTCTTTTCAATTTTTTCGACTTCGGTATCCTTGTCGTCTTTCTCTATGCCCAATTCCTTCTTAATCGCATCCAGCTGTTTGCGCAGGAAAAACTCTTTTTGCTGGTCGCTCACCGAATCTTCAATCTGATCCTGGATCTTCTTCTGGATCTTGGCCATCTCCAACTCTTCCCGGATCAGTCGAATCAGCATTTTTGCCCGATCCTGCAGATCAATGGTTTCCAGCAACTCCTGAAGTACATCCCCTTCCGCACTAAGCAGGTTGGAAATAACATCCATAGTCAGGCCCGGCGCATCATAGTTTAGTTGGGAAACCACCAGGTTCACCTGCTCCTTAAAAAGTGGATTCAGTTTGAGGAGTGTTTTGATCTCGGAACTGACCGCCATCATATAGGCTTTCAGATCGGATGTTATTTTTTCTTTGGGTTCGAGGAGGTGTTTTACTTCCCACCGCATACTGGGTTTCACCAGAACAGAGCGCTCTTTGCGGAAACGGTTTACACCCTGCCCCAATATTTGAACGGTGCCCGGAGCCATTGGGACAACCCGAAGCACTTTGAAAACCGTTCCAATTTCATAAAGATCCGTTTCTCCGGCATCTTCGTCCTCCTCGTCTTCCGAATTCTTTCGGAGGACGACCCCCATAAAACCATTTTCTTTTTCTACGATTTGCTTAATGCGCTTCAGACTGTCCTCCCCGGTAAAGGTAAGGGGTAGCGCCAGCCCCGGAAATACGGGCCGGGTGCTGAGTGGCATAATGCTTAAGACTTTGGGAAGGGCGTCTTCAATCGCCTGCAACTGAGTCTCGTCGGTTAGTCCGTTATCTTCCTGAAGGTCAGAAATTTCTTCTACGATGTCTTGATTGTCTTTGGCCATCTGGTTGATTTTTCTTTTCAGCAGCTTTCGCTGAATAATATCGCTTCTGTTCAAACAGCCCTGACGGGCTTTCTGTTGAACACAAACCAAAGAACCTACCCGATGTGGAAAAATTAATCCAGTTTTCGCCGCTTGAGTTCGTCGGAGATCAACTGCAACTCCCGGCTCATATCCCCCGTTACAGCCGTATTTTCTTCAGCCCGACGAATCAGGTAGGGAACCACTTCCTTCACAGCGCCGTAAACCACGTATTTTGCGGTATTGTATCCGGCGGAAGCCAGATTAAAGGTCAGGTGATCACTCATACCTAACAACTGACAAAAGTTGAGATTGGGATGATTCTTAGGTAGTCCTCGCTCGTGTATGAGCTGAGCCATCAACAGGCAACTCTCCGTATTATGCGTGGCATTGCAAAGTGCGATCTTCTCGTAATTCTCCACACAAAAGCGGATGCCCATGTTGTAGGCGTCGTCTGTAGATTTTTTATCGGGATGGATCGGAGAAGGATATCCTTTTTCGGCCGCGCGTTCCCGTTCTTTGTCCATGTAAGCTCCACGAACCAACTTGGCTCCTAATTTGTATCCTTCTTTTTCCGCTTGCGCGAATGAATCCATGAGAAACTGAAGGCGATCGTGTCGATACATTTGAAAGGTATTGTAAACCACAAAACGCTCCTTGTTATATCGACGCATCATGCTTACCACCAGATCATCAATGGTGTCCTGAATCCAACTCTCCTCCGCATCAAAAAACAGAGAAACGCCATTCTCCGAGGCCACGTGGCAGATGGAATCCAGGCGCTTCAGGACGGCATCATATTCTTCCCGGGTTTCCTTCGTGTGTGGTTTTCCTTCCTGGATTTGTTGCAGTAGCCCAAAGCGGGCCATACCCGTAATTTTAGAGCTTACAACCGGAACGCTTTCGTGATTGTAGGCAAATTCGATAGACCGGATGGTCTCGTTCATGGTTTTATTAAACTCCTCCTCGGTATCCTTGGCTTCTGCCCCATAATCCAAAACCGTAACCGTATTTTGAGCATAGAGTTTCTCAATAGTTGGCACTGATTCCAGTAAAGTAGTACCTCCACAGAATTGCTCGAAAATGGTATTCTTGACAATGGCATCTACAAAGGGGAGCCGCAACTTAACAGCGGTAAGACCAATTTTGGAGCCCATTTCTACCAACCAGCGTTTATTCATCAGACGGAAAAGCCAGGCAGCTTTTCTCAATTCTTCGTTGGTTTTGCTGGCAAAAGCAGTTTGGGTATCCGAAAAATCCAGTACCGGACCTTTCTTTTCCGTAGCTTCTTTGGCCTCTAAAAGGGCCTGATGTAATTTTTCGAATTTGGTATCTACTGGTTTACCTTCTTTCTTCATATTTGGAAGGGCATTAGCTGTAGTAGGCTTTGCCTGTTGGCGAATAGCCGCTTACAGCAATTTCTAAATTTGGTCAGGGACTCAGAGGCGGTTCCAGATCTGCCAGGCTCCCTCGGCTTGCAATATTAACATTTGAAGGCCGTTGTGGGTTTGGGCACCGGAGGCTGCTCCCAAGCGCATAAATTTGGTTTCAGACGGATTGTACACCAGGTCATAAAGATAGTGATTTGGACCTAGAAGATCATAGGGAATGTCCGGGCAACTTTCGATATTTGGATGCGTGCCTAAGGGAGTGGTATTAACTATCAGTTTGTATTTTTCCAAAAGCTCTTTATCAATGTCTTCATAACCCAACTGACCTTCCCCCGGGCTTCTGCTTACCAATTTGTATTGGATCTCATTTTTGGTCAACACAAAACAAATAGCTTTTGAAGCACCGCCTGTTCCCAGTACCAGAGCCTGCCCTTTAAAATTTGCCGGCAACCACTCCAGCAGGGACCTTTCAAATCCGTAAGCATCTGTATTAAAACCGGTCAGGCGGCCTTCCGGCTCTACCCGTATGGTATTAACCGCACCGATCACTTGTGCGCTTGCTTCAATTTCATCGAGAAAAGGCATGACTGCCTGCTTATGCGGAATGGTCACATTAAGTCCGCGCAAATTTGGAAATCGCTTTATCAGCGCCGGAAAATCCAGGATATTTTCGAGGGGAAGGTTTTCATACTGCGCATCTAAAATGCCCTCTTTTTCAAACTTTTCCCTAAAATATTGTCGGGAAAAAGAATGGGACAAGGGAAAACCTATTAGTCCAAAATGGCGGATATTTGTTTTTCCTGACACTTTAAGAGGCTGGTTTACCCATACGATCCAACAAAAAGACAATGGCAAATCCGCCGATGGCAGCTAGAATAACGCCCAAAACCATTGGATCACCTTCCACAAAAGCACCGGGCAATACATTTTGGGTTTCAAGCGGCACTTCCTCTCCACTGCTGTTGATTCGGGTAGTGAGCACATTTTGCCAGGGCCAAAGCCGATTCAGCGAGCCAAGCATAAAACCGGTCAATAAGGCCAGTGTCTGCGATCGGTAATGCGAAAACAACCAGGATAGTACCCGCGAAAATATAGCCAGCCCAAGCAGACATCCCAAACCAAATACGCCCATTACAGCCAGGCTTTGCGGGTCCAGTGTTTTAAGGGCTTCTTTAACAGTAGGCACGATAAAAGTGTACATGCCCAAAAGCAACAGAATAAAACTCCCGGAAATGCCGGGAAGAATGAGCGCCGAAATGGCTATCATTCCGGATACAAAAATAAACCACCAGGCTTCCGAGCCGGAAGTGGGACTGACAATAGTGATCCAGTAAGCGAAGGCAGCTCCAACGACCAACAAAAGGATACCACTCCAATTCCAGCAGGGAACCTGCCGGGCAATATAAATGGCAGAGGCGATGATCAATCCGAAGAAAAAGGCCCACACAACTGGTGGATAATTTTCCAACAACCAGCTAATCAGAAAAACTCCTACAATCAATCCGGTAGCCATTCCTGTTAGCAAAAAGAATAGAAAATTGCCGTTGATCTTATTCCAAACACCTTTAATGCCGGCTTCTTTCCAGGCAGGTATCAGGGCTGGCCCAAACGCTTTGATGGACTCCAGTAGTTTTTCATAAATACCTGTAATGAAGGCGATGGTCCCACCAGATACTCCGGGGATTACTTCGGCCATGCCCATTGCAGCGCCCTTAAGTATTAACTGAAAACGATCTTTAAACATATGGTGTCTTGGTGTTTTTTGTTTAGTTGTAATGGCACACAAACTTCAGGGCACTTTTAAGATAGATAATTTGTATAATCCAGTACCATTATTTGTCCATGATATTCTGCTCCTCCTCCCGATTTCTATCGGGCTGAGGGGGAGAACCCCCGTTCTGACTTAATTGTATTTGCCTCCGGCGGCTTCTTTGCCTTGATGCAAATGAAGCAAAGATCA
>JAAEZH010000001.1:0-38269 GCA_018222965.1 Bacteroidota bacterium
TGGTTCCGTTGGTTCCGTTGGTTCCGTTGGTTCCGTTGGTTCCGTTGGTTCCGTTTAATTAAAAATTAATAAATAAAAATTAAAAATTATAATCAGGCTCTCGGTTTGCCCTTTTTGAGATGGATCTTGCCGGGAATGCAACTGGATACCTCGGTTTGGCCCTGCCAATAACCTTCTAAGCGGAAAACGCCCTCTTCAACTTTGATAAGCATGAGTTGTCCGCGTTTGATGCACCAGTCCATGCCTTCAAACTTCTTGGAATTGATGATTTCCTTTTCAGCAAACTGAAGGTACACGCCGCTTTGAATACGTCCGCTAAAGTCCATGGTGGCAAAAATGGAATCAACTTTTACGTAGGTTTTCCCGTTGACGACACCATCATCCGTAATTTCCTGCACGTGAAATTCAAAATAGTAATCGGAGCGATAACCACCTTCATTTTGGGTGATTTCGCCGACCCAAACGCCGCCGAAGTGATCTTCCTGAGCATTCAGGCTAAGAGATAAAATACAAAGTATAGAAAAGATGAGATATTTCATGAAGTCGGGGTTTCTGGAGTAAAGATGAAATTTCTTCCGCATTCCACACACTTTCACCCGAATTTTAAAAGAATTTTAAGCCTCAGACGCTGGATGTCGAAAGAAGGAAAAATAAGTTTTCCCATAAGTACGCATATCCCGAAAGGCAGGATGGTTTTGAAAATCGTGCTTTGGATTGTGCTCCAGCACAAACAAGCCGTCTTCTGCGAGCAAATCGCCTTCCAGGACGCGATCCGGCAGGGTATCCAAAAGAGGCATCCCGTAAGGCGGTCCGGCAAAAATATAGGAGTAGCTATTATGATCGCGTTGTACAAACTTGAAAACATCTGCCCGCACGATCCGGATATAATCCTCAATGCCTAATTCGCGGCTGATTTTTTTGGCAAAAGCAACCGCTTTGGGAAAACGATCTACATATGTTACATCCCGGCAACCGCGGGAAATAAATTCATAAGAATGATTGCCGGTACCACCAAACAGGTCGAGCACTTTGAGCTCAGAAATATCCAGGCTATTGTGCAGAATATTAAACAATCCTTCCTTGGCGTAGTCGGTGGTAGGTCGCGTGGGCCAGTTATCAGCTGGCGGATAAAATTTTCTGCCTTTAAACTCCCCCCCTATAATACGCATGCTGACATACTTTTTGACCTATGATTTAAAGCTTACCGGGCTGAGGCAAAACAAATCCATGTACATATGAGCCTGGGTGCGCAGATGGCCGGCCAGGTGCAAATGCCTGCCCGGATCAGCCCGTTTGACATCCTTGACATACCTGAATAACAACTGAAATATCTCTGAGTTTTCCAGAATATATCCGCTCAAATGAATGGGAACTTTATCTGTTGCCAATTCAAACTGATCATAAACCAGCAATACATAATATACAAAATCCCTCGAAGTCCTAAACTCGAAAGTATTGTACATCAACAGTTTGGCTCCATCCATTAAAAACAGCTGGAGTAGGTTGTTGTGCACATTGATAAAAACCTGTTTGGTATCTGCAGATTCGTTGTTTCGGGAAAGGAAATTGAGTTGACCACTTGCTGCATGTTGGAGTTGCACACCGGGCAATGCTTTTTGAACGGCACGAACCAATTCACCAGGAAGTGCATATACCAATACAGACTGAAAGCCAGGAATCGGGCTGGCAAATAATTGTTCATCGACATCCGTGCGGACCATATTTCGCAAATAGGATGCTTTTTGCCTTTCATTAAAAAGTCTGTCGGGAACAAGTGTAGATTTGGTATTCAGGAAGCCAAGCCGGGTTTGCCGATAAGTCAGTTGCAACTGTTTATCGGAAGCCATGATCTCCTGAACGGGGCCAACCAGTTTGGAGAATTGAGAGATATCATTTCGGTAATTATACCGCCGAAGTAAGAGGACCTTTCGATCGTGGTTGGCTATGAAATAACATAAACTGTCCATCCCGATGAGGATGGACAGTTCACATTGAGGAGCCTGGGCTTTTGAAAATTGCTCGTCGATAAAATCGAAAGCGATCATTCCCAGTTACCTGCAAGTGTTGGTTCATTCATACTACCGAATTTCATGATGCGCTTCGGATTGTATGAATCATCGTATTTAGCGTAAGCAGGATCGCCGTATTTACCCATAAAAACGGTATAAGGCACTCCAACTTCTACTACATTCACCAGCGTTTTCTGATAAGTAATGGTATCTGCAGCAATCATAAAGGTCTCCCCTCTGCCAAAGGGCACATATTTGAGAGAATCCAGATTGATGCCCAATACCTTTACAGAATCATAAGCTGATTTGTAAATCGTATCGTAAGAAATCGCATCCAGATTGTTAGGATCATCCGGGTCACCGAATACCTGCACGATCCGGAAACTGTCATTTTTAAGAACAGTAGACAGGCTGTCAAAGTCCGGAGCAAAAATTCCGGTAACTCCACGATAAAGCTCCTGGGACTGACGGATAAGTTTCAGCTTGTTAGATACGGCGTCTTCCCGCGCTTCTTTTTCCGCTTTAAAAGCAATGGGTTCGCGAATCGAACTGATCAGTACCCAAACGAGCAAGATAACCAGTGCGATTAAAACCAAATTGATGACTAATCTCATTGTTTCGGCTTGTTTTGATGCAATGATAATAATTTATTTTTAGAGCCGCTCCAAATTCATGTATCGAATCTGATCGGTTTTCATAGATGTCAGGCCGGAGTACCGATACGGCATTCGCCATTAAACTCAGCTCCTTCTTCCACGGTCATTACCTTGGCCTTTATGTTTCCATTAATCACTGCGGTTGCCTTCAAATGCAGGGTATCTTTCACGGTCAGCTCCCCTTCCACTTTCCCCATGATTACGGCACTGCCAGCTATTATGGTTCCTTTGACCGTACCACTTTGCCCCATCACCAAACGTTTGGCACAATGCACATCACCTTTAATATACCCATCCATCCTTACATCAGATTCAGAACGAAAGGTACCTTCCATTGAAGTATCCTTGGAAATAACACAGGTACCTGCTGACATTTGTGTGGATCCGCCACCGGAACTCGAGGGTGATTGTGATTTTGATCTTGCCGTAGCCATAAAATGTTTTTCGTTTTAAAGACTTGTATTTCAAGAGAAAGGTTCGACAGTCAACAAATGTAAAGCTCCTGCCAGAGCTATTATAAGAAATCCGGAAAAACATACCTTTGTCCTGATTTTCAATCAGAGAACTCAAAGGCAGTAGACACGAAATAGCAGCTGTTGCCTGCGCGGCTTAAAAATAGCAAATCATTTGAGAATGACCGATAAGAAAGGAGCCATTTTGGGAATTGAATCTTCCTGCGACGATACAGCTGCTGCTGTATGGATGCATGGGGAGATACTTAGCAATGTGGTCGCCAGTCAGGATATACATAAGGAATACGGGGGTGTGGTGCCGGAAGTAGCCTCCAGAGCCCACCAACAAAACCTCATTCCGGTTGTAGATACCGCACTAAACAGAGCCGGAATAAAGAAGGAAGATCTGGTGGCCATTGCCTTTACCCGTGGTCCGGGACTGATCGGTTCTCTCCTTGTTGGGGTAACTTTTGCAAAAAGTTTTGCCCTGAGTCTCGATATCCCTTTGATTGAAGTGAATCACATGCAGGCACACGTTCTCGCACATTTTGCCCGGGATCCAAAACCAGCATTCCCGTTTCTCTGCCTGACAGTCTCCGGAGGGCACACTCAAATTCTCCGGGTAAACAGCCCTCTGGAAATGGAAGTCCTTGGCGAAACAATTGATGATGCCGCAGGAGAAGCTTTTGATAAAACCGGCAAATTGATCGGACTCCCCTATCCTGCCGGGCCGGAAATCGACAAACTTGCCAATCAGGGAAAGCCTGTATTTGATTTCCCGGAACCACAGATTGAGGGCCTGAATTTTAGTTTTAGCGGCTTAAAAACGGCTATTCTTTATTTCCTGCAAAGAGAAGTAAAAAAAGACCCCGATTTTGTCAAAGCAAATCTGGCAGATATCTGTGCTTCCGTTCAGGACCGGATTGTTACTATTCTTCTGAAAAAGCTAAAAAAAGCAGCAAAACAAACGGGCATCAGTCGGGTGGCTATTGCAGGCGGGGTATCGGCCAATTCCGGCTTGAGAAGGGCCTTACAGGCGGAAGCCAACCAGTCTGATTGGGAAACGTTTATTCCCGATTTTGAATTCTGCACCGACAATGCTGCTATGATTGCGGTTACAGGCTGGTATAAATATCAGGCCGGGGAGTTTTCCAGTCAGGAAGTTGCGCCTTTAGCCAGGTGGCAGGTTTAGCCTTTCGGCGAAAGCCGGAAAACAAAAAAATCCCGAATCTGCCTGAGGCTGATCCGGGATTCTACCATTTTAGCTTCCTGCTATTTTACGGCAAACGGAAAACTTCTCTGTTGGCCATCCTGAATCAATTGCAGGCTATACCAGCCAGCGGGCAAAGCAGATACATCTACTCTGGTGCTTAACGAGCCATTGTAGATTCCTTCTTCTCTGACAATCACCTGACGTCCCATTGCATCGATTACCACCAATCTTACGGCAGCACCCGGATCGGGCAAAGCTTCTGCCTGAACATTGAGGTAATTGTCTGTCGGATTCGGGTGCATATTTACCCGGGCCTGTTTCCAGGCTTCTGAAACCGCGCTTTCCATAATTACATTAACGGTCATCGTATAGGTTTCTGTACTATACTGGCTACCATCATACACTTTGAATTCAAAGGAGGTAAAGTCGTCCCCAAAGAAATCAGTTGGGGGTGTGTACACCAGATTCGCCAGATCGGCAACCGTTATTTCTTCATTTACGCCTACCGGAGCTCCGTTGTAATTCAATGCCCCCATATCTACGGTAGAAACGATCCGAACGCCGGCCAGCAAATCGCCATCGGCGTCATTGATTGGAAAATCTGCTTCAGCAAAGGGGTAATCCGTATTGATGATTACATCGATCTCCGTATCCATTGATTCCGGATTGGCATTCTGAGGCGCCAGATTTTCATAATAAAACAAGCCGGAATAATAACCTGCCAAAAACAGATCTAAATCGCCGTCATCATCGATATCAACCAGGGTGGGCTGGTAGAAGGCTGGATCCGGAAGGGTAATTCCAAAAGGATCTGCTTGCTGTACATCAAAAACAGGATCTTGAGCTGTACCAATATTTTCCTGATAGAACATGACCAATAAATTTGTTGGTCCGTCATAGCTCATGTACAAGACGTCATTATCGCCGTCCTTATCAAAATCAACAAAATCTACCAGGCGCACAAAATATGCCCCGGAAGCCTGATCAAGTCCAAAAGGGTCTTCAACTCCGGGCGCATATGCCGGTGCTTCAGGTGTTCCCGTGTTTTCAAAATAGGTAAGGATACCCTGCTGGGTAGTATGAACCAGGTCGTAATCGCCATCCCCATCCATATCCAACAGGTCGAGAAAATTAAAGAAATACCCCGATGTCAATCCAAAGGGATTAATCTGAGCAGCTGCAAAAGAAGGCAGGCTATTGGTTCCCTCATTTTCGTAATAATAAACACTGCCATCCCCAAATGCATGCCCGATAAAGGCATCCAGATCGCCATCGTTATCGATGTCAACCAGGCGCGTATTCGTCAATTCTGTATCATTTATTCCAAACGCGCCGCTGGAAGGCTCGGGAAAATCAGGAGAGGAAGCATCACCGGTATTTTGGAAAAACCGGACATTCCAGTAGGGATCTAAATTGCTAAATCCACTGGAAAACAGATCCAGGTCTCCATCGGCATCTATATCTCCAAAACCATTAGTGGGAAAAAGGTAATCTGTAGACCAGCCAAAAGGATTTACATTTCCGGCAGCAAAGGGTTGGGCGTCCATTCCCATGTTCAGGCCCAGGATAAGAGCAGCTCCGGCCATGGCTCTTTTCAACCTGGCCATTGAAAAGACTCGGGATAACTCCTGGTACAAACGTTTTAAACGACACAATACATCCATTTTATGCTGGTCGCTCATTAGATGCCACTTCCCGGATTTAACCAGGCGTTCAAATTGGCGGCTCCGGTACTTTAATTGCCGGTATTTCCGGGCAAAAGGTCGGTAAACAGAATTCATAGTTTGATTTTTTGTTCCTTCAATTTAATCAAAAAATCGTTTTCGAGCCTTCTTTTTTAGGTGATCCCAAAAATAAACGAGGGCATCAGATTTAATCTAATGCCCCCGAAAGGAGAATTTTTGAGTAGGGTATTAAAAATCCTTAATCAATTTCTTTTTCATTTTTTCAAACTCCTCTTCACTGATGAGGCCGTCTTTCTTCATTTGGCCCAGTTCTTTAAGCCGCTCGATAATCGCTTCCTGGTTTAAATCTTCCTTATCAGAAAACGTTTCCACGATGGGTTCCTCAGCGGCTACAGGTCCTTCTTCTTTGGCCTGCTTCTGCCATTCTTTGGCCATCTTTTTCCCTTTTTCAAACTTCTCCTTATACATCTTTCTCAGACGAGCCGGATCGAAGTCGAGAATAGTACCTCCGGATTCAAAATGCTTTTTGAATACTTCTCCCAAAGCATAGGTAGATGCTCCGGCAAAAATGGAAACCGTTACGCCACCAAGCAAGGAGCCTACTCCCGGAATGATCTTAATCAAACTTCCGGCAGTAACCCGCGCAATGGTAGAGCTTGTCAGGCTGGTAACAATGGCCTTGCCCTGGGTTTCTGAGAAATTTACATCATAGACCCTGCACAATTGTTTGATCATGTCTAGCTGTAAGGCACTAACGGCAAATATATCGGCAATTAGCACAGGGATCATTCCTGCGCCCATTGACCAAATTACGTGGTTTCTAACGATCGTGTCTGCATGTTTGCCCCGATCTGAATTTTCTGCACTCATCAGGCTGTTTTTTATTTTCTTTCCGGCGATCTTAATAATCTTCTTACCCGGGTTCATATCAATTGGTTTGGATTCCTTTCAAATATATTTCTACTATCCCTTCCATGCCGGTTTTCTCGACATGTAGAGGGAAAGAATAGATGAAATGTAATTTTGAATGTTGAATTTTGTCTGCCAGGTGTTTTCCACTGACAGACTTGAATGTTGAATTAGGTATACATTCAACATTATTAATTCTCCATTCAAAATTATTCAACAGTCAGCCTTATACCCTCCGAATGGCTCGTAAACTCTGGTGCATACATGCACTGTATGGTCGTGATCCCATTCGAGAAATCGCCTTTGTGAATAACACGCAGCGGATACTCAAATACATGGGTGCCTTTGGGCAAATAGCTAAAGAAGAAATCGGTAGCTACATCCCGCGGACTTTCATAATAGCCCAGACCATCCTGCCATTTGTACTGACTCAATGCCTGAATGGGCTCAAAGCCACTGGCACGCATGTCTTTCATGTGGACATAATTCATGCTCCGGTCAACACGCAATTCAATGCGCACCTTAAGTTTATCGCCGGGGCTGATTCTGGCTCCTTCATCGAGCCGAATGAGTTCTTCTCCACGGTCTCCTTGTTTCACCAGGAAAACTTCCTTGACGATTTTCAGGGGCGTTTCCTCAAAATGCTCAATTTTATCCAGGTCCTCCATATACTGCCAGTATACGGCTCCCCAGGCAATGCCTTTGTTGGGGTTGTTTACCTCCACGCTTGCCATGTCTTTTGTAACGACATCGCCGTTAAAACGCGTTTTAAAATAACCGGTTCCCGCTTCCGCATTCTCCTGTGCCCGGCTGATTTGATCGTTCCACAGATTTGCTTCTGCTGCTTTGCCTCCCAGACTGATCTGAACCGGCTGGGTTTCTGCCAGCCAATTGTCGCCATTCATCAGCAGTGCATAAACAGCGGCGGCGGTAGCTTTCGTACTACTCCAGTGGTTGGTTTGCTTGTTTTTGAGCAACCAGATTTTTAGTAATTCTACCATTTCCGCATCCTGCGCTACTTCATCAAACAGCTCGATCATCAAAGCATGCGTTTCGGTCGGGTGTTGATACCAGTAATACCCTCCCGGATACAACCAGTAAGCCCCCAGTTCTTCATTGCGTACCGCCTGTTCATCCAATGCTTTTACGATGAGCGCCGGGATTTCTCCTTTGCCCATTCGCTTCAGCGCCAAACCGATCATTCCCTGCATGTATTGATTGCGGGAGTTCCAGTATTTTTCGGCCTGCCCGGCATAATATGCAACCACATCTTCGATTTTACCATCCAATTGCAAATAGGTTTCTGCTTTTCGGTTGGGTTTATCGTCTGTACTGGCGCGGGCAGACTTATCTTCCAGGAAGAAGGAACGGGCATAGAGATAATGCACGGCAATATGACTGAGGTTATCCGCATCCCAGTTGGTTTTGCCTTCTTTTACAGCTCTTTCCAGTTCTTCATAATGCTCTACCAGCATTCGGTCAATATATCCCACCGCACTTTTGGTCATATTCCAGGCAGCTGCATCTTCACGCAGGGATTTTACCCCAAGCTTATCCAAATGGCCCAGGCCTTCTACGATATATTGTGTGATATACCAATTGTCGCGACCGCCCACAAACCAGGGAAATCCGCCGGAAGGCAATTGACGATCCTGTAATTTGGCCAGTGCTTTTGCCTGCTCTGTCGCCATTCGATGCAAATCGAATAGCAAACCAATATTTTGCTTTTGAGCTGCCTCCGATTGAGCCTGCAAGACCCAGGGCGTCTCTGCCAACAAAGCTGATTTAAGTTCTTCATTCAGCGAAAGTTTACTCTCCATCGCATCCGTGCCTTTCCAGGCTTCAAATACTTCTTTGACCCCTGGCGAGCTATTTGCTACAGAAGTGGCCAGGCTGTTGGCATAAAAGCGGGAGAATATCTGCTCCGAACATTCATGAGGATACTCCATCATGTATGGCAGTGCCTGAACAGCATACCAGGCCGGATTAGAAGTAAATTCCAGGGTAAAGCCCGCATGAGAAAGCGATTCAGAATCGTAATCCTTCAAATGATTAAAAGTGAAGGTCTTTTCTTCGCTTCCGCGAATGGCCAGTGGCAAACTTTCGGTCACCAATTGGCGGTTGGAAAGTACAGGTACGGCATCTCGTTCGGCATCGGAATAGTCTCCTGCCTGAGCCACCACCGTATGCTCCATTACCGGCACATCCGTTATATCCGGCACCTTGAAACGCCAGGACACACTGGTTGAGCGGCCGGGCTCCAGGCTAAAGTTGCGGTTAAAATCCGGATTGTCAATCCATTTATAAACGGGTATGGTCTCCAGCGGATTCACCAGTTCCAGGTGTACATTCCCACTCAGCGTTTCTTCTGAAAGGTTTACCACTTTGGAGGTAAACTCAATTTCATCCCCTTCCCGATAGAATCGAGGCGGGTTTGGCTGCACCATTAATGGTTTCTGAGTTTGCACAAAAGCCGTAATCTGACCTGTTTTCAGGTCTTTGGTATGCGCAAAACCAAGGAACTTCCACTTGGTTAAGGCTTCATTCATCGTAAACTGAAGAATGACATTGCCCTCGGCATCTGTACGCAGCTTAGGCATAAAAAATACCGTCTCATCCAGGTTCGTTCGAACACTTATTTCGGGTCCTTCCTCGGGAGCCTCTGCGACTTTATTTGCTTCGCCTCCCGGTGCAGGCGGTGGTGGTGGCGGTGGTGGTGCAGAATCTGCTCTAGCTACAACCCCATCAGCATCCATATCTACCATCCCTGCTGCTTCTTCTCTTGCAGGGGCTGGTTCGGCAGACAAAGTAACGGCTTCGTCCAGGAACCTGGTTTGGGTTCGTCTTCCATAAGTTGAGTAGGGAAGATTGCCCTGAAAGATCAGTTGCTTATACTTCTTTTGCATGGATGACGGGTAGGTATAGGGCGGATTAAAATACCATCGAACATTTTCGTTGGTAAATCCGGGTACCTGCCAGTTGAATTTATCGCCATAATTGGTTGGCCAGGAAATGCCGCTCCAGTTATGTTTTACAATTTCATCCAGGGATGCATCATACAAGGCACCAACCATTTCGGCGGCAGCCTCGGCCCCATTCGGGCCTTTTATAACTATTTCCCAGGTTTCTTCCTCTCCGGGCAGAAGCTTGTCTCTGAAAGTTCTGAAACTAATTTCCAGCTCTTTATTATCCCAGGGAATCATAGGATTGATGGACTTCATGGTATAGCGATCATCAAATACGCTAAACACCTGAAACTTCAGTGCTCCACGATCCTTTTCTTTTATTTCGTAGGAGTAAGAGGCAAGTTTATTGGCCTCGACCCATTCTCGATTTATTAAATGCCCCGAGTGAATGGTTTCCACCAGGAAATACTCTTTATCCGTGGGATTGCCCATCCAGAAAGTCATTGTCTCGCCGGGACTAAGGGTACCAGCCTGATCAAAAAACTTCCAGCCGGGATAAACTCCCGGAATGCGTTTGCTGTCTGTATCAAAGATCCGGAAGATCTTTATCGCTTTAATTTCATTGCCTGCTTCGTCTGTGGTATTCAGCGTAAGCTTATACACACCTGATTCCAGCTTTTCCTTACCCACCGGTATTTTTCGGAACCGGCGTGTATCAAAAGGCGTATCCCAAATGCTTCTTTTTACTTCCCAGGATTGTTCCTTTGTTTGGTCATGGGTGTACGCAACATTCGGAAAGCGCTCCTCAAATGCCGCTTGAGACAAAATAGGTAAATCCGGAATTTCCCAATTGCGGCTCTTGATGTAGCCCATTGGGGGTTGCAGTTGTTCCAGGCTGATATTCCCGGTAACATCAACAGCTTGTCCGTTTAAGTTGTTGACACTGAAAGGGACCACATAAAAGCTGTCTCTTCGAATGATATCCGGAACATTGATTGATGCTTCCAGGCCCACGTACCCAACGCGAAGACTGGTTGTTGCCGAATGTGTCTCTCCTGTTCCGTCGATCACGTCTGCATATACGGTATACCTGAAAATGGCATTGCTTTCTTTGTCAACAGAAAGGTCTGGCTCGGCAGTAAATTCAACCTGAAACATCCCATCCACATCAGTCGTGGTTTCTCCCTTGCTTATTTCAGCATCCGGAGTAGGTGAATACCCATACCACCAACGACGCCACCAGGGTATCTGTACACTGCGCACCACCCGGTAACGCACCTTTACCTCATCCAGGGCATTTCCGGCAAAAGCGGTTGCTTTGCCCTCAACAAGGACCTTATCATTCAACTTAAAATCTCCCTCAACCGGCTCAAAACCCACCTCAAACTTGGGGCGTTTGTATTCTTCTACCCGAAAACTGGTGGAGGAGTTGCCTACCGAACTGGTCAATCGCATGATCCCCAGAAGCCTGTCTTCCGGAGCCGTGAAGGTTCCTTCAACCGTTCCAAATTCATTGGATTGGAGTTGAAGCGAGGCTACATCCTGGTAATTATTATCCTTAAGCGTGACCAACACACTCGTATTGGGCAAAATGGAGGGTTTACCCGTTTTATCGATTTCCGTTAATAAGCTCTTGAAATAGATGGTTTGGCCGGGACGGTAGATAGAACGATCCATAAAAAAGACCGTCCGTTGGGTGGCAGTGGGCTCGTAAGAATAGTACCGTCCGCTGTAAAATGACCCGCCCCGGAGTTCCATTTCTTTATAGGTTACAATCGTTTTCAGGTTGGTATTGTCACTTGTGGAGAATCCGACGAATCCATCCTTTTCGGTTGATTTTTTTCCGATTGACCTCCAGACAGTCTTTCGGGAGATGGAGTTCCATTTTCCTTCCAACAGCTCAACATCTGCATCTTGCAGGGGTTCGCCTGTTAAACGGTTGGTTACCAGAATTTCAAGCCCTTCTCGAGCGGAGGTTCGGCGCATACTGGCCAGATCAGAAACCTGAAAGCTCAGATAGCCGCTATAGGAATCCGTATCAAATTTTTCGGATGAGGACGACAACAGTATATATCGGCCCTGTGGCAAAGCATCTATGGCAATCTCTGTAGCATGTTCTCTAAAGTCTTCTGGTTTAGGGAGCGTAACTTTCCAGCTTAATCGAGGATCCTCTTTGGTCAGAAAATCCCATTGTTGCTGGTAGTTATTCCGTTGATTTTCTTCGATCTGCTTCTCGAGCTTATCGTCTAATTCGAGTAGCCGAAAATGTACATCTGGGATATTTCGAAACCGTATTTCTGCCAATAAGGGGTTGTCGGTTGGCGAGATAGATTCCATTTGAATTTGCAGGCTTTTTTGCTCTATGGTATGCACCAGACCTTTAGCGAGGCTGGCTCCATAAGTATCGGGATATCGATCCTGGATTTCCTGACACATTTTCCAGGCATCCTTCCATTTCAGGCGCAGGGCTTCGTCCTGTGTTCCAATGCGCCAGGTACTACCATCTTTGTGGAGGAGTTGGGCCTCCAGAAAATAGGCTTCCGAAACATTTGAAGCGGATTTATATTTTTGCTGAAGCGCTTTGAGTGCTTCTTTGTAAAGCTTATCTTTTTCAGGCATTACTGCCTTATTGTAGGCAAACTGCATTCGACGTAAGTCGGCATCCAGTTTCACTTCCGGAGAACTATTATTGTCGATGTGGTATTGCAGAACATTCTGAAACAGCAATAATGCCCGATGGGTAAATGATTCCTTATCCTGTGTTTCAAATTCCGCTTTCGCGAATGTTGTTGCGCTTGCAAAAGCTTTTGGGTCATCGAGGTAAAAAACGTAGGCTGGTTGATTGAGATAGGAACTTGTATTACTAAAATAGTCAAGTGCCCGGTGCGCCAGGAGGTCGTATAAATTCGGACGCAGATCCTTTTTGATATCCGGATCAGACAGGATGGCTTTGTACTCAGTGGAAGAAACAGCTAACAAGTCCGGATTTTGCACAGAGGCTAAAAATAATTCGGCAATTCGTGCTTCCAATAAAGCGGGTGTCCAGGTAGCGATATCCTCCGGTCTATCCCCGACGATATCCGTTCGGTCTCTAATTTGCCAGTACTTACTATCGAGATAAATCCGGTAAAAATTAGCCAGGGCTGATTGAAGAATATGCTTTACTCTTCCGGAAGAGGCATCTACTTCTGCTTCCACAAAGATCAGGGCATTTTCTGCGCCGCCTTCTTCCAGGTTGGAAATATATCCTGCAAGGGCCGTTACGCTTTTTACATGTTGTGGGTCATTGTTTTCAGATTTGGCTTTTGCGAGGATGTCTTCTACCAGCGTTCGGGCTGAGGCGTACTGTCCGATTCTGTCCAGAGAATCGACTTTTGCCCATGCATCCTTATAGTCGTCAAAGGACATAGATTGGTTTTGAGCGTTATTCGTCAGGTGCATAAATAGCCCCAGGCTGGTGAGCAAGCCAAGAGCAAAGAACCAATTGCGATAATGCATATTCAAGATTTGAGGTTAAGCAATTGGAATCGGTTTTTTCCAATTACTGAGATAAAAACAAGATACTGAATCCATATGGAAGATGCGAAGGAGACAGCTTAGGTGTATGACTTTAGTGCCTTAACACATTATTAAGAGTTTGATGAAAGTTTAATCATACTCTACCCCTGGGATTCATAGCGCTTAATATTAACATCCGGAGTTAAGGGCTTGTTGAGTACCAGGTGATCGGCTAGTTCTTTGGCGAAGTAAGGTCCCAGGCTGGCCCCTTTGGTTCCCAATCCGTTGAAAACAGCCAGGCGCTTTTCTTGTGGATGTCGGCCCAGAAACGGTCGCCGATCTTTCACTGTGGGCCGAACAGCGGCTTTGTGTTCTACAATTTCGCAGGGTACTTCGAGGATTTCAGACAATCTTTCCTGCAAATATTTTTTGCCTTCCGGCGAAGGTTTTGTGTCATCGAAGTTCCAGTCATATTTAGAACCCACCCAGTACAGATCGTCTTTGAGGGGAACGATAAATACGCGGTGTTTGAAGATCTTTTCAAAATTGGCGTCCGGAATTCGGATGAGGAGCACCTCGCCTTTTGTTCCGCCGAAAGGCAGATAGGAAAACCAGGGATTTTCTGCTCCTTTATAGCCTTCGCAAAAGACGATGTTTTTGGCTTTTAATTGAGCAAAGGCAACATGATCATCCGCTATTTCTAATTGTGAAGGTTGGAACCGGGATACAGTAAGGCATTCTTTCTCGAGAAAATATTCGCGAAAGCGTCTTACCAGTCCGGGCAGATCGGTTTGAGCGGCTTGAAGTGTTTCTCCATAATCAAAAGCAGGGATAGTCGCTTTTTCGAACTCCCGGATGTTGGCATTTTCCTGCATATAGGGTTGATAGATTGGATCGGCGGTGCGCAGGCTCCAGTTTTCTGAATCCTTTCGGTTAAACAGGGTTCGAATAATATTTCTGGGGAAATAGAATTTTTGCTGAAACTGGTTTTCCAGCTCTGAGTAGGTTTCGCGGGCAACGGGACCGAGTTTATCAAAATGCCAGCTTTTCACGAATCTTCGGCCGGTTACCGGGTTTACGATACCGGCAGCAGTGACCGAGGCACTACCTTCAAGTCCCGGATCTAAAAGGTGGTAAGCAGCACCTAATTTCTCCAGATTCCACGCGAGCAAAGAGCCTGCAAGTCCCTGACCGACAATTAGATAATCCAGCATACTTAAAGTTGATCGAGTTCGGTTCGCAATTTTTTTGTAAGCCTGGAAACGACCAGATCGTAGGAATGGTCGATCAATTCCAATAATAGAGAATTGTTTAAACTGCCTTCGAAAGATACGGTGTTCCAGTGTTTTTTATTCATGTGGTAGCCCGGTTGAATTTCGGGATGTTGTTCCCGTAATTGAACGGCACGTTCCGGATCACATTTGAGGTTGGCGGTAAAAATGTCGCTATCGAGTCCTGTGGCAGCAAACATTTTCCCCATGACTTTAAACACGAGGGTATCGGGACCGAAGGGTAGTTCTTCGGTTACTCCTTTCTTTTTGAGGCAGTATTCTCTGAATTCGTCGAGGTGCAATTTTGTTAGTTTGGGTTTGGCTTTGAGTTTGGAGTGTGCGTTTATGTGTTTCCAAATGTAAAAAAGGAATTCTACATTTGCGGTATTGGCCCCATAGTTCAAGGGATAGAACGCGAGTTTCCTAAACTTGAGATCCAGGTTCGAGTCCTGGTGGGGCCACTACTCTTCTATTTTATCTCCGGCACAACCGGTAAATAGTTTTTCACCGAATTGTACGCTTATTTGAGCGGCATACTTTTGTCCGGACATAGAGTCGGCACATTCCTTTTCTTTGAGTTTTACCGTCATAGACTTACCTGTTTTATTGAGGCAATACCAGGTCCATTCATCGCCCCATTGCTGGGGGTGGGAATAGGGAAAAGGAATTTCTTCCTGTTCGTATCCCGTTTTGAGGAGAATGGTCTTTTTGTTGCGGTTGATTTCCAGCGACCAGGGCGGTTCATTGCCAAAGCCCTTTACAATAGCGGGCGCAGATGGTGGACAATGGTCCGGCGCTTTTGCTGTGGATTGCAGGATGGTTGTGACTGTTAGTGCCTGTCCATAGGGGTAAGCGCGACTGGCGTGCATATTGCCTTCCACCAATACGTATACCGGAGCGTAATCGTAAGTCTCTTTTTCGGATTGATACTGTTCCTCAAGTTCCCGATTAGCATCCAGCCAAACGGGTCTGTTACTTCCACAGGGAGTGAAAGTTCTGGCGTTTGCTCCGATTGAGATCCACCCTTCCAATACCCCCGGAGGCAAGGGAGCCCTTTCTTTTTTTTCCTCAGCGGAAGCAGGGCTTGTTTTACGATTGCAGGCAGAAAATGTCAGTCCGGCAATTAGCAGGGGAATAAGCAAGCGTAGCATAATTCGGTTTTCGAGTGAATAGTATTCGTACTATATGAACTCAATCTAATGAATGTGCCTGAATGGCTAGTACAGGAACATCTGAATGATAGGTAATTCGTTTGGTTTTACTGTAATTAAATAATTCTTGTATGAAGTTCCGTTTATGGATCAGCATAACCAAAATATCGATCTCTTTTTCCTCTACGAAGTCGGTTAGGGGTTTTTGGAGGTTATCTCCGTCTACCACATAAAAATGGATTCGCTTGTTGTCCTTATAGCGTTCTTCCCATTTTGGTTGTGCCATTCGGTAAAATTCAACGTGATTCAGATCCACGTTGACACAAAAAACTTCTGCATCAAAAAACTCCGCGTATTCGAGTGCCTTATCCAGGACTTTAACCTCTTCATCAGAGAACTCGGTCGTAATTCCAAGCTTATCAATGTTTCCATCAAAAACGGCATCCTCCGGAACCGCCAAAACCGGAACAGAAGCATTTTCCATAACTTCACCGGCCACACTGCCAATAAAGATTTCTTTCGCACCGGAAGCCCCTTTGGTTCCCATAATAATCATGCCTACCTCTTCTCGTTGAGCTTCCCGCAAAATGGGTTTAACGGTATGCGAATCGCGTTTCATCATATGGGTAACACGCACACCTGTCAGGTTTTGCTCTTCCGTTATTGCCCGCAATTTGGCCACAGATTTTTTAAAGTCGTCCAGTTTTTCGGACTCCATTTCCTTATGAATTTTCTCGAGGGTACTATGCACACGGGTCCCTTTGGGATGTGGCAGGTCATAGACGTGAAGCAGAAGAATTTCCGCGTCAAATCGTTTGGCAAAATTGAGGGCATAGATATAGGCCCGGGTAGCGGCATCGGAGAAATCAGTTGGAAAAAGGATCTTTTTCATGTTGGGCGGTTAACGCTGATTCTGTTTAAGATTATCGAACTGAGAAGTTATCAGAAATGTTGAAGCTATCCCAATTCAATGTCTGCAAATGAATCAGTAAGGTAAAAGTTTCTGAAAAATATCGAGACAATAGGCAAAGAATTAATCCAGAATTAACCCGGGAAATTCTCATCCTCCCCGGTTTTTGGTAAATTTGAAAAGAATGAGGCACTTGTGCCATGTCATTTGTCAAACTATTTATCTGACTTTTGTCAACCTTCCGGTCATGCGAACGCTACCTATTTTATTTGGTCTATTCATTCTGGTTTCCTGTAATCAGTCAAATGATCTCAATCCAACTGCCCCGTTTCCTGATTCCAATCAGGATTCCAACAACAGGGCCCTGATTGTAAAAATCCTCTATTGCGAAGATGCTGGTGGAGAGATTTGCGAGCCGGAGCCGGTTTCTGAAGCTACAGCCGTGCTCTATCTGGCTGAAAATGCAGTGGATGATCCGGCGCAAGCCGTCCAGGACGGAATCAGTGATTCCAATGGAGAGGTTGCCTTTGAAGATCTTGATGCTTCAAGCTACTATCTAAAAATCCAATGCGAATACGGGGAAAAAGTACTGGAGGCTGAAACACCAAAGGGGAAAACGAATATTGTGAGTGTCCAGTTTTAAGGACAGGCATAAAAAAGGGAGCTCGAAGCTCCCCTAAATACCAGTTTGTAAATCACTCACTAGCTCTTAATCGGTTTTGGGACAAAAAACACTCATTAACCGATTGGATGCGAGCTAAAAAGCATGAATCCCGCCAAGTCATCGTGCTTAATCATCCAATCGACTTTAAGACGATCCTTTTTAATAAGGTCACAATTCTTTAGAAATTTTTCAATAATACTTTCAGGTAAACAGGCTGATGGTCGGAATAGGCGAAGCCTTGTGGAATGCCTTTTACTTCAACAGCCTGTAAATTGGGAGAGATCAGGAAGAAGTCAATAAGTGTTTCGAAAGTTTTGCCGGGTTCATAAATATCGCCAACTTTTCGATTGGTGGGTATCGTTGGATCATAAGCCCAGGTCCAGTCGGATGGTAAAAAATTGTCCCGAATATTAATTTGAGAATATCCCTGGGTATTACCCGGGCTGAAGGTGTCGAAGGGAAAAAATGGCGGACATTGATTCCAATCCCCTCCTACTACGATATAATGTCCCTTTTTATAAGCATCTAGCAGGAAATCCTGCAGAAAATCCATTTGCTGCTTTTTTAGTTTCCCTCCTTTGTCATAGGCTGAATTATGAATATTGACTACCCATAGTTCTTTTCCGTTACTAACCGGAAACTTTTGTACTGCAGCACAGCGATCCAATTGAAATATGCGGGTTGGCCAGGAAAAACTTCCGGGAAGTTGATATCTGGTGGATTCTAAGGGTTGATATGCGCTATAAGTTGCCAGGCCGGAATAGACCTTTCCATAAGCTCTCCAGGGTTCAAAAATTGGCAGCGGCACTCTGGGGGCTTTATAATTTGGAGCAAACAAGCCTGTCACATTTTCCAAAACAGACAGATGGGTTTCAAACTGGTTGATACCATAACTTCTTTTGGAATCGTAATCTACTTCCTGCAGCAGGTAAAAATCGGCATCAATGGCAGAGAGAGTAGCAGCAGCTCCATCAATATTCTTTTTTGCGAGGGATTCCGTAGGTCTGATCATACGTCCGCCGGAAAAAAACATACCTCCTTTGTCGTAAAAAAAATCAGATTCAGATCCCAGTCCGCCGTATCCTACATTCCATATCAAAAAAGAAAGCAGGCTGTCTGAAATAACAGACTCCGGATTGCCATTGACATCTGCCTCAAGTGGTATTTCGGCTTTCGGTTGGTAGTCGGTCATGGTTCCGTGGATCAAAACCACCAGAACATAAAGTAAGATGGTAAGGAGTAGCCATCCAATAAATTTTAGTATTTGCTTCAGCATAGGTTAAAATTTCAGCAGGTCTTCCATACCGAAGATACCTTTTTTCCCGGGCAGCCAACGGGCAGCCAGGAGAGCACCACGGGCAAAACCTTCCCGGCTTTTTGCTATGTGTTTGATGGTTAATTCGTCTATCGGAGATTCCCAGGTAACTTCGTGGGTGCCGGGGACACCTTTCTCCCGAAAGGAGGCGATAGGTATTTCATCCTGTTCTTGAGCATTTTCTTTAACCCACTTGTCTTTACGTGAAACTTCAGAAATGATATCTTTTGCCAGACTGATGGCCGTTCCGGAAGGGGCATCCAGTTTTTGGGTGTGATGGGTTTCTGTCAGCTTCACATCAAAAGCTGCCTGGCCTTGCATAATTCGGGCCAGTACTTTATTGATATGGAAGAAAATATTTACGCCCAAACTAAAATTGGAGGCGTAGAAAAATGCTCCTTTGGTTTCTTCCGTAAGGCCTTCAACTTCCGGCAGGCGGTCCAACCAGGCAGTCGTACCGGAAACAACGGGGATATTGGCCTTCAGTGCCACAGAGATATTCGCGAAAGCGGTATCAGGAGTAGAGAAATCGATAGCCACATCAGCATCTGATGCTTTCAGGTTTTCAATGGTAAGCTCGGAGGCATTCGAACTATCGATCCGCATAACCACTTCATCTCCTTCGCTTTTGGCAATGCTTTCGATGGTGATGCCCATTTTACCATATCCCAAAAGTGCGATTTTCATAGGTGTTCCGGTTTTGATCCGGGTCGAAGGTATGGTATGGAAGTTTTAATTGATAATTTTTAGTTCTTAATTGTTGGTTACCATTAAAATCTCTGGTTTAGGCTACCGCTTTGAGATCCAAAATCTCTTCGAGTTTGGTTAGCAGGAAGTCAATTTCTTCCCGGGTATTGTAATGCGAGAATGAGAAGCGAATGTTTACGCGCTCCTCCCCCTTTTGAATTTCCCGGATCACATGAGATCCGGCGTCGGCTCCCGAACTGCATGCACTTCCACCGCTGGCACAAATACCGGCAATATCCAGATTAAACAGCAAGAGGCTGGTTTTATCGTTTGAGGGGAAGGAAACATTTAAAACCGTATAAAGGGCATCTCCGTCTATATCTCCGTTGAAGTGTATATCCTGAATACGCTCCTGTAGGTTATGGCGCAGGTATTTGCGTAACGAATCAATTTTCTCTTTGCGGGAATCCAGGTTTTCAATGGCAAGATCTAAAGCTTTGGCAAGACCAAGAATGCCATATACATTTTCGGTACCTGCCCGCATGTTGCGTTCCTGTGATCCGCCGTCAATGAGAGGCTGGATAGGCACATCACCATTGATATATATAAAACCTACGCCTTTTGGACCGTGGAATTTGTGTGCGCCAGCAGATAAAAAGTGGATTTTTGTTTTTGAAACATCGATTGGAATATGGCCAATAGTCTGAACCGTATCTGAATGAAACCAGGCTCCATGTTCCTCACAAATCGCTGCCACTATTTCCAAATCCAGCAAAGTGCCAATTTCATTATTGGCATGCATGAGGCTGACCAGTGTTTTTTCGGCGGAAGCCGCCAACATATTTTTCAGGACTTCATAATCGGGTCTGCCCACGGCATCTACGGGGACCATATCGACCTGTACGCCTTCTTTTTCAAGCCTTTCCACCGTATGCAGGACACAGTGGTGCTCGATTGGGGAAGTGATGATGCGTTTTACTCCCAAATCCCGTACACTGCATTTTAGAGCCATATTATTGGCTTCTGTACCTCCTGAGGTAAAGAAGATTTCACCAATGGAGGCATTGATGTGGTTTGCCACGCGTTTTCTGGCATCTTCCAGTGCTGCCCGCACTTCCCGGCCGGCTGCATGAATGGATGATGGGTTGCCATAGGCTTTTTCCATCATCTGAACCATTTCACGAATTACTTCTTCGCTTAAGGGGGTGGTAGCGGCATTGTCCAGATAAACTTTCATGGCTATTCTTTTAGCATTTCGATTATATCGCCTTTGATCTTATTGGCAAGATTCTCAGCAATTACTTCTGAGGTGCTTTCGGTGTAAATCCGAACAACTGGTTCTGTATTTGATTTTCTCAAATGGATCCAGCCTTCCTCCAGGTCTATTTTCAGGCCATCAACCCGGTTGAGGTTGGCATTTTTATAGCGATCGGCCAGTTTATCAAAGAGTGCATCAGGATCAAAGTCTCCTTCCAGCGCGATTTTATTTTTGGACATAAAATAGGCCGGATAGGTACTTCTGAGCATAGATGGCTGGCTTCCCGAATCGGCCAGGTATGACAGGAAAAGAGCTATTCCAACCAATGCATCTCTTCCGTAATGGAGTTCCGGATAAATAATGCCTCCGTTTCCTTCCCCGCCAATCACTGCGTTGGTTTCCTTCATCAGCTTAACCACATTAACTTCTCCCACGGCTGATGCGGCATATTCTCCGCCGTGTTTCAGGGTTACATCACGCAACGCACGGGTAGAACTCAGGTTAGAAACCGTATTTCCTTTATTATGTCGTAGTATATAATCCGCGACGGCTACCAGCGTATATTCTTCCCCGAAATAAGTGCCATCTTCCTGGATAAAGGCCAGGCGATCCACATCGGGATCAACGGCGATTCCCAAATGGGCATTTTCTTTTGAAACCGCCTTGATCAGGCCGGAAAGGTGATCCTCCAAGGGTTCGGGATTGTGTGCAAATCGGCCGTTTACCTCCCCATTAAGCAGGATACAGGTACAGCCTAAAGCCTCCAGCAATGCAGGCACAGCAATTGCTCCTGTTGAGTTGACACCGTCTACTATGATTTTGTAGTTGAGATCCCGAATCTTTTCGGCCTTTACCAGGGGGAGATTCAGAATAGCTTTAATATGCCGCTCAATAGCATTATCCTGCCTTTCATATGCGCCCAGCTTTTGAACGGATGCATATTCGATTTCGCCCTTTGCCAAAATATCCAGTAATTCCTGACCATCAGCTGCACTGATGAACTCCCCGTCTGCATTGAGAAATTTCAGCGCATTCCATTCCATTGGATTGTGACTGGCGGTAAAAATGATGCCGCCTGCAGCTTCTTCTTCCTGAACGATCATTTCCACGGTGGGGGTTGTTGATAATCCCAGGTCCAGCACCTTAAACCCCAACATTCGGAGAGTTTGGATAGCGAGACTACTGACTAGTTCGCCGGATATTCGTCCGTCTCTACCGACCACAATAGTTTGGTGGTCACTGCGGTGGAGGCACCACTGCCCAAAAGCAGCAGCAGATTCAACGATATCCTGAGGAGTAAGGTTTTGTCCGGCCTTACCGCCAATGGTTCCACGTATTCCGGATATGGATTTAATTAGGGTCAAAAGTTATTGTTTTGAAATTTGTAGATAAGTCAGCTCAGTCAGAAGTGGAGCAAAAATATAAAAGGTGGCAGAACTTTTTTAATATTGTTCCTTTAGCTTTGCAAACATTTTGAAATTGCAACAAGCTTTCTTTGGGATCGCCGGTTATCAGGTAAGGGAAACCGCTTTAAAACAATCTATGTTAGAACAGCTATTACACCTTGACCAGGATGTTTTTCAGGTCATAAATGGCCAGTGGAACAATGCTTTTTTAGACCTGGTTTTGCCCTGGATGCGCAACAAATACAACTGGATCCCAGCCTATATTTTGTTGGCCGTTGTATTGGTTTACAGGTATAAAGCAAAAGGAGTTTTGGCGATCTTTGCGCTGATTGCGTGTGTTGCGTTGACCGATACCCTTTCACATCGGGTAATAAAAAAGCAGGTAGAGCGGCCTCGTCCGTGCAAAACACTGGATCCTGAATCCGGGGAGATTCGGTTACTCATAAATTGTGGTAGTGGTTATAGTTTCACTTCCAATCATGCCAGCAATCATTTTGGCATTGCCGCTTTTCTATTCTTTCTATTTGGATCTGTTCTCCCCGGATGGCGTTGGTTGTTGTTTATTTGGGCAGGAATTATTGCCTGGGCACAGGTATATGTAGGGGTTCATTATCCGCTTGATGTCCTGGCAGGAGCCCTTTTGGGAACGATAATTGGCTGGCTTTGTGCCTGGCTTTTCAGCAAATATGGTCGCTTCCGCCCGGTAAAAAAACACGTCTGAGAACCGACTGTAATGAAGAAGAACAATTTTAGTCGGCCGCATTTTTGTAATTTTTCATAGCTGTTGGTCAGAAATTCCATGCTTTCTGTAAAAAGGAGGCCATCAAAATTTGGCTAAAACCAAATGGAGTTTCTATGCCATAGTAGAATTCACTATTTTACCCCACGATCCAAATAATTCACAAATTCAACAACCGGTCTTTAGTATGAAATTTGACTTCAGGGCCTTTTCCTTTGCAATTATTTGCCTGTTCTTTACTACCACCCTTGCTCAGGCACAGACAATTCTCAGTGGTGCGGTAGAAGATAAGGTAAGTGGAGAGCCACTTATCGGGGCTGCTGTTTCAGTAAAAGGTACTACAGAAGGTACGGTTACTGATTTTGACGGCCGATTCTCTCTTCGCACCAATGCAGAGTACCCTTTGACACTATCCGTAAATTATATTGGTTATTTGGCTCAGGAGTTTGAAATCTCAGAACCATCCGATGCCCTTAAGATTAAGCTTGCAGAGCAATCGGTTACCATAGACGTAGTGGAGGTTACGGGGCAGCGGATTTCGGAAAAACAAAAAGCCGCTCCTCTGACGATTGAATCCATGGATCTCCTTGCCATTAAACAGACCCCTTCTGATAATTTTTACGACGGCCTGGGAAGTCTAAAGGGAGTTGATTTAACTGCTGCAAGTCTTGGATTTAAGATTATCAATACACGGGGATTCAATAGTACAAGCCCGGTGCGGTCCCTTCAGATTATTGACGGGGTTGACAACCAGGCTCCCGGGCTCAATTTTTCTTTGGGAAACTTTCTGGGATCTTCCGAGTTGGATGTGGTAAAAGTAGATTTGGTTCAGGGAGCCAGTTCTGCCTTTTACGGCCCCAATGCCTTTAACGGTGTAATCAGCATGGAAACAAAAAACCCCTTTGTACATCAGGGTTTGGCTGTTATGTTGAAAGGGGGTGAGCGAAATTTGCTCGAGGGAGCCATTCGCTATGCAAATGCGGTTAGAAATAAAGCGGATCAGGAAGTTTTCGCTTACAAATTCAACTTTTCCTACTTACAGGCAGATGACTGGGTAGCAGACAATTACGATCCGGTTTACAACACCAATACCGGATTGACAAATCCCGGTCGATACGATGCGGTAAATATTTACGGCGATGAGTATAGTCGGAATTTTGACTTTTCAGGGACTTCACCCTGGGAGTATAAAGGTCTCGGACAGTTTCACCGCACCGGTTATAAGGAAATCGATCTGGTAGATTACGGCACGCAGAATTACAAGGCGAATGCTGCTTTTCACTTTCGTACAGCTCCGGATCAAGGAATGGAAAGTCCGGAGTTTATCATTACAAGCAGCATGGGATCTGGTACCACAGTATATCAGGGAGACAACCGATTCAGCCTGCGAAACATCCGTTTTTTCCAGCATCGAATAGAGTATAAAAAGACCGACAAGTTTTTTATTCGTGCTTATGCAACTCATGATGATGCGGGTGACTCCTACGACCCGTACTTTACTGCACTTAAACTTCAACAGCGCGCCAAATCAAACAGCGATTGGGCTGTCAATTATGTGAATTACTGGCGCAATGTCATTGAACCCAAAATCGAAGATCTCGGTCATCCGGAATTGGAATTGCTATACGACGAGAATGGCAATTTAGTGTTTGATGAAAATGGCATTCCCCAGCTCACTTTCGATTATGAGGGAGCAGAACAATGGTTGGATAACTACCAGGATTCCCTCACGATTTGGCACATGCGGGCAGAGGATATCGCCAATAAAGGAGGCGGAACCGACCTCCCGTTTTTTGAACCCGGCACCCCGGAATTTGAACAAGCTTTTGAGGAAATCACCACTGCCAAATCCAACGAGGAGGAAGGCGGCACCCGCTTCTACGACAAGTCTGCTCTATATCATCTACACGGGGAATACACCTTTAACCCGGAATGGCTTGACGAATGGGTAGTTGGTGCCAACACCCGTTTATATACCCCCATTTCAGACGGCACCATTTTTTATGATACGGCTGATGTTCGGATTCGCAATCACGAGTTTGGAATGTATACCGGGGTTCAGAAAAAATTCTTTGATGAGCGCCTTACGGCGAATGCCACTATCCGGGTTGATAAAAACCAGAATTTCAATTGGCTCCCCTCCCCTGCTGCATCCCTCGTATTCAAGCCCAGGCCGAATAATTATTTTAGACTATCCTTTTCCTCTGCGATTCGAAATCCGACCCTTACAGACCAGTATTTGAATCTCAATGTAGGTCCGGCCATTCTTGCCGGTAATCTGAATGGCGTTGACAGTTTGATTACCATCAATTCCTTCCTCGATTACATAGACACCCAGCAGAGAGACGTTTTGGATTATTTCAATATTGATCCGATCAGACCGGAGAAAGTAAAGACCTTTGAGGTGGGCTATCGCACCACGCTGTTTAACAAACTGTATGTAGACGCCGGCTATTATTTTAATGTTTACAACGACTTTATCGGGTATCGACTGGGGGTGGAAAGCGGGTTCAATGAGTTTGGGTTCCCAACCAATACCACGGTGTTTCGGTACTCCGGAAATTCGCTGGAACAAGTTACTACTCAGGGATTTGCGATTGGGTTAAACTATTATTTCTCGCGATATTTTTCCCTTTCGGGGAATTATTCCTGGAACAAGCTCAATAAAGAATTTCCGGATGATCCGATTATTCCGGCCTTCAACACCCCGGAGCACAAGTTTAATGTGGGCATTTCCGGTCGAGATATTGTATGGCAGTTTGGAGAAAAAAGCCTTCGGAACTTTGGATTTAATGTAAATTACAAGTGGATTCAGGGTTTCTTGTTTGAAGGTTCTCCTCAGTTTACAGGACTTGTGCCTACTTACAGCCTTTTGGATGCCCAACTTAATTTTACGGTTCAAAAATGGAAAACCACCTTTAAAATTGGTGCATCGAACCTGCTAAACAACATGCAGTTTCAGACTTATGGCGGGCCTCGTATAGGTAGACTCGGCTATCTTTCTATCGTATATGAATTTAGAGACATGAATTAATATTCGGCGAAAGCCGGAAAATCTTCTGAATCAATTACTCACAAAAAATGCAATCTATGAAGCTTAAGAATGCTTTACTCCTACTTTTCGGACTATTCATAACCGTCCAGCTTTCAGCCCAGGAACGGTATCTGGATGAAGTCTTTACTGATGTGACTGTCACTACCGACATCACATATGGCGTTAATGCCACTGTCCTTTTGATTGGCGATCCCAATGTTGGTGAAGCCATTCCACGTCCACTGAAAATGGACATTTACGAGCCCGACGGCGATACGGAAACGGAACGTCCATTGGTCCTGTATCTACACACCGGCAACTTCCTGCCACAGCCCAACTTTTGCAGCATTGGCGGACAAATGGATGATGAAGTGCTGGTAGAAATTGCCACCCGACTTGCAAAGCGTGGCTATGTAGTAGGTGTCGTTGATTATCGACTGGGTTGGAACCCGCTTGCGGCTACACAACCCGAACGTACACTCACCCTGATTAATGCTGCTTACCGGGGCGTACAGGATGTACGAACTGCTATTCGGTATTTCAAAAAGGACGTAACCGAGGGCAGCAATGAATTTGCCGTTGATACTTCCCGGATTACGGTGTGGGGTCAGGGTACTGGCGGGTATATCAGTTTAGCGGCCGCCACCCTTGATCAATACGAAGACGTGGTTCTTCCGAAGTTTACCTACGACTTCAATGGCATTCCGATCCCAATGGTACTTCCTACCGTAAACGGTGATATTTATGGTACTTCAGTAGGTATTGTTCCTCCTGGTACGCCTCCACCATTTACTCCTGGTGATACCTTGTGTTATCCCAACCATGTTGGTTACAACTCTGATTTTCAGTTATCTGTAAACATGGGAGGCGCTTTAGGTGATACTTCCTGGTTGGATGAAACAGATCCTCCGATGATTTCTTTCCATGTGCCCAATGATTCACTGGCACCTTATAAGGAAGGCATCCTTATAGTACCTACTACCGGTGATTTGGTAGTGGAAGTTCAGGGAAGTTACACGGTACAGCAACTCGCGGCAGACTACAATAACAATGCTGTGTTTGCCAATGAATCCTGGAGCGACGAGTTTACAGCCAGAGCAAATGCCAACAATGACGGAGCTGGCGGGCTGTTTCCGCTGGTTTATCCTTCTTTCCCCGACCCACAGGATCCGGATGGTGTTATCACTGTTTCAGCTCCCTGGGAATGGTGGGATCAGGCAGAATGGACTGGTGTTGAATGCGATTTACAACCTGGTGTTGATTTAAACACGATCGGTTTGTTAGGAAACCCATTAATGTCTGAAGCACAGGGAATGGCATATGTGGATAGCATCATGGGTTATTTCCTTCCAAGAGCTTGTCTGGCACTTGATTTGGGATGTGATATTAGCGGATTTGTATCTACCGATGAAGTCCTCACATCTGCTGATGTAAGCCTGCGCATGGCGCCGAACCCGGCTTCTCAGGATGTAGTTTTTGAATCAGATGCAGATGCACCGATGCTTGACATTCTCGTTTATGACATGAATGGCCGTTTGGTTCAAACACACCTTCAAAACGACAACAACCATTTTGTTCTCCAAAGAGACAACTTGCCTACGGGTATGTATTTGGTTAAGATTCGATTTAAGGAAGGAGTCCTTACCCAGAAGCTTATATATAAGTAAGGGTTAGGAATAGGATTAGGGAAGGTCGTTGGAGAAATTCAACGACCTTTTCTTATTTATAGCTTTAACAGAAATTCCAGGGTATCTACGCCATCGGCATAATCGTCCAGAGCCGGGTTTTGAGCCTGGCCAAAAGTAAAGTTTGGTCCATCCCATACCGGTGTTTTACTGACTACCAGTTGGATTTCATCTTTTTTGTTTATAAGTTCCTGATGTAGTTCCTTCTTGTTGCCGTAGAAACTGTAATGCAATACCCCAATTCGGGACTGGAGGCTTTCATCCTCGGTGACCATCAGACAACCATTGCTTAAAAATGGCTTTTGATTGAGTAAGAAAAGCGCATAATTGTAATCGAAGTTGTTTTTGTATTTCGAATGGAGCACCATTTCTCGAAAGTCATGCAATGCTTCCAATAAGGAATCAAAGTTATATTCTGTGGGAACGTATATTTTTGAAACGTTTCGACATCCCAGGCCGAAGTAAGTAAAGATGTCTTTCCCCAATTCGAGAAAATCTTCCCGGCTTTCCTCGCCAGTCAGAACAGCCACTGCATTTCTGTTTCTTCGAATGATGTTGGGGTATTTGCCAAAATAGGTCTCAAAATACCGGGCTGAGTTATTAGATCCGGTAGCTAAAACGGCGTCTGGTGCCTCCAGCTTGTTTACGATTTCAAAATAAGCTTCTGCACGGGGATCCCACTCTATCATTTTTTTAATCAGATAGGGCAAGACAAATTGATCTTTGGAAGACAACTTTATCAGACTTTTGTGGCCGGCTATAAATACGGTCAAAACATCGTGAAATCCAACGAGCGGGATATTTCCTGCCAGTACCAGTCCGACGCTTTTGGGTTCTGTTTTTGGAGGTATATTGTATTTGGCGATCCAGGCTTCCAGTTTACCCCTGTCGAGGAATTCTTTTTGAATAGCATCCAGGGCACTGTGGTAGTTTTCAATGGTAAACCATTTGTTATTAAACTGGGTACGTTGAATTAGTGCATCCAGAAATTCATCATTCTTCTCCAGAAATTCTCCAAGTTTAACAAGAAGATCTATGCGTTGATTTAAATCCATTTTATTTTAATTACAGGAGTTTCTTACGTCTCCGGTCGCTTACATAGTTTCGCCACATTTCCATGCAATTCTGCATATCCTCGGGCAGATCAATTTCAAAGTACACCTCCTCTCCTGTTTTGGGATGCTTAAATCCCAGTGACTTTGCGTGCAGCGCCTGGCGATTTAAAGATTTCATGCAATTTTCGACAAACTGTTTGTATTTGCTGTATACGGTACCTTTGACCACGCGATTTCCGCCGTATTTTTCATCGGAAAAAAGCGGATGCCCTTGCGATTTTAGGTGAATCCGAATTTGGTGTGTCCGTCCGGTTTCCAGGCGACACTCCACTAAACTAACATAATAAAGGGGCTCAATAGTTCGATAGTGCGTTATGGCTTCCTTCCCGAAATCTCCTTCCGGATAAACAGCCTGAACCGTTCGATTGCGCAAATCTCGTCCAATATGCAGGTTAATGGTTCCCTCGGCCGGTTCGGGTTCTCCCCATACCAATGCCTGGTAAGTACGTTGTATGCTGTGATCAAAAAATTGCTTCGCCAGCGAGTTCATGGCCAACTCTGTTTTGGCGACTACGAGCAATCCGGACGTATTTTTGTCAATCCGATGTACCAGTCCGATGCGATTGCCCAAATTGCCTTTCATTACCGGTAATTCGTGTTTGCCGTAGTGAAAGGCCAGCGCATTTACGAGGGTGCCCCGCCAATTGCCGATTCCCGGGTGCACGACCATCCCGGCAGGTTTGTTTACGATCAAAATGTCTTCATCCTCATAATGGATATCCAGGGGGATGTCTTCCGGAACCACACTTTCTTCATCGGAAGGCGGATGGGGCAATACAATGCGTATTTCATCCAATGGCCTTACCTTATAATTTGGTTTCACCTCTTCCTGATTGACGAGAACAGATCCGGTTCTTATTGCTGTTTGGATTCTGTTGCGGGTCACATTTTTCATTCGTTCTGTGATGAACTTATCGATGCGCAACTGTTCCTGCCCCGGATCTACGGTAATGATCTTAAAGTCAAGGTAATCATCATCATCTTCGTAATCGGAACTATTATTGTTTTCTTCTGCCATACTGATGTAAAATCTAAACGGAAACCCGTCTGAAACGGAAGGTGCTTATCACAAGATTGTTATATTTTGGCCTTCCGAATAATTCACAAATATACAAAGCCTCTTATAGGTCTGGCATTATGAAAGAAGATACTCGTTTTGATTCGATTTGCGCACGTGAAGTACCTGATCCTCGTACCACTGCACCGCATGTATTGCCAATATATTCGACCTCTGCTTTTGCTTTTGACAGCATAGACCAGGGTATCAATATTTTCACCGGAAAGGAAAAGGGGCATGTTTACAGTCGCTATGGGAATCCCACCAATGAGGCTGTCGCCGAAAAGATTGGCAGGCTGGAAGCTTTCGGACTGGATATTGAGCCGGGCTGTATTTTGTTTAGCTCCGGGATGTCGGCCATTTCGACACTGATAATGGGAATGCTTAAAAGTGGAGATACGGTTCTTAGCCAGGGCAACTTATACGGGGGTACTACTGAATTGCTCACTAAATTATTTCAGCCACTTGGTATAAAGACCAAATTGATTAATCTAAAGGATCTAAACCTGGTTGAGGAAAGCCTGAAAAGCGATCCTTCGATCCGAATGCTCCTGTTGGAAACGCCGGCAAATCCGACACTGGCCTGTGTAGACCTGGAGGCTATATGTGCTATTGCTAAAAAGCATGGGGTTTATACATTTGTCGACAACACTTTTTGTACGCCCTATTTGCAACAGCCTTTCAAATACGGGGTGGATTTCATTGTGCATTCTACGACCAAGTTTTTAAACGGACACGGAAATTCCATCGCCGGTGCTGTGGTTGGCAGAGACCAATCCCTCATGCAGGAAAAAGTATGGACTGCCATGAAATTGGCAGGTACTAATGCGAGTCCGTGGGAAGCCTGGTTGGTACACAACGGAATGAAGACCCTCACGCTGCGCATGGATCGCCACTCTGAAAACGCATTGGAACTGGCTCAATTCCTCGAAGCCCATCCGGCTGTTGAAAAGGTAAATTATCCCGGCTTAGGCAGCCATCCGGATCATTTGCTGGCTAAAAAACAAATGCGCGCTTTTGGGGGAATGTTGTCCTTTGAACTTAAGGGAGGGCTTGATGCCGGAAAAGCATTCATGCGCAAGCTAAAGCAGTTGGCACTGGCGCCGACACTGGGAGATGTTGACACGCTGATTCTGCATCCGGCATCTATGTCGCACCTTAACATTCCCCGGGAGATCCGGATGGAGAACGGTATTACGGATGGCTTGATCCGGGTTTCGGTGGGTATTGAGAATGTAGCCGATATTATTGGGGATATTGAGCAGGCGATGGAGGCGTGAAATTAATTTTTAATGGATAATTGTACTAGCATCCAAGCTTAGGGGCAAAACAGGAACTACGAATTGGTATCGCTCCGCTGGAGCTTACCATTAATATCGCAAAAAATGCTACAAAGGTTTGGCTCCTCCGGAGCCTCCAGAGGAGGCACACCTTTGTAAAAAAATACGGCACCTTCATTAACCACCGATCATTACAGTTGGTATTCCAAGTACAATACTACCGCCATGTGCTGTTGTATCGCCCATTCTGGCTGCAGGCCGGCCGGATATCATAACCGTTGCAGAACCTTTTACGATGGAATCTGGTGGTCCCACACAAGTACACATATCGCCGACAACCGCTGCAGGCAATCCGCCAATTAATACATTAGGTACTCCCGGACCAACAACGGGCCCGCCTACATGCGGAATTGGTGGCAAACCTGGTGTCACCATTGGACATGTATGCATGTCTGTCAATCTGGCTGCTGGAGGCATAATCTTTATTTTTAATTTATCATAATCATGGCACCTTTCACGGAGGTATTTGCAGCAGATTTAAGTTCGGCGCTGGCAGTTCCCTGAAGTGAAAGAGCAAAATTGGCTTTCGCGTTTACATTCAAGCCCTCCAAAGACAGATTTGTATTGGCTTTGGCAGATACAGCCTTGTTGGCTTTAAGGGATATATCTCCCAGAGCTTCAATAGTGACATCTTTCGCACTCTTAATACTAATCCCGGATGGGTCCATTTTGATTTTATTGCCATTTTGATCCTGGATCGTGATGCTTTTATCTTTATCCGAGAAGATCATTTTATTTCCGGCAGGTGTTTGGGTAGTCAGTATTTTCTGATCATCGTCAAATTCGATTTTCAGGTCACTTTTTGTTACGATAGCCTTTATCGAGTTTTTCTCGTCAACAGAATATGGCGGGGCATTCTTCCCACTGTAAAGCATGCCAAGAATTACAGGATTCCGCGGGTCATCATTCAAAAACCCCAAGGCTACTTCATCGCCCATTTCCGGTATAAAGAAAGCCCCTTTCCCGGAGGTAGCATAAAAATTGGAAAGTCGTGCCCAAACACCCTCTCCTGATGGATCAATAACCGGAATATCTACTTTCAAACGGTGTTCGCCTGAATCATCAATTTCAATATTTTTCACCATGCCAATGTGCAAGCCGCTTAAAGCTGGTGCTGATCCAACGGTAAGCTGTGCGTTAGGTTTGCTGGTTTCAAAATACCACTCGGGTTTCAATCCAAATCGGGCAGTTGTTTTCCAGGTACCTGCAGCAATCTTATGTTGTACTCGGCTAATAAGTGCATTGCCATTAAAACGGGATCCGAATCCTTTAATTTCCAGGAGGGTATTGACTTTCGGCTTAGAGCTACCAATAAAACTCACTTCGCCTCTAATTCCGGATAATCGCGCTTCCATATCCCAGGAATGGGAAGTTTTTTTTGGCTTAAGGTAAACAGACCCAAATTCCCCTTTAAAGTCAATTACATCAACCCCATAATCAACAACCAAACCGGATTCTTTTGAAGTAGTTGGTTTGGAAACATTCAATTTTTTATCCTCAAAATAAACCAGTAGACCAGACTCATCAGCCCGTTCCAAAATGAAGTCCCAAGCAACGGATTGGTATCTCACTATTTGTGGATGTGTGAAACTGGTGGCCTCAACTTGCGAACTTAGTCCTGCCTGCTTTACTACTTCGGTTATGACTTCACTGTCTTTTCTCACCTTATAACAGGCACTACTCTGACCCAACGACAATTTATAGGTTTCATCCTTGCAATAGACCTTTAACAGGTTGGGGCTTCCCGGGCCAACTGAGATGGTTTGATTAACAATAATTCCGGAAAAGATTGTATCCACTTTTGATTGGTATCCTGCCAAAATCTCTACATTGTTTCCAGGATTGAAATCTGCAGCTTCACTGGCCGCAAATGTTTCTTTTTCACTCTCTCCATTTGCCAGCAAAACGGAAAATACAGCTGTACCAACCCGGTTTACCGGCTTATCAACCTCTGCCTCCACAAGCTGATAGGCACTACTAAGGGCCTTACCATTTACCTTGATGGTGAGGGCTAGGTTATCAACAGCACTTTTTAAAGGTGATTCAGGCATTTTGGGTTATTTTTTTAGTGGTGGAAATTCAATTAGCCGTTCATTTTTATGTTCTTTATCTAAATACTCGATGTGTAAAACGTCCAGCTTTTGCCGTTATCTAAAATTAAGAATATATCCGATAAATTATCTAATCGAAAATAATTCCGTGGGTAACCCAGAGGAACTATTGAAATATACCGACGACGAAGTGGTTTGGGCCATTTCTTGTACGGCATTCCCTCAAACCAAAGCGTTTGAGCAATAATAATATCCCAATCTACTTTGCTTTGGGTATAGCACTTTTTCTATCAAATTAGTTTTCTAAAAAAATGCAGGCAATAGGTTAAAAAATGCGCTGGTTTCGATGTATCGAAATGGTACATTGGACAGGTAAATCCATTCGCGGAAGCGGAAAAAAACTAACCACTCTATGTTACGGACCTTCATTGCTTCATTTTGTCTCCTGCTTTTTACTACCTCCACTGCACAGCCCCTTGCATTCCCGGAAGCGGAAGGCTTTGGCAAATACACCCGGGGCGGACGAGGCGGAGAAGTGCATTTTGTGACCAATCTACATGATGCCGGACCTGGAAGTTTAAGGGCTGCGCTAGAAAGCGAAGGGCCCAGAACAGTGCTTTTCCGGGTATCGGGGGTCATCGAATTAGAAAAAGAAATTCGCATCATCCATCCCTACATTACTATTGCCGGACAAAGCGCACCGGGAGATGGCATTTGCATAAAGAATTATCCCATCCTGATAGAGGCAGATGAAGTGATCATCAGGCACCTGCGGCTGCGGCTTGGCGATGCATCCGGAGAGGGACACGATGCTATAAGCGGCAGGTATGTTACCAATGTCATTCTCGACCATGTATCTGCCAGTTGGAGTATTGATGAGACTATGTCTTTGTATCATTGCGATAGTCTGACCGTACAATGGTGCATAATCTCTGAAAGCCTGCACAACTCCAAACACGTCAAGGGTGCACATGGCTATGGGGCTATTTGGGGTGCCAACCACAGCAGTTATCACCATAATTTGTTTGCCCACCACTCCAGTCGTAATCCCCGGTTTGCATCCGGTAGTCAGCATACTGATTTTCGGAATAACGTCATTTATAACTGGGGCTTTAACAGTGCATATGGTGGCGAAAACAGGCAAAATGGAAAGGAAGACCGATTTGTATTTTCCTATATCAATATGGTTGGTAATTATTTCAAACCGGGTCCGGCAACCCAACCGGGAGAGGTTACGCACAGGATTGTAAATCCATCTGCCCGTAACCCGGAGAATGATTACGGTCAATGGTTTGTGGAAGGCAATTATGTAAAGGGCAACAAAACCGTTTCTAAAGACAATTGGAACGGTGGTGTACAACCCGGCCATGGAGAAGAATACCTGGATTTAATTCGTGCCGATGAGCCCTTTGAAAACTGTATGCCCATTCGCCAACAGGCGGCAAAAAAGGCTTATAAACTGGTTTTGAAGAAGGCCGGAGCCAATTTGCCCAAACGGGATATCATTGATCAGAGAATTGTCGGGGAAGTAAAAAAGGGAACAGCAACCTATGAAGGGAGTTCATACAAAAAAGATCATGAGGTGGGGCAGCCTGATCGCGCATGCGGGATCATTGACCACCCGGAAGAGGTTGGCGGCTGGCCGGATTATCAGTCTGAGGAGGCTCCATTAGATACGGATAAGGATGGGATGCCAGACAGTTGGGAAGAAAAAATGGGATTGGATAAATTGGACGGGACAGACCGAAATAAAATTAATACGGAAGGATATACACAACTGGAAGTATATTTGAACAGTATTAAAACCAAACCATGAAAAATCACCGCCAAATTTCCGATTCAGAATTTATCCGATCCTTTGAAAGTTGCGAACTGCCCCCTGAGGTTTTTAGCCACGAGGCTCATTTGAGGTTAGCCTGGTTGTACCTTTATGAGGGGGGATTACATACAGCTTCTGTTCGTTATCAGAAAAACCTTCAAGAGTATGTAACCCATTGGGGAGCCGCCGATAAATATCATGAGACCCTGACAATAGCCGCCGTGAAAACAGTCTGGCATTTTATGCAAAAGAGCGAAACCAAAGACTTTTTCAGCTTTATGGAAGAAAATCCGCGTTTAAACACGCATTTTAAGGCATTGCTGGAAGCCCATTACAGCAACGAAAAGATTTGGTCAAAAGAAGCCCGGGCAGCCTTTGTGGATCCTGACCTCCTCCCCTACAATTAGTATTTAATCCAGTAAGCGGCGGTGGTAATTGATTTGACCCAGGTGGTAATTGAGATGACCATACAGGTGTATTAGAAAAGGTTCTACACGCAATATTTTACCTAAGACTTCCCGGGGATAATCTTCAGCCAGCTTTTCCACTGTAATCTTTGGCAAAACCTCCTGAAGCATGGAAATCGTATTGTCTACCTCTTCGATCAAAATGGCCCTCGGCACATTCTTTAAGCCAAACTCATTTTCCCTATTTCGCACATAGCCTGTTTCTCCTAAGGTCGCGCCTATAAAATGCTGGATATTTCCGGCTAAATGTAAACACAGGTTGCCGGCTGTATTCGCAATATCTCTATCCAGTTTCCAGATATTGGCTTCCGCCGAATAAGCATTTATTTCCTTTTTGAGTCGGTTTAGATCCCTGAGGAACAGGGTTTGAAGTGCTTGTGTGGTCATAAACAATGGATGTTTTTTTAAATAACACTCCCATTGGATAAATGGATCAAAAAAATCCCGAACCCTGAGCATCAGGATCCGGGATTATAGACTATACATAACGCGAAATGGTTTGACTTGTCAAGCCTTTTCGACCTAAGTCTATCCGATTTCTTTCTCTATTTCGAAATCATCACTTTTTGGAAAAACACCATATCTCCGGTTTCAATTCGAAGGACATACATCCCTGCGCTTAAAGCAGAAGTATTGATCTCAATAATTTGATCAGAAGATGTTTTCTGTTTCAATAGCTGACCATTAAGATCAAAAACATAGATATTGGCTTTGCCTGTAGGTAATGCAGAAAGGTCAACATTTACCTGATCACTGGCAGGATTTGGAGATACCAAAATGTCATAATCAGAAGCATTTAGCACATCAACGCCATCGAAGCTCGGAGGCAATACCACTGCATCAATCACATGTACAACGCCATTATCTGCTTGCAAGTTAACCATGATAACGAGTGCCTGATTGATGTATACATCAGCTCCATCAATTGTTACTTCAATATCTTCTCCCTGCATAGTCAAAACTGTTTGGCCATCGGAAAGATCTGTAGAAAGCACTTCTCCTGCGTGAACGTGATAGAGAAGAATCTGTGCAAGGTCACCTGTTGGATCCATCAGTAAGTCGTCCAAAAATCCGGCAGGCAAAGCATCAAAGGCTTCATCGGTAGGTGCAAAAACCGTAAATGGCCCGTCACCACTGAGGTCGTCATCAAGCTCAGCTGCAATAACAGCTGTCTCAAGTGTTTCATGATCCGGACTATTCACAATGATATCTACCACTGTAATTGGTGTTGGAGGAGCAGCACCAAACTGCACATCGTCAAAGTAATACGTCTTCTCTCCCGCATCCGCACCCGTGGTACCAAAATTGAAGAAGATCGAGGCTTTGTCGTAAGTGTTGGCAAAGTTAATAGCTGCTGTACCCATCACTTCATTGCTGAAATCAAATTCTAGGGTCTCCCATTCTGAAGCCACGGTAGTAAGCACTTCCGTTTCTACGCTAATAGTAGGATCGGTAGCATCTTCTACTTTCAAGCGAATCGGAATATTGGCATCCGGTGACCAAACTCGTACAGTCATCTTCGTTTCTCCTGCTTCAAATGGTATGGCAGTAGCGAATCCGGCAGCAGTACCAATGGTCGTGCCGGCCCACAATTCAGCGGCGTCGGTTTTGATGGATTGTCCTACTGTATTAGCCGGATCCGTTGGATCTTCTACTACGGTGGAAGCATTTCCTCCAAAATCGGTCAACGTATAATCTGTATCGGGATCTTCAAAAGTTACCGGCAGGTCAATTTGATCCAAAGGAGACCCTGGTAGAAATTCTACATCGTCCCAGTAGTAGGTCTTCTCACCTGCATCCGCACCTGTGGTACCAAAGTTGAAGAAGATCGAGGCTTTGTCGTAGGTATTGTCATAATTGATGGCTGCTGTACCCATCACCTCATTGCTGAAATCAAATTCCAGTGTTTCCCAGGCCATCGCTGTCGTAGTAAGTGCTTCGGTCTCCACACTAATCGTTGGATCGGTAGCATCTTCGACCTTCAGACGAATTGGAATATTGGCATCCGGTGACCAGACGCGGACTGTCATCTTCGTAAGTCCGGGTGTAAATGGAATGGCATTGGCAAAACCTAAATCGGTTCCAATCGTCGTTCCTGCCCACAACTCCGCAGCATCTGTTTTGATAGACTGACCAACAGTATTAGCCGGATCGGTCGGATCTTCCACCACAGTGGATGCATTACCTCCAAAATCAGTCAGTGTATAATCTGTATTGGCATCCTCAAAAGTTACAGGCAGATCAATCTGATCCAATTGCGGACCAGGAACAAACTCTACATCGTCCCAGTAGTAAGTCTTTTCTCCGGCATCAGCACCCGTGGTACCGAAGTTGAAGAAGATAGAAGCCTTGTCGTAAGTGTTGTCGAGGTTTATAGCTGCAGTACCCATAACCTCGTTGCTAAAGTCAAAGGTCAGGGTCTCCCAATCGGATGCAACCGTTGTCAGGGTTTCAGTCTCCACACTGATCGTAGGATCGGTGGCATCTTCCACTTTCAGGCGAATGGGGATGCCTGCATCTGGTGACCAGACGCGTACCGTCATGCTTGTGGCATCAGCCGTGAAAGGAATGGCATTAGCAAAACCCAAATCGGTTCCAATGGTCGTTCCTGCCCACAACTCCGCAGCATCTGTTTTGATAGACTGAGCTACTGTGTTGGTCGGATCTGTTGGATCTTCAACCACACTGGATGCATTACCGCCAAAATCGGTCAGAGTATAATCTGTATCTGGCTCCTCAAAAGTTACCGGCAGATCAATTTGATCGATCTGCGGCGCAGCTACAAACTCTACATCGTCCCAGTAATAAGTCTTCTCTCCGGCATCAGCACCCGTGGTACCGAAGTTGAAGAAGATGGAGGCCTTGTCATAGGTGTTGTCAAAGTTGATGGCTGCCGTGCCCATCACCTCATTACTGAAGTCAAAGGTCAGGGTCTCCCATTCTGCAGCAACGGTAGTCATGGTTTCCGTTTC
>JAAEZH010000001.1:38279-157879 GCA_018222965.1 Bacteroidota bacterium
AGTCAAAGGTCAGGGTCTCCCATTCTGCAGCAACGGTAGTCATGGTTTCCGTTTCTACGCTGATCGTCGGATCAGTGGCATCTTCCACTTTCAGGCGCACTGGTATGTTGGCATCCGGAGACCAGACACGTACCGTCATGCTTGTCGCATTTGCCGAGAATGGAATCGCCGTGGCAAAACCCAAATCGGTTCCAATCGTGGTTCCTGCCCACAATTCTGCAACATCTGTTTTGATAGATTGGGCCACTGTGTTGGCCGGATCAGTTGGATCTTCAACCACACTGGATGCATTACCGCCAAAATCGGTAAGTGTGTAATCCGTCATGGCATCCTCAAAGGTTACCGGCAGATCAATTTGGGCAATTTGTGGATCGCCACCAAATTCTACATCGTCCCAGTAGTAGGTCTTTTCTCCGGCATCAGCACCCGTAGTACCAAAGTTGAAAAAGATCGATGCTTTGTCGTAAGTATTGTCGAAGTTGATAGCGGCAGTACCCATCGCCTCATTACTAAAATCAAAGGTCAGGGTTGCCCACTCACCAGCAACAGTGGTCATTGCTTCCGTCTCCACGCTGATCGTCGGATCAGTAGCATCTTCCACTTTCAGGCGAACCGGAATATTCGCATCCGGGGACCAGACACGAACACTCATTGTCGTAGCTGAAGCACTGAATGGCAATGGATCTGTAAAACTTACCGTTTCGCCGATAGTCGTTCCGGCCCACAATTCGGCAACATCCGTTTTGACAGACTGGGCAACCATATTGGCAGGATCGGTGGGGTCAACAACCACACTCGATGCATTACCGCCAAAATCGGTAAGTGTGTAATCGGTCGTCGCGTCATCAAAAGTGACGGGAAGATCGATCTGAGCAAAACTTCCAATGCTGAGCAGCATTAGAAAAATCATAGTAGAAATCCTCATTTCAATTGTATTTAGATTCATCTTATTTTTAAAAATGCCTGTTTGGCTTTCGCCGAAAGGCAATACTTATTCCACATTTACTTTTTCGTACACCCGGACATAATCCACTATAAAAGATTGTGAATCAACAGATTCATCCATCCCTTTTTGTCCGCCCCATCCACCGCCCATGGCGAGGTTCAGTATAATATTTTGAGGCTGGTCGAAAGGCCAGGCCAAATCGTTTGAAATATCTTCATAGGTGAAATAGGTTTCCCCATCAACAGCTGCTGTAATCCCTTCAGGCGACCAGTCAACCGAGTACGTATGAAAAGCTTCATTCATGTTTGCTACTTCCGTAACCGCTGTAGGTTGGTTACCCAGCTTGAAATAATAGGCTCCGCAATGGATGGAAGCATGTGCTTTGCCATCGCCGGAATTGTCATCGATTTCGTACCCTACACTTTCCAGGATGTCAATTTCTCCGCAGTATGGCCAGGACAATTCATCGACATAATTATCTCCGAGGGTCCAGCCTGCTGCCCAATTGCCTTTTTCTTTAGGCACTTTGGCCCGGAACTCAATCCGTCCGTATTTAAAAGCCACCTTTCCACGGGTGGTCAACCTGGCGGAGGACCAGCCTTTGCCCAAATCTTCTCTTCTGGCTTCAATATGCAGCAAGCCGTTTTCTACCCGGGCATTTTCCAATCTGTTTGCTGTGTAATACTGTAATTCATTGTTTCCCCAGCCCCAATCGCCGATGTCAAAAGTCCATTTGGAGGTATCCGGAAGCCCATCTGTTTCAAACTCATCACTCCAGGCGATTGTCCATTCTTCTCCTTGCATTTGCTGGCTTAGCGTGACCGGAGTAACGTCATGCGGTTTCAAGAGTTTGAAACTGATGTAATCCACCTTTGTATCTTTTTTATTCAGATGCAGGCGAATTTTGTGTGTTCCTTGATTCAGCGGACTACCATCCACTTTTACCACTTTCTCTGTTTCATCCAAAGGCATGGCTCCGGTAATGTTGTATGTTCTTCCGTCTTTGTTTCCGACATAGTCTTCCAACCAAACAGCGGCACTATCTTCAGTAGCAGCCCCCAGGACTTCCACCGTATACCTGCCTGCAATTACAACATCCAGTTCAAATTCTACCCAGGAATTATCTTTTGTGGAGCGGATGTAATCTCCTTCATTGATTATATCCAAAGAGGGGGTTCCTTCAGTCTCTGGCTGCACCGTCAGTATGGTTTTTGCTGTCGAAGGATCTTCGACAGCTTCTACTGCTTTTTCTGGTGTTTGGGTGCAAGCAGGCAGCAGGAACCCCAACAGCACAAAAAGGGCTGTATTTCTATTGTTATTTCTCAAGTTGTATTTAAAATCCTTATTCATTATCCATCCTGTTTTACAAGTTGAGCTTCTAATTCTTCCAGTGATTTCCCTTTCGTTTCGGGTAATTTCAGCAATATGAAAATGAGTCCCAGTGCTGCAAAAACTCCATAAATCAGGAAAGTGAAAGAGCTTCCGATGGTTTCCAATTCCCAGGGAAAAAATTGCTGGACCAGATAACTTACTGCCGAATTGACCAGGCCGACAAAGGAAATAGCCAAGCCCCGTATTCGGTTGGGAAACAGCTCGGAGAAGAGCACCCACATTACGGGTCCGATGGAGACGGCAAAGAAGGCTACAAAAGCCAAAATGGCAACTAGAATGAGCATGGAGTTCATGGTTACTCCGGAGGTAATTAATTCAGATTCATAGGTTTTGGCCGTTTCTTCTCCCAGGGTTTCCCGGAGGGCCATTTTAAAGCTCACATCATCGTAATAGGTTTGATCCAGGAGCGGATTGATCATTATGAGATCAAACTCTTCGGGCATATTCTGCTCGATTGATTCACTAGTAAGTGTGTAGGTCGCTTGTTTGAATCCATACGACAGCAAAAACATAGAAAGCGCGATGCCTGCAACACCTATTACCAGCAAGGGTTTTCGACCTAATTTGTCAATCAGGGCTATGGCAATCAGGGTAAACACCAAATTGATGACCCCAACCAGAATAGCCTGAGAAAACGAGGCATTGGTGCCAATTCCCGATTGTTCAAAAATCATAGGTGCGTAAAAGAACACAGAATTGATGCCGGTAATCTGCTGAAGAATCCCAACTACCAATCCGATGGCAAGTACCAGTCTTAGTGCTGGTTTAAATAATTCCTTAATTGGAACTTTTTTATCGTGGTCTCCCGAATCTACACTGTGCTTAACCGATTCAATAATCTTACGTGCTTCCGCTTCATCACTGGCTTTTTTCATTATTTCCAGTGCCTCATCATAGCGCCCTTTCATAGCGAGCCAACGCGGACTTCTGGGAACAATAAACAGGGCAAAGAAATACAGGATGGCCGGCAGTGCTTCCAGTCCAAGCATCCACCTCCAGTTATACTCCTCAAATTTCAGGGATTGCGCCCAGGCAGCTTCTGAGTCTGCTAATTGGAGAATCAGGTAATTGGTAAAAAAAGCAACGGAGATACCCAGCACAATATTCAGCTGATTAAAAGAGACCATGCGTCCCCGCATCTTTGGAGGCGAAATCTCTGCGATGTACATAGGAGCAATAATCAGAGATGCTCCAACGCCCAATCCGCCAATCATGCGGGCAATTACCAGGGTTTCATAGGTGGGTGCTAATGCAGAGCAAACTGCTGATATAAAATAAAGCAGGGCTGCGTAACTCAGGACTCGTTTTCGGCCAATACGATCGCTGATGGGACCTGCCAGCATCATAGCGAGGGTTGCGGTAAGCGTAAGAGAAGCTACTGCAAAGCCCAATTGAAGTTTGCTTAAGCCAAATTCCAATTCGACAAATTTATTCACCCCGGAGATGACGGATGCATCAAATCCCATAAGGAATCCACCCAGAGCTACAATAAGCGCAATGAGAACGATAAAGTTGTTCTTACCCATAGCTGAAAATTGACTAGTTAAAAATGCCTGCATCAGGCACAAACAGGGTTATCAGGACATAAGGAGGGCAGGAAGTCCTGCACAAAACAGGACTCCTAAAAACTCCCCTGGTACATTTTTTTAAGCTTATCGCTGAACGAGGACTTTGCCTCCTTCTACCTGGCCATCTACGCGAAGCAAGTAATAATACATGCCTGCAGGAAGGCTTGCTGCATTCCAAATTGCCTGTTGCTGACCGGCAGATTGACGCCCATTTTGAAGGCTGGTAATTAATCTGCCCTGTGTATCTCTAATTTCGAGTGTCACCATGGCCGGTGCATCAAGCTCATAGTTAAAAATAGCTTCCTGTGATACCGGATTCGGAGATACATCAAAGCTATTTACAGCAGAGATATCTTCGACGGAAGTCGGTATACCAAACTGAAAATTGTCGAAGTAGTAATTATCAGAAGTGAAATTACCCGGATCGAAAAGAATCACAAATTTGGCGATATCCGTAGCATCCGAAACGGCTCCCGCTGGGAATGTTAATGTTTCCCACGAACTTGACTGAGAAGTCGTTTGAGACATTTCGAGTATGACATCATTATTCTCATTCTGAAGAGAAATAATCACTTCGGTTGGTGCATTGGGATCCCAAACATCCAGTGAGAGTGTGCTATTTGGTTCCAGTGACAGATTGCCGTCGAAAAAACCGATAATCACATCAGTCTCTTCGCCTCCGTTTCTAGTATAAGTAGCTACATAAGCAGATTCATTACCAGACATATCCGGATTCACCACCCTACGGAAGTTTACTCCGGAGTGGGAGAAAACAAAACTGGTATGCTGGTTGCATTCAAAATCATTAAACACTTCCGGATCCGGAATTACATCCTGGCAGGGATCATCTGCCAGTTCGGGACCGTTTAGGTTATCCCAGTAATAAGTATCTCCATTATTTGTATTCGGATCAAACAGCAATACAAACCTGTCTACATTGTCATTGGCAACAGTAGGATCCGGCTGTCCATCTAAAGTAAAAGTCAATGTTTCCCAGGCATTTGCGACAGTAGTTGTAGCGAGGTAAACACTATGACGCCCTGTAGGGAAATTGGCTGGTAGTGCGAGCGTACTGTTCTCCAGCGTAATTTGAACCGTTTTACCAGCAGCAGGACTCCAGACATCGATGCTAATCTGTTTGGTACCGGATAAATAATCACCAAGATCGGCCATTTGGGCATCCAAAATGAGCACATCAAACAGTTCAGCAGCATTTCTGGTGTAAGAAGCGGCTACCAGGCTGGTATTTACGCCACTCTGATCCGGGTTTTCATTGTATGGAATGAAAACACCGTTGATGAACCCATAGGTTCCTTTGCGAATGTCTTCGAAATTATCCCAAACCTGTTGCGCTGAAAGGAGGTTTGGAAGGATTAGCAATAATAAAATCGGATAGAATTTTTGCATAATCATCTTTATTAGTTGAACATTATTTTTTCTGATATACTCTTACATAATCCACTTGCATAACTTGTGGAAAGCTGGTAGTAGCGTCGGGATTTCCAGGCAGGTTGCCTCCAACTGCCACATTTAAAAGCATGTGAAATCTTTGATCGAATGGGAATGTTTGGGGCAAAGTGGTTGATCGGGTATTAGGATCGCCGACATTGATGCCATCCATTTGAAACTGGATACAGTTTTCGTTCCAGATTACACTGAATACATGAAAATCGTCATTGAAGGTTCCGGATTCCAGTTCCAGGCCCTGGCTGTTGTATTGCCAGTTTTCATTGCCGTAGTGAATGGTTCCAAATACCCGGCTTGGCTCCTGCCCTATGTATTCCATAATGTCAATCTCCCCACTTTTGGGCCATCCGCCATAAATTGTGTCGGTAGGCAGCATCCATATTGCTGGCCATAAGCCCTGGCCAATGGGAAGTCTTGCCCGTATATCCATACGACCGTATTTCCAGTCTCCTTTATTTTTAGTAACCAGTCTGGCTGAAGTATATTGATGCTCCCCCAGGTAGGGAGGATTTTCTTTGATGGCCCGGATAATCAGATTGCCATTAGAGACATAGGCGTTTTCGGATCGATCTGTGTAATACTGTAGTTCATTGTTACCCCAGCCACAGAGATCCGGGCTGATGTCGCAACCATCTCCAAGGTCATAAGACCACTTTTCTGTATCGATAACATCTCCGTCAAACTCATCATTCCAAACCATTTCATAGCTGTCGAGAGAATCCTCAAATTGACAGCCACCAACCTCTGACGGCTTCTTACAGCTATATGCTGATGCAAGGACTACAATCAGAAAGTAAATTTGGTGCAAACTATTCATAACAAATATTTATCCGCCTTTAACAACTTTTATCAAATATAGTTGCGAATACAGCAGAAGCCCTTATTTTAGCCTACATCATATACACATCGTCCTGTTTTTGGATTACATCATCACCACATCATTCGCTTTATTTAGAATAATTTGCAATCCATAAACTTTTTATTTTCAGGTTGTTTTATTCATTGAAATAAATTAATGCAATACATCATAGGCTGGTGAACACCACCAAGAGGCAGCTTAAAAAATACCATTATGGCAAAAAGGTTTATCCTAATTTTTTGCTTGTTTATTTTCGTCTTCTCGGGTACTTTTTCCCAGCAAAGTCAGCTGGGATCGCCTTCGGTTACCAACTTCTCCAGAACAGATTATCATGCCGGTACCCAAAACTGGAATATCCTCCAGGATTCCAGAGGTATTATGTATTTCGGCAACAACAAAGGCTTGTTAGAATTTGACGGAACAAACTGGCAAATTTTCCCAGTGCCCAATCGGACCATTGTCAGATCCTGTGCCATAGCAGAGGATGATAAAATGTATATAGGAGCTCAGGATGAACTGGGGGTCATTGATTCTGATGTATTTGGTAAAACCAGGTATCAAAGCCTTACACACCTGATTCCGGATAGCCTGAAAAGCTTTGAAGATATTTGGAGTGTTTTTACACGGCCGGATGGAATTTACTTTTGCTCGAAGAAAGCCATCTTCATCTATGCCGAAGACAGGATGGAAGTTCTCAAACCGCAAAAAAGTGAATTTGAAAACTTTTATGAAGCAGGCGATCAAATTTACGTACAGGACACCAAACGAGGCTTTTTCCAAATTAAAGAAAAGAAGCTGCAGTTGATCAGCGATAATCCATTATTTAGCTCAGAAAGGATTGTTGCCGTATTAGAGCATCCGGACTACGAACTCTTGCTTGTTTCTCAGAACAGCGGATTTTACCAATTAGAGGGAGCTGTTGTCTCTCCATGGCTGGTCGCAAGTACAAATTTCCTGCTTGAGAATAAGGCTTATTGTGCCATTCGCCTTTCAAACGGATTTATGGCGATAGGTACCATTCAAAACGGTTTGCTGATTGTGAATCAGCAGGGAGAGATTATTCGGCATGTCAACGACAAAAGAGGATTACAAAACAATACTGTGCTCACCCTTTGCGAAGACAAACAGCACAATTTGTGGCTGGGATTAGACAACGGAATCGACTATGTGGAAATAAATGCTCCGTTTTCGCTGCTCCAATCTGAGTATGGAATTGAAGGTACCGGCTATGCAGCATACATTGACGATCAAACCATTTACCTGGGTACAAATCAGGGCATTTATTATGCCGACTGGCCTCCCAAACAGGGTGTATTTGAAATAAATGCTTTCCGGCCAATCAATAATGCCAAAGGGCAGGTCTGGACACTCGACACCATTGATAACTCCCTCATTCTCGGACAGCATCGAGGCAGCTCGGTAATCATGAACCGTCAGGTTCAACCTTTTTCTTCCATTCAGGGAGCCTGGAAATTTATGCCGCTTCAAGCCCATCCCGGCTATATCATACAGGGAACATATACGGGACTGCATCTGTATAAGTATTCGCCGAAAGGCGGATCAGAATCCTGGGAATTTGTGAGGCAGTTGGAGGGCTTCAACGAATCCGCCCGCGTAATGGAACAAGACGAATTTGGCAACATCTGGGTATCACACCCATACAAAGGGCTCTATAAAATTGAACTTCAGAAAGACTTAAGCGGAATCAGTAACATCAACTTTTACAATAAAGGACACGGGCTTCCTGTCGATCTTTTTGTCAATGTAGCCAAAATCAGAAATGAGCTTATTTTTACTACTCCAAAGGGTGTTTACAAATATGATGCCTCCAGCGATCGCTTTATTTCTCACCCGGAATTTGATGCCATTTTTGGCGAAGATGCGACGGTACATCGATTACTGGAGGACCAGTTTGGTAATATCTGGTTTTCAGTAGGTGCAGAGTTTGGTTTGCTGAAAGTCCAGGAAAAAGGAGTGTTTAATAAACTGGATCAGATCTATTTTAACCAGATTCAGGAAGATCTTGTGGATGGGTTTGAATTTGTTTATGCACATGACAAGGAGAACATATTCATTGGCACAGAGAAGGGATTTGTACACTATAACCCCACTCAAAACAAGGATTTTGATTTTGTCTTTGAAACATTGATTCGAAAGGTCAGTACTATAACGGCAAAGGATTCTGTGCTTTTTCAGGAAAATCGTTTTGTCAATTATGCCGACACACTCCTCAAATTCAAACACAAGCAAAACGACTTTAGATTCTCCTACTCTGTTCCCTATTTCGAAAAAATTGATCAGATTGCGTATCAGTTTAAGCTGGAGGGTTTTGACAATGCCTGGAGTTCCTGGAGCTCCAGAGCAGAAAAAGATTACACCAATTTAGCTCCCGGAGATTATCAATTTAAAGTAAAGGCTCGAAACGCCTATGGTCAGTTAAGTAAGGAAAGCGTTTTTTCCTTTAAAATTTACCCCCCCTGGTACCTGAGTCTGGCGGCTAAAGGAGCCTACTTCCTGCTCACCGCCCTGGGCTTATTTGCGCTCATGCGGTTTTTTATTAAGCGGGAAGAAAAGCGAACCGAGGCTTTAAAAAACAAACAACGGGAAACATTAAGACAGAAGGAAGAAGAGTATAAAAAGGAGGCAGAGAAGTCGGAGGATGCAATCATAAAACTCAAGAATGAAAAACTGCAATCCGATATAGATTTGAAAACCAGTCAACTGGCCTCTGCAACCATGCACCTGGTACAAAAGAGTGAAGTTCTACTTAAAATAAAAGGGGAACTCCGTCAAATCCTAAAATCCCTTCCTTCGGAATCCCGAAGAAAGATCGAGCAAATAAACCGGGCGATTGAAGCGGATATCCGCCTGGACAACAACTGGGAGCAATTTGAGATTTACTTTGATCAGGTCCATAAAAACTTCTTCAAGCGCCTGCGTGAACGCTTCCCCGAACTTACCCCAAAGGATCAAAAGTTGTGTGCCTATTTACGCATGAACCTGTCTACCAAAGAAATTGCACCACTAATGAACATTTCCGTTCGTGGAGTAGAAATAAGTCGTTATCGGCTGCGCAAAAAGCTGGATCTGGATTCTGACACCAATCTGGTATCCTTTATGCTTGAGATCTAATATTACTTTTTAATGAAAAAAGGAATATTGGCAGTTGCTGCATTTCCATGGCCGTCGTAGACATAAACAAACATCCGGTAGGCTCCTTCTTTTTTGGGTGCTTTAAAGATCAATTTTCCAGATCTCTTATCCTCTATTATGGATACATCAACGGCATCCGGGCGAGATTCAGCGTCTCCGCCCGATTTAATATCCGTGCTTTCCGGCAAAAGTTCCCACTTGAAAGTAAGTTGATCCATGTCTGGATCAGTAACCAATGCTTCCACAGTACAGCTTTGGCCGGGTTTTACATAGGCGCTTCCATACCGGTCTATACCCTCAATTGAAATGGATTTAATATTTGGAGATTGATTTTCCGGCCACTTACCGCTCCAGGAGTATTCAAGCACGTCCATAACCGCGGTCTCCGTGCCATCCTCCAGGAACAAACCATACCAGGTTGGAGTAGTCTCCTGTTTATGGCCCCACAGAAAAACATAGGAGCCAATACACATCTCCTCATCTGCTGCAATGCCTTTATCGTATCTTTTTTTATAGGATTCGGCTTTCTCGCTGCTGGTTTGCTCTACAGGTGCACCCCAATCTGTTTTCGGTACCTCCCAGTGCCCATTAGGGCCCCATTCTGTAATAACATAAGGTCCTTCCCAACCAAAAGCTCTTAATTCTCTGTCAATTCCGATTAGACCGGCATAGGTATTGATCCCATACACATCAATATGGGGTGCCCGTTCTTTAATTAACTGGACTTCAGCTACATCCAGTCCGGCTGTAACGGTCATGGTAGGATGATTGGGATCCACCTCGTGGACCATTTTAGCGATATCATTTATGGCATTCCAAACCTTGAAATCGCTGTAAAAAAGATCCGTTTCATTACCAATCCCCCACATTAATATAGCGGGATGGTCTTTATAGGTTTTTACCACTTCCGTGAATCGCTCTAATTGAGCTTCAACCGCTTTGGTATCGTCGTAATCAAATCCCTGCCTTTCACAACCTACCCATAATCCAAAAAGTACACTTAGGCCTTTTTCATGAGCCTCATCAAGTATGGATATTGCATCGTTGGCTGCCCAGGTTCTCAGGGAATTGGCTCCATAAGCGACTGCATTGTCTAAATGGGTATGCCCTCCGACTCCTTTGATGTAATATGGTTCTCCTCCCCTATACAATTGCCATTTTCCATTTTCTTCTTTAAGCTCAACTTTAACAGGCTGCATCGGGGTTTGACCTATAGCCATCGAAGAAATACAAAGCAACACCAGGCTTATAAAATATTGGGCGATATTCATTGTTGACCAAACTTTATTTTAATTATAATTGAATTACCTGAAAATGTAATGTTTTAGGCAATATTCAACAAGAGAATGCGAGCTTGATGTATCAATGATGTAATCCACAAACTAAAGATGTACAATTGATGTAATTCCCTGTTGCTCTGTAAGAACAGTAAAAGCATACATTTGTTAAACAGCGAATGAAATTCCACCTGGACTTGATTCTTCAAAATAAAAAGTATGCATAAAAGCTCTACCAATTATTATAGGTGTACGCATATTTTCTCTGGCCGAATACTTATTTGTCTGGCACTAATTCTGAGTACGGCCTTCGCAACTGCGCAGGATTCAGTATCTGATGAAACGCTGGCAGATTCACAAAAGGCGACAGCGCCTATAACCCCAAATGCTCATAAAACGGTCCAGGGAATTCAGTATGATTCCAGTTTTCTGGATGCCCGTTTGCGAAAGAAAGATCAAAACCTGATCCTGTTTGGGTACTACCGATTATTTCTTTACGGAAGAAACATACCGGAGGCCTATCCCAATCTGGCACCATACCAACGAGCATACGGAGTTGGAGATGGATACCGGGAACCCATGCTTTCGGTTACGGTACTGGGAAGACCCAGTGGAAAATCCAGTTTTGGGACAGAACTGTTTTTCTTCACCCCCTATTTGGGGTCCGGACCGGCAGACAATGTGTTTACCATGAACCTCGGGTTGAATTTCTATGGGAATTTCAGAACCCGACATGGAAACTTTGGTGTTCGGGCAGGAGGTATTCACTGGTACAACCTCAGTTCGTTTACCATTGGCGTCTATCAAATCCTGGACCGCTACAGTATTTTTGACCGAACCCCCTGGGAAGGCGTCAATCACACCGAGAAATACGACAGCTACTATGAGACAGGCGCGACCAGCCCCGGTGATCTGCGATGGAACAACCAGGCATTTCAGGGTTTAATCATTAATGGTGCGAAACTTCCGGGAGATTTTTCTTTTGACCTCTTTTGGGGTAAAACCCAACCAAACGGAGGTTTAAGCGGAGCCATTACAGAACCGGCAACCAGCATTCCCGCTACACTGGATGCCGGAAGTGTACCAAACTATCTGGGTTTTAATGGTACTTCTCGAATCATTCCAAATTTCATCTACGGCGGCAAACTGGGCCGGACATTCGGGCGAAAGCGCCATTCCCTCTCTTACAATTTACTGATAAGCCAAACAGCTCAGGATAGCCTGTTGGTTCAGGATAGTACACTGGCTTTTGCAGACCTTCGTCGTCCGTACCGCAACTATCAGGTACACAGCCTTGCCTATGATTTACACCTATGGAAAATCCGTTTGAAAGGAGAACTGGCAATGGGCAGTTATGAAAGTCCGACCTATGACAAGAAATGGGGCGAAGCTTTAATGGCCCGAATTTATGTTCCGGAGGAATACACCTGGCTCCCTTTAGACATTCAGCTGTATCAGATAAGCAAAAACTTTTTCAACCAGAACGGTGAAATTGCGACCAACTCCAATCGGGAAATACTGGAAGACCAGGGATTGATTGCCGGAGCAAACGGCTTTGGAGGTCAGATTGCCCAGGTAAATCAGCTGGTACACAACAGGCGCGGAATAAATATCAATACAGGGATAGAAATAGAGCGATTTAAATTTAATGTCGGTTGGGGCTTGTCTGCGGAGATCGATCCCGAAGCAACGATGATTTCCTACGTTCACCGAATAAACGGCCTGGCGCTCTCGCGGGTTTACAACCCCTTCCCTGCCAATGCAACCGGACCAACCATATTTGGTCCCTACGGCCGAAAAATCTCTTTTTTCCGGGGTGTTTCAGAAGTAGCTCAAACGACCGACCTCGATGCAGGTACTGCAGAAGCCCTCAATAGAAAATACTTTTCTTCGGTAGACTTACAGGCAAAATTCCGGACCAGTTTCCTGGATCACCCCCTGTACTTCTTCTACCTGGGATCTTTAGGATCTGCTTCCGCTTCTCTGGAAGCCATTCCTCTATTGTCCGACAACGGATATCTGTTTGTACAGTATCACGAATTTGATCTCTACTACGAGTTATTTCCTAAGTTTTTGCTCACCATGTACTATGGTTTGGAAAATGTGAGAGGCGGCCAATTTACAGACTGGGATCTGACTTCTCAATTGCCGCGTGACCAACAAGGTGTTGGGGTGGGCATTGGTTTTGACTGGACCGTAGCTGAGAACGTTGGGATTTATTTTCGACACCGCTGGATGTCTTTTGAAGACAGGAGTTTCACCCTGGATACCTACAAAGGACGCGAGGTCACTATTGAACTAAAAACATTCTTTTAATCCAATCATATGATACAGTGTTTACCAAAATACCTGCTGTTGCTTGCCTGTGCATTTTTGATTCAGGCAGCTCCAGTATCCGCTCAGGACGGATCCGCTCTTCCCAGCGAAAAGGAAGAAGAAGGGCCAAAACTTCGGTTTAATGGATTGGGACGAACCATTCTTGCCCAAACCGGCGTGGGAGGTCCTTTAGCAGCCAATGATACATCGACTATCAAAAACCTGACAGATGGCGAATTCCTTCTTGATCTTGCCCTGAATGCCACCCCGAATAAAGTATCAGAAGTGCAGGCAATTCTTCGCCTCAGAAATGAGTTTGGAGGATTCTTTGGAGCCGGCATGTCAGTCGAAGTACGGGAACTTTGGGCAAGAGGTATCATAGCCAACACCCTTCGATATCGGGTCGGAGATATGGATAAAGTTATGACGCCCTATACCCTTTTTAATTACGATGAGGAAGGCTTTGTAAATGAACCTACTGTCTTTCAACCTCAACGGGATGTCATCCATTATGAGCAATTTTATACGGATAGAAACACCCGCAGATTGCAGGGGGCAAGCCTGGATTTTGGATTGAGTTTTGCCCAATTCCTGGAGGATGTAGATGTGAATGGCTTTATCGCCCGCATCAGAGGTACGGACTTTTTTACGGTTCCAACCCGGTTTATCACGGGTGGTCAAGCCCATTTTACCACGCAGGCCGTGCGAGACACGGCTGGTCTGATGGCTAATTTCGGACTAAACTACGTCCATACATTCGATGATCTTCAGAGTGGTGAAGCTACCTCGGGTATACGAAATTCAGTGTACAGCCTCAATTTTGATGTCCGGGTTCTTGACAGCGATCAATTTGCCCTCCATCTTTTAGGAGAAACCGGGCGTTCTGATTTGAACTCCAAATCTGATTCGCTTATTTTATTTGAAGAGTCTGACAGCTTTTTAGATGTGGGCGCGAAAATTCAGCTGAAATCGCAGAACCTTTCTGTAACTGCCTCTTTTATAGATAATGGCCCCGACTTTTTTAGTATTGGAGCACAAAGTAAACGGATTGATTTCGATGCCGAAAAATCGTATTACAACAGATTGGGTAAAGACGACGTGGTCCGGGATCCGACCCTGTTTGATATAACCAGAGACAGGTCTTTGTATACCTTCCAGCTATCAGACAGGCTCATGGACTACGACCCCAGGTTTAGCAATACCCTGCCCTATGGAGATGCCACCCCCAATCGAAGAGGCATTCGTCTTAAGGCAGCATACACGAGTAATAACGAATTTCTCGAGGCAGGTATAAACAGTGCTTTCCTCAGCGAGATTAGAGGACAGGGCACTCCTGAGTTGAAGCAATTTAGTTTGCTGCGCGCTTCCGCGAATTTGAATATCAATAAGGCCCTGAATTGGGAAAAACTCCTTCGCATCAGTTTGGGCTATCAATATGAGTCCATTGCCAGAGATGGTCTGGATGTTGAACAGGTTGATCTTACTTCAAATTTGCTGGAGGTTGGTTTAGACGCTGAGTTGTTTACCAATTTTGAATTATTGCTTGGCGCGAAAATGCTCTCCGCAGAAGGACGGGATTATGTGCCCAGGATTGATATGTTTAATGAAGTTGCTGATTTTCCGGCAGTGTTTAATGCGATGGGCAGTGAAAACCTGCTCGCAGCAGGGATCAAATACCAGTTTAAGGAGGGCATTTACCTGACCATACAATATCAAAGTTTCCAAAAACAAGATGAACTCACTCCCGATCTGGATTACAACTTCAGCCAGGTGTTTGTTCTGTACAATATGAACTTCTAGAAGTCTTATTGATTTAATCAGTATCCAATTAAGAAACATGCGCAATTTAATTTATATATCCCTTTTGTTCTCCGGACTACTTCTTAGTTCCTGTGATCACGTTACCGAGCCTTTTGATGGTCCGGCTCTTGTAGATCGCTTTGGCGAATTCAACCTTGTTCAGGGATTGGCAATCAATCGGAGCACGGTCGATTTTCAAGCCGGTGAGGTAGTTGTATTTACCGCTGAATTCAACAAGAACGTAGATTGGGTCATTGAAATCATTGGGCAGGAAAGCGGTGCGGTTAAACGCATTGTAGGATTCGACAAAGAGCTCAATACAGCAAATGCCACCTGGCGGGGAGGTACTACAGAATTGCCTTTTTTCAAGGAGGAAATGTGTTCGGTTGAATTACTGATCCCGGAAGAAGAAACATTCTCCAACACCGGAGAAGTGGAGATCCTGACAACAAAGATCTACGCGGGTAGTTTGTTTACGGATTTTGAAGAAGACCAGAGCTCCAGTATTGAGTTTGGAAACTATGAGTTTGAGCTTGTCCCTGAATCTGGCAGAACAAATTCTTTTCAGGCCGCTCAAGGCGAATATTCCTATCTACTCGAAGGAACAGATGATGTGGTACCCAACTTTTTTGTTGGTTTGATCAATGTAGAATCTACCGTAACCGGAGAAACCTATGCTCCTTTGCCAACCACCGTTCCGGAAGATTTGTACTTCAACTGTTTTATTTATTCGGATGGAAGTCCGCACGGAATTGCCGTCATTCAGTTTGTATTTGACACCAACGACAGCGGCGCTTTCGAGGATGGTCCGGATGCAACCTTCCAGATAGAAGGAGATTTTCCACTCACCTGGGAAGGCTGGCAGCATATCAGTCATCCAATGAGTGAAGTCGGAATGACACAAAGTCAGCTGGAAAAACTCGTGGCCATAAGAGTACTGCTAATCTCTGACATGAATTCACAACCCAATCCGCCAATCCCGGTAGATTTTGCCATAGACTTTATAACCTTTACAGAGGGACAGGCATTAGAATTATAAGCGAAGCAGCATGAACAGAAATAATCTATTTTGGTCCATTCTGGGCGTGGCAACAACAAGCCTTCTTTTTGGATGTGTGCAATTCAAAACGGCAACGCTTTACAGCGGAGTTGAACAGGTGCCCAAACCAGAAAGAGTAAATAACATTGGCTTGATTGTAGAGCCGGTTATCTACAAAGACAGTCCGGCGGATGTATGGGGCCTGGAAAAGGATGTTTGCCAGGAGGCTTCGTTGACCAGTGATATTGTTTACAGCGGAAGCGATGCCATTCAGCTTAGCTGGAACCGAAATGCAGAAGGCTGTAAGTTTGCAGGCATAGGTATCGGCTGGGATGGATATGCCGGCAAGGACCTTTCCGAAATAATGGATTATGTAGCCATCCAAATGTTTGTACGTTCTCAAGAAGGCCGCATGTTTGGCTTACCCATTGTGCTCACCCTGGAAGATTACAGTGGCGGGATGGGCTTTGCGTATACAGGCAATAAATACTTTGAAAGATCAACAATAGATGAAGAATGGCAAAAGGTGGTGGTACCGCTCAATGCCTTTGACCTGGAAACCGAAAATCTGGACCCCAGCAATATCAAACAACTGCAACTGGAACTACAACAAAGCGGAAGTATCTACCTCGATGATATCAGCCTGGTGTTTTACGAGCCTGAACCGCAAGAGCCCTGGTTGGAAGAGGAACCACTCCCCGATCCGACCGCATTACCCGTAGCTATTTTTTCAGACTCCTTTATTAACGACAATGGCTGGGGACTGATGCAGGATGACTGTCAGGAATTTAAACTTAGTAATCAGGAAGCCTTCCGGGGAAATACATCTATTTATGCACGTTGGAACGCAGACAACTCAAACTGCATGTTCACCGCTTTTGGGGCCAGTTGGAACAAGTGGCATCCCGTCGACATGAAGGGAATCCTGAATAATACCGGTATTGAGTTCCGAATCAAATCTCCCAAAACCGGGGCAATGCCCGAAGGGATATCCATAGGATTTGAGGATTACGACCGCAATGTAAGTAAGGTGAAAGTAACTGAAAAACACCTCAAGAAAGGAGTAGAAGACAATGGATGGATCTTGGTTATTGTTCCCATATCTGAAGTCAAAGGCAAGGCAGATATGTCGAAGGTTAAACACCTTATTTTCAGTTTTGAAGGAAGTGGTGAAGCCTATTTCGATGAAATAAAAATGGGAAAGACAGATCCCTGATTCTGCCTCTGTCAGACCATAAAAATCGCAATCAGCATTACAAAGGGCGATTGCTATTTTCCCTTTTATTAAAGTTTGGGTACTTTTCTAAAACCAACCAGTATCCAAATGAAACATCCAACTCTTTTCTTACTGATAATGCTTTGCAGCCAATGGCTCTTTGGCCAATGGACCAAAATGGATGGTCCGGAAACAACAGCATTTCACTTCCTCAAACAAGTTGGCGACGAAATTTGGGCAGGCACCAATCATGCCCTTTACCGATCTGTAGACAATGGGCAAAGTTGGTCCGCTGATCCCAACTTCGGCCCGGCGCTCGTTCCGCTTGACCTGGCCATCCTGAACCAGGATGTCTACCTGCTTGTAAATGAAGAAATCGGGGTCTATGATACTGACAGTGTCTTTATCTACCACAGCGCTGACTTAGGTGTCACCTGGGAAGAAGAATTCCTGCCCTTTTACCCGGATTTATTGTTTGATGCAAAAATTGCCTTGTCTGGCGATTGGTTGTTTTATGGTGATTTTGAAAACTTCAGACGCAAGGATTTAATCAGTGGAAATTGGGAAACGATCTCCGCTCCCGGGATTGTTGCGCCCTGGAACTTCGAGTCACAAGGTGATACCATGCTTCTCTCTGTCTATGTCAATAAAAAATACATCTCCACCGACAATGGAGACAACTGGACATTTCTTGGCAATTGGGAAAGCAGGACTCAACTTCTGGACGGAACAAATCTTTACCTGTTAAACTACGATACGCTCGGTGTTTCAAATGACCTCGGCCAGACCTGGGAATACAAACAGATGCCAACAAATACAGGTTGGGATCAAAAGGTTTACAAAGACAATTCAGAACGACTTTACAACTTCGGCCAGGGCTTGTATTATTCTGATGATGAAGGCGACAACTGGGTTCCGTTAAACTTGCCATTTAACTACCTGATAGAAGATATGCTCGAATCTGATAACATCCTGCTCCTAAGTACAAGCAACGGAATTTACCGATCCACAGATGCCGGTTTGAATTGGATCAAATCTAACGATGGGCTTCTAAATGGTCAGTTTGACCGCATACATGGAGATAATGAAAACAAAATTTTTGCGCTTAGAAATTCAATGGGTGGGTACGCCAGTCCCAACAACGGAAACTCCTGGGTGGATTTTCAGTTTGATTATACCGGATCAAGGGTAACCGATGTGGAGATTTTGGAAGATAGCTTACTCTTAGGAATACAGAATTTGGGGATTCTGCTTTACGCGAATGGACTTGACGATCCCCATCCGGTCGATTTGGGACTCACCGATGCCACCCGAATAAAAATGTCCTACAAAGATGGTTTTCTGTATCTCGTTACAAACGATCATATCTATCGAACCAATGATTTCCAAAACCTGGAGACGATTCAAAATCCCATAATCTATTATGATACCTGGGAGGATATTCACGTAAGTCAGCAGCACATACTGGTAAGTTCGAAAGTTGGTAAGGTTTTTCGATACGATCTAAGTGGAAATAATCCGGAAGAAATAATAGAGGTAGATCATATTAGTCCTCTAAACATTTGGCACACAGACAGCAGCATCCTTATTGCAGAATTTGGTGCATGGTATATTTCGGAGGATGAGGGAGCCAGTTTTACCCCCTTCCAGCCCTCGGGAATTCCTGAATTTCCAAATGGAGGATACGAACCTCCTTCCGGTTTAGTTGCCCATGAAGGCATTTTTTATGCGTGCTTCCCCATAGATGGCAACATTTATGTGAGCCTAAACAATGGACTCAACTGGATACCCTACATGGAAGGCATTCCCGTTAATGGGGTTTCATCTCTGACAACAACCAACGATCTGCTCATTGCTTCAACAACCTATAACGGGCTCTACAGCAGAGGACTAAGTATAGAACAGTTTAGTGGAAAGGTTTTTCGGGATGACAATCAAAATGGAATGTACGATAACAACGAAGTACCTCTGCCCAACATTCCCGTAAAATGCATGCATTCAGGCTTGGTTGCGACTTCAGATTTAAATGGGAATTATTCGCTTTACAGCGAAAATCTGCCGGATACCCTTCAGGCCATGCCTGATATTTGGCAGGCAGCGGTCAATCCTGCTTTCTACGAAGTGGCTCAATCGGCAGAAGACCTGAATTTTGGTGTTTTTGTTCCGGCTGATGTCCAAAACCTGGTGGTGGAGTTAAGCGCATCTGATGTTTTTCGGCCGGGTTTTGAAAACAGCGTCCTGGCACGGGTTTCAAATCATGGTGGCCTGACAGCTGATGCTGTGCTGAAAATCACCATTCCGGACAATCAGACGATAGATCTTATAGAGCCGGAAGCCGATCAGGTATCGGGAGACACCCTTATTTGGTTTTTAAATCAAATTCCAAGTCTGGAATCCAGAAATATTTGGATTACAATGACCACCGATCCGGCAGCCCTGTTGGGCGAAATAGTAAATATTCCTGCCCTTGTTCTGCCCTTGGCCACGGATGACATTCCACTAAATAATGAAGACCAAATTGTTGAACGCATAGTTAGCTCCTTCGATCCCAATGACAAAAGCGCCAGCCCGGCAGACATTTTTCCGCCGGAAGGCCTGGAAAACGGAGAAGAAATCGAGTACACCATCCGTTTTCAAAACACCGGAAACTATCCGGCTGATTTTGTACGAATCATTGATACGATTAGTACAAAATTGGATCTAAGCAGTTTGAGGGTTTTAGCAGCCAGCCATGACTATGAACTAGTTATCCGCGAAGAAAGAGAAGTAGAATTTATTTTTAATGCTATTTTCCTCCCTGATTCTACCAGCAACGAACCAGAAAGTCACGGTTTCATCAAGTATTCCATTCGGCCCAAGCCGGAAAATACGATTGGGGACACTTTTGAAAATACCGCCTACATCTACTTTGATTTCAACCCTCCCATTCAAACCAATACCGTTGGCCACATCATAAAAGAACCCGTGGATTTCCCTTTTGCTGATCCGGGAGAAAATCGATTTGACGTATTCCCAAACCCAAATTCGGGAAGCTTCATTTTACGAACCAATCCGGAAATTAGCGGTAGCGGGTTTTTGACTATTTACGATGCAGCGGGCAAATGGATCAGTCGCCATCAAATTCAATTAGATGCTGGTGTATCGGAAGTAAACCTTGGAGCTAATACAGGATCCGGGGTATATACGGCTGTACTGCAATTTCAGGAACAAAAACTCCATTGCAAAATAGTAGTTAAATAAGACCAATATTGAACTTCCGGCATCTTTATTAGTTCTATGTGTATAATTACAACACACAATATGAAAAGACATGCAACAGCCGTTTGGAGCGGCTCCGGAACAGAAGGAAAAGGAACATTGACAGGACCAAGTGGCGTTTTGGATCAAACTCCTTATAGTTTTAAGGCCCGCTTTGAGAATGAAGACGGGAAAAAAGGCACCAATCCCGAAGAACTTATTGCTGCTGCACATGCTGGTTGCTACGCCATGGCCCTTAGCGTAGGCATTTCAAATGCCGGAAGCACGGCAGAAAAACTGGACGTAAAGGCAAACGTGAAACTGGAAAAGACCGATGATGGATTTGGCATCACTTCAATCCATCTCGACCTGAAAGGCAGTGTACCCGGTATGGATAAAGCCACCTTTGAAAAGCTGGCCAAAGAAGCCAAAGCAGGCTGTCCGGTTTCCAAAGCGCTATCTGCAGTACCCATCAGTCTGGATATCAGTTATGAATAAATGGCAAACTTCTGACCATAGATTACCCATTTAATCCCTATGTTTGTGCCCGCCTGAAAAGTAATTCAGACGGGCATTTACTTACCCCATTCAGCCATTTCAATTAACAGCGATTAATACCAATCAATCATGGCTACTCCTAAATTGTATTTCAATAAAAAAGACCAGCCGGAATTTTTCAAAGAACTAAGCCAACGCGTCAACCAATACTTCAGCGAAAGGAATATTTCCCGATACGGAAACTGGAGAATGGTCCTCAAGACGGTCTTTATGCTGGCCTTGTACTTTACGCCTTTCATCCTGATGCTCAGTGGAGTATTTACCAGCTTCTGGCCGGTGTTGGGACTGTGGGTGATCATGGGATTTGGCATGGCCGGCCTTGGATTGTCGGTTATGCATGACGCCAACCACGGTTCCTACTCCCGGAGCAAACGGGTTAACAAATTGGTGGGATTTGTCATCCACTTTATTGGCGGCTATCATGCCAACTGGAAAATCCAACACAATGTGCTGCACCATTCCTTTACCAATGTGCACGGTATGGACGATGATATCAACCTGAGCATCATGCGGTTTTCACCCGACCAGGAATGGAAACCATTTTTCCGGTTTCAGGCATTTTACGCTCCTTTTCTTTATGGCTTGCTTACGCTGAATTGGTTTTTTGTCAAGGACTTTGAACAAATAGCCAGATATCGGGACCTCGATTTGCTCAAAAGCCAGGGGCTAACGTATCGCAAAGCACTGACAGAGGTGATCATTCACAAGCTGTGGTATTTTGGGTTGATGATCGTTCTCCCCCTTTTACTGGTTGCTATTCCGTGGTGGCAAACGCTGATCGGATTCTTTGTTATGCATTTTATTTGCGGTCAGATTCTTTCCCTGATCTTTCAACCTGCGCATGTGCTCGAAGAAACCAGTTTCTACAAACCCGATGACAACAACAGCGTGGAAAACAACTGGGCAATTCACCAGGTACGCACCACATCCAATTTTGCAAATGGCAGTCGCTGGTTCTCCTGGTATGTTGGTGGCCTGAACAACCAGATCGAGCATCATCTTTTCCCCAATATTTGCCACATTCACTATCGGAAGCTATCCAAAATCGTAAAAGAGACCACCGCCGAATTTGGCCTCCCTTATCATCAACATAAGACCTTTTTTGCCGCACTTCGCAGTCACTTTTCCCTGCTTCATGCTTTAGGAACCCGAAAGTACGACCTGGCTCTGAGTCAAAAATAATATGATCAAAAACCAGCAGGAAATATTAGATAAGCTCGGAATTGAAGCCTTAAACGATATGCAACTGGCAGCTCGACATGCCTTGCATGCCCATGCCGAAATTGTCTTGTTATCCCCTACCGGCACCGGTAAAACCCTGGCCTTTTTACTACCGCTATTGTCAGAACTCGATCCGGAAAAAGAAGGGGTACAGGCCATTATTATTGCTCCTTCCCGCGAATTGGCCATGCAAATTGAGCAGGTAGCCCGCAATATGGGTACCGGATACAAGATCAATGCGGTTTACGGCGGGCGTTCTGCCTATCAGGATAAAACAGACCTGAAACACCCTCCTGCCCTGCTTATTGGCACCCCGGGACGATTGGCCGATCACCTGCGGCGCGACCGCATCGATACGTCCAACATCAGCTGGTTGGTGCTCGACGAATTTGATAAATCGCTGGAGATCGGTTTTGAGGATGAAATGCAGGAAATTCTGGAATCGCTGGGGAGCCTTCAGAAAAAAGTATTGACCTCTGCTACCCAGGGCGTTGCCATTCCGGCTTTCGCCGAAATGAATGCCGTGCATCTGCTGGACTTTACAGATCAGGCCGACTCAAAATTACAATTGAAAGCCATCATTTCTCCGGAGAAAGATAAGCTGGAAAGCCTGAAAGACGCGCTATACCACTTTGGCGATCAACCCGGCATCGTCTTTTGCAATTACAAGGATTCCATTCAACGGGTTAGTGATTTTCTGGAGGCACACAATATCCACCACGCTCGCTTCCATGGCGGAATGGAACAAAAGGATCGGGAGCAGGCCCTGGTGCAGTTTCGCAACGGCAGTACCCGCGTTCTATTGGCCACTGATCTGGCTGCCCGGGGAATCGACGTGCCGGAAATCGAATATATCATCCATTACCATCTTCCCCATTCTGCCGAAGAATTTACCCATAGAAACGGACGTACGGCCCGAATGAAAAAAGAAGGGGCCGCTTATGTGTTACATTGGGAAAACGATGTACTCCCCGAGTTCATTCCGGAACTCGAAGCCCTTGATGTGCAGGCAGCCAATCCACCGACAGCTCCGGATTGGAAAACCATATTTGTATTAGGCGGCAGACGCGATAAGATATCCAAAGGGGATCTCGCGGGTTTCTTCCTCAAAGAGGGAGGTTTAAGCAAAACAGAGTTGGGACTCATCGAGCTCAAGCCCGAATGTGCTTTTGTAGCCGTATCGGCTGATAAGGCCCAACAGGTCATACAAAAGCTGGACAACCGCCGGCTTAAAAAACGGAAAGTGAGGCTAAGCCTTATCGTTTAAGACAAATCGTCGACTACCAGCTTGTACTTTGGATCTTCCACTACATTCACATCAATAATATCCTCGGCATTTTTCAGCAGATTCCGGCAATCGGCACTGAGGTGTTTGAGGTGGATCTTTTTTCCAACCTTTTGATAGCGCTCTGTAATTTTATTTAAGGCCTCGATTGCCGACATATCCACTACCCGGCTTTCTGCAAAATCGATGATGACCTCATCCGGGTCATTCAACACATCAAACTTTTCGTTGAAAACCGAAACCGACCCAAAGAAAAGCGGGCCGTAAATTTCGTAGTGTTTAACACCGTTTTCATCAATGCGCTTTCGGGCCCGGATGCGCTTGGCATTGTCCCAGGCAAATACCAGAGCAGCGATGACCACGCCAATGAGAACAGCCAGTGCGAGGTTGTGAAGCACCGCAGTTACCAGTGTAACCAGCACCATTACGAAAATATCAGACTTCGGCATTTTATTGACGGTGCGCAAACTGGCCCACTCGAAAGTCCCAATCGCCACCATGATCATCAGACCTGTCAAGGCGGCCATTGGCATCTTTTCGATCAGGTTGGCACCAAACATAATGAATACCAGAAGCATAACCGAAGCCACGATTCCGGACAATCGAGCCCGTGCGCCGGCCGAAATATTGATCAAACTTTGACCGATCATCGCACAACCACCCATACCGGAAAACAAACCGGATAGAATGTTTGCAGCACCCTGCGCCACAGCTTCTTTATTTCCTCGTCCGCGGGTCTCTGTAATTTCATCGATGATGTTTAGGGTCAGCAGGCTTTCAATCAGCCCCACACCAGCCATGATGATTGCATAGGGGAAAATAACTCCGAGGGTTTCCAGATTGACCGGCACTTCCGGGAGATGGAAAGGCGGGAAACCACCCTGGATGGAAGCCATATCCCCTACTGTTTTTGTATCGATACCAAACCAAACTACTATTCCAAAAACCAGAAGAATAGCAATGAGTGAAGCGGGAACCGCCTTGCTTATTTTGGGCAAACCCCAAATGACAAACATAGTCAGCAGCACAAATCCGAGGAAAATATACATATCGCTACCAGTCAGCCATTCGCCGGAAGGCCCCTTAAACTGATCCAACTGAGACATGAATATGATAATAGCCAGGCCGTTTACAAAGCCAAATATTACCGGGTGTGGTACCAGGCGCATGAGCTTTCCCAACCGCAAAAAACCGGCAGACATTTGAATCAGGCCCGCCAAAATTACGGTAGCAAAGATATATTCAACGCCATGTGAGGCAGCCAGGGTAACGAGCACAACAGCAACCGCTCCGGTGGCTCCGGAGATCATCCCCGGCCGTCCGCCGAGAATAGATGTAATAAGCCCCATTACAAAGGCGGCATAAAGTCCTGTGAGGGGAGACAATCCCGCGATAAGGGCAAAGGCTACAGCTTCCGGAATGAGGGCCATAGCCACAGTGAGTCCGGAAAGAACCTCTGTTTTATAATCTACTCGCTGAGACAGGTCGAAAAGGTTGAAATACTTCTTCATGGGAATATGCAAAAATTTATCATTATTCAGCCTTTCGGCGAATTGCTAATAAATTGATTATCAAAACTTTGGACAGGGTAATAATGGGGAACACTCAGGATACTTGCTCCCCTTTTCACGTAAAAGAGGGCAAACGTACACAAAATACTCTTGAATGTCATGTTTGGGATAAAGAGATTTGAGGAAAGTCGGAAAGAATTACAAGAATTTCTGAAGCCTTTGCGTTTTATTCGATAGCTTTGTAGTTCCTTTTTGATTTGGTTGATGTCTGGTAAATTTTCTCGTATGTGATGTGTTTGCCCTCGTTTCCCTCCTCTTACAGGATATTTTTAAATTTAAAAACCATTTATGGGCAAATCGCAAGAATCCTACAGCAAGAAAGAAAAAGAAAAAAAACGCCGTAAAAAGAAGCAAGACAAGATGGAGCGCCGCAAAGAGCGCAAAGCAGCCAAGGATGCTGCCGGCAAAAAGACTTTCGAAGACATGCTTTCTTATGTAGATGAAAATGGCAATCTCACCGATACTCCGCCAGATCCAAAAAAGAAAAAGAAGATAAAAGTCGAGGACATTGTCATTGGGGTACCACCTAAAGATGACACCCCGGAAGATCCGATCCGTAAAGGGACTGTCAAGTTTTTCAATGATGAAAAAGGATACGGTTTTATTACTGATCATGAGACACAGGATAGTGTCTTTGTACACGCAAACAATCTTGAAATTGATATTCGTGACGGCGATAAAGTTCAATTTGAAGTTGAAATGGGGCAAAAAGGCCCTAATGCTGTTCGGGTTTCTATGATTAAATAAAAGGTGAAGAACAACGATATTTTACGCCGACTTCGCTATATTTTTGATATCAGCGATTCGGGGATGATGAAGATCTTTTCTCTGGCAGAGCATGAGGTAAGCCGGGCAGAAATCAGCGATTGGTTGAAAAAGGAGGATGATCCTGCTTTTCAACCAATTTATGATAAGCAACTGGCTACTTTTCTAAATGGTTTCATTTCCCTGAAAAGGGGAAAAAAGGACGGGCCTCAACCCAAACCGGAAAAGACGCTCAGCAATAACCTGATCCTGCGTAAGCTTAAGATTGCACTTTCGATGAAAACGGAGGACATGCTGGATATTTTCGACCTGGCCGACATTCCGATTTCTAAACACGAATTGAGTGCTTTTTTCAGGCACCCGGATCAGTCGCAATTTCGTTTGTGTAAAGACCAGTATCTGCGCAATTTTCTTTACGGATTACAGCAAAAATACCGTCCGGAGGCTGATCAACCATGATCCAGCCGATTGTCCACTACAGCTTACATTTTCTGGCACCCGGTTTAATTGCCTGGCTTTTCTTTCGGGACCAATGGAAAAGGGCCTGGCTCCTTATGCTGGCCACCATGCTGGTGGATCTGGATCATCTGCTGGCAGATCCGATATTTGCTCCCGGTCGTTGTAGTATTGGTTTTCATCCTTTGCACACCTGGCCTGCTATCCTGGTTTATGGCATTATGACTCTCCTCCCCCGAACCCGTATCATTGGAGCGGGGCTCGTATTTCATATGTTTACGGATTGGCAGGATTGCCTTTGGATGTAAGCATTTTTTTATTTTGCAAAAAAAAATTATCGATGAAGAAAGCAACCATACAAACAGATAAAGGCAATATGGTAGTCGAGTTCTATCAGGAGGATGCTCCCAATACCGTCGCCAATTTCATCAAACTCTCTGAAGAGGGATTTTACGACGGACTGAAATTCCACCGGGTAATTCCGGATTTTGTAATTCAGGGTGGTTGTCCGGAAGGAACCGGCCGTGGCGGCCCAGGCTATAAAATTGATTGCGAACTGGACGGAAACAATCAGTACCATGACCGGGGTGTTTTAAGTATGGCACATGCCGGACGCAATACCGGCGGATCGCAATTCTTTATCTGCCACAGCAGAAACAACACAGCTCATTTGGACGGCAATCACACTTGCTTTGGCAAAGTGGTCGACGGGCTGGATGTTATCGACGATATCCGTATGGGCGATCGAATCCTGAAAATTGAAATTTCCGAATAAATGCTAGAAAAATCGCTCTTCCTTCTCCCGCTGATCTTTTTGGCATTTGGCTGCTCCAATTCGAATGAAAAGCCGGAGGAAAATCCCGGCACTAAAGAAATCATTCGCGAGAGCACCCAGGGAGAAGAAGAATTTCAGCCTGAATTTTCTTTGACTCAATGGTCTTTTCACCGGGAACTCTTTGCCGGAGAAATGGATAACTTCGATTTCATAAACACCGCTTCAGAGATGGGCTTCGACGGTGTGGAGTATGTATCGCAGTTCTTTCAGGATAAGGTTGATAATATCGAATTTCTCGACAGTCTGAACCGGACGGCAGATAAAGCCGGGATTGACAATGTGCTGATTATGGTAGACAATGCCGGTAATTTGGGAGCCTCAGACCCGGCTGAAAGAAAAGCAGCAGTTGAAGCGCATAAAAAATGGGTAACGGCCGCTAAGTACCTGGCATGTAATAGCATCCGGGTAAACGCTCATGGCGACGGAGATGCCGAGCAAATGCGAAATAATTGTCTGGATGCGCTGACTGAACTGGCCAATTGGGGCCAAAAGGAAGGGGTAAACATCCTGGTGGAAAACCACGGACAATATTCCAGCAACGGAGCCTGGCTGGCCTCCCTGGTTGATGCGCTGGAAGACAAAGGAGTGGGCACCCTGCCAGACTTCAACAATTGGTGCTGGCAACGCGAAGGCGGTCATCCATTTAATGGCGAATGCCTGAAAGAATACGACCGCTATCAGGGCTTGGAGGAATTACTTCCCTATGCCGGAGCAATAAGCGTAAAAAGCCTCGAATTTGATGAAGAAGGCAATGAGGCCAATATGGATTACAGCCTCCTCATCGAGTTAGTCCGTGAATCTGGCTACGAGGACTACTACGGCATCGAATACGATGGTAAAGACCTCCCATCCAGAGAAGGTATTGAGAAAACCAGAGAACTGGTGTTGCGGGTTTGGTAGGTTCCGTTGGACTGCCCGGCTAAAGCGGGCAGGGTGGAGAACCCGCCTGCGCTCTGGCGAGCTTCGGCGGGTGGTTGAAGCCTCATCGACTTTGTTGCGTGTAGCGTTGAACGGGTATCGTTTAGCCGCATGTTTCTATCCAGGGAATAAGGTTTTTTCCGATAAACGGGCAACGATTTTCGTGTAATTCAACATTCCCCATAAAGAATTAAGAATCATCTATTCGCTTCCATCACTTCCGGTTTTGGGGGATAGATTTTTGAGAAAACAAAGCCGGCAATCATGGCTATCAGGAAAGAAGGAGCCAGTACATCCAGCTTTTCAAAATACGGTCCTATCCCCTCCATTGCCTGGAATCCAAATTTAAATATAGGTACACATAAAAATCCGGTGATCATGGAAGCTATGGCTCCCTGCTCAGAATAGCCCTTCCAGAACAGTGAAAGGATAATAACCGGACAGAAGGTGGCCGCAATACCTGACCATCCGAATATGATGACCCAGAAGACCTGTCGCTCCGGAGATAACAAAGCTATTGCCATCGCCAGTCCAAGGGCAATAAGGGCCATTGCTACCGTAACGATTCGGGATAAGCGGGTCATTTGCTTCTGACTGAGTCCCGGCTTATATATCTTTTCATAGAAATCATGGGTAATGGCACTTGAGGCTATTACCAATAGAGAATCAATGGTAGACATAATGGCCGACAGCACTATTGCTATGTACAAAGCCACTAATATGGCCGGAAGGAATTGCTCGGTCATCATGCTTAAAACATCTTGTCCGCCGATTCCCAATACAGCTTCTGGATCCACGCCCTGATCGGTAAAGAAATACCGGGCCATAATACCGATGGTAACTGCCGCTGCATCTGTAAGCAACGTAAAGATGATTGCCACCGGTTTGCCTTTGTCAATTTCCTTTTCATTCTTGATTGACATAAAGCGCACATAGACCTGAGGAGACCCCAAAAACCCAAGTCCGATCATGGAGAAACCGAGTATAGTAAACAGGTTCATCCAGGGATCCGGATTTCCTCCCCATATATTGGTTAAGGCCGGATCGATGCTGTGCAGGCCTTCCAGGATGCCCGGGCCCCGGCTGATTGAGAACCAGGCGATGATCGGTAACAGCACCAAACCGAAGAACATGAGTAGTCCCTGAAAGAGGTCTGACCACACCACCGCAACAAAGCCTCCCACAAATATGTAGACCATGACAATGCAAAATCCGATGATGGCTCCGGTAAAATAATTAAATCCAAGTAGCGACTCAAAGGCAATACCTGTTGCATCAATTTGTGAGCTTACATAGATGATCACAAAAACAGAAAGTACGGATGCCGAAATGATCCGCAAGGTGTTTTTCGTGGATTTAAAATGGCTTTCCAGGTAATCGGGTACCGTTATGGAATCGTATTCATCCGATTGCCTTTTGAATTTCTTGGCCATAAAAAACCAGGAAATAGCCACGCCCAACACTTCACCCAAAACAACCCAATAGGCTGAAACACCGGCAATTGCTCCCATCCCGGTTAAGCCAATCAATAACCAGCCAGACTCACCGGTGGCTCGCGCCGAAAATGCCACGGCCCAGTATCCAATGTTTTTACCGCCTACATAAAAGTCGCTGATTGACTTTATTCGACGAGAAGCTACGATTCCAATTAAAAATAATACACCAACGTAAAGGGCAAGTACAATGAGTTTGGTAGCCAAAATGCGTGTTTTTTAAAAAGTTTAGGTGTCGGTTTGGGCGGTTACAGATGGCTTAAGATAGGAAATCGAGATTGGAAATGGTAATTTCCGTTCGTTCCGTTCGTTCCGTTCGTTCCGTTCGTTCCGTTCGTTCCGTTCGTTCCGTTCTATTAATTGAAAATTAAAACCTAAAAATTAAAAATTCTTCTTTCCCATTTTACATTGAGTTAACAATCCATCGGTATATTGCAATCTAATAGTAAATGTATGGGCGTAACAAAAACAAGTTTGTACTCGAAACAGGCAAATACAATTGCACAGGCAGCCAAGGTTATCGGTCATCCGGCACGTGTAAGCATATTGTTGCATTTGCTCAAAAAAGACCAGTGCATCAACAGTGATTTGGTGGATGAGTTGGGGTTATCTCAGGCAACTATCAGCCAGCATCTTAGAGAATTGAAAAACAGCGGTTTGATTAAGGGCAGTATTGAGGGGGTTCGAGTAAACTACTGTATAGATGCGCAAAAGTGGATGGAAGTAAAAGATCTGTTTCAAACCCTATTTGATCAATTTGGAAATCCTGGCATTAAAAACTGTTGCTAAATTATGATGGAAGCCAAAGTCGGATTTTATCCCCCGCTCCGGGAATACATCGAAAAACTCCCAACAGACGAAATATCGTTTGATCGCAAAAATCAACTGGCCCGGATCGCTGATTACCTCAAAGCGAAAACGGCACTGGAGCAAATACCCAGCCTGATCTTTATTTGTACGCACAATTCCAGGCGCAGTCAGCTCGCTCAGATTTGGGCGCAAACCGCTGCCTGGTGGAACCATCTTGAAGCAAATTGTTATTCTGGCGGTACGGAGGTTACGGCCATGCATGACCATGTAGCATCGGTTATTCGTAAAGCCGGCTTTAAGGTATGTGCATTGGGTATCGACAATCCACAATACACCGTATTTCCCGGCTCGGAAACCAATCGCATTTCCGCGCACTCGAAAATCTATTCGGCGAAAGCCAACCCCCAGAGCGGCTTTGCAGCCATTATGACCTGTTCTGATGCTGATGAAAACTGTCCGTTTATCCCGGGAGCTGAGGTTCGGATCTCCCTGCCTTTTGAAGATCCCAAAACGCACGACGGGCAGAAGGATGTACTTCTGCATTATGAAGCCACCAGCAAAATAATTGCCTCCCAAATGTTTTACCTTTTTTCGCTGCTAAACCAATCGGATGTCAAATAAAAAGAAGCTTTCCTTTTTAGACAAGAACCTTACGCTGTGGATATTTCTGGCCATGGGGCTGGGGCTGGGAATTGGATACATCTTTCCAAAAACACCCGACATCGTACAATCATTTAGCCGGGGAAGTGTAAATATTCCCATTGCTATTGGATTGATCCTTATGATGTATCCTCCGCTGGCAAAAGTCAATTACAAACTACTGCCAAAGGTGTTTAGCAATGTTCGGGTGATGAGCATCTCGCTGCTGCTAAACTGGATCATTGGTCCCTTGCTGATGTTTGTGTTGGCGCTTCTTTTTCTGGCAGATTATCCCGAATACATGACCGGACTAATCCTCATTGGACTGGCCCGATGCATTGCCATGGTTTTGGTTTGGAATGACCTGGCGGAAGGGAGTGCAGAGTACGGTGCCGGACTGGTAGCGCTCAATAGTATTTTTCAGGTATTCGCCTATTCTTTTTATGCCTGGGTCTTCATAACCATCCTGCCTCCATACTTTGGATACGAAGGAGCAATTGTCAATATATCGATAGCCACCATTGCTGAAAGCGTAGCCATTTATCTGGGCATTCCATTTGTATTGGGTATCCTGAGTCGGTTTATTTTTGTGCGCCTTTACGGCGAAAAATGGTATCGGGAGCGCTTTATTCCAACCATATCTCCCCTGACCCTCATCGCTTTGTTGTTTACCATCGTGGTGATGTTTTCGCTAAAAGGAGAACTAATCGTAGAAATACCCTTGGATGTGCTGCGGATTGCGTTGCCACTCCTACTCTATTTTACCATCATGTTCTTTATTGGCTTTTTTGTGAGCAAGGCCCTGGGTGCCAACTACGAAAAGAATGCGGCCATTTCCTTTACGGCAGCCGGCAACAATTTTGAGCTGGCGATTGCCGTGGCCATTGCTGTATTCGGATTAAATTCCGGGCAAGCATTTACCGGAGTGATTGGTCCGCTGGTGGAAGTCCCGGCCTTGATCCTCCTGGTCCGGGTTTCCTTTTGGTTGCGAGACAAATACTATCCGCAAAGCAATCTTAAATCCGAAGGATGATCCCGGCCAAAAGGTTACCCGCTATTTGTTTCCCGACTTGCTTTTTATTCAAAAAGCCTGTAAGTTTGTTGATATATCAATAATTGGCATCACATGCGGGAGAAGAATATTGATGAGGTTTACTTGTTTCAGCTCGAAAAAGCATTCAAGCAGTTTCGAAAATACAAGAACGGTATTTTCAAAGAACGGGGTATTGACATTACCAGTGACCAGTGGATCTTACTAAAGCGTATTCACGAGGAAGAAGGAATCAACCAAACCGACCTGGCCCGAAAAGCCTTCAAGGAACCAGCTTCCGTGACGCGGATTCTGGATATTATGCAAAAGAAAGGCCTGGTGGAAAGACATGTGGTAGCAGATAATCGAAGAGAATATCAGCTATTCACGAGCGCGGAAGGCAAAAAGCTGGTCGAAAAACTACTCCCCCTCGCCCGCGAGATTCGGGCTACCGGAACGGCCGGTTTTACCAAAACAGAAGTTGACCAACTGCATCGATTGCTCGAGCGGGTATTCTACAATTTTAATCAATAGTTTTTTTCACTTTATTGTTGATATATCAATCTTTGATACATCACAAATAATCACTTAAATATTTCGATCATGAAAATCATGTTTTTAAGCCTGACCTTTTGTATGCTTTCCGGCTTGTCGAGCGACCAGCGCGCCGACATGGCCATTCAAACTGTCAAAGACTTTGTAAACGCAGCGGATGCAAGAAATGCAGCTGCACTGGAGAAAATCCTGCATCCCAATTTCCGGGTCATCGCCAATCAAACCTTTGGCAGTAAGGAGTTGAGTACGATGAGTAAATCGGATTACCTGGGCCTTATCCAGGCCCGTAAGATCGGAGGCGACGAAAGAAGCGTCGAGATTCACAGTTTGGACATCAAGGGGCCTAACGCCATCGTTCGCGCAAGTTTCCGTGGTCAGGCCCTGATCTTTCACACTTACATTCAACTGGTTGAAAGTCCGGAAGGGACCTGGCAAATCATCAGCGATATGCCATTTGTTGAAAAAGTCTAAGCAGGAGGTAAATGGAGGCTGAGTCAAAAAAACGTTTTTTGATTCAGCCTCCCTCATTTTATTGCTTGCTCAGGTATTCTTTGGTGTATTTCACCCCTGAATTATACAAAGCGGTTTTTTGACTGTCCTTCAAACCAAAATCGGTGGCGCTGATTCCAAGGTCATCGATTTTCACAGTGCGCTTTACAGCTTCAGGATCATTCTCAAAATTGATATTTTGAGCCGACAGCAAGGTTTCAAAAGTATCTTTTACATACTTCAATAAGTGATTGTATTCCAAATCATTAGACTTTTCCACTCCATGGAGATTATCCAGATGAAACCCCAGGGTTGCCGGGTTGGGCTCACCGCCGGTGTCGAATGCCGATAAAGGATAATTATAGACCGTGCCGCCATCTACATACAAATGGTCATTTGGCTGTCCGTTGCTAAACTGCCAGGCCATAAAGAAGAGCGGTATCGACATGGAAGCCCTTACCGCTTCTGCAACGATCACATTCGGATAATCTTCCACGGAAAACTTGGTTACCTGCTTTAGGTTCAAATCGGTTGCAAATACGTGTAAATCCCGGCACCCGGCCTCTGCAAAATCCTGAAAGGTAGCATTGGCAGACAGTTTGTGTTTTAATCCGTTTTTGGTCGGATCTGCCTGAGAAATCTGGGTTTTCATCCATTTCAGAAATGCATCCCCTTTGTAAAGACCATACTTTGTAGCGATTCGGAATATGCTTTTTTTATCCTCAAAAGAGGCAAAGTCGGTTTTTCCAACGATGGATTTCACATCCGCTGCATTGTATTTAAGTGCGATTAGGGCCGCAACGATGGATCCGGCTGAAGTGCCTGCCACACGCTGAATCCCGGGCAGGATATTTTGTTCTTCAAGAACTTCAAGGGCGCCGGCATAAGCAATGCCTTTAACGCCGCCCCCTTTAAAAACGAGATTTTGATAGTTGATGGACATGGTGTTGGTTTTAGTTTGAGTGTGAGTGTGAGTTTGTGTGTGTGAGTTTGTTGGTATAGATGACAAAAGAAGAATCTCTCTGAAGGTGACTTCAGGTAGAATAAACGAGATGAATAAGACGGGGAACTTCCGAAGAAGCAATAGATAAGTCGGTTGAATAAGTAAGATACAATATTTGCACCAGAGCGCCCAAATTGGGTCATTTAATTCAAAAAGTTTAATTTGAGTTATTCGAACACCGGAGTTGTAATGGAAGTCTCCTGATTAAAGAGAACAGGCGTATTTGCATGACTCCACTTAAAATCCATACACCAATCATGAGAGATGCAATGTTAATCACCCATTTTATTGGTCTTGCGATGGGCGTAGGCGTAAGCTTCGCGTTCATGTTTCTTGGAATCGCCAGTTCAAAAATGGCTCCTGAAGAAGGGGAAAAATTTATGGCTAATGCTTATTCAATCAGCACCATGGGGCACATTGGCCTCGGACTGCTCATTTTATCAGGTGGTTATCTAATGACCCCTTATTGGAAAATCCTGGGAGAAATGCCCCTGCTAATCACCAAGCTCGTTTTGGTCCTCGTTTTAGCGGCTTTGATTGGCATTATGTCTGCCAGGGTACGCCGGGCAAAAAATGGAGGCGATCTGAGCGCCACGCTAAAAAGCGTTCGTCCGATGGGGCAAATTAGTCTGTTGATCAGTCTTACGATAATCGTTTTGGCAGTGAGTATTTTTCATTAAGTTGAAATTATATTCAAATCGAGAATAGTTGAAGGAAACTACCACAAGCTGGATCTATCACACCAATCCAAATAATCGCGCGCGATTTACGCTGGGAATTCAGGGAGAATCGCCGCTCATTTGCATTGGTGTGAATCCCAGCACTGCAACTCCCGGGCAATTGGATGGCACCCTTCAATTTGTAGAACGGCATGCCCGACTAAAGGGCTTCGACAGTTGGCTGATGCTCAATCTTTACCCACAACGTGCTACCAATCCAAACAACATTCACAAACGCATAAACAACAGCCTCCATCAGGAAAACCTGCGTCACATTCAGACCCAACTTGCCGCCATCGGCGACCAGCAAAAGATCCGCATTTGGGCAGCCTGGGGCACACTAATCGAAAAAAGACCCTTTTTAAACAGCTGTTTGGAGGAAATCTTTCAGATCAGTTGTTTATACAATACGGAGTGGATCCGAATTGGCCCGCTTTCAAAAGCCGGGCATCCCCGCCATCCGTTGTATCTTTCGGCGAAAGCCGCCATAAAACCATTTGATATAAATACTTACCTGAAAATTTCCCGAAAATGAAAGGAATTGACCTTGAAGACCTGGCGGGACGCTGGCATATTCTACTTACCAATTTCCCTATGTGGTTGAAAGGAGATAAAGCGGCTCCAAGCTTCAATTATATTCCCCGGGAAGATGGTTTAAACGATCGGGTGCAATACATCAAAAATGGCAAGGAAAAGTCCATTGAAGGTTTCAGTAAGGTGGTGACTCCCGACAACCGCAATTTTGTGTGGAGGGGAAAAGGATTACTATGGTTGTTTAGGAGTAAATGGCAGATTGATTTTATGGCCCGAGACAAAAGCTGGATGATCGTTTCTTTTGCCCGGACACTTTTTACTCCTGCCGGGTACGATGTGGTGTGCCGACAAGCGGAGCCCGATGCGGATAGCAAAGAGCACATGGAACAGATCCTCCGATCAATGGGCCTGCAAGAAACGCTCAAAGCTGTAAAACAGGATTCAGTATGTCTTTAGATTTTACGGTTTTTGGCCTTTCCGGCAGGAAATTCGAAGAATCGATTTCCGAAATAAACTCCATGGGATTTGACCGGAAAATCGTTTTTCCTCCAGCTATAGCAGAACTGGTTTCCATTCTTGAGCACTATCATTCCGGCTACCAGGATGACGGGGATGCTATATATGTCTACCTGGGCATGGAGGAGATTATATACTATCGATCGAAAAAGCAACTCCTCCCCTTTTATCTGCTTGCAGATTACTATGCCAATTTCTTTTCTGAATTGCCGACAGTTAATCCACGGATTCACTTTTTGGAAAGGAGCACCGTACTTTCAAAAATAGAAATCCTTGAACTCTTGAATTGGTTGAAAAAGGCCATGCAGGCTCTATTTACAGATTCCATTCCTGTTGACAGAGACCTACAAGGTTTTATGCAATCACCCTTGTCCCGCTATCCTGAAATGCAGGATCTCGAATGGTTGTATCCTTTACTCAAACAATGGATTCAAAAAATTGAAACAGCCCCATACCAACACTTTTACTGGGAAATAGCCTGACAGGAATCAAATAAAAAAGGCCCCGGAAATGATCCGGAGCCCTTATCTAAAACCTGTCTGATATATGAGCGAATAAATCGCTCTCTGAGCATCTTGAGCAGGGATTTAACCCTGTTTAATTTCTTGAAAACCCGTCGGAATCCTGAGCAGGTGTTTTGCCATTTGATGGCCTTTTTGTTTTGCCATTTCCTTTACCATTGGCAGCCGCTATAGCGTTTTCAAGGGTTTTAACGGGTTTGGCTTTTAGTCCTTTGCGTTTTCGATCAATCACTTCTACCTCAATATTGCTGTAAGAAGCATGTATCTTAAAATCTTCTATTATTTCTTCTACATCCTGATCAATGTTGATTGATCTGGAAGCATCAATAATAATTTTGGAATTATCAGGAATCTGATTCAGTGCTTTCTGGATATTGGCTTTATTGAGGAAAGTAACATCCTCTGCCAGTTCCAGACGTACAATACCACCATCGTCAGACATGTGCTCGTTTCCTTCAAAGAGGAAGGGTTTCTTGTAATTGTCATACAGTAGGAAGAAAATAGCAACCGCCATTCCCAGTCCGATTCCAATCAAAAGATCCGTAAAAACGATCCCCAAAATAGTTATGACGAAGGGGATAAAGTAATTCCATCCCAACTTATACATCTGCTTAAAAAGTACAGGCTTAGCCAGTTTGTATCCAACCACAAACAGGATAGCGGCCAAGCTTGCCAGCGGAATCAGGTTGAGTACAAATGGAATCGCCATCACACAAAACAGCAGTAAGAAACCATGGATAATGGCAGACATTTTGGTTCGTCCGCCAGATTGAATGTTAGTTGAACTACGAACAATTACCTGCGTTACAGGCAATCCGCCAATAAGTCCGGATACCAGGTTACCAACTCCCTGTGCTTTTAATTCACGGTTGGCAGGCGACACCCGTTTTTCCGGGTCCAGCTTGTCTGTAGCTTCTAAACAAAGCAGTGTTTCCAGACTGGCTACAATGGCAATGGTAGCGGCTGTCATATAAACAGCCGGATTGTTCCACTGGCTAAAGTCGGGAAAGGTAAACTGGTTGAAAAAGCCGCTTAGGTTTTCTGCTACCGGAATAGCCACAATGTGCTCGGCACTCAATGCCATGGAAGTACCAGAAAATACCAGGTTCAGAATTATACCCAATGCAACCACTACAAGCGGTCCCTGAACAATTTTAAATACGGGAATCTTTTTCATAAACGGGCGTTCCCAAAGAATGAGAATTGCCAGTGATATTGCGGAAATGATAACGGCTCCCGGCGTAATTGCCTCAAACATGAAATACAATTCAGAAAGGGTATTGTGATTATCGGGTTGATTGAAACTCAGGCTTCCCTCATAATCTTTATCATAACCAAAAGCATGGGGTATTTGCTTTAGAAATATTACGATACCGATACCAGCCAACATTCCCTTTATCACGGAGGATGGGAAATAATAGGCTATAATACCTGCTTGCAAAAAACCGAGAATCATCTGAATGACACCGGCCAATACTACAGCCATCAGGAAAATCTCAAAAGCTCCGAGATCCTGAATAGCCGTGAGAACAATAACAGCAAGACCGGCGGCCGGACCACTTACTCCCAAAGGAGATCCACTTAAGGCACCTACAACGATACCACCTACAATACCGGCAATAATTCCGGAGAACAAAGGTGCCCCGGAGGCTAGTGCAATACCTAAACACAGCGGTACGGCAACCAAAAACACAACGATACTCGCCGGAATATCATTTTTGAGATTGGCAAACATTGAATTGGAGTTGGAATTATCCATCACAAAAAGAATTTTGGTCAAAGACGGAAAACCCTGGCCTTACTTACGACTCAATTTATCAGACAGGCACACAGCTTTCCTCTTTTTCAAAGGATTATTGAAAAATTGATTTTTCGGACAACCTATTTGATTGTCGCTAGAAATAATTTGGATTGGAAAGGATTGAACCAGACGAACCTCTGGCTGTAAGATTGTATTAGCACTCCGGTGGAGGGAGTGGAATTTCCGGACCTGCCTGTAGAAACAATCGGGAATGTTCTGTTATTTCTTCTTCTCCGATGGCCAAAAGGCTTTCGCCGAAAGGCAAAACAGGTGCGTAGACGATGTGATTTAATTCGTCATCTTCAATAGGATCGGTTTCTTCCTCGTGCTCTTCCGGAATAACCGGCATCTGCACGGTGGGCGGATTTGCCATAAGCGTTCCCTGGGCGGCCCCTACTATCAGCAGAGTCGCACAAAGGCTTAGTGACAGCGTGAGCCGCAACACATAAGCTAAACTGGAAGTAACGCTATTTGATCCCAAAATTTGCATGTAGTTACAAATATATAGACTCTCTAACATAATAGCAATACTATTGTTTAAGAATAATCAACTATTATTTCTTTTTTTCGTACTTTATTACTTTTGAGTATAATTTTGAGATCAAACAACGCCCAACCAAATTACGGACTCAAATGGCCATAGGTATAAAATTCTCCCTCAACGAAAGCTTGTACATCCGGGATCCGCAGGATACGGAGTTGGGACGGAACATCATTAAGTACAGCATCATCATGATTGATGAGATCGGATTTGAAGCCTTTACCTTCCGAAAGCTTGCCAAGAGAATGGAATCTACAGAAGCTTCCATTTACCGCTACTTTAAGAACAAGCATATGTTGCTGGTTTATCTGGTTGGCTGGTACTGGGAATGGGTAAGCTATTTGATTGAAATCAACACCCTTAATGTACAGGATCCGGAAGAAAAGCTGCAAATAGCCATTTGCAATGTAGTTTCAGCTACCCGCGAAAACCCGGCCATTGATTATGTCAATGAAAACATCCTTCACCGCATTGTCATTTCAGACGGGGTGAAAGCGTATCATACCAAGTCGGTTGATGAGGAAAATAAGAACGGCCTGTTTTTCAATTACAAGCGGATGGTTGAAAAGATATCCGATATTATCCTGGAGATAAACCCCGACTTCCCATACCCCCGGGCACTCGGCAGTAATTTATTTGAAATGGCCAATGCACAGATTTATTTCGCTCAACACCTTCCCCGGCTCACTGATGTAAAACTACAAGATGAAAAGTATGAGGAGGTAGTTAAAATGCTGGAGTATTTTGCTTTCGGCGTTTTGAGCAAAAGGTAAATGATCCAAACCTTCAATTTAGTATCCTAACAAATTGTGCACGGAAAGTTTTTACACGGTAAAAACCCCTATTCATCAACTTTAAAGGAGCATTCCCACATTTCGCGATTTTAAGCAGGGAGAATAGCATCCTCAAGTCCTATTTTTGAACATAATTCATCTAAAAGGGAGACTTCTCTCCTACCCCAACCTAACTAACATTACACATTATCCTATGAAGTTTATACAATTACCAATCCTGGTATTGGCCATTTTAGGCCTGATGATACCAACCTCCTGTAAAGATGCAACAGCAGATGCTTCCGAACAAAAGGTAGAAGAAGCAGAACCAAGAGGAGTCGACAATGTCGCCTACAAATGGGGAAAAATGGCCTTAACCGCTACTGCTAATGACACGGAGATGTTTAAACCACGTCCGACCATTACTTCCCGGTACCTCGGACTAATCTTTACAGCTGTTTTCGATGCCTGGTCTCGTTACGATGAAAAAGCCATTCCTGTTTATCTGGAAGGTGTGGATCGCAGACCAGCTGAAGAACAGACCCTCAGCAATAAAGAAATTGCTATAAGCTATGCGGCGTTCCGGGCAATGTCTGAGTATTATTATTCGGATGAAGCCCTGTTTCGGGATTTCATGACCGAGCTGGGACTAGATCCCGATGACGAATCCATGGATCCAAACAGTCCGATTGGCATCGGAAATCTGGCCGCAAAATCCGTTATTGAAAGCCGTAAAGGAGACGGTGCCAACCAATATGGCGAGGAAGAAGGATCTAATGGTGAGCCGTATTTCAACTATGTTGGTTACGAGCCTGTCAATTCTCCCGATACGAATACAGATCCAAATCGCTGGCAACCAAAATATTTTTCAGACGGCAAAGGAGGCAAATTTGCCCCGTCTTGCCTGACTCCCTATTGGGACAAAGTTCAGCCGCTTGCGCTGCAATCCGGCGATCAATTCCGTCCGGGTCCTCCTCCGATGATCGGTTCTGAGCAATTGGAAAAAGAAGTGCAGGAAGTAATTGAAATGCAGGCTAATCTCACCGATGAGCAAAAAGCCCTGGTTGAGTTTATGCGCGACGGACCAAAATCTGTACAGCAGGCCGGTCACTGGTTGATTTTTGCACAGGATGTTTCCCGCCGCGATAATCACAATTTGGATGAAGATGTAAAGATGTACTTCTACAATCAGGTTGTAGCCATGGATGCCTTTATCGCTTCCTGGGATAGCAAGATGTTTTACGATTTCGCCCGTCCGTACGCACTGGTTCACAAATACTATGAAGATCAGATTATTCAAGCCTGGGGTGGACCGGCAACCGGCATGATCGAAATGAATGGACAGCAATGGAGACCCTATTCTCCCGAAACTTTCCTTTGTCCGCCGTTCCCAAGTTATGTTTCCGGACACAGTACCATTAGTGGCGGCTGTGCCGAAGCGCTTAAACTTTGGACCGGCAGCGATGAGTTTGGAACGGAGGTTGAGTTGGTAGCCGGTGCCCTAACCGAGCCGGATAATTTGGGAGATACAGTAACCATTGTATTCCCCACATTTACACAAACAGCAGAAATGGCTGGTATCTCGCGGGTTTATGGAGGTTACCACATCCAGGCAGACAATATTGCCGGTTTGGAACTCGGACGCGATGTCGCACATGAAGTCTGGAAATTCTACAAAAAACATGTAGGAGAAGAAATGTAAGAAGTGTTATAACAGGTTTAGTATTTTAGAAATAGAGAAAGCCGGCTGCGCGAAAGTGCGGTCGGCTTTTTTGTTAAAGGTTTCTCAAAATACGTCACGCACCTTTAAGAACAGGTTTATAAAGAAAACACAACCAATGAAAAAGCTCCTAATTCCTGTTTTTCTTTTCCTTTTTTTCGCTTCCGCGAATGGCCAGATCAATATTGGCTTACAGGCTGGCTATAATAACTCCTGGCAGTCTGCTTATGTTGACAATTCAGGCGAAACGGATATTACTGCATCCGCCTATCAGTTTTCCTTTATTCTTGAAAAGGATTTTGGAAACAGAAATGTAATCTTGGGCTATTAAAACCCATTGGCAATTAATGCACACCGGCTGTCCCAAATACCTCCTGAACCTCCCCGATAATATCGACATCATCGATGGTGGATGGAATTTTTAATTCTGCTTTTTCGGCAATAGCGCGCAATAGTTTACGCAGGGTTTTTCCGGAACGGGTTTTGGGCAGCCGTTTAACAGGCACTACCTTCTTGAGGGAAGCAACAGGTCCGATGGTATTTCGGATATCCCGAACAATCTCGGCCTGAATTTCAGCCGTACTTAAAGCGGAAGCAGTTTTCATGACAATGATTGCCATGGGAATTTGTCCCTTCAGATCATCTGCTACTCCTATGACGGCACATTCGGCGACAGCCGGATGAGCAGCTACTACTTCCTCCATTTCGGCTGTTGATAATCGGTGTCCGGCTACATTAATGATATCATCTACCCTACCGGTGATAAAGTAATAGCCATCCTCGTCCTTATATCCACCGTCACCAGTGCTGTAATACCCGGCAAACTGGTCAAAATAGCTTTTCTGGAATCTTGTGCTGTTGTTCCACAAATCGGTTAATGTGCCGGGAGGCATCGGCAACTTTACGGAGACGAGGCCTTCTTCATTCGGTCCAAGTTCGGTACCATCCGGCCCCAGAATGCGTATATCATATCCGCAAACCGGAAAACTGGCAGAACCTGGTTTTACCGGCAACAACTCAATGCCAGCCATATTTGCCAGCATAGCCCAGCCTGATTCCGTTTGCCACCAGTGATCAATTACCGGAACACCCAGTTTTTCCTGCAGCCAGTTTAGCGTAGCGGCATCGCAGCGTTCTCCTGCCAGAAACTGGTACTTAAGCGAGGACATATCCAGGGATTTGATAAAACGGCCATCCGGATCTTCCTTTTTTATGGCTCGTATTGCCGTGGGTGCCGTAAACATCACCTTTACCTTATGCTGACTGATTACCCGCCAGAAGGTGCCTGCATCCGGAGTTTTGACAGGTTTCCCTTCGAATAGCACTGTCGTATTCCGGTTGATCAGCGGACCATACACAATATAACTGTGTCCTACCACCCAGCCTACATCACTGGCGGCCCAGTAAACATCGCCGGGCTCAACGCCATAGACGGCTCCCATCGAAAACTTCATGGCAGTGGCATAGCCTCCGGTATCCCGTTGAATTCCTTTAGGAGTACCGGTAGTCCCGGATGTATATAAAATGTATAGGGGATGTGTTGATTCAAGCGGTACAGGATCTGTTGCCACGCCCCCTTCAAGTAATGCCATAAAGTCTAAATCAGTCGCTTTCATTTGTGCTTTGGGTCCGTGTTCCCGCTGGTAAACGATGATGTGTTCGGGTTTGCTTTTTGCTTCCTCCACGGCCCTGTCCACAAACGGTTTATAGGGTACGATCTTTTGGATCTCGATGCCGCAGGAAGCGGTGATAATTGCTTTAGGCGAACAATCATCAATGCGTATTGCCAGTTCATGGGGGGCGAAACCTCCAAAAACCACCGAGTGGATGACCCCAATACGGGCACAGGCAAGCATGGCTACCACGGTCTCCGGAATCATTGGCATGTAAATGATGGCCGTGTCTCCTTTTGATAAGCCAAGTTTCCGGAGTGAACCGGCAAATTTTGAAACCTGCTCCTGAAGTTTGCCGTAAGTGATCTTTCGGAGGGTGTCCGTTACCGGAGAGTCATAGATGATGGCTGTTTGAGAACCGTAACCATCGGAGACATGCTGGTCCAGACAAAGCGCAGACATATTTAGCTGTCCGTCAGCAAACCATTGAGGGTAGCCTTTGGCGTCTTTACTCAATATTTGCTTTGGAAAGGAATGCCAATTGAGCTTGCTTGCTTGTTCTTTCCAAAATGCCTCCGGGTTTTCTATACTGTAATTGTAAAATTCTTTGTACGTTTTAAAATCTTGCATGGCAATAGCTTATTTGGTTTAGATTGACCAGAGCAGAACAGAACTACGCAAATATATACATATATAGTTGTTTATATGTAAATAGATTTAGAATTCTCGTAAAATTTCCAAAAAATGATTGCAGACGCGCATTTTGAATCTATCGATTTCACTCAATCGCCCCTCTCCGATACTGACTTTGACAATTGCCATTTTAAGGCTTGTCGACTGGGAGGGATAGATCTGACGGATCATCTGTTTACCGATTGCAGCTTTGTAGATTGTGATTTGAGTGGTGCAAACCTTTTTAATACAGCGATCCGGGATAGTACGTTTATAAATTGCAAAATGATTGGTTTGAATTTTTCGGAATGCAATGCCTTTAACTTTTCTCCTGTTTTTGAAGGATGCCGACTGGATCTGTCGAATTTTCACCAATGCACCTTACGCGAATGCATATTTACAGCTTGCCGATTGCACGAAGTAGAATTCGCGGAAGCGGATTTACAGGGAGCGGATTTTAGCAATAGTGATCTACAGGGAGCAAACTTTGACCAAAGCGATTTGCGGGGTGCCAATTTTGTTTCGGCCTTACATTTTCGGATCAATCCGATGGATAACAACATAAAAAAAGCCCGGTTTGCATCGACCGGGCTATCAGGCTTATTATCTGATTTTGGGATAATTATTTTGGATTCATGAGCATCAGGGACTGATATTCGGCGTCAAATTTTCCCATTTTGATAGATTTTATGGCTAAAAAATTTATTTCAACAAAACAGATTCCAAGTCTTTCCCTGGCAGATAATCTAAATCTACGTTTCCGGGTATTCCGGGAATACGGCCCTTGCTGCTATACTGCCACATCAACACCCGCTCCTTGTCTTTGGGAGTCGCATGATTCTTAATAATCTTTGGTATTGAATCATAGTGTGCCATCCAAAAATCATGATCGGGAAATTTCCCTTCCAACAACTTCCTGTAAAAGCTTTCATAGGTATAAATAATAGGCTTACATCCACACCCTTTTTCAATCTCATCCAGGTATATTTTCACATTCTCAATAAGCAGGGTATGCTCCCGGCTTCCCGGAACGATGCATGTATCGCAGGCTTCCACATCTATAACCGGCCGTATGTTTCCAGCTTTTAGATTTGTGTTTTCCAGGAAAAATGTCGCTTGCTCTTTTGGATCCGTATTATGAAAGAAGTAGTGATATGCCCCGACAAATTCCAGATGCTTATTTGCCATCATCCAGTTCTGATGGTAGTTCTCATCTACTTTCAGACCATGCGTTGCGCGCATGATCGCAAAGCGAACCTTTTCCGGACCATCTGTGTGTTTTACAAGACTATCCCATTGAATCCTTTTTTGATAAACCGAAACATCAATTCCATAATGGGGTTTGGAATCATTTAGCCTGGGGATAAGATGTTTTTGTGTATCAATTTTTGCACGTCCCTTTTCGTCGATCTGAATTTGCTCCAAATGCAAACTGTCGGGAGCTTTGTGGAGAACTCGTAAGCGCGTATTTTCTCCAAATTTACTTTGCAGGGAATCCATCAAACGGGCAATCCCTATTTCGTGATAAATACTATCTAATTTGGGTTTGAGGATTTGGTAATGTTCCTTATGAGATTGCGTTTTCTGACCACCCCAAAGGGCTGGAATTGTATGTCCGGCTACATTGATTCTCTTCTCAGTTGTATCAGATCCGACGGACGCTTCCGAACGTATTTTTTTCAAGGCGTAATCACTACCCAATGCAATTGCGGCAAGCCCAAGTATCAGTCCAACGATAACCATTGCCCATTTAGCCGGCGTCCAGCCTTTGCCGGTTCCTGACTTCCCCTTATCAGGCATAGGTAATTCTCCCGGTTTTATTACTGGCTTTTGACCAGCTGCTTCTTTTGAATTTGCTTGTTTTCCGTTGCCAACGGAAGGTTGATTAGCACTTACGGCAATTGCTGATGCACCTGGTTTTGCCTTTGGAGCCGTGACTGTATCCGCATTCTCTTCATCCGAATCCTTATTTCTCTCCACCCCATCTACTATGCGGCGTAGCATGAGGACAGCGCTTTTTAAAACGGTTTGGTATTGTTCGTGCTTTTTCTCGAATGCTTTGTCTACTTCATTAATCTCTTCATAAGCTCCTTCACATTTTAATGCAGGCTCGTCTGTTCTGGCTACATAAGGAACTCCGGGATACATCTTATTGAGGGCAAGAACTTTAATAACGATCTGGTTACGCATGGATTTTGCGGACTTATCGGCACCGGCAGAGCCCCAGTTCTGGAAGATTTCAGCATATTTTTTTATGTATTCTTCTGCTTCTGGTTTCAGTTTCTTGCCTTTCCGATAGTGCGTCATTTCGTCATGGACTTTACTAATTTCCATGATATTTTCAGAAAATGCTGAATACCCCTTTTTATAGGCTTTAGGCATTTTGAGCAATGCTTCCCTTAAGCCATCTGCAGCCGACTGTAATCGGGCATATTGATCTACCAGTATTTTAGTAATTTTTGGTGCCGCCTCTTTTTCCAACAAAGAGCGATACTCTATCAGCATTTCTTTTACATCCAGGAGCCCTCCGGCTCGCATAAGTTTTAGCATTCCCTCCCCGTCAAATTTATTGCCTTTAGTCTCTTCAAAATCATCGAAAATCCCCTGCACTTTTTTACCGTGTCTGTAAATTCGAATAGTTGTATCCTTCATGTAATCGATAAAGGGAATCAAAGGGTCTTCAGGTACTGCTGGTTTTGAGGTCTCCTTTTGATTTGGGGAAAAAGATCCTTTATTTTTCCGGTGATACAGAAAAATGAAATACAACATGCCCAGAACAAGCACAAAGATGGCAAGTACTGTAAGCAGTTCAGCGTGATTTTCAAGTATTTCCAGGATATTACTCATGCCTTAAGGGGTGATCACTTTTTATGTTTTCCATTAGGTTTGGCCTCTGCCGGATGGGCATTAGAGGTTATTGGCTCATCCGGGAAATATTTTTCTTTCCACAATCGAGCGATATTTCGCTTGGTGAGTCGCTTGAGATAGAAGTGAATTGGCACTCCGGATTTTCCCTTCTTTACTTCTTCTAAATAATCCTGAAACGCGATCATTAAGGAATTTATATCCATTGCCTGATTAGCCTTCTGATCAATACGTCCCAGACCTTCCAGTACATTCTTTATTCTGGCGCCATTTATTGTCATTATCCTATTGCCGTTTTTTGCCGCTTCTGCCGAGGATCGGACGGTTTTATGATCGCTCCTGTTTAACTGTTGAATTGTGGTAAATTCTTTAGAGAGATTTTCATTGTCTGCACCGTTTAGCGTGCGGAGCCCTAAGCTTATCGCATTTGATTTAATTGAAGGGATAGCTCCCAGGGAGACCATGGTTACATGCGAACTGATATTTTGCGCACTTAAAATATTACGTACCTCAGCTGCGACATCCGGATCAACTCCTATGCCTCCCGAGGATTCTTCGATCCAACCACCAATCGTGAATCGCTCCTGTAGTTTTTCGGCCAGTCCCTCTGTAACAGCCATGTTTTGCATCAGGCTTTCTGTATTTAGAATATGAACCATCCCAATAAAACTGGACCCCATGTTAACGCCGGAAATCAGTGTTAGGGATTCCTTAGTCTCCGCCCCCGAACTTTCAAGCTTTTTCATTGATTCGGCATCATTTCCATTTATGACATTTCCGGGATAGGCCTGGTTCCAGGCCTCGATTGCTTTTTCCGCATCAACCACCAGCGGAGATAACATTAGTGTATTTTTATGCGTACAGGTAGCAGTAAGAATAAGGGTGCCGGCAAGACTGTGTTTCTGGCGTTGCACATTTACCTGTTTACCAACAGTTTTTGCCAGATTTCCAGACGGTTTTGCCCCCAAATCGGATGTACTTTCCCGAATATAGTCTTCAATCTTAGCAGTTGTTTCATTGGGGTTAGCTTCGAGATTTGATCCGTAAGAGAAGTACTGAGCATCAAATTTTATACTATCTGATCCAAGCGGCAATCTGCTTATTTCCGTCCGGGTAAAATCAACCGGACTTTCCTGGTAGCTCTGTAAGTCGAGTTTGGTAATGGATTCGCGAAGTTTTTGAATTCCTTCTTCTATGGTCAACTTTACGGTTATGTAATTATTGGCAGCTTTAACAAGCTTTTTATCTATTTCAGTAATTTTTTTGGTGAGGGTACTCACATCCACCCCCATTCCTGCCAATTCATTGAGTGTCATACTCAAGCTCCTTTTCATTTGCAGGAATGAGTTCATTTTATCCTGGGCCGCATCAACTTTTGCTTGTTGCTGCTCTATATTTTGCAGCACTTTAAGCAGTTGCGAATCCACGATATTTCCCAACACCAGGGATGGGTGAACAAAGGGAATAGAGGATGGCATAATAAGAATGGTTGGTCAAGAAATGGATAAAGACAGGTCAGCCTTTCGGCGAAAGGCCGACCTGCTCAAATTAGATTTCGGATTAACCCGTAGCAGGTTGTCCTTCAGATTCGCCAGGCTTGCTGTCGTCTCCTGAAATAGACAAATATTTACCGGGGAAGTATTTAGCTACCCACATTTGGGCCAATTGACCTTTAGTAATTGGCTTTGTATAGTAATTAATCGGCACACCCTGGAAGTTATCAGCCATAGCCTTATCGATGTAATCTTCCATACCAACCATCATGGAATTGATGTCCAGGATTTTATTCGCTTTTTCCTGCAATGGAGCTAAGCCTTCCAGAACACCTTTGATCTTAGTATTTTCCATCGCCATCATCTGAGCACCGGTACGCGCATCAGTGGCTGCTTTATCTACACTGTCCTTATCACCTGCGGTAGCATTTTGCAGCTGCGAAAGTTTGTCCATAGATTCAGCCCCGTCAAAAGTTGCAAACTGCTTTACCGCCATTGCAACATCATTGGCTCTAATGGAAGGTATGGCACCAACAGTTGTCAGGGTACAATGAGATTGTATATTCTGCGCACTTAACAAGCTCTTTGCATCATTGGAGAAGGAACTATCCACTCCGAATCCACCTGAAACCTTCGAGAACCAACCAGCTACCGAAAATTGCGATTGCAAACTCGCGGCAATTGATTTCATTTTTTCAGAGGACTGTGTCGTAGTGGTATTCAATACATGTACCATTCCGATAAAACAGGACCCAAAGGTAGCTCCGGAAATCAAGGTAAGATGCTCCTTAGCATCTTTGGATGTATTGTCTTCCTTTGAAATTTTCATCAGGGCAGACACATCATCCGGCTTAATACTGCTACTTGGATAAACCTGATTCCAAACCCGAATGGCTTTGTCCACATCCAGAATAAATGGGGCCAGCAACAAGGCATTCTTATGGGTACAGCTGATAGAAATCACCAAAGTACCTGAAATGGAATGCCGACTATACTGACTATTCATTTGAGTTTGAACTGATGCACTGGCCTGAGAAGAAACATTGTCCCCCAACCAACTTACCGACTCACTGACAAATGCCTTAACAGAAGAAGCTTGTGTTTTGGAATCCTGCATGTTCTCATCAAAGGAGAAATACTGAGCATTCAGTTTCATGGAGTCTGCAGCCAAAGGCATGTACTTAATATCAGTCCGATTGTAGTCAATCGGAGACTCGACACTGTTTTGAACCAAAGACTTTCCCTTAATCTTTGCATTTGCCTTTTCGCCTTTGACTTTGGCTTTGGCATATTCTACAGCTGCTTTGGTAATATCTTTTCCGACATCCTGGCTTTGCTTGATAAGATCTTTTGGATCGATACTCATATCCACGAGTTCCTGGACAGTCATATCGATACTCCGTTTAAGAGCGATCAAATTGTTCAGTTCGGCCTCTTTCTGGTCCGCATCAGCGAGATTGTCACCGATTTGTTGTAGGCGTTTGAGATCCTCCGGATGGACAAGATTGCCAATGACAATCGAGGGATCGTAAGGAATTGTTGAAGGCATAGCTATTGATTTGTTGTTAAAATTTCTAAACTATCCGTGCTCCGGTTGATGGATAAGAAAAGGAAGCCGGGCAGGTTTGCATTAAACCTAATGTGGATTTTGAAAGTAAGACGGGAAATATCGGAGCAATCGTTAGATCTGCTGTTTCCAGCTATTATCTAGACAAAAAAAGGGATTGTAAACCATTAAATGGTGGACAAATGTTACATTCCCATGACAGAATACAGCGATGGAGCTATTTTGTATTGTTTTCGAAAAACCCTGGAGAAGTATTTTGGATCGTTGAAGCCTACTGAATAGGCAATCTGGCTAACCGTCCATTGAGTGTTAAGTAATAAATTATAAGCTACCTTTAAACGCAACTGGCGAATAAACTGACTGGGAGAAATGCCTATTTCCTCCTGTAGTTTGCGATATAATTGTACTCGACTGCATCCCAACAGCTCGGCCATAATAGATATTTGTAAATCCTCCCTAAGGTTGGTGAGAACAATTTCTCTGACAAGACGAACCGCTGAACAATTATTTGGATCAAGAGAAAAACTGAGTGAGGTGTACTGTCTGGTACCAACAGTAATACTAGGTACTGTCATATCCGGGTTGTTATGGGTGTTTACGTCTAAGCGTTAGAATCGCTTAATACAGATAAGACAGTTGGTATCTGAAAGATAGTAAAACAAATTAATATGTCAGGTCTCCGAGATTTAATCTACCTTTGCACTTTATCATTGTACCCGGCTCTTTAAGTGTTTGAACCGATTTCAAAATCTTTGCCTGGTATAAACCGGGATTTATTTTACCGGTTTTCTTATTTTTTTGAATGACATTTACTGATCTCGGGATCATTGATCCCATTTTGAAAGCCTTAGAAGCAAAAGGCTACACCCACCCAACCCCTATTCAGGAACAATCTATCCCCACATTATTAGAAGGAAAAGACCTCTTGGGTTGTGCGCAGACCGGCACCGGAAAAACGGCTGCATTTGCTATTCCTATTCTCCAACAAATTTGGGAGGATCGAAACAACTCCAATCGCCCGCGCAAAGTACGCGCGTTGATTGTTACACCCACCCGTGAACTGGCCATCCAAATTGGCGACAGTTTTTCGGATTACGGAAAATACACGGGCATTCGAAATACCGTCATTTTTGGAGGTGTGAAACAAGGCAATCAGGTACGCGCGCTTAAAAATGGCGTTGACATACTGGTTGCAACACCGGGCCGTTTGCTGGACCTGATCAATCAGGGTTTTATTTCGCTCAGTGATGTGCAATACTCCGTATTGGATGAAGCAGACCACATGCTCGACATGGGTTTCATACACGACATTCGCAAGATTGTTGCTTTGCTGCCGGAAAAACGGCAATCATTGTTCTTCTCAGCAACCATGCCTCCAGACATTGTAAAACTGTCAAAACGGATACTTGGAGATCCGGCAAAAGTGACCGTAAAACCGCAACAAGCTACGGCTGAGCGGGTAGAACAGGCTGTGTATTTTGTTGCAAAGAAGGACAAGGTCAACCTCCTGTATCATATCCTGGAGGAAAAAAATTACTTCACGGTATTGGTCTTTTCCAGAACCAAACACGGTGCAGATAAAATTGTCCGGAAATTATCCAAAATTAATATCAAGGCAGCCGCTATTCACGGAAATAAGTCCCAATCAGCTCGTCAGCGGGCGCTCAACAGCTTTAAGGATGGCGACCTGCATGTGTTGGTAGCCACCGACATTGCCGCTCGCGGGATCGATGTGGACGATCTGGAACTGGTGATCAATTACGACCTGCCTAACGTTCCTGAAACCTATGTACACCGGATCGGAAGAACGGGCCGGGCTAGTGCCAGCGGAATCGCTATTTCCTTCTGTGACGTTGAAGAACGGGCCTATTTGAAGGATATTCAGAAGCTAATCAGACAGGATATTCCGATTGTTGAAGAGCATCCCTATGAAGATGACGCAAAAACGCCGGCCCCGGCGAAACCTGCAAAGAACAATAACAATAATCGGCGCAGACCAAATCACCGCAACGGCAATAAGAACCAAAGCAGAAACCGCTCCAACAATAAAAATCGCCGCCGGAAAAATACCAGTCGACAAGACTAAGAGCCTGTTAAATTTTCCCTGATGAGCTGCAATCGAGTTGATTTTGAGTCTTACAAGGCAAATTTTGCAGTTGAATGCGGGCAATTCAGCGAAAAATTTAACGCCGAAAGAGACAAAATCAGCCGATTTAATGCCATTGAGGGAATTTTAAACAGGCTCTAAGCCTTTACCGGAGATACAATATGCTGCTCAGGATTCTGCGCTCCCAAAAGCGGCAGGATCCTGAGCTGTATTTCCGTCTGGATCAGGTTTAAGATATTCCGCTTTACAAAGTGTTTGTGTACTATCAGGCCAATGGAACGCGTCGGAATGGGTTTCTCCATGCTCCTGAGGTATTTGCGGTCTTCCTCCGGCATATCCAGCGTAGCCAGCAAGGGCAAAAGCGTTAGTCCTTTATTTTTGTTGACAAACTTAAGCAGGGTATCAATAGATCCGGATTTATATTCCAGGTTTCGAAGAATGTCCCGGGTTTCTTTAAGGTCGCAAATATGCTCGACCTGATTTCTCATACAATGCCCTTCCTCCAGCAACCACAACCGCTCATAATCCAGGTTTTCCAGAGTGGAAAGAATAGAATTGTCGGGGTTTTCCCGGTCATACAATAAAAAAGGCTCCGTATAAATTGGAATTTCAATGGTATCCTTGTGCTTTAGGGGAAGCGAGGCAATACCGATATCCAATTCCCGCTTTTCAATTTTTTCTAAGATCTTTGCTGTGGTCATTTCGCTAATCACAAAATGCAGATCCGGAAGTTTCTGAACAAAATCATTTAGAAAATAAGGCAAAAGGTATGGGGCAACGGTAGGAATGATACCAATGGTCAATTCGCCGGTCAGGTGGCCTTTCAGCGAATCAACTACCTCGTTTAAATTTCGGATTTCCTTTTGAATGATACGGAGTTGGCGAATGACCTCCTCTCCTTCCCGGGTTATACCTACGGGTTTTTTACTTCGATCAAAAATGGTAATGCCCAGTTCTTCTTCGAAGCGGGCAATCATGGTACTCAGTGTTGATTGTGTAATAAAACACTTCTCAGCCGCCTGGCTAAAGTTATTGGACTCGCTTACCGCTAATACATATTCTACTTGCTGTATATTCATTTATGATGTCGATACTTTTTTACGATTTATTGGTATCATCAATCAAAAATACATATTAGCGGCCTATTTAACTATTTGTCCTTCCTGTAATTGTCCGCGTTTCCCCAGCTCAATAATTTCCAGATTTTTGATTTCTCCCGACTCAATATCAAAGCGTACGGCTGTGCGGATCTTATGAAAGCCGTGTTGACCGCATGCTCCGGGATTTATATGCAGCAATTGGTGTTTATGATCGTACATAACTTTCAGAATATGGGAATGGCCGCATATAAATAAACCCGGCGGATTTTCACGCAGGGCCTCCCGAATACGTTTTTGATATCTTCCGGGATAGCCGCCAATATGCGTTATCCAAACATCCAGGCCCTCCGCCTCAAAACGGGCATCCAATGGCAGCTCCTGACGGAGCTTTCCCCCGTCGATGTTGCCATAAACGGCTCTAATTTTCTTGCCGCTTGCTTCGAGGGTCTCCAATACTTCTATGTTTCCAATATCGCCTGCATGCCATATTTCAGCACAATTTGCAAAGTGTGCCAACAATTTGGGGTCCAGCCAGGAATGGGTATCGGAAAGGAGTCCAATTTTAATCATGCCTAAAAATAAAAAAGCCCACAGGCCTTCAAGCATGCGGGCAAAAGTATCTCAATTAAATAAACCTAAAGCCAAATTTTAAATGGCAATTACTGCCAAATAATGCTACAACAACTTATCAATAAGCATGTTGTGCTGTTCTCAAATTTCAGGAAATAAACCCTATTTACAAAACTGATTATATCAATACCTTTATCTACAGCATCAATGACGCATAAAACACTTTGTGACAATGCTTAAATTGATCCGTCAGAAAAGCGTTCCACTAATTTATCAACACACATTTCTTTATTATGGAATTTAATTTACAAGACCTGATGGACAAGGTCGTTGACTATGCTCCCAAAGTTGTAGGTGCAATTTTAATGCTCGTCATAGGCTTTTGGATTGCCGGGAGAGTTACCCAAATGCTAAAAAAAGCCATGAGGCGCCGGAACCTGGATGAATCCATTCGTCCGTTTTTGGCTTCCCTGGTATCCACCGGACTGAAAGTATTGGTGCTTCTCAGTGTTGCTCAAATGTTTGGCTTCGAAACGACCTCCTTTGTTGCCATATTAGGTGGCCTGGGGTTTGCGATAGGCATTGCCTTACAAGGTAGTCTCGGACATTTTGCGGGCGGAGTCATGATACTTACGTTCAAACCTTATCGCGTTCAGGACCTGGTAGATCTGGGAGGTAAAACCGGAGTCGTCGAGGAGATTGGCGTGTTTAATACCATGCTGCGTACCCTGGACAATAAGCGTGTTATCATTCCAAACGGGGTGGTCACCAGCGATGTGATCACCAATATTTCCGGGCAGGGTGAAATCCGGGTAGATATGACATTTGGAATCGGATATGGGGATGATATTGACAAAGCAAGAAGTGTCATCCAAAAAGTAGCGGATTCTTGTCCGCAGGTATTGAAGGAAAAGCCTGTCGATATATTTGTATCCGAACTCGCTGACAGTTCCGTAAATTTCGCCGTAAGGCCCTGGGCTAAAAGCGAACACTACTGGGATGTCTATTTCTACATGCACGAAAACATCAAAAAATCATTCGACAAAGAAGGTGTCAGTATTCCGTTTCCGCAAATGGATGTGCACCGGAAGTAGTTTGAGTGTGAGTTTGAGTGTGAGTGTGAGTTTGTCCCGATAGCTATCGGGATGAGTTTGAGAGAAGCTTGTGGGAATACCTGCAAGCTTCTTTTTACTTTTGGGCCAAACAATATAGTCTATGGGGAAAGTACGGGTTGGGGCTAAAGCCATAATCATTCAGGAGGGGCAGATTCTCCTTACCAAAAATCAGGATAGCAGGGGCATATACTATATGCTCCCCGGAGGCGGACAGGAGAATGGCGAGCGGATAGATGAAGCCCTGCGTCGGGAATGCATGGAGGAAGCGGGCATACAGGTTCATGTAAAAGAACTGGCATTTGTGCGTGACTATATCGCCCGAAACCATCAAATCCCCGATGGTACGCCGGATCATTTTCACCAGATCGAGCTCATCTTTTATTGCGAGATATTGCCGGGTGAGGAAGCTGGAAATGGAACCGATATCGATGATCGGCAAATCGGTGTGGAATGGATAGCCGTTAATAAACTGGAGGATGAAAAAGTGTATCCGGTTGGATTATTGCCCTACCTAACCGGTGCAAATAAGACTCCGGTCTCTATTTATTTGGGCGACATAAACTAAGTTATACCATCCAAAAAAGCTTCTCCGGACAGATTCGCCAGAGAAGCTTTGAAGGAGGGATGGAATAAATCTTTGGCTTTCGCCGAATAAATGCTCATTCGGCGAAAGCCGGAAGAAATTCCTACATTGCTTATACTACAAATCTACTAAATCTCCCGATTTTTGTCAATACCTTTAATAACCATCCTATGCAAAAAAACTGGTATCCCTCATTAATTGGCGCCCTGCTGCTCACGTTAGGCATGCTGGCCTGTGCTTCCGAACAAACGCAGGAGGAAGAAGAACCGTCCACCACCCAGACAGACCGTTATTGGAAAATTCTGGTGGGTACCTACACTAAAAAAGAAGGTCATGTTGACGGGAAGGGCGAAGGCGTATACCTCCTTTCAATGGATCCGGATAACGGATCCCTGAAAACCCTGTCGCAATCTCCTCCCCTTATCAGTCCGTCCTTTTTGGATATCCATCCCGATATGCCCATTGTTTATACGGTGAATGAGCATGGCGAGGGAGAATCCGCAACGCTGACAGCCCTTAAACTCAACATGGAGGACAACCAGATGGAAATACTAAATCAGGTTCCATCCCGTGGCTTGTATCCCTGCCACATTAATGTAGCTCCGGGAGGTAAATCGCTTATCGCTGCCAATTATGTGGGTGGCAGTATCATTTCCTATCAACTGGAATCGGATGGCCGAATTGGTACCGAAGCCTCCTTCATTGAACACACCGGCACCGGACCAAATCCAGACCGACAGGAAGCACCACATGCGCACATGGTTAAGCCCTATAATAACGGCCAATCACTACTAGCCGTCGATTTGGGAAGCGACCAGATTTTTCATTATGATTTTGATCCCGAAAGTGGTTTGCTTCAGGCATCCGGCTTTACGGCTCCTTCGGAAGCCGGCGCAGGTCCGAGACATATAGATTTTCATCCGAATAAAGACATCATGTATCTCGTCAATGAACTAAACGGAATTATTGATGTCTATAAAAAAGAAACAAACAGCCGGGTATGGCAACGGATACAGAGCATTCCGCTGACTACCGTAGACAAAGGACCAATGGCGGGTGCAGCTATTCATGTGCATCCAAATGGTCGCTTTTTATACGCCAGCAACCGGGGTAATTACAACAGCATTAGCCAGTACAACATCGATTCAGAAACAGGCAAACTGGAAAAAACAGGAGAAATTGGCAGTGGTGGGAAGACCCCCAGGAGTTTTGTAATTAGTCCGGACGGCAATTATCTGCTGGTAGCAAATCAGGATTCCGGATATATCCAGGTATTTGAAATTGCCCCGGAAACCGGAGCGCTGAATAAGGCCTATGAACCTTTTTGGACCCCCACGCCTGTTTGTTTGACATTTGTTCCGAACTACAAATAAAAGGAGATGAAATACTACATACTCATTCTGGCTGCGGGGCTGTTTTTTTCTGCCTGCCAGGGAACGCAGGAAAACGAAAAAAAACAAGAAGAAACACAAAAAGAAAGTCCGACAAAAGTTCTCCAACCTATTAAAGCGCCTCCGGCATTTGTTGCTTACCGCAATGAAGGTCACGGTTTTGGAATGGCCTACCCGGCAAACTGGGAAGTTGAAGAGGGTACAGCAGGCACCGTTATATTGGTCAAATCCCCCCTATCGGGAACGGATGATCCGTTTCAGGAAAGTGTAAACGTAGTTGTTAATGATGTAGCCGAGCGGGGCATTTCAAATCTGGATCAATTTGTTATGCGCTCCGAAAAAGACCTGGCTGAAAGCATCGAAAGTTTTATGATGGTCAAATCCGAGCGCATCATTTGGGCTGGCCAGGAAACCCATGAATTTATTTTCAACGGCCATCTCAACGGGTTTCATCTGCGCTGGCAACAAAGGCTGGTATACATCGATGGAAAAGGCTATGTAATTTCATACACAGCCCTTCAGGATACGTTTAACAAATATGCATCCATCCTAAACATGATCTTTGATTCCTTTGCCTTTGCACAGGAGTAGTGCATTTAAAGCCTGATCAGGATTTATTGCGGATGCTTTCAATCTCTTTGAGGATTTCTTCTGATTTGGCCATTAATCGGGCATAGCCTTTAATATCGCCACTTCGTTGTACATCGCGAGCTTCCAATAGAATTTTTTCGTATTCTTTCTCGAGTTTTCGCGCCGGATCTTTTTTGAAAAAGCTGAACATAAGTATTTTTTTCAACCTAACAAGAGAATCCGAAATAGGTTTCAGCCAGCATAAAAATCAATAAACACATGACTAATAAATTGCCCCTCTTTTCCCTGACCCTACTGGTTGGATTGTGCCTTTCGGCAAATGTATTTGCTCAAAGTCCAAATTACCAGGAAGATTTATTGGCAAAATGGGCCAACACCAGCGCTTACATGCTGGAAATTGCAGAAGCCATGCCCGCCGAAGACTACGAATACAAACCAACGGAGGACGTTATGAGTTTTCGGGAACAACTGGTACACCTCGCTAACAATGCAGCCTGGTTGAGCAGTGATTACCTGGGAGAAGAGCGTCCGCCAAAAAAAGACCCCAAGACCAAAGAAGCCGTAATAAATTATCTAAAAACCATATTTACTCAGGCCGAACGAGCCATTCAGAATCTGGATATGGAGAGTCTGGATGCCGAAATATCCTTTTTTGCCGGCCCCATGAGTCGCCAGCGAATCCTGTTTTTACTCAACGATCACCTCACCCACCATCGCGGACAACTGGTCATTTATCTGCGATTAAAAGGAATTCAGCCTCCCAAATACAGGGGATGGTAGCTAAACCCCCATATATCAATAAGTTATATTTTTTGAAAAATCTTTATTTATTTTTCAATTTGATAGAATCCTATAGTTATTAGACCTACCTTTGATTCGTTGTTCGGATACAATGCCCGCTGGCAAAATGTCTTTTCAACTTGAATGATTTTTTTATTCTAGTATTTTTATAATGAACATTTTTGTAGCAAAATTGAATTTCCGAACCGACGATGACCAACTTCTCGCATTATTTGAGGAGTTTGGCGAGGTTGACTCTGCCAAAGTTATCGTAGATCGGGAAACAAGCCGTTCCAAGGGATTCGGCTTCGTTGAAATGCCTAATGACGATGAAGCTAACGCTGCTATCGACGCTCTGAACGAAACAGAGTTTGATGAGCGTACCATCGTAGTTAAAAAAGCCCGCCCACGCGAAGATCGCGGAGGTGGTGGCGGCGGAGGCCGCGGCAATCGTGATAATTTTGAACGCCGTGATCGGTGGTAAAAATATCATAAGGCGAAGCTATCCGGCTTCGCCTTTTTTATTTCCCCTCTATCCTCTATCCTCTATCCTCTATCCTCTATCCTCTATCCTCTAAATAACCCAATTTCTCTATCTTTCTCCTAAATGGAGATTTATGATACGAGTACTATTTTTTCTGGGAGTTTTCGCTTTCTCATTATTTTCCTGTTTACCGAATTCCAAGGCTCAAAACAAAATCGTTCAATTAGATCGCAATCCGATTGAGCTTATTCAACTTGCAGATACAGTAACCATTGGGGCAATGCCTATTGGATACACGGCCTTTTATCCCGACGGACCATTAAAAGGCGCCGTTGTTTTTTTTCAGGCTGATTGGGAGGGTAAGGAACCCATTGTAGCTGAAGCTAATAAAAGACAACTGGCAGTCATATATATTAGCAGTGGCAACAAACTGGAATTTTTTCTGGAAGAGGAAGAAATGCTTCGGTCAGAAGAAATTCTGATAAAAGCATTGGATAGTTTGAATCTGGATGAGTCCCGCCTTCTATTCGCCGGCATGTCACTTGCCGGTACCCGAGCCGTTCGAATGGCTGAATTTGCCAACACCTACGCCAGCAAATATCGAATTGTACCACGCGCTGTTGCTATTTGCGATTCCCCGCTGGATATGATCAGATTCTGGAAAAGTGCTGATAAAGCAGCCCGTACTCAATACAATGAGATCGGGGCAGCAGAAGGCTACTGGGTAAGTAAATACCTGAGTAATAATTTGGGTGGCATACCTAAAGAAATTCCGCAGGAATACTGGCAGGTTTCTGCATACTGTCAGGATGCTCCCGGCTTCGGACAAGCCCAGTACTTTCCGAAAAGCACAGCAGTGCGCGCCTACACAGAGCCGGATGTATTGTGGTGGATGCAGGAACGGGGCAAAGATTACTACGATATGAATGCTATCGATGCGGCTGCTTTTATTAATTATCTCCAACTCCTGGACCACCAGGAAGCTCAACTAATTCTTACCGAAGAAAAAGGGATTCGCCAAGACGGAAGCAGACATCCGCACTCCTGGTCTATCGTAAACATCCCCGATTTGCTCGACTGGTTTGACCACCTGTAAATCAGCGAGTTATTTGACAGGATTTCAAGCGATTATACTTGAAAAAGCAAACTTTTCTCGTATAAAATCTTTACATTGAAATATAAGAGCAAAACTTTTAAAACCTGTCTGAAATGAGTAACCCAAACTCGCCCGGATTACTGAGTAATATCCGGGGCGACTTCTTCGGTGGTTTAACCGCCGGAATTGTTGCCCTTCCCCTTGCCCTGGCTTTTGGTCTAAGCTCCGGCTTAGGTCCGGATGCCGGATTGTATGGTGCCATTTTCCTCGCCTTTTTTGCCGCCCTATTTGGCGGCACAAATACCCAAATTTCTGGTCCGACGGCTCCAATGACAGCAGTCAGTATGATTGTGATTGCCGGTATTGTTCAGGCCAATGGTGGAAACGTGAGTCAGGCTCTGCCTACCATACTCACGGTCTTCCTGATTGCCGGTTTGATTCTGGTTCTTTTGGGATTTACCGGTGTTGGAAAGTATATCAAATACATGCCCTATCCGGTGGTTTCGGGATTCATGACGGCCATTGGTGTGATCATTATTATTACCCAATTACTCCCCATGATGGGGTATTATGCGGCTGATGATGAACCGCTTATTCAACAATATAAACCCCAGGCCGAAGAATTGCTGCTCGAAAAGATCCTTCGTCAGGAAGCCGGAGAAGGAATCCTCGTGTTGGAAGATTTTAGAGAAACCGTGAGACGGGCTGAAATGACTACGGAGGATGAAATTCGTCTCGAAGCAGAAGTCCTGGCTAAGAAAAGTGCGTCCGGAGTTGTGGGTGCTATAAAAACCTTGCCCAGAGCTTTTCAGAATATAAACTGGACAGAGTTTTGGCTGGCCCTAATCACGATATTGATCATTTATGGATTTAAACGAATAACCACAACCATTCCCAGCACCCTGGTAGCCTTGCTAATTGTATCGGGAGCGGCATATTGGTTGCAAAGTACAGGCAGTATTAGTTACCGCCCCATACCGGAAATTCCTTCCGGCTTTCCGGCCCTAAATCTGGAGATCATCACCGGATTTAGTTTTGGCAACATTTCGCCTTATTTGTTTCCCGCATTTACGCTCGCTCTTTTGGGAGCTATTGACTCCCTGCTTACCTCCGTTGTTGCCGACAATATGACCAAAACGCGACACGACCCCAATAAAGAGTTGATAGGTCAGGGAATTGGCAACTCAATTGCGGCCTTTTTTGGAGGTATTCCGGGTGCCGGAGCAACCATTCGTACAGTTGTAAACATCAACGCTGGCGGAAAAACCCGTCTTTCCGGTATGATTGCCGGTTTGATCCTGCTTGCCATCTTACTCGTTCTTGGGCCTATTGCTTCTCAAATCCCGGCAGCTGTTTTGGCCGGTATTTTGATTACCGTAGGTATAGGCGTAATGGACTATAAAGGATTAAAAGCCTTGCCAACTATGCCAAAATCCGAAGTGGCGATCCTGTTGGTTGTGATGATCCTTGCTGTAGTTTGGAACCTGGTTTATGCTGTGGGGATCGGACTGGTCATCGCCTCTCTCGTATTCATGAAAAAAATGGGTGATTTGAACACTTTCCGGGGAAGTGTACAGAAGCTGCGGGAAGTAGACCGGTTTAAGCAGCTGTGGCCGGATGAAAAAAAGTTCCCGGAAAATCTCAAAGAAGAGGTCTTTCTCAAGCACCTTGATGGTCCGTTGTTTTTCGGATATACAACCGACTTTCTAAAGCTCTCTCGGGAAATTCCCCTTACAGCCTCTCACGTCATCATTCGAATGGATCGGGTTCCTTATATGGATCAATCGGGTCTGTTTGCCATGGAAGACGTGCTCACAGAATTAAGAGATAAGAATATAACGATTTTGGTAGTCGGACTTAAGCAACAACCCAGGGTTCGGTTGGAAGCCATTGATATCATTCCGGAACTGTTAAAGGAGGACCACATCTTTGAAGAGTTTGGCGATTGCCTCAGCTTTATCAAGGCAAATGTTGTTGACAGGTACTGATTAACCCACCTGCAAAACGATCTTACCAAACTGAGCGCCTTCGGCCATACGGTCGAAGGCCTTTTCGCCTTCCGACAAGGGAAAGACCTTATCTACAATAGGATAAATTTTGCGTTCTCTGACAAAGGTGAGCATATTTGCGAATTCCCGGGGAGAGCCCATGCTGGTACCCAAAATGGATAGCTGACGCCAGAAAATTAGTTGCGGACTGACATTCGGGATTTTCCCCAGAGAGCCCCCATAAGTAACAATCCTTGCGCCGGGACGGGTGAGTTTGATCAAACTGGTGAAGCCCGGTCCGCCGGCACTGTCGATGATCAGATTAAAACCACCGGCCATTTCTTTCAATTGCTGTGGCCAATCCTCGGCTTTGTAATTGACTCCCCCGGCCGCGCCCATTCCGACAGCCCGTTGGATTTTCTCTTCAGAGCCTGAAGTGACATAAACGCTGGCTCCCATAGCATGGGCAAACTGAAAAGCCTGTAGCGCTACTCCCCCGCCAATCCCGGTAATCAAAACCTTATCTGTTTCCTGGATTTTTCCCCGACTAAACACGGCCCTGTAGGCTGTAAGTCCGGCAAGTGGCAAAGCGGCCGCTTCTTCAAAAGACAAATGAGGAGGTTTGTCAAATATTTGATCTTCTTGTATTATCAGCCTTTCGGCGAATCCGCCATAGGTCGGCATGCCGAGTATGTGAAAGTCCTTATCCGGAAATTCGGCGGAAGCCCCCCAGCCTATACCCGGATTCACAACCACTTCTCTCCCATCGAGCAACCCCGCCACATCAGACCCCATGATTGCCGGAAACTGGATACCGGGATATTTTCCTTTGGTAATCCAGACATCCCGGTGGTTGAGTGCGGCAGCTTTGACCTCCACCTCCACTTCACCACTTTTGGCTGCAGGAAGTTTAAAGTCTTCATAAGTTAGCGGTGCATCGGCAGATTTTAAAAGAAGGGCTTTCATAGTTGGATGGTTGTTCTTGGCTAATCTAATATATAGTGTGCAATAAACCCAAAAATCCAGGCGATGGTTCGTGGTGTTCCGTTGGACTACCCGGCTAAAGCGGGCAGGGATGAGAACCCGCCTGCGTTCTGGCGAACTTCGGCGGAAGGTTGAGGTTTCATTGACCTTGTTGCGTTAAACGTTGAACGGGGATCGTTTAGCGGGATGTTTCTATCCAGAGAATAACGGTTTTTCCGATACACGCTCAACGATTTTCATTTAATTAAAAATTAAGAACTAAAAATTAAAACCTAAAAACTACCCTTTCAGTTTATCTGCAAACTTTTTCCGGACTTTTGAAACCTTTGGGGTAATCACGAAGCTGCAATAAGGATTGCGCATACCTACATTGGCATAATAACTATGGTGCTCGGCTTCCGCCGGATAGAAGACTTCGAGGGGGCTTAATTCGGTGACAATGGGATCATCCCATATCTGAGATGCCACATTCTTGATGGATGCTTCGGCTTCTGCCTTTTGCTGATCATCGTGGTAGAAAATAACGGAGCGGTATTGCGGTCCCCGATCGTTTCCCTGTCTGTCGGGCGTAGTGGGATCGTGGGAAGCCCAGAATATTTCCAGCAATTCGGAAAAGGCAATCTGCTCGGGGTCGTACTCAATTTGAATAACCTCTGCATGTCGGGTCTGACCGCTGCAAACAGCTCGGTAATTGGCTGTTTCGGGGCTGCCTCCGGCATAACCGGGTTTTACGTCATGCACGCCTTGTATTAGTTCGAATACGGCTTCGGTGCACCAGAAGCAACCGCCGCCGAGGGTAGCAAGCTTTGTCATAATGTCAAATGGGTTTATCCTGTTCCGAATAGAACCTTTGGGAAGGGCATAAAGTTTAACCCGGCAAACTCACCGCCAGACTCTGCTGTAATTGCGGCTGAAGATTTTCCAAAAAGAGTTTCAAGCCTCGCTTTTTGGCATCGTCCAGTTCGTAGCTGATATTTTGGGTGAAGTATTTTTCCAGATCAAAACCCGGTCTTGGGGCGGGTAGCAACAGGAGGAGTTGCGGGATGTGTTCCAGTCCGGCACGCAGGGCTTTATTGAATTTGCGAATAAAGGATTCCGGAATGGGTTTGTTGCTCACCCAGGCGGCAAAAACAAATGGTAAACCGGTATGATTCCACCAGGCTTCTCCAAGGTCGTAATTGTAGTCAAATTTATTCTCCAGTTCGATTACGCGATCACCGATTACCAGTCCGCCCGTCGTCCCTCCAATCTCGTTTTCAAAACCGGGTTTGGCAGGAACGAGTATTGGATTTAATTTCCAGTATTTCTTCAGGAGAATCTGCACCAATTCGACGGAAGTCCGGGATTGATAATCCAGATAAATGTGCGTCATCTCCTCGATGGGAACATCCCCCAAAACCGAAACAGTTCGCACATCACCCACCGCGCCAATACAATAATCGGAGATGAGTCGCGGACTGCTAAGGCCGGGCAGCGCAGCTACCGGGATCAAGCCCAGATCTACCTCGCCGGAAGCCAGTTTGGCCGCACATACACTGGGAATATCCAGTTGCAGATCGATTTGATCCCGCAACTCGCTGTGCAACAAACCATATAAAAACGGCTTGGTATTGAGATAACTTACTGCTGTGATTCGCAATTTTGACATATACAGGAATACTCCTTTTTTATGTTGGCTTATTTAGCCTGACTTCCATTCTTAATTTACAACCGGCAATGCCGTATAGCCTCTAAACTGTTTGTCTTCTTCAAACACGTGATCGGTATAATCCGTAACCACATTGTAGAGGGTGTCCCTTTCGATGGGTTCCCTGCCTACCCGGCGGATCAGATTTACCAGATCGCGGGTACTCAGAGCCGGATTCTGCTCCTCAGAGCCTGCCATGGAGTAGATCTTGGTCGTATCATCAATCGTACCATCAATATCATCCACCCCAAATGCCAAAGACAATTGGGCAGTATCTCTACCAATCATCGGCCAGTAGGCTTTGATGTGGTCGAAATTGTCGAGATAAATCCGGCTGATGGCATAGTTCTTCAAATCTTCAATCACGGAAACCTCTTCAATGTGGGACATTTGATTGCCCTTATTTCGGAATTTCAGCGGAATGAATGTCTGGAAACCGCCGGTACGATCCTGCAGATCGCGCAATTGATCCAGGTGGTGGATGCGGTGGTAATAGGATTCAATATGGCCATAAAGCATGGTCGCATTGGAGCGTTTGCCCAAATTGTGCCAAATCTCATGGATCTCCAACCACTGATCACCCGTGCATTTTCCGCCTGCAATTTCATCGCGGATCTCCGGATGGAAAATCTCGGCTCCGCCTCCCGGCATGCTGTCGAGTCCGGCTTCGAGCATCAGCTTCATCCCTTCCTCATAACTCACTTTGGCTTTCTTAAAGATGTAGTGGTACTCCACCGGCGTAAGCGCTTTTACGTGCAGCTCCGGACGGTGTTCTTTGATCTGCCGAAAGAGATCAGAATAAAACGCTACATCATATTGCGGCAATACACCACCGACGATATGCGCCTCAGTTACCGGTTCGTCGTCGTAAGCTTTTACCTGATCCATGATTTCTTCCAGACTGTATTCCCAGCCTTCTTCCCGCTTTTTGATCAGGCGGGAGTAGGAACAAAAGGTACAAGTATAGAGACAAACGTTTGTCGGTTCGATATGGAAATTTCGATTGAAGTAAGTCTTATCCCCATGTCTTGCTTCGCGGATGCGATTGGCAAGGGCGCCCAGGTAGGCAAGCGGAGCTTTCTCATAAAGGTATACGCCTTCTTCGGTTTGCAGCCGCTCCCCCGCTATAGACTTCTCTGCAATTCGTATTAGTTCCGGATCCAATTTGGGATCTTTTAGGATCAGGTCTAGATTGTTATTGGTCTCCATATCGTATTTTATACATTTGTACCGGGCCTCTTTACATCCCGATGCTAATATAACACCTTTCGAAACTTTCAGTTTTAATTGAAAGTAATTATTTTCAAAAAACAAAGGTACCAATGCTTTCCATATTAATTCCGGTTTATCGGTACAGGATCATTCCCATGCTGGAAGTCCTGATAAAACAAGGGGAAGCGCTCAAAGTTCCGTTTGAGATCCTGGTTTTTGATGATGCTTCGGGTTTTGATTATTCAGAAGAATTGGCTTTCGCCGAAAGGCAAAAAAGCCTGGAATTCAGAATCCTGCCTGAGAATTTAGGGCGGGCGGCTATTCGCAATAAGCTGGCGGAAGAAGCGGTTTATCCCTGGCTGCTGTTTATGGATGCCGATTCGGCAGTAGTAAGCGATGACTATCTGGAAACCTATTGGAATGAACGGTCTGAAAACGTCCTGCTTTGTGGAGGCACTGCTTATGCCGGGCAAGCGCCGGAAGATCCTGCCCTGTATTTTCGCTGGTACTACGGACGGAACCGGGAACAAAGGCCGGCAGTTGAACGCCGGAAATCGCCCTTTGAAGGATTCAGCACCCACCACTTTTTCTGTCACCAAAAAGTATTTGATAAAGTAACTTTCCCCGATGCCCATGTCGGATACGGACACGAAGACACCCTTTTTGGTTTTCACCTGAAAGAAGCGGGATTTCAAATACGCCATCTGGACAATCCACTCGAGCATACCGGCCTGGAACCAGTGGATGTGTATCTCGATAAAACCCGGGAAGCCCTTCGAAATCTAAAAAGCCTCAAAAAGGAGCATCCCTGGATGAATACCCGTTTGAGTGAAAGTTTCGAAAACCTTACTGCCCTGAAGTTGTCGTGGATTCCCTGGTTAATTTACAAATTATTTGGCCGGTTGATGGAGCGAAATTTCAGATCCTCCTCTCCTTCTTTGTTTCTCTTTGATGTTTATCGGTTGGGCTATTATGCTGGTATTTAATTGTCCAGGCAGCCAAAGGCTCCCGGACAATCCCCTCACCAGAAAAATCACTCCATAAAAAAATGGTCATTTTCTTAGCAGTAACACCAACTTTGCTGGTCAATGATTTGTTAGGAAAGTAAAATTGCCAAACAATGTTGAGGAAATCCTCAAATTGCTTTTATAATTATTTGAAATTGACTAACTTTCTTGAGTAGTCAAGCTTCTAACAATTCGTTAATCAGAGTTTGCTTAATCATCTCATCTCAGGATTGACTCTCCATTTAAGCAAGCTCCAAAACTTTGCGATTATGAATATTACCTTCAATGAACTTCGCGACATCAAGCACAGCCTTCCAACTGGCAGCGTAAGCCGTCTTGCAAAAGAATTGGGCCTTTCCGAACAAACCATTAGAAATTACTTTGGTGCCAATGACTTTTCAGACGGCGAATTTACCGGTAAACATATCCAATCAGGCCCCAATGGAGGTATCGTCCATTTAAAGGACACCCGAATCCTCGAAGCAGCCAAAAGCATTCTGGCTGAATCACAACCCAGCGCAAGCGTCTCTTAGCTAAAACTCTAAACCGAACTAAAAAAATTGAAAAACCCGATTTGCCTTTGGCAGGTCGGGTTTTTCGTGTTTTGGTGTACTGATGTAGGATGAAACCTTGGGCGGGAGCGTTGATCGTTTAGCGAACTTTTCTATCCTTTGAATTATAGGCGGTATTTCCGATAAACGCTGACCGCTCCACGAATTCTTCCGTTGGTTTAATTAAAAATTAACATTATTAACTAAAATATCTGTTTCGAGTACACCGGCTGCTGTTGGCCACTGGTATCAAAGAAATGCTCTTCTATTTTCTGCACCGTGCCGGTGTCATCCTTTGTAATGGAAATGATCGCAAAACCGTGACACAACTCCTGACTGTCTTTCTGCTTATTCGTTTCCCGCCAGGTAATTTGCTTCCCGTCAAGTTTTTCCAGCACCTCTGAATTACCATAGGGAATCGAAGCATGACCGGAACAACGAGCATAGGTTTTAGTCGTTTTACCGGGCGCTTTCGGACTGTCAGGAATCGTTATCGGCGAACTATACACAATTCCATTATGTACATGTCCCCAGTACCAGGCAAAAGGATCATCTCCCAGTGCTCCATTTATTTCTGCCCAAAGCGGGCTCATCTCCGAGCAATCATCGGCAAATCCATTGTGGTGGGTCATGACGATGGTTTTGCAGGGATCCAATCCCAGGCTTTTGATCCAGGTTCCCTGGGTGCCGTCGGCACCGCCGATGCTGCCTTCCATGAAAGCATTGGAAACTTTGCTCATGTAGGCAGAATCCAGGCACAAAACAGTCCAGTCGCCAAATTGCAGGGCAAGACAACTTTCACCCTTTTGAATATCGAAAATACCCCAACCAAACAAACGGTCATGTCCCAGTGCATTGTAGAAGTAGCCATTTGCTCCGGAGTACATTTCGTGATTAGAATTAAGAGTGATGGATTTTCCATTCTCCTGATAATTGGCCGGCCAAATATCCATGAGGTTATTCTTCTCCTCCCCCAGATGGAAATAAATATCCTGTCCGGGATGCAGGATACTGGTTTCGGGCGTACCGGAATAGTACACATCTCCCAGATGAATAATGTAGTCCGGCATATAACCGGTCAATGCTGACATAAGGGATTTTGCCGTTTCATCCCCGGTACCCCAATCGCCCAAAACGGCAATGTGGACAATATTTTTATTTTTGTCGGAACCTGTAATTTGTACCGGCTGGGTTTCCTTAATAGCCGGGAAATCAGAACCGTAATACCAGTTGTCAATACTTACCGTTTTAATCAGATTCAAGAAGGCCATAAACCATCCCTGGTCGTAGGTAGCCCATTTCTCCATACCCAAAACAGAGCCGTCCTTATAGATCAACTCATTACCGTCGGCGAAGAACTGATAATTTGTCTTTGTCATTTGACTCGCGGGCAAGACAAATTTGTTTAGGAAATCCAGAAGTGCATTCAGCAGGGCCTTCTCCGTTTTATTGAATTCGCTGGTATCAATCAATTCCTTATTATGAATCCAGTACAGAAACAATCCGAAATCTACGCTTCCGTCACCAGGCTTAAAACCAGCTGGTGGCGTTGGGGCTGGTTTAGAGGGGTCGTTATTCCACTTCCCTGAATGTTGCATCCAAAGGATGAGTTCGTATTCGCAATTCGGCAAATAGCTAAGGAGGGAGCTGACATTGGCATGAATCTTTGCCGTTTGGTGCAGTTGATCCAAATGATCTTTTAATCTTTCCATTAGGTGTTTGTTTAAAGATTTAATAAAAGGGCAAATCAAGATTGGATCATTGGGAGGATTAACAGCAGGCAGGCATGCCCGGATGATACCATTAATACATAGTATAAGCAGGCAGACGAAGTGCAATGCTGTCGGAAATGACCAAACTTGTTTTTGAAAAGACGGAGCTTTGAGGGAAAGTCGATATAGAAAATTGATCGCTTTCTCCTTCGAAGTACAATTTACAAAAAAATTCGTTTTTAGCTTATCTACATTCCTCTACCCAGCCATTTGCAGTTGGTTTTGAGGATCGTTGAGCGTTTAGCTGTACTATACCCAAACCACTTCGGCTCGGGTATAGCACCCAATCTTTGGAGCAAAACAGGAACTACGAATTGGTGTCGCTCCGCTGGAGCTTGCCATCAAAATTGCAAAAAATGCTACATAGGTTTGGCTCCGCTGGAGCCTCCAGAGGAGGCACACCTTTGTAACAAAAAATATCGGTTTCCCTTTAAGCGCCGTAGGTGCGGCACCTGCTTTTGTCCCTAAGTTTATGAGAAACAGCTACATTCCAAAATGCTCTCCCCCTCAGCCCGCTTACAGCGGACAGCTCCCCCTCCAGAGGTGGAGCAAAATTTACCGAAACAAAACATTCAGAATACGCTTCCCTCCCGCTCTGAGGGAGGGACACAGGGAGGGAGAAGAAAATGAAAATCGACTCAAATCAGAAGATTCTTTTAAATTCTATATATACTAGCACCCAATCCTAGAGGCAAAACAGGAACTACGAATTGGTGTCGCTCCGCTGGAGCTTACCATCAAAATCGCAAAAAATGCTACATAGGTTTGGCTCCGCTGGAGCCTCCAGAGGAGGCACACCTTTGTAACAAAAAATATCGGTTTCCCTTTAAGCGCCGTAGGTGCGGCACCAGGTTTTGTCCCTAAGTTTATGTGTCAATACGTTTAGCGTTTAGCGTTTAGCGTTTAGCGTTTAGCGGATTTCGCTAAACGCTTCCCGATCAACGCTCAACATTCAAATAAAACTCCGCAGTAAGTCTGCTAAACTCTTCTGTAAAATCATTGGGGATTTGGCTTTGTAGCAGGGTAATTTCTTCCGATTTACATCCTACAGCTTCCCTCGAAAAGGTCATTAGGGATCGATGGGGTGCTTTGTTTTTGGTGGGTTTTACCAGGCACTCTCTTTCGAGGGATAAAAAAGGAGCTTCTACCCTATTGGGGATCAACTCCTTAAAGCGATTCACCTCCTGGATTGAAAGGATCAAACTAAACTTTCCATCATCGGCAAGCAGTCGATCCACATTTGAAATCAATTCCTCAAAAGGCAGCCTATCGGTATGGCGGGCATTGGCTTTGGCTTTCGCCGAATGTCTTAATCCGCCGCTAAAAAACGGCGGATTGCTGATTATGTGATCGTATTTCCTGCCCGGATAAAATACTTGCAACTTTTCATCAAACAATTGAATACTGTCTGCCCAGGGAGAAGCTGTGGCATTGGCTTTGGCATCCGTCAGACTGCCGGGATCTGGTTCGAGGGCATCAATACAAATATTTGGAAATCGCTGGGCAGCCATCAGGCTGAGAATACCACTGCCACTCCCTACATCCAACACTTTTTTTGCTCCACACAAATCCACCCAGGCACCAAAGAGCACGGAGTCGGTACCGATGCGTTGAGCGGTGTTTGTTTGTTGGAGGCTGAAATTTTTGAATTGAAAGGAGGACATGGGAGATGATAAATAGTTAAAATTTCCGAGCCGCTCGCCATGAATAGTAGGCAAGCTCAATATAGCTATAGGATTGAGCGCCGTTATTTGCAGTCGGGTTGGTGTTTGGCACATCAAAAAATTGCTTTGCACACATCTTTTGTGATTCTGCAGTTAAGAAGAAATCATCTGCCCAGTACCACCCCCCTTCGAAATTGCCCAGTTTTCCAAGACTATTATTGTGGAGGTTATTAAACATTAAATTTAGCTGATCTTTTGATGGAAGAAACCAGTCATTATAACCATTTATCACCAATTTTTCACTTTTCGTCTTTGCATTATCCCAACTGTCAGCATACCCTTGATCCTTTGGAGCTGCTACCAATCCCTTTTTGCCGTCTTCTTCCACAAACCCCACCTGGCTACGCTCACAAACAAATCCTTCCTGCTGATAGCCACTCAGCTATTCAATTATACTGAATAAACCATTTGTTTATTTCGTCACCAGATGTAATCAGTATAGAAATTATTGCGCAGTCTACCGACAGATATGGCACATGCCTCTAATTATTATTTCTATTTACTCGGGCCTTGAATACTCAATTAACTCCTCTACATACAAAAAATCACCCTGAGACTGAGTCAGTTTAATAAAGTTCTTCACAGCCGGGGCATATAGCCAAACCTCCTCTTCATCTGCATTATACCCTCTTGAATTGGTCGTTTTGCCGGTGTATTTTATGGTGTAAGCCATGAAGGTTCCGGCTTCCACTTTTTCCTCCTGATAAGACAGCACTTCAGCATTTTGACGCTGACTTCCTGTAGTACCATCCTGGCTTGTCCAATTGTTCTCGTATCTCCATTTTTTACCGACTTGCAATGGCCAGTCATACTTCGGAGTTCCGGTTTCATCCGGTTTTACAATTTCGGTGAGAGGAATGGTGTCTTTGCCGATGATCATACCAAAGCCTTTATCAGAATTCACTATAGTTCTGGTGTCTATTCCTTCCGAACGAACCTCCCCTTCTGTAGTTACTCCCTTATATTTCCAAACCCATTTTTCGCCAAGCTGATAATCAGCTAAAGTTGGTTGCTGTGTGAGGTCCGATTTTTTTGAGGTATTGCAAGCATAAAAAAGAATTGCTGATAAGAGTATTAAAAATTCAATTCTCATGTTTTTGTATTTTGAGTAGTGTTATTTGAGGACGCCTTTTGCCGTAGGTATCCATGATTTCTTATTTTTCGTTTTCGCCTTCGCTGTTTTGGTTTTTATTCCTTGTATAATCAACCGCAGCGCCTATCGCTAATCCAAGACAGATCCATAGTCCGATATCTTTTAATGCTATACCTGCTAACAATCCGAATAGAACACCGAAGGTAACACCCGAAAACTTATTTATTTTCACTTTCATGATTTTTTGGATTTAGAGCTTGTTCGGGTTTTACACTTTGGGCTGCACTTGCCAAATTTTGCACTGCACTTTGTTATTCTTCAGTCGCTTAGCTTTGGCTAGGCTCCTTCATCATGCCTCGTTCAGTACAAAATTTTGAGGCGTTCGCTCCAAAAGCAAATCCCGAACAAGCTCTTAGTTTAATTTTTTTTGCGCAAAAAGGAAGCCCTTCCAAAATGCCATTTCAATTCAATTGGATTTATTATTGATCTTTATTCTCTATGACCATTGATTCGATCATGGAATTATCAGCCTTGCTCTGAACGTGTTTTGAATCTTCCAATAAAACCGTCATCTTTAGTGAAGGGAATATTGCAGATGCTCTCTTTATCATTTTCTCACCGGGAAACATCAGATCATTTTTTGCCGCAAACAACGTAATGGGTGTTTCAATAGATTGTGCTGCGCGCCTTCGTATGACTGGCACTGGTGTGAAATCCATTTTATAATGATGGAATACTTTTGATAAAAACTGTACTGCGAATTCATCGCGTTCAGTGAATAACCTGGCTAAGAATTTTTGGACATATTTTATTTTTCCAGTGCTTAAGTACCGTCTTATTGGTATAAATACGTTGAGCAATAACTTCAGAGGATTTCCATTCACTATATATGCAGGTGCTGCCAGGCACACTTCCTTTATAAGGCTTTCATCAAATTCCAAAGTCTTTAATATGACCAGTCCACCAAACGAAAAGCCGATCATTCGAACCTCCTCTAAACGCAATGCTCGTATGACCTCATTCATCCAAATACCATAGGAGTGATCCTTCATATTCATTCTTGTCTCTGCACTTTTATTGGGTTGGGCGAGCACGTCTATGGCGAAAACCTGATATTCGGAGCTTAGATTTGGATATGTTTCTAAAGCAATCGGAGCACAACCATTCGAGCCGTGAATTACCAGGATAGGTGGATTGTCAGGGTTTCCTGTACGGATAACATGGGTTTCTCCATAACTTGTATTTACCGTCAGGCATTGATATTCAATATTCAGCTTCTCTAGTTTTTGATCATAGAGGTTGTATATTTCTTCCCTGCCCTTATCGCTTTTAAAATATGTCAAAATGATTGTTTTTTTTTATAATTACTAAATGTTTTATTGACCAGGCAATTTATGCCTAGCTGAATACGTAGAGCGTGTTTATTCCGTTATAATTACCACGTTTCCTCTCTTATGACCTGAATCAATATAGTGATGTGCTTCCGCCACTTTTTCTGAAAGTATACCTTTACAAGTAGCAGCGGCCGCCATAACTTTTACCAGTACTTCATTGGGTTTTGAGGTTGGTTTTTTTACTTCTTGAAATTGCAATACTTCAGGTGATCCGTAGCCTGTTGCTACTCTTGCTTTCCCTGTCTTTATCATAGCTTCTTTTTATATTTCATCACAAAGAAAGGAAGAAGGGAAAGAGTATTGGTTCGGAATTATTATTCGGAACTAATTAGTTTGATTAGGCCTGAGTTTTCTGAAATTATTTTGGCGTCATACCCATTTCTTTTTTGAATATAGGTTTTGATTCATTTTTTAATCGAGCCGCAATAGCCATGAACGACAGTAAGAATCCAATACACAGATAGACGAAGCTATCTTGAATAACGGAGTATAATGTAGGGACACCTTTGGTAGGTAGTTGTGCATACATGATTTTATCATTATCGTCAAAACTGCTCATTTGTGAAACCATTTCACCGTATGGTGTAATTGCAGCAGAGAGCCCAAAACGCGTTGAACGAAGAACCGAGTGACCTTGCTCAACAGCTCTAAAGGCTGCCATTTCTGTATGAACAGGGTCAATGCCTCTCCAATCACTTGACGGAAGAATAACCATATCTGCCCCTAATGCACCATATCCTTTTGCCAGATACGGAAAATCATAATCATAGCAAATTGCGGCTGCGACTTTTGTTCCTTTTATATCAGCAACTTTTAAAGGCGACTTTCCCTGCACAGCGGGTTCTCCTGGTACGGGTTGATGCTTGAGGTATGTATGCGTAATGTTTCCTGACGAATCGATAAACTGGTACTTGTTCTCATACCTCAAGGGAGATTGTGAAATAGGTGACACATAAGAAGCGACCAAAGTGATATTGAGTTCAGCGGCTAGTTTCCTGATGGAGTTTATCCATTCCTTCTCATCTTCAGGCATTATAAATATAGCAGCTTCGTTCCACGATATTATTTTAGCACCACCTTCCGCTGCAGTTCTGGTTCGTTTAAATAATGCCGTTTTAGTCTGTTCAGTTCTTACCTTGGTTGGCAATGGTAAACCACTTGCCTCCGAGTCTGTTCCAACTGCTGCAACAGTTATAGAGTCGCTGCCATTGGCTTTGCTCATATCGTATCGGATGGAGCCAAAAAAAATGAAAAGAAACAGCATAATTAACGGAAGCTGAAATGTTGAGATAGAGATTTTTCGTTTGATGATAATATTGGCCATTGAGACATTAACCCAATAAATCAAAAAGCTTAGACCAGCCATACCAAACAGGGATACTGTTTGAATAAGCGATACATTGTCGTGCATGGTATATGCTGCTACCCCCCAACTTGCAAGAGGTGTAAAGGTGTATTGTATCCATTCCATAACAAGCATGATGACAGGAAATAGAAACAGCGCATATTTCTGATCTTTAAATTTGCTCCAGATCAAGTATCCCGGCAGGTGAAATAAACTAATTGGAATCGAGTAGAGAAAGACCAGCATCAGTGGAATTGGATCGCTAATAATCTTCGTTACAACAAGGGACCAGGCCAAAACCAAAGCGAGAAAAAAGGTTAATCTTGCCTTCCAGCCTTGTGTGAGACTTAGATAAATTAAAAATGGAACACTTGAAACCCAAGCCATGACTTCAATACTAAAGGTCATGTGAGTTAGGGCCATGGTAGCTACTCCAATTGCGAGATACCATAGTGGATTAATTTTATTTATATTAAATCCTTGTGTGGTGGTACTTGAAAAGTTCTTCATCTTTCTTTGCTTTTAAGTTCACTGCAAAGATTGATGATGTTGATTTCGTATCCATTAACATTTGTTAAAGGATGACCTTTTACTTCCTGAGTTTTTTACGGAGTCTGCTGAGGGAAATATTTGTAATTCCCAGATAGGAGGCAATGTCAACATGTGAGATTAGATTTTCCAGAAAGTGATACTTTTCTCGAAAAAGAATAAGCCTTTCTTTAGCGTTCAGCGAAGCGAGGCCAATTTCTTTTTCAACTTTTGAAAGGAGTTCAATTTGTAAAACCATATTTCCAAACTCTCGTATGTCAATGTAATTTATCATTAGCTGCTCAAACTTGTCAGCGTTTAGGCTGGCTACGGTTAATTTTGTAAGCGCTTGGAAGTTAAGGTGTGATATTTGATTGGCTGTTCTCGTTTTATTCGGAGAGAGTACACTACCTTCAAGAAAATAAGATATAGTTACTTCCTCACCTTCCGGACTAAGCAAAAAGCTCCGGCAGACACCTTCGTAAACAAAGTATTCCTTGTTATTTTTTTTCCCTCTATCAATAAACACATCTCCTTTGTCATAAACTTCAACTACAATCAAGTCACTCATCAGATCTAATGACCCCTCCGATACAGCAGACACTTTGTTGACTAATGGTCTTGTTCGTTCTTTAATCTGTTCGAAATTCATGATTATCTTTTATTTGCTACAAGGGGAGTCCCGGCAATAACTCCATTTTTCAGCCATATTTGAGGGGTTCTCCAGCCTTCTCCCGCTTGATTGGTTGCTCTCGTAATTTACGGAAAAACAATAAATCGGGGCTCATATCGACTCCATGTCGGCCATAATAGGCGCCATAGTATAAAAATGAGCTTTCGCAGCTGTTTCTGAAGCTTTTCCAGGCCCATTATTGGGAGGGTATCGACAATGCGAGCCCAGCTGTCCGAATCCACGGTGGTCCGCCGGAGCATAGCGAAGGAGACCCTTTTCCTCCAGGGAAGTCATGAATACCTGACCCCGATCTTTCTTTGGTCCGCCGGAGCCGATAGGCATTGGCAACATCTTGTTGATAATGCATGAAAATTGGCTTGATTGGTTCATATCAAAATACGAAACAAAATCCAATAATGGCAGGAAAATAGATAGAAGTTATTGCGCGGTCTGACGGTTGGTGCATATACAGTAGACGACCGAAGGAAGGCTATTGATATATGCACTTTGTTATGGGCTTACGATTTAATGAAATCATCCAAAATACTCTTCAAATTAACCCAAATTGTAGAAATTGAATCAAGCCCAGTTATACTTCCAATGATCCCTCTTAAAACAGATTCTGGAAGCCTACTTTTCTTTTCTTTCAAGAGTTGGCTATTAATTGTGGTTAAAGCCTCTATATAGCGATTCCTCTCCACTTCAGATATTCTAGAAGATTTTTGGACTTGTGAAATAACCATAGAGAATTGCTCTAAAATTTCTGGTGAAATGTTATTATTAACAATTGTCCCAATGTTAACTTCATTTTGATCACCATGAATATTAACAACAATATTAGAATCATTGGACTGATCATTCAATACTCCTCGTATATAATTTGTTTTAAGAAGAGGCATGCCAAAAACTTTGATTTGGAAATCTTGAATGCCGATATTTTTGGCAATAACACAGTATTCATTTATAATTTCCTCGATATTTTGATCCCACTTTTTAAGAACTACAATAATAGTTCTGATGATGTTATTACATCTCTTTAAATAAGTTATACTATCATTTAAATGTACTATATCTAGTGTTGGGTCAAAAAACTCGATCAATAGGGTAGGCGAACAAGAAATGTGCTGACCTGGGATAATACTAAGCAGACTTGCGTATTTTTCAAAGAATGTTGACAATTGAAAATCCTGACCTCTATTACTCTGCCAAATGTTGTCAAGAAGATTGCTAATTGTATCTAAGTTCATTTCTTCGATGAACTTGGCAATTTCCTTGTTCAGTTCATTCTCTCGAACCTCAAATGATTCTTCTAAGTGAATAAAATGACCTCCGGAAGTGGTTGCGATTTCAACTAATTCTTCTTTTCCGCTTTCATCTAAAACACCAACTCCAATAATATAGATTTTACAATCAACTCCTATCCTTGAGGCTTCTTTTGCTGCTGCCCTGAAATCACCAAAACAAGTTTCTTCACCATCTGTAATGATCAGTAGTTTGCTATCTTCCCCTTTCTTGCCGGTAATTCTATCAACAGAATATAGGATAGCATCAGCGATTGGAGTGCCCCCAGATGGTGTACCTAAGCTATCCACCTCCTTTTCTAAGTCTTCTTCTGAAACAATTGTATGATCTAAAAAGGTAGTAATTTCTAATTCACAGTATGTATCCGCTCGAAATAAGTGTAGGCTTATGAAGCTGTCAAAGCTCAGATATGGTATTACTTGCTTTTTTAGGAGCTCTACTGAAAAAGAAATTTTTGATTTATGATTTCCAGAATCAGCCTCAAAAGGATCGTTCATACTACCTGATAGATCAACAAGGATTTCAATTACTCTTGTCATTAGTTTTCATTTATTTCCCATTCATTATGGCCTTTGTAGTTTCACCTCTGCGTAGGCCGCTCTATTATTCAATCTATTTATCACACATTCGATCGGCTGAATTAAATGAGGTTCAACCCTTTCTCTTAGTTGTTGTTCAGCATCAGTTGCTCCATTATTGTAATTTTTCGCCTCAAGAATATACCCAAAAAACTCTCTGGGGTCTTTTGTAGGATGAATGATTAATCCGTCATACTCTGCGCTACCTTGATTGTCTCCCTCATCAAATAGTTTTGTTCCTCCAACAAAAACAATCGTCAATCCCGAATAATTATTATGTTCAACGAGATCCCTTGTTTTTTCGACCTCAAAAATCTCATCGTTGTTTAGGTATTTTCTTGCCGACTCCATGTATTTGTCAATTTTTTCAATAGTAGATACTCTTCCGTTAGAAACAAATATTGCAGAGTCAATTCTATTTTTGTTTTCTAGAATAAACTTTTTCTCCCAGCCGAAAATAGCCTTCAAAAGAAATGACAACAGAAGCTCCTCGTTTTTACCATCTAGATTAAATGGTGTTTGTGGCATTGAGTCTTTAAACTTTATTAGTTCATTTGTGACCTTTAATGCAGCTCTTAGGGATTGGGCATTATCTGTTGTAGTTAATCCAATTGCAAGTTTAACGATGCTTTTCTTGAAGTTCGTTAATATTCCTACTTGAGATCTAGATACTCCAAGCCTTTTTTTCAATTCGATCTCCCATTTTACTTCATCAGTCAGAGGGTATGGGAGATTGTCGCGGTCATTAGCAGTTAAACGGTATTCTTGAATAATTTTTTTCTCTCTAATCCAGTCTAATTCTTTGACTCCCAGATTAAAATTGCCTGACTCCTGATCGGGACATACTATTTTAGCTAAATCTGTAATTCCATTTACTCGTTCAACTTGAGATCTTAACTCCGTTATTTTTTCATCGGAAGCCCTACCTGTATTAATACAAGCATCTGATGCCATGTAAACAGAATCTTGAAGAACCTGTTCTAGGTTACCTAGTGCTATCCTATAAGTGGTATTCTTAATAAATAGAGACTCTAAAAGTTCTTCAAAATTTAATAAAATTGAAGATAAATCAAGACTAAAGGGAACAGGGGCATACAATGAATCAAGGGTAATAAATGATAGTTGCCTAATACTAGAATAGAGTTTCTTAAATTGGACTAGGTGAATATCCGATCTTTCACTTGAAAGACTTTTTCGAAGTAAGGAAGAGGCAAATTCAACTACATTCTTCCCTTTTCTTTTATATCGTTGGAGTTGAAAAAGAGCCATGAAAATATTGAACTTCCCATATTCATAACCGTCAATACATTTTTCAAATCTAAACCAATCATCCTTATCTAGACCATTTTTAAAGAAATTGAATACGTCTCTGTTTTCCTTTAGTAATGAGAGCCACGCTCTTGAAGTAGAGAATGTACCCTCCAAATAGCCCATGTTATTCAAAAGAACTAAACATTGAAGCAGTTCCCCCGTTGACGGATATGGTCCATCATCAGAGATTTTTCCACAAAACCTTCTCTCTCCCGATAAACCTAATTCTGATTTCTTATTTGAACAAAGCTCAGAAATCAGAGAAAGTTGCAAAAACACATACTCATATCTATTATGATGCGCCCCTTGATAAACATCCCTCAGTCTTCCTAATTGGTTGATTGTACGGAATCTCAAAATATGTCCATAGTGATCTAAGAAATCATAGACTTGTTGAGTATAATCAAATAAATTTGCAGTTAAGTTTCCAATTCCAGGAATGTTATATGTAACTTTTCTTGCTGCCAATTGATCTAAATTTTATTGCCCATAACTCCTGGTAGCTGCGCAGTAGCCGACGACAGGAGGCTATTGACGTAGCTACAAAGTTCTGCGCTCAATTAATTATTTTAATTTTATTTACAAGGAGTCCTACTCTGCCCTTGGTAAAGAGGATGATCAACTAGCCTTAGAAATCGTCTAAATGACCTACTATTCTTCGACATTTTCTTGATGTCACATTTCTTTGCAATTGCAAGTGCATCAGCATTCTTGTGAAAGCTCTTCCTATTGTTTTTTAGCTTCGACAACTCTCCTACCGGATTTTGAATATTATCTGCTTTGTTTGGTTCAACAAGTCCCCTTATTCTACGCGTGACTTTGAAATTCTTGCATAATTTAATCGCATCAAGATCTGCCAACAACCAATTCTCAAACTGTCTCTTTTTGATTACGCAACAAACATTCTCCATCCCTCTTTTTTCAAATTCACTTTCTAACAAATCCTTTCTCTCAATTATACAATCTTGATTATCTTCTAAATCTAATATTAAAATGATACGATCGCACCCCCTCGAATGTAAGAGATTTACTCTATCTTCTGCTGCTTTAACAATTTGGCCGCTTGTTGCTTTCGGCTCAATAGGTGCAAACACAGGGTTTACTAGGGTTATGCCATCATTTCTAAGTTTTTGAACAATCTCAACTAGAGACTTTTGTTCAGCACTGCCTTCTGTTATGATTCCGATTTTCATCCTAGGGCACAAGTTTTGGAATTAAGCCAGAATCAATAAATTGAGAAACTTTATACTTACCAGTTTCCCATGCCTCAAGTAACTCGGAATCTATATCTAAAAGCTTTTGCAAAAAAGACTCTCCTTCATTCCGGTAAATGGTCCAAATTTTATCTGGGTGAAGTAAGTCAATAATAATAATTGAATGAGTTGTAACGATAATGTTTTTTTGAAAACTTACCTCTTTAATAAAAGCCATTATTTCCCTTATTATCCAAGGATGTACTGAATTCTCAGGTTCTTCTAGAACAATTAGCTCTTTTCTAGGATCAATGATTGCACAAAGCATAGATAATGTGAGAATTGTACCATCACTTATTTCTTCACTGTTCCAAGGCCGACCAAAACCATCTTCATGAAAAAACAACCCTAATGTCTTATTGTGTAAATATCCCGTTGTGATATTAATAAGACCAGGAATGATCCTAGTCATTGCATCAATTACACTCTCCCAAAGTTTTGGTTTTTTATTAATTAACCAATCCACTACAGCGGGTAAGTTTCTACCATATAAATCCATTTCAGGATTAGGTGTTGGCACCCCTTCACGTCGCACATCAATTGGATTAAATTGATAAACTATCCAATTGCTAACAACAGATGTGAACGGGCTAATTAATCTTAACGGCCTTCCCGCAATAAACAGTTCTTGTGAGGAGATTATTAGTTCTTTTTTGAGCGTAGGGTATGCAAAAAGATCACTGATAGGGCTGGTAGTACCATCATCAGAATAGAAAAAATAATCAAGTATTTTATCATTATGTCGGACGCAGTTAAAAAGTATAAATGAATGATCTTCTGCATTCTTAATAGAATACTCTTCTTCTTCGACTTTAAATTCGGCTTTAATGTTTTGTTTAGTGGCTCTAAAGGAAAAAGAATGATGAATAATTAACTTTTTTAGCCCCTTTCTAGCTTTGCTATTTTTCGGTATCCACATGAAGGTGTTTAATAATGTTGTCATTGGACCATCTTTGGTCAAATCAACCTCCATGGTAACATCAAAGCGTATGGCTGACTTTGATCTTCTCAACTTTCTGAGTGCAATATTCTCATATCCTCCCCCCCGCCGAACCGCAGTTTCTAATCCATATTCATAGACTTCCGACAAGAACCGAATCGCAGTAACAAAGTTTGTCTTACCAGAATTATTTGGCCCTATCAATACAGATAGCTCAGAAGGAGTAAAGACTACGTTGGCGAGCGACTTGAAATTCTTTATTTTCAAACATTTTAATCTCATATGCACTTCATTTACACAGAAAGTTATAATGACAAGATAGGCTATTCTAGACAGAAACCTTCGTATTATAATATTTTTAGACCAAAAATGGTCTTCTTCATTTAACCAACGATCTTAAATTCTCTTGTCACCACTCTCTTTAAGGTGTCTCGGAAATACAAACAATATACATGATTTACTTCCTGGTTGTCTATAATTGAAAAAAATCTGGCCCAATTATCTTCTCAATCAGCATGAACTAGGATATTATTGCGCAGAACATTTGTATAACCCCCAATCTCCCAAACAAACCCCACCGAATCATACCTATAAACACACCTTTTCTGCATATAGCCACACAGCTATACAATTGTACTTAACACACCAAAAAAGGGGGATATATGGAGATGAGGTTCATTTGGGGTTGTCTGGGCTTTTGATAAAAATAGCAAATTTAGATGAGAGTTGAGGGGAGATCGTTTAACTTGTTTTATACGTTTGATTCGTTTTATACGTCTATTCTCGGGATCCGGAAAATTCTGTTTCTGAGAGTTTAGAGTTGAGGGAGTAGAGTTGAGAGGGATATTGATGAGCAGGGAGCGGGTTTCGCTTATTACGGTTTCTATAATTCTGCAAATTCTATAATCCGGAAAATTCTGTTTCTGACAGTTGAAGAGAAAAGTTTAGAGTTGAGGGAGTAGAGTTTATCGGGGAACGTTTAACTTGTTTTATACGTTTGATGCGTTTAATACGTGTGTGTCATCCTGAAAATCCTTTTACAGACAATTAGGGACGGACAGGGTTTTGTTTAATGCGTCTACGATTCTGTAAAGCTGTATAGTTTGTGAAATTTGCGGCTATGCTCAATAGTTGGTTATTGTTGGCTCCAGCGGAGCCATACCTTTGTAGAACCAATAATCAATCCGGTACAAAAAGCTCCGGAGGAGCGGCACTCAGGAAATATTATACACAAAGCAAAGTAGTTTGGGTTATCAATATTGTAAATGGACAAAGTAAGAATCAGCAGACTGGCTGTCGAAGCACACTACCCTCTTTTAATTTTCCGATACTTCGTATTTCTTTTGTCACCTAATTTTTCAACCAGTCCATTTTCTACAGCGTATTTCATATCCCGGCTGGCGGTTGCACTGGAGATATCTTTAAAAACACGCATATAATCTCCTCTTGAAAACGCCTCCCCCGTAAAGCCTGAGAGAAAAATCTCGATTCGTTGGTCAACGGTAAGATTGGGTCTTTGAATTCGGAGTAATTCTTCTAATGCATCGTTTATTGCGTGCAATATAAATTCAATAAAATCGGTCGATTCGCCTGTTTTGTCGCATCTTTCTAAAACATCATAGTACTCCTGCTGCCTTTCTTTGATTATTGTTTCAAACGGCAGAAACTCAAACAAAGGAATTTCTTTTGCGAGGATTAAGGTTTGCCACAAGCGTCCCATCCTGCCATTTCCATCCATAAACGGATGTATAAATTCTATCTCATAATGAACGACACTGCTCCTGATCAAAACATGATCATTTGATTCGCTGATATAGCTAAACAGCTCGTTCATGAGATGATCCACTTTATCAGCCGGTGGTGCTACATGAGCAACTTTGCTCCCCTTGAATATCCCGACCGGCTTTCGCCGAAATTCCCCTGGCCGATCCATTAAACCATCCATCAACAAACCATGAGCGCTTAAAAATGAGGACAGATTATCCGGAGTAAAAACCTGTAAGTTGTCGTATACCTTTACGGCATTTACCACTTCCAGAATATCCTTTCTCGGACCTACAACCCGCTTCTCCTCAATAATTGCGGTAATTTGATCCTCACTCAGGCTATTCCCTTCAATTTCCAGAGATGCTTTTATGGTCTTAACCCGGTTTCGCTTACGAAGCTCCGGAGATGGCTTGTCCAAATGCGCTGATCGCACTTCCCCTATCCTCTCTGATATAGAGGAAACAAGCAATAATATAGAATTTGTAATCTTATATGGCGGATTCATGATAGTATCATATGATAGTATCGTGAAGTTACTAATTTTGGATGAGAGTTGAGGGAGCGTTTAATTTGTTTGATGCGTTTGATGCGTTTAATACGTCTATTCCCGGGATCCGGAAAATTCTGTTTCTGACAGTTGCGAGAAGTATCTTTGGGATCTACCTCTCTTTGTTTTGCCAGCTATTATACTTTACTTTGTAGGGATGCAAAAATACCGCAGCATATTAAGCCTGGCACTGCTGGGAGTTTACACACTCCTCTTGCTGCACGATTTTATTCCGCATGCGCATCTGCAAACTACTGATTCCAGCGAGTTGGAATCTACATCTGCGCTCGCACATCATCATCACGGGCATACGCATCACCATCACCATCACCAAACAGCCCCGGCAGATCATGCTGAAGCAAATACGGCTCTAACAGCGGAAGGTTTATCGGTTCATCGACATCAATTACCGGAAAACACGATTCATTTTCACGAATTGGTCCATCGGGCAAGTTCGAAAATAAAACTTCCCCCCTCTTTCTGTTTTATTCCCTGCCAACAAACTCCATTGTTGCCCATAAAGAAAGTCATTTACCATTCCGGATCGTTTTTTTTCGATTTCCATTCGGCGAAAGCCCCTGCCCTCTCCTATCACTCTTTACGGGCACCTCCCATTCAAATACATGTTTAAACATCTTATTGGCAGCATTTCGGAAGTAACTTCTCCGGATTTCCAATAATTGACCTCTCAGGGCATCCGTTTGGATTCGCCCGGATTATTAATTGATCTGAACAGACGCGTATATGAAAAATGCTTTTTTCATGGTGCTTGCGGCTCTCTGCTTTACAGAAACCTTGCATGCACAGCCTGGTTCCATTGATGCCCTTTTAAGCAGTGTGGAAACCAACAACCACTCCCTGGCAGCCTACAGGAGTTTTATTAAAAGCGAATCGCTTGGACTGATCGCAGGGAACAAATTACCTGATCTGCAGACCTCAGCTTATTATCTTCCATTTGGAGAAAACCAGACGGGCTCCTACTTTGAATTTGAAATATCCCAGCAAGTAGAATTCCCTTCTGTTTATTCGGCCCGTAATGCCTGGATGAGCGAACAGCAAAAGCAGTTGGAATATCAATTTCAGATCCTGCGGCAAAACACCCTGCTTGAAACCCAAAAACTTTGTCTCGAATGGGTGTATCTGCAAAAAATCCGGGAGATTACCGAAAAAAGACTGGAACAATCCGAACAGCTGTTTCAACAAATCCAGTGGCAATTTGACAATGGAGAAACCGGTATTCTGGATTTAAATAAAGCCAGTATCATTCGGCTTGACCAACAATTTGCAATAGAGGAATTGACCACCAGAGAGAAAAACATCCTCCAAAAACTACAGGGACTAAACGGCGGACAAGAAGTAAATCTTACCGGCGATTTGTATCCAAATCCCTTGTATTTGCCCGTTACAGATAGTCTGTGGACTGCCCGTTTGGCATCAGATCCGCAACTCATTTTATCCCAACAGCAAACAAAGGTGGCTGAACAAGAACTCATTGTGGAGCAAAAAAAGTTGTTGCCAAAACTATCGGCAGGTGTCAATTATCAGGGTATTTCGGGCAACAATTATTATGGCTTTTTGGGAGGTGTAAGCATCCCACTGTGGCAAGGTCGAAGCCGGGTAGTTCGGGCAGAAGCCCAAATAGAATATCAGATGCTGCAACAGGCCAATTTGCAACATTTTCAAAAGATCAACTACGAAACAGAAATTGAACGCTATCAACTGCTAATTCAAAAACACGATCAGTTTCAATCGGCCATGCAAGGGCTTAACAGTACGGCCCTGTTGCAATCCGCCTTTGAATTAGGGGAAATTTCTTTTATGGATTATTACCGGGAAATCTCCTTTTATCAGGAAGCAGAAAACCGCTTGCTGGAGATTGAATTTGAGCTGCAGGTATTGCGCGCAGAATTATTAAAACACGAATTATAAATTTATAAAACATTAGTTATGAACTTTAAATCCACTTTGTTTATCCTCCTCGTTTTTGTTGCATTTGGGTGTAATCCGGGTTGCAACCAAACTGAAGCCGATCATTCCCACGACCATGAACACGGAACTGAAACGCACTCCCACGGTGAAGGCGAACACAGCCATGATCATGGAGAAGGAGATCATCACCACGAGCAGGAAGAATTTACTATTGGCGAAGACAGTACTGCTACCGAAACACAACCTGAGCATGAACATACCCATGATGAGGACCACCAACACTAAAAAATCACCCATGATTAAATACCTTATTTTTCTATTGCCTGTCATTTTACTGCTTTCCTGTCAGAAAGCGGATCAAATGGATCATTCACACGATGACCATGGCCACGGTCATGAGCATGCCGGTGAAGGAACTGTAGATACGACTATCTGGAGTGATAATATCGAGTTGTTTGTGGAATATCCCGCGCTTAGGGTGGGTAAAGTAAGCACCTTTGCGGCGCATTTTACGCGCCTGGAGGGGCATCAACCTGTTCTGGAAGGACAACTTACCGTAAGTCTTGTAAAAGGAAACAAGGGGATTCGCCACAAGGTGGATACCCCCGCCTCCCCGGGGATATTCACCCCTGCGCTTCAACCACTGGAAGCCGGAAAATATCAACTCCGGTTTGAGCTTGTTTCAAAGGGAATAAATAGTGTCATAAATCTGGGAACCGTTCAGGTATATGCCAATGAAACCGAGGCCCTGGATGCGATAGAATCCGGTGACCAGTCTGAGCCGGACATAAGTTTCCTGAAAGAGCAAGCCTGGAAAATCCCCTTTCAAACCAGCAGGGTCGAGCAGGATACCCTGTATGGCATTATCAAATCCGTAGGCGAATGGATGCCGAGTCCGGGAACTGAACGAAGTCTCAATGCGCCAGTGGCAGGCAACATCCTGTTTGAAAGACCCGGCATGGTGGAAGGGATCGCTGTAAGCAAAGGGCAGGTACTCCTGCGTATAAGCGGGGAAGATCTGAACGTAAACAGCCTGGAAGCTGAAATAAAAAAGGCAAAAGCCACCTTCGATCAAGCAAAAAGTGAGTTTGACAGAAAGGAGCAGTTACATGCTTTAAAAGTGGTTCCGGAAGCCGAGTTTGAAGAGGTCAAAAAACGGCTGGAAGTTGCTGAAACCAACTATCAGCAATTGCTGAGGAATTATGGAGAGAAAGGCGTAGCAATCCGAGCTCCTATTAGCGGGTATTTAAAATACATGCAGGTGGAAAATGGATCCTATGTGGGAGCCGGCCAGTCCCTGCTAACCATTGGATCTGAACGCGCCAATATACTAAAGGCCAATATTGATCCACAGGAAAGGTCGCTAATTCCATTAACCAAAAAGATATGGATTGGGGAAAAAGGAGAAGTGCGACAAGTATCCGGGAGGGTTCTTTCAGTAGGAAAAAAAGTAAGCCGGGAAAATCCGATGCTCGCCTGTTATTTGGAAGTACAATCACCAATAGCAGCAGTTGAAGGAAGTCTCGCTGAAATCCAATTGGGTTATACAAATGGAAATGTAGGAGTAGTTATTGATCGGGCTGCGCTTCTGGAAGATTTTGGCACCTACAAAGTAATCGTACAAACAGGCGGCGAAGGATTTGAACTTAGACCTGTACAAACAGGCTCCTTTTATGGAGACAAAGTATCCATTACAAAAGGGCTAAAAGCCGGGGAATGGATCGTAACTCAGGGAGCCTACCAGGTTAAAATGGCCTCTACTGCCGGGGCGGCACCGGGTCACGGGCATGCACACTAATACACATCATCACCCAACAACAGTCTGATGCTTACTAAAATTCTCGAATTATCCTTAAACAACCGTTTGTTGATATTAATCTCAGCATTGATATTGACTCTCCTGGGGCTCTATACGGCCCGCAACATGCGTGTTGATGTGTTTCCAGACCTGACAGCACCCACCGTTACCATTCTAACAGAAGCACATGGAATGGAATCGGAAGAAGTTGAAAAGCTGGTAAGTTTTCAAATTGAAACTGCCCTAAACGGCGCTCCTGATGTGCGTCGAATACGGTCATCTTCTGCTGCCGGAATTTCTATTGTATGGGTGGAATTTAACTGGGAGACAGACATCTTTCGGGCACGGCAAATTGTGAGCGAAAGAATTCCCATGATTCGGGAAAAACTACCACAGGGAACAGGCGATCCGACATTAGCTCCGGTTTCATCCATTATGGGGGAAATCATGCTCCTGGGTGTTCGATCAGACAGCCTTAGTCCGATGGAACTTCGAACGCTGGCAGACTGGACCATTCGTCCGCAGCTCAAGGCATTGGGTGGAATAGCCAACGTTATGGTAATTGGCGGGGAATATAAACAATACCAGGTGCTGGCAGATCCAAACCGAATGATGCATTACGGTATCCGATTGCATGAACTTCAAAAGGCGGTTGAAAATGCCAATGTAAATACTACCGGAGGTTTCTTTAATGAATTTGGGAATCAGTATAACATTAAAGGAGAAGGCCGGGCCTATGTGGTGGAAGATCTGGCGGAAGCGCTGGTAAAAAAGATCAATGACCAGTCTGTCCGAATCAAAGATGTAGCAGAAGTGAAAATCGGAGCGGCAGACAAAATTGGGGATGGTTCACTAAATGGGGAGCCCGCGGTCATAATGACCATCACCAAACAACCAGATGTAAACACGCTTGAACTGACAGAAAAAATCGATGCGGCTTTGGATGAGATGCTTCAAAGCCTGCCCGGAAATGTACAGATCAACAGCCATATCTTCCGGCAGGCAGACTTCATAAATGCATCGATACACAACTTGCAACAAACTTTACTGGAAGGAGCTTTCTTTGTAGTGATCGTCTTATTCATTTTCCTGATGAACTGGCGTACTACCCTGATTTCCTTACTGGCCATTCCCATTTCCCTTTTGGTGTCAATCATAGTGCTCAAAATGCTTGGCTACACGATTAATACGATGAGCCTTGGCGGGATGGCCATTGCCATTGGAGCGCTGGTGGATGACGCTATTATTGATGTGGAAAATGTGTTTAAGCGATTAAAGCAAAATGTTTTGCTGCCTTTCGGCGAAAGGCAACCTGTATTAAAGGTGGTACGATCTGCTTCTTTGGAAATTCGGAGCTCTATCATCATAGCTACGCTGATCATCATTGTATCCTTTGTGCCTTTATTCTTCCTGAGCGGCATGGAAGGAAAGCTTTTAAAACCGCTGGGTATTGCTTTTATCACCTCTGTCCTTACCTCCCTGGTTGTAGCCGTCACTTTAACTCCGGTGCTTTGTTCCTATTTGCTGAGCAAGGAAAAGCTATTAAAAAAACAATCTAAAGGGACGCGGCTGGAACGCTGGATGCGAAACTCCTATGCCGGGATTTTGAAGACTTCTTTGCGTTATTCCCGCGGAATCATTGTATTAGCACTCCTTGGTTTTACCGGAAGCCTTATTTTATTCTTTCAGCTTGGTCGAAGCTTTTTACCGGAGTTTAATGAAGGATCGCTTGTAATAAGCGCAGTGGGTGTTCCGGGGATGTCTCTGGAAGAAAGCAACAAAACGGGCGAGGATGTAGAGAGGCTGTTACTGGAAATGCCGGAGATTACTGTTGTCACCCGCAGAACAGGCCGGTCGGAACTTGACGAACATGCCCAAGGAGTCAATGCAGCAGAAATTGATGCGCCCTTTAGTCTGACAGATGGAAAAACCAAAGAACAGTTTTTTGCCGAGGTACGTGACCAATTGGGTTCAGTGGTTGGAGTCAATATTACGATTGGTCAGCCCATTGCCCACCGGATTGATCATATGCTTTCCGGTACCCGGGCAAATATCGCCCTGAAGATCTTCGGTGATGATCTAAACCGTTTGTACAGCATGGGCAAAAAGATCAAATCCTTTGCGGAAGAAATTCCCGGAATGGCTGATGTTTCGGTGGAGCAACAAATTGAAGTACCTCAAATTCGCGTAAAGCCAAACCGGAATATGCTGAGCGAATATGGTTTAACAGTAGCAGATCTGATGCATTTTATTGAGGTGGCTTTCGGAGGAGAAAAGGCAGGCCAGGTGCACGAAGGCCAAAAGCATTTCGATATTATTGTTCGATACCGGGAAGGATTCAGAGGAAGTATTGAGAACATCCAAAATGCTCTGATAGATTTACCAAATGGCAATCGGATTCCAATCCGAGAAGTTGCGACTATCCATTCCGTGAGTAGTCCAAATCGGATAAGCCGGGAAGACGTCCAAAGAAAAGTTGTTGTCTCTGCCAATGTGCAGGGTCGGGATCTTCGCAGTACCGTCAATGAATTACAAGCCAGGGTACAGGAAGAGATTAATCTTCCTCAGGGGTATCGCATTGAATATGGCGGGCAATTTGAAAGTGAAGCCAAGGCCTCCAGGCTTCTTCTAATCACTGCTTTGCTGGCCATTTTCTTAATCTACGCCCTCTTGTATTTTGAATTCAAAGATTTCACGCTGGCAGGAATAGTGCTGTTAAACCTGCCCCTTGCACTGATCGGAGGAATATTGATCGTGTATTTCACCTCCGGGATTGTTAGCATTGCCGGAACGATTGGATTTATCAGTTTATTTGGCATTGCTACCAGAAATGGAATTTTATTGGTCTCCCGATACCAGGATCTGGCAAAAACAAGGGCAAAAGATGAAAGCCTGATTCTGGAAGGAACCCTGGACCGCCTGAATCCCATAATAATGACTGCCCTTACAACGGCATTAGCCTTGATTCCACTGGCACTAAAAGGAAGCGAAGCAGGCAATGAGATCCAGAGTCCGATGGCAGTGGTAATTTTGGGTGGTTTACTAACAGCCACATTCTTAAACCTGATCGTGATACCTTGCGTATATAAATTGTTGGTATCAAAATAAACAAGGTGTGGTTTGTTGGGGATTCAGGTTTATTTCATCCAAAAAAACTGCTAGTTTTGTTTCGCCCAAAAAAATACCCTTATGAGTGACGCTGAATCAAAAGGTTGGCTGGATGATCTGAAAGAAAGACGGTTTTTCCGGTTTGTCATTTCGTACCTCATCGCCGGATGGGGCATCATCCAGTTTACTGATTGGATGGTTAAACGCTATGCCTGGTCACCTAATATTGTAGACCTGCTGATCATCCTGCTGCTGGCGCTCCTGCCCAGTGTGATTATTTTTACTTATTTCCACGGCAGGCCGGGAAAGGACCGTTGGCACAAAGTTGAGAAGGTTTTCATACCTACCAATCTAATATTGGCGGTGGCCCTTACCTTCTTTATGTTCTCCGGCAGAAACATGAGTGCCACGGCTGATAAGATACAGATACAGACAGAAGAAGGCGAAACCATTGAACGCCTGGTTCCCAAAAAGGAATATGTGACGCGCCTCAGTGTCTTTCCTTTTGAAGTTGACAAAAGCATCTCCGGCGAAAGCTGGTTGCGAACCGGCCTTGCTCATTTACTGACAGCCGATCTGGAGCAGGATCTGTATTTATTTGTTCCTTCACAGGCATTCAATAAATCCAAATACGATATCCGGGATGCTTCCTATCAGGAGGATATTTCCTTTTCAATGCTGCGAAAGATCGCCGAGGATTCTTATTCCGAGCAATTTACCCAGGGAAAAATAAGCAAGGAAGGCGATCTCTACACCCTCGAAATCAGTGTTTTCAATTCCAAAGACGGTTCGGAAATCACCCGGGGTGTATTTCAGTCAAACAGCATCTTTGAGTTGATTGATAATACCAGCGTCGGATTGCTCGATGACCTCCTCCTCGATGACGTAAACCGAAAGGGCAAAAAAATAGACCTGCCCGTTTCCAGTATTTTCACCGAAAATGTTTCTGCCATGAAAGCCTTCACCGAAGGCTATCAATTGACGTTTATGGACAACGATATAGATGGCGGACTGGAAGCATTGAAAGAGTCTGTCAAAACAGATCCTGACTTCACCCTCGCCTACCGCTACCTGGCTTCCGCCTACGGACGCAGAAACCTCAACGCAGATGCCAAAAGAGCCATCGACAAAGCCATGGAGGGCATAGAAAGCCTGCCCGAACACCTTCAATTCGCCGTAAGGCATAAATATTATACCATCAACAATAAGATGGATAAAGCCCTGGCTTTGCTGGAAATGTGGCAGCAATTGTATCCCAGCAATTACTACCCCTATTCTGCCAGTTTGAATATTTATGCACAGCGAAATGAATTTGAAGAAGCTAAAGCCATCGGAGAAAAAGCCATCGAACAAGGGCATGGCGGGGAAATCCTTTTGGCGCTAGCCAACATTGCCTCCTATCAGGGAGAGGACGAACAGTCCATTGAATATTTTGAGGCTTTCGCCGAAAGATATCCCGAGCGGGCCGATGAAACAGATGAGTTGGGAAACATTTACCTGCGACTCGGACAAGCAGATAAAGCCCGTGCTCACTTTGAAAAAATGGAGCTGCTGGATCCCAACAACTACCAAACCCTCTTCAATCTGGCAGGCGTAGAATTGCATGATGCCAACTATCAGGAAGCAGAAGCCCTTAACGACAGGTCGCTGCGCTATGCAAACTCTGCTTCAGATTCGGCAGATGTCTACCTGCGACAACATTACTTTTACGCGCAGACCGGACAAATGAAAAAGGCCATTGAGACCATCGAACTCCGATGGAAAAAGCTGAAATCGGTTAGATCTGTTTTCGAAATTGGCAATGAAAAACTTACCTATCAATACATTATCACTTATCTACACGGAGGCTTTCGGGAACGCTATGAAAAACTGAAAGAAGAATACTACAACAGCATACCCGATCAAACGGGATTGTTTCACTGCATCGGAGAAATCAATTACGCCATAGCCCTTGATGATTCTGTGAAAGTAAACGAATTGATGGCCGATTGCCAAAAACAATTTAAATCCATCATGGGCGAAGCGGGCATGCATATGATGGATGGTTATCAGGCAATGGTTAATCGACAATACGAGAAATCCATCGAAGCCTTTAATCTCTATTTTGACATCGCCAACATCAACAATGAGAGTTTGCGGGTACAGATATTTGGCGAACTGTACAATGATGCAAAAGAGTATGATACTTCGATTGATCTGCTCACACGCTCCATTGAGAAGTTTCCCAATTATCCACACCACCATTTATACCTGGCAAGAGCTTATGCGGGTGACGGCCAAACGGCCAAAGCAAAAAGTGCTTACCAAAAAGCCATTGACCTTTGGCGATTGGCAGATCCGGAGTTTCAGTTGTTGAGGGAGGCGAAGGAAGAGTTGGCTGAGTTGTAGATTGGTTGAGGTCGCTTCGCTCCGGTTGAGTCGCTTCGCCTTGCTCAGCGGTGGGGGGAGTCGGCTGTGCTGCCGCTTGCCGGTTGGGGGGAGCCGCTTCCTTTTAGTCAGCGGTTAATAATTGTGATCTCCTAAAAGAATCTTTATTTCGAGATGGTATAATTTTCCAAACTCAACCATCCGACGAGCAAAGCGAGACGACTCAACCAAACTCAACCGGAGCGAAGCGACCTCAACCCAAAAAAGCGGCTTCGACAATCCAATCGCCAAAGCCGCTTCCCTGAAAATCAATTAAAAATTACTGATTCTCTACTACCACATCATCGATGGAGTAAGAAGTCGTTCCGTCATCCGGATTGCCTACGTGTTTGAAGCCAATGTAAGCCGTACCACTGTATGCAGACAGATCAATAACCCCCGAATCTACAAAATCGTAATTATCGTCAGACTCGCCTGCAAGGGTGCAGCTGAGTTCTGTCCAGGTAGCTTCTGCAAAGTTGAAGCCGGTGAAATCGGTAGAAATCCAGACACTCAAACCATCGTGTGTCCAGAAAGCCTGTGAACTCAAGAATTGCAGATTTTTCGGCTCTGAAAGATCCAGTGCCGGTGTAATCAACCAGGCTTCCATCGCCGGATTGTTGTCACTGAAGGCAGTAGCTTGTGCGTAGATATTACCGCTGAACTCCTGCGCACGCCATACGCGCGTTCCTACAATCGCGAGGTTTCTCCAGCCTTCCAGCTCGATATCGTCATCGTCGGAAAGTGACTGGAAATCTTCATTCAGAGACGTAAGTCCGGTGCCGCCGCTGCCGTCACAACGATCCATTTCCATGTCAACATCATCAAGGTTGCGGATGTACATTTGTTTGTCTGAACCGAATACTGAATAGATTCCGGTGATTGAACCGCTTCCTACGGGCGTTTTCACGGAAGCAAAAGTTGAAAAGCCACTGGTTCTTACAATGATCTCATCTTCGGTATCGCATTCTTCCAGCGTATGATTTACAGACTGGAGGTTTACCGCATCGGCAAAATTCGCTCCGGCAGAAGCATCAGAAAATTCTACATTCTCCAGACGGATCAATGTGCTGATGTGTGATTCGTTCAGGTCGGCAATAGAAACAACAGTTGGTTCTACTACTACATCGAGTTCGCCCTTACAAACACGGGTACTCAACATGGCTTCCTGAATCTCACCCAATTGCGTCAGACCATTGTAATCGGAAAGCAACAAGCTGTCGCAAGTAATCGTGAGGCGACGACCGATCGGATATTCATTATAAAGATCCGTAACATTAAAGCGTACCTCAATCCCCGCCGTTTCGTCTTGCAGGATCAGGCTGCGGTAGAAGTTGCCGGAAGCATCATCACCCACTACAACGCCGGTAATGACGGTTCCCGCAGGAATCACTTCTTCCTGCCCCAATGTATGCAGCTCCTTAAGGTCTGCAATAGACATGGTTGCTTCTTTTGTACAACTTTCGCTGACAGGCGGATTGTCAAATTCAGTTTTCACACAAGCCTGAAGTCCCATCAGGATTAGCAGGCTGAAAAAAGGAATATATTTCATGAATACAACTATTTATCTTTTAAGGTAAGGGGTATCAAATTAGAGACGGAAGGTTAAACCAATGAAGTAGTTTCTTCCATAATAGTAGTAATAACGAGCCGGATAAGTCTCCGGGTTCTGATTTTCGAAATCAAAACGCAATTGCTCATAACCACCGGTTTTCAGGTTCTGATTATTGAGGATGTTATTTACCCCAACAGTCAGATACATGAATACCTTATTAATTTTAAAGGACTTTGATCCAAAAAAGTCTACCGTCATACCCGGATCAGCTTTTTCCTGTGCAATGATCTGGTTGAAGGTGGGTGATTCCGGACTAAGGGAAGCAACTGCTTCTTCAGTACGGCGATTCGGATTGAAGTCGATATAGACGTTATCAAAGTAACTCACATTCAGGCTGGCCGACCAGTAGCCTTTTCCTTCGTAACGAATCCCTGCTGTGTAAGCACTTTGCGGAGTACCCGGAATGAAGAAATTTTGCTGGTAAACGGTCTTCTCAAAAGGATCAAAAAGTCCGGGATCAGATTCGTTTACGATTACAGATGTCGGACGACTCGTATACTGGTAATTCCCAACGGCTGCAACACCGCGCAGACTCAAACCGGCAGCGACTGTCCAGTCGAATGCCAATTCAACTCCCTGATGGCGAGAATCAATTCCCGTAAGGGCGTAGTTTACAAAGCCGGCTGTTACGCCGAATGATTCTTCTACATTATCTACGATTTGGGTAATGGTAAGTTCTTCATCGTTGAAGAAACTCATCGTTTCTACCGCATCCTGGAATGTCGTGTAATAAGCCGTAGCTCGCGCCTTGATAACGGCACCACGCAGGATATAACCACCTTCCACCGATTGAATCCTGGTGCTGGTCAAGCCATTTACAATTTCATCCCGCACGCGTGGGGAGAGATACGAATTGCGGAAGAATGGCGCTCTCGTGGAGTAAGAACCATTCGCATAGAGGAAATTCCGGCTGTTGATCTTATATGTAATCCCGCCCTTCACACCATAGTTGAAGAACTTCTGTTGCTCGGAGTTTCCGAAACTACTTTCAGGATACAAGCCATTTCGCACCTTACCTTCCCGCCAGAAGGTCGTTTGTGACACTTCACCAGACAAGAAGAAATCAAACAGGCGGTAATTAAAGGCACCCTGCGCCCAGGCATAACCTTTGCGAATGTGTGATGCATAATCGTATCCAAAACGATCGCCTTCTTTCAACAATCGATTTGGGTTGTCCAGGTCGTTCTGCCATTTGTCCGGGTCGTCCGGAAAGTCGCGCTGAACGAAACGGTTTACATCTACATAAAACTCGCCGCCCAGAAGATCGTCAACGAGTTTGTAATTATCTCCGTCATACATTTGATATCCAATTCCCCCGTGAATCGTGAGGTGATCTCCGATCGGATTGGAATAAATGCTGTTCCAGTTAAATTCTTTGCTGTCGTATCGGCGATCCTCTACGATGTATTTTGAACGTTGGCCGGTCACATCATTTCCTTCAATGCCGTCTACATCCTCTACTGTTTCAAGGCTGTTGTAGTTGACATTGTACATATAGTCCCAATCAATTTGGCGAGCTGCCTCATCATTGGCCAGGATTTCGGCGACTTCATTCGCAAATTCCGGTTCGGTGCCGCTAGGCAAATAGCGGTAATAATCCGGACGCGGATCACGAGCTCCGTACCAGTCGAGTGCGGTACCTCCATTGCGACCAAATTGGTAAGAAACCGCATTTGTCAGGGTTGCATTTTCGCCGATGTTCCAATCGTGGCGAAGCATGATCACGGGTTGGTGCCGGGTGGAAATCCGGGAATTTCTTTGTTCGCCGTCCTGGAAGCCCCAGTACGGGTTGTAATAGTTGGTTCCTGCCAAATCATTGAGCTCCTGTACAGCGGCTCCATTTCGGCCCCGGCGATTGGGAGCACCAAATGCAGTCAGATTGATCAGGTGTTTGTCATTAAACTTTTTGTCGATCGAGGCAAAATAACTCCAGGCATCATAGGAAGAGCCGGGAGCATATCCTTCCTGTGCCCAGCGTCGGGAGCCTGAAAAAGAGAAGGCCCAACCGGAAGGCAGCAGACCAGTGCTGTAAGTTGCCATGATCCGATTACGGTAAGAGCGATTGGAGATTGCATAAGACACCCGGGTTTGCTTTCGCTGATTGGAAGCGCGGGTATCGATGCTGGAGGCTCCTCCTACTCCACCGAAAGTATATTCGATGGCGTCGAGACCAAAGTCGGTTTCGCGATTTCGGGTTACGTCGTTCAATCCACCCCAGGCAGACCAGTACGGCCGGCCATTTTCCAGCTCGTTCATGGGCACCCCATTGAGCAGGATGGTGGTATTTTCGGAATCGTATCCACGCAATCGGAAACGCAGGGAGCCGAAGGTGTAAGAAACGGTTGATACAAAGATGTCGCGGGAAGAAGCCAGAATACCGGAGATGTCTTCACTTCGGTTGTCAGATCCTTCGAGGTCGTCGCTGTTGAGAACCAGTGTTGGAATCTGCTCGTCGCGTGTTTCTTCGGCATTCGGATCTGCCTGCAGGCGAATTTTACCCAGCTCTTTAACCCGGGAGTTGGTTACCAGGACCACAATTTCCTGAGACAAAAAGCCTTCTGCAGAAATCTCAAAAACAACTTCTGAGACATCGGCAGCCAGTTCCAGTTCAAAGTAACCATCCTGATCTGTCAGGGTTGTTGCCAGTCCGGCATCCACCAGTGCGGCAGCAACCGGTTCTTCTGTTACATCATCAATTACCCAGCCTTCAAACAGTATAAGTTGTGCTTCAGCCAGGATTGGAAGCACGAGTAATAGTAAAAGGGGAAAGAACTTCTTCATTTGCACATTTTGGAAAACCTGCGCAAAATTAATGATTAATACCAGACCACCAGTAAAATGAATGTTAATTCCCGGACAGGGGGGAAGTTTTGTTGTTAAGGGTGGAGGTCGCTTTGCTCCGGGGGAGGTCGAATGCTCACTTTGTTCCCATTCTCCGGGGGAGTCGCTCGCCTTCGGCTTGCGGTGGGGGGAGTTTGGGTAATGTTCCTGAAATTTGGTCTCTTATCCTATTGTAGAATAAGTTGCCAACCTCACCCCTCCGCTGAGCAAAGCGAAGCGACTCCCCCGGAAAACCATGAGCCAGGCGAATGGTTTGACCTCCCCCGGAGCGCAGCGACCTCCACCTCCTATATAAACTTAGCGTTAAGGATATCTTATATACCCATAGTTTGCATACTGCATCTTATCTTTGGGGGCGTTTTTAAGCAGGTCTTGTTTTGCCTTTCGGCGAAAGCCGGAACCGACACAGGATCTTATACCCTGAAAAAATTCAATGCTTCTATGCGGTCATTTATTCTGACTCTCACTTTTGTCCTTTCCATTATCTTTTCCCTTCAGGCTCAGGAAGCCACCTACCGGGTGGGAATTGTCGGTTTTTACAACTTTGAAAACCTTTTCGATACGCTGGATACGCCCAATGTGCGCGATACTGAGTTTTCGCCGGAAGGCGATAAATTATATGGCACCCGGATTTATAAAGAAAAACTTGGAAACCTGGCACAAGTGGTTTCTGAACTCGGTGCAGACCTGAGTCCGGACGGTGCTGCTTTGCTGGGAGTATGCGAGGTGGAAAACCGTTCCGTTCTGGAGGATTTTGTCAAAGAACCTGCGGTTGCCGACCGCAATTATCAAATTGTACATCATGACAGTCCGGACAGGCGGGGAATAGATGTGGCTTTGTTGTACAATCCCAAGTACTTTGAAGTGACATCGAGCAAAGCCCTTCCGCTGATTATTTACGACAATGCCGGCGAACGAAAATATACCCGAGACATTTTATACGTTTCCGGTTTATTTGACGGAGAACCCATGCATGTTTTGGTCAACCACTGGCCTTCCCGATCAGGTGGGGAAAAGAATACCCAGCATCTTCGCAATGCTGCGGCACTCATTTGCAAGTCCCTTACCGACTCCCTGTATCAGGCAGATCCGAATGCAAAAGTGATGATCATGGGCGACCTTAATGACGATCCGATCAGCCCGAGTTTGAAAAAGGTTTTGAATGCCAAAGGCAAGACCAAGCAGGTAAGCGATACGGGAATCTACAATCCGATGTATCAGCCTTTCAAAAGCGGCAATGGTACACTTACGTGGAATGGCGCCTGGAATCTGTTTGACCAGATCCTAATCACCAAACCCTTTTTGGATAAGGAACAGGATGGCTATTTTTACCATCAGGTTGACATCTACCGGAAGCCCTACCTCATTCAGCGCACGGGCAAATACAAAGGCAGTCCGCTGCGTACATTTTCCGGCGATCTGTACATCGGTGGTTTTAGCGATCACCTGCCGGTTTATATTGTGTTGCTAAAGAAGGTAGTTAATTAGGAAGGGGGAATTTTTGATGTTGAATTTGGCGATCCGTTTTCATTCGATCATCTGTATGAAAAGGATTAAACGGGATATGCTCATTACCATTTTCCGTACCACATTGGACGTTCCACGTATTTACAACACCAATACACAAGTACAGTGGAGGTCGGCTTCTCGCATTGCTCGAAAGCCTCCGGTTGAGTCGCCTCGCCATGCTCAGCGGCAGGGTTGAGTTTGGTGGAATTTGTATACTCTGAGCGAAAGGTTCTACCCTGGTCCACCATTTCACCCCTTCACAATTCCACTCTCCTAAAAAAACACATCCAGAATAAACAGGCTGCCGAAAATTACGCTGGCGACGCCGTTGGTGGTAAAGAAGGCCAGGTTTACCCGACTCAGGTCATTGGGTTTTACCAGACTGTGTTGGTAGGCTAGTAAAGCGGAAAAGATCGCAGTAGCTACCCATAACAACCAGCCAAATTCTCCAAACTGATCCTGAAGCGAGATGGTTGCCCATACAAGCAGGACTATACAGATAAAGTGCAATAGCATGGATAAGCGTAAGGCACTGGATTTACCAATGGTAGCCGGTACGGAGTACAGGGCATTGGATTTATCAAACTCTTCGTCCTGGAGGGCGTAGATGATATCAAAACCGGAGACCCACAGAAAAACCAGTCCGGAGAACAAGAGCGGAATTTTATCGAAACCGCCTCCCATTGCCAGGTATGCCCCAATGGGTGCCAGGGAGAGTCCCAGCCCCAAAACAAAATGGCAGAGGAAAGTAAAGCGCTTGGTATAGCTGTATCCCAATACCACCAGCAAGGCTATTGGCGACAGGTAGAAACAAGTGGCATTGATAAACCAGGTAGCCGTAATAAACAAGAGGCAATTGATAATCACAAATAACAGCGCTCGCTGGGGAGAAATAACACCGGCCGGGATTTCCCGGGTGGCAGTTCTGGGGTTTTTGCCATCAATGTCCCGATCCAGGTAGCGGTTGAAAGCCATGGCTGCACTTCGGGCAAAGACCATACAAAGCAACACGAGGAAAAAGATTTTCCAATCAAAGGCACCGGCCTTTAAAACACCGAGGGTGAGGCCTACCATAGCGAAAGGCAGGGCAAAGACCGTATGGCTAAATTTGATGAGGGACAGGTAATTGCGCAAGGCTTGTTATTTTGTTTCAGTAACAAACATAAAAAAAGCCCCTGTGTTTCCACAGAGGCTCCTTTTTTCTTTTACGATTCAGTAGTGATTACTGACCGTCTACTGTGATGGTCTGACCACCTGCGCCACCTTCCGGTGCATTCACATTACCTTTCAGGTAGATGAAAGACTGAGCCGGGTTGGTGTTGGCGGTGATAGTAACCTTCTTGTTTTGAGCACCTTTCTTACCCTTAGAGTTGAACTCTACGAGCAGCTCACCAGTTTCACCTGGAGCAATAGGGTCTTTTGGCCACTTAGGAACAGTACACCCGCAGCTACCTTTAGCGTTGCTGATGATCAATGGCTCAGAACCTGTGTTGGTGAAAGTATATGTGTGAGATACAGACTCACCTTGCTCGATTGTACCAAAGTCGTACTCTGTTTCACCGAAAGATACAGCAGTAGTTGGTCCTACAGGAGCTGCCGGCTCAGAAGGAGCAGCTGCAGCATCAGGAGTTCCTGTATCTGCGGCAGGGTCAACGTTAACAGCTGCGTCAGCAGAATCGTCGGCCTCAGTAGAAGCAGGTTCGTTGTTACAAGCAACCAGGAAACTTCCCAGTGCGAAAACGAGCATAAATAACTTGAATTGTTTAAGCATCTTGAATGATTTTGCAATGATGTATATGAGCGATTAATTTCTCCAACCTATTAATTTCCTAAAGGTGGAAATTGTTCAGTTGTTTTCTTTATGATAGCAAAAATAGTACCTGCAAGTCTTACAGCCTGTTAATGAGGCTGCAATAATTGTTAATGAGTTGTTAACAAGGTAAGTCTCTGTTTTTAAGGACTTTAGATAAACAAAAATTTTCAAATTTGATACAATTCATCCACCTGGACAAGAGTCTACCTAAAGGTTACCGATAAGCAGGAGTCCTAACTATTAACATATGACCCACCCAATAATGAGTAGAAAGAACTAATCCTGTTTATAGTTTTTTTTTATTTGCCTCCGGCGGCTTCTTTGCCATGATGCAAAGAAACAAAGATCTAGGCTGGATTTGATTTTTAACGTTCCGCTGCAAGTCAAAAGGCTAAACTGGCTAAACTCGCCGGATCATCACTTTTCAATCTCAAGAATTCTTAACGCTGAAGACTTACCGAATTTTGAAAGAATGTTTTGCTCAAACACTACCCAGTTTTTCACGCCATTTTGACTCACTGCTCACTAAATCAAATAAGGCCGAATTTTAATCCTGTAATAAGTCTGCTTATTTCTCTAAATAAAACTACTTCCCAAGTCGTTTTAAGAACTCATTGGCAGGTGCAGCGTTGAGGCAGCGAGCTTTATCCAGTCCGCCTTTTCGGGCAGACAGGACGCCGTAGTGGATGTCGTGGATACCGGCTGTACTGTGTGCATCGGGATTAACAGAGATCCAGACTCCTTTTTCCAGCGCGTAGGGTATCCAGGTCCAGTCGAGATCCAGCCGCCAGGGATTGGCATTTAGTTCGATGGCAACGCCATTTTCAGCACAGGCATCAATGACCTTTTTGTGATCGATTGGGTAGCCTTTTCGGCTGAGCAATAATCGGCCGGTCGGGTGTCCCAGGATACTTGTGAATGGATTTTCAACAGCGGCGATCAGGCGTGAGGTTGCCTTTTCTTCATCCATTCGAAGGTTGCTGTGCACGGAAGCGATCACAAAGTCGAAGCGTTTTAAAATGTCTTCTTCATAATCCAGTGCTCCGTCGTTGAGTATATCACTTTCGATGCTTTTGAGGATACGGAAATCTCCCAGTTCTTTGTTGAGTTGATCGATTTCTTCCATTTGGGCGATCACGCGTTCCGGCTGCAGGCCATTGGCATAAAAAGCCGATTTGGAGTGATCGCTGATACCGAGGTATTGATAGCCGGCTTCTTTGGCCGCTTCGGCCATTTCTCGGAGGCTGTTGACGCCGTCACTCCAGGTTGAGTGCGCGTGCACCACTCCGAGAATGTCTTTTTCTTCCAACAACTCGGGCATTTGTTCCAATTCCAGGGCCCAATCCTGTTCTCTCAATTCCGGGGCAATAAATGGGAGTGCAGTCTGATCAAAAATGGCCTGTTCGGAGGCGATGTTTTTAAACTCCCTTTCGGGGAATTTCTTCAGAAACGCATCCATAAATTCGGCGGAAGCCGTATACCGGAACCACTTGGAGCCAAATTCCGAATCTTTACACCTATATATAGTAAACGGAATACCGCCAGCTGTTTTGCCGGTAATTTTGTGGGACTCCTCTCCCACTATTTCTGCATCCTGTTGTTTTAGCCAGGCAGCAAAGTCTGAGGCACTGGTCAAAAACTCCAGGCCTTCCAACACATTGGATTTTCGCCGTAAGGCACCCGTCCATTCAAATTTATGATCGGGAAAACTTTCGCGGAAAGCGGCAGAAAAAGCCAGGGCTTCTGCTTCCAGACTGGCGAAGTGAAATTTATTTCGGGAGCGCTGAAAATACTCCAGCTTTTGACGAAGGTCTTCTTGTGTTTTTGCGCCAAATCCTTTGAGTTCGATCAGGCGGTTTTCATTTACTGCATAGAGTAATTCGCCAACAGATTCAACGCCCAGTTCTTTCCAGATCACCCGAATCTTTTTGGGGCCAAAGCCTTTGATCTCCAGCATTTCCCTTACGCCTTCCGGAGTTTCTGCCCGGTAGCGTTCGAGGGTTTCCATTTTACCGTTCTCCAATAACTCGGTGATTTTGCCCGCTATGGCTTTTCCGACGCCCTTAATGGCTGATAAATCTCCTACCGGAACTTCGGAAAGGGGTTGGGGCAGTTTGCGCAGATTGATATAGGCGCTGTTGTAGGATCGGATCTTGAAAGGATTCTCTTCGTGGAGTTCCATTAAGCGTCCTAATTCCTGAAATGCTTTGGCGATTTCCTTATTGGTCATACAGGTAAAACTTTACAGTCCCGGCAGCATATCTGTCGGGACTGCAAAGATATACAGATGGAATGGAAAAGTTTTATTTAGCCAACCCAAACGGACTAAAGATCAACCAGATGGCAATTACAGCCAGAATGAGGATAATCGTCAACCAGAAATCCCGGTTGGACGGATTAAAGCCGGTTGATCTGTCTGTAGGTGGCTTGTAGGTTACGTTCTCCAGTTTTTCAGCCGAGTGTTGTGGCGCCGTTCGACTGACAAGGATCAGCACAATCGCACAAACAGCGAAGAGGAAAATGGCGTAGTGGAGGAAATTGACTCCAACAAAATACTCCAGGAAGCCTCCCTCATTCAGGGCAATGATTCCCTCGCCGGTCAGGTATTCTAATACCAGGCGCGCCATTCCCAGGGCAAAGCCTGTCCACAGGGCATAAATAGCTCCTTTTGAATTAATGCGCGGGAAGAACAGACCAAAGAGGAATGCCGCTGCGATTGGCGGAGAGATATATGCCTGGATGCTTTGAAGATAGCCGTAGAAACTGCTGCCTTCCATCATGGATTTCATAAATGGAATCCAGGCCAGGCTGATTATAACCAGTACAACCGTAGCAATTTGTCCTACAACTACCAGGCGTCTTTCGGAGGTTTGCGGCCGGAAGTTTTTATAAAAGTCTATCGTAAATAAAGTCGAACAAGAATTAAATACGGAAGAAAGGGAGCTCATTAATGCGGCCAATAAACCGGCGAGCACAAGTCCTTTCAGACCGGCTGGCAGGAAGCCGTTAATAATAGCCGGGAGCGCACTATCGGGGTTATCGCCCAAATCAACCAGGCCTTTTTGAGCCAGTGCATATGCGATCACTCCCGGGATAATGAAAATAAACAAAGGTGTCAATTTCATGAAACCGCCAAAGATGGTTCCTTTTCTGGCCTGAGATACGTTACGTGCCGAGAGCACCCTTTGTACGATAAACTGGTCTGTACACCAGTACCAGACACCCAGAATAGGCGCTCCAAACAAAATGCCGGTCCAGGGAAAATCCGGATCACTTGCCGGACGCCACAGGTTAAAGAATCGGCTTCTGTCCATTCCTTCGGTTGCAGCTGTTGCTTCTCCGATGGTAGTCATCATGCCTTCCCAACCACCGAGTGCCTGCAGACCGAATATAGTAATGGATATCGAACCAGCCACCAAAACAAACATTTGCATCATATCGGTGTATATCACGGCCCGTAAGCCGCCAAACACTGTATAGACGCCGGTAGCGAGCACCACAATAATAGCGCCGGTCCAAAACTCTACCCCCATCACCTCAAAAACGAGGGCACCTGCAAAGATGGTGAGTGATATCTTGGTAAGGATATAGGCCAGGATGGATACAATTGACAGGTAGTTTCTGGCCGAGCGATTATAGCGTCGCTCCAGGAACTCCGGCATGGTAAACACACCGCTTTTGATGTAAAAAGGTACAAAGACCCATCCGAGAATTATGAGAATAAGAGAGGCCAAGACTTCAAACTGCCCGGCGGCCATATCACCGCGTGCTCCGGATCCGGCCAAACCCACCAGGTGTTCTGAACCAATATTGGAAGCAAAGAGCGAAGCGCCAATCACAAACCAGCCCACGTTTTTCCCTCCCAAAAAATAATCTGAGGAACCATAGGAGCCTTTTTTGGCTCTTCTTTCCTGCATGGTAACAAACCAGGCTAAGAGGAATACCACGCCAAAATACCCGGCAATGATAATAGTGTCAATTAATTCTAAGCTATCAAACATAGGATAATGGTCTTGGTGTAATTTCTACGTGAAGTAAAATTAAAAACATTCTATTCCAAACCTATTATTCTGCCGTAAAAAAAATGGTTTACCCCCGGTTTGGGCAAATGATCTGTAAAAGTAGGAAATCGGCACCATTTGGTCGTGTGTGACAAAGATCACAAAGGAAAGGAATCAAATATCATCAATCACCGGATTTTCAACCCCCAACTTTGTGATAACAAAAATGAAAATCATGCGAAACTTACTTGCTTTCTTCATCACCATTTTCACATTGAGCTACGGATTCAATCTTTCTGCTCAATCCGGATTCAGTTATACCGGTCATGAAATGACCATCTCTGGTACTTCCAGTGTACACGATTGGGTTTCTGAAGTAACCGAGATGAAGGCGAAAGGAAGCATGACCGTAGAGAATGGAGCGATCACCGCCATTTCCGGGCTTGAAGTTACGATCCCGGTAGAATCCATTGAAAGTCCTAAGGGTTCAATCATGGATGGTAAAACCTATGATGCTTTGAAATCTGATGATTATCCAAACATCACCTTCAAGTTAACAGCCATCAATTTTATCAGTGCCTACAACGGAGGTTATTCCATCTCTGCCCGGGGAAAACTCACCATGGCTGGCGAGACAAGATCCATCACCATTCAGGCATTTGCCACTAAAAACAGTGACGGAAGCTACACATTTAAAGGATCTAAGGATCTGAAAATGACTGATTACAATATTGATCCCCCAACGGCCATGCTTGGTGCCCTTAAAACCGCCGACGAAATAACCATTGACTTTAAAGTCACGCTTAAATAATTATTACATCCGCTTTCAAATTAGAATTAAAACCTCTTGTCATGAGAAACACATCAATAATTCTTTCGCTACTGATTACTGCCTTGTTTAGCCTAACGGCATTTGCTCAACAGCCTGAAATCTCTTTCTTCCGACCTTACGACCAGGATGGTATCAACCAGTTTGAGACCACTAAAACGGAAGCAGATGATAAAGGATTTGAGGGCGTAAAAGTGCGCGTGGGTGGTAACTTCACACAGCAATTCCAGGCTTTGAGTCACAGCAATACAGCCGATTTGGTATGGAATTCCGACAGTACAGCAAACATCAACGAACTGGCCGCCCTGAAGCCTGGTTTTAACCTGGCAACAGCCAACCTCAACATTGACGTTCAGCTCCAGGATGGTATCCGCCTTAACCTCGTCACTTACCTGTCTTCTCGTCACCACGCGGAAGCCTGGGTAAAAGGAGGTTATCTGCAAATCGACAGAATGCCATTCTTCGACAGCGAATTGGTTGACAACCTGATGGAATATTTGACCATCCGCATCGGACACATGGAAGTCAATTACGGGGATGCGCACTTCCGTCGCACCGATAATGGTAATGCCCTTTACAATCCATTTGTAGGCAACCTGATCATGGATGCTTTCAACACAGAGATTGGTGGTGAGGTGTATTTCCAAAGTAATGGTGTACTCGCCATGCTGGGAGTTACAGGTGGCGAAATCAAAGGAGAGATTGGTGAAGTAACCGGCCCTCCAACTGATGACAAACTGAAACGCAGCCCAACGATCCTTGGTAAAGTTGGATACGATAGTGAATTGAACGAAAATATTCGCTTGCGAGTAACAGGTTCTGCCTACTATACTTCCAGTTCTAAACGCAACGTTCTGTATAGTGGTGACCGCTCCGGCTCTCGCTACTACCTGGCCATGGAAAATACAGCAGCTTCTACAGGTAGTAATTTTACCTCTGGTCGCTACAATCCAGGATTTACCGATCAGGTAACCGCGATTATGGCTAACGTTTTTGTAAGAGCATACGGACTTGAAGTCTTCGGTACTTACGAAAATGCCAGCGGACGCACCTCTTCTGAAACAGAAGAACGTACAGCCAGCCAGTTTGCCATCGAAGCTCTTTACCGCATCGGCGCGAAGGAAAACTTCTACCTCGGAGGTCGCTACAACAGCATGACAGCTGAAACGGCTCCTGGTACAGATGTAACAATCAATCGCTATCAATTAGGACTTGGATGGTTTATCACTCCAAACATCCTGCTGAAAGCGGAATACGTAAACCAGGACTACGTGGACTTTGCTGAAACAAGCATCTTCAATGGAGGTAACTTCAATGGTGCTATGATCGAAGCAACCGTAGGCTTCTAGGTAACCACAAAATTGAGAATCAATGCTTCTCTCATAATGGTACGAAAGGCGGCGGTAGTTTATCGCCGCCTTTTCTTTTCAAACGACCTTCATTATGCTTACGACAATCATCCTGTCCCTCCCCCTCCTACTTAATCCTACTCTACGGCAAGCAGGTACTTTGACAATAGAAAGCAATAGTCGTTTGTATCTGGAAGGAACCAGCAATGTTACCGACTTTGATTGTGTTTGCGAACAGGATCTAAGCGACCTCCATTATGAATTCATTCGCGAAAGCGGAAAACTGAGCTTTCACAATACAGACCTGTACATTCAAAGCAATTCACTGGATTGCGGGCACAATGGCATGAATCGGGATATGTATCAAACCCTGAAAGCCGATCAGTATCCATCCATACGTATTGAATTATTAAATGTATATGCTCCCCCACCCGATTTTAACAACTGTGTGGAAACCAAAGACATCCACGTCAGACTGGCACACACCATTGCCGGAAAACGGCAGGTGATGACCATACCCGTCCAGGCTGAAAACCGGGGAAACCACCGTTATCGTTTTCGCAGCTCCTACCCTGTTATTTTGAGTGATTTTGGATTGAAAATGCCCAGTCCGATGCTTGGCCTCGTCAAGGTTTCTGATACGATTACTATTCATATTGATTTATGGGTAAGTCGCTAAAAGCAAAAAAAATGACCGGGTAGTCATTTTTTTATTACCTTTGTGACTACCCGGTCACAATATGATTTATGCCTAGTGAAACTTTCAATAATCTAAATCCTGTCAAGAAGAAAGCCATCACCGATGCTTTTCTTCGAGAGTTTGCGATAAAGACCTACGATGAGGCATCTATCAGTAAGGTAGTGCGCCAGCTGGGCATAGCTAAAGGAAGCATTTATCAATACTTTGACGGCAAACTTGGGCTCTTCCTGTATCTGTCGGACGCCGCTACTCAGGTAAAAATGAAGTACGTCGCCGGGGTACAGCGGTCTGATTTTCCGGATTACTGGACTTTTTTTCGGAAGCTTTATGAAGACGGAATCAATTTTGATCTCGAGAATCCGCTGGAAAGTCATTTCCTGCACAACCTGCGCAATAGTTTAAACTCTCCCTCGGTAGCTGATTTGTATGCAAAGTTTATGGATCAGACCCTTGCTGCCTTTCGGCAAATGGTAAAACACGAAATGGATATCGGCTTGTTTCGATCAGATCTGCCGCTGGATACTGCGGCCTTTTTTATTTACAAATCCAGCCTGGCCATTTACGAGCATATGGAAATTTTTGTAGGGCTTTCGCCGAAAGAGCGCATTGCCCAAAACCGGTCTGTTTTTGACGGAATGACAGAAAAGATGCTACAAGTTGTTGATCAGTATATCGCCCTAATGAAAAACGCACTTGAAAATCCAAATCTATGATAGAAGTAAAAGATCTTCAGTTTCAGTATCCCCATACGGAAGACCTGACCTTAAAGGGATTAAACTTCCACATCAAGCCCGGAGAAATATTTGGTTTTCTGGGACCCTCCGGAGCCGGGAAAAGTACTGCCCAGAAAATACTGTACAAAACCCTGACAGACTATCAGGGGGAAGTTCGATTTATGGACCGGGACCTCAAAAAATGGGATAGAACCTTTTTTCAAAAAATAGGTGTGGGTTTTGAATTGCCCAACCACTACCTGAAACTCAGCGGACGGGAAAATCTGGATCTATTTGCCACCTTCTATTCGGGCAAGCGCCTCAAACCCATTGAGGAATTGTTTGAAATGGTCGAATTGCAAGATGCGATAGACAAGCCTGTAGAGGCCTATTCAAAGGGCATGAAAATGCGGTTGAATTTCATCCGGGCCATTCAGCATAATCCGGACATCCTGTTTTTTGATGAACCTACCGCCGGGCTCGATCCGGTCAATGCACATAAGATCATCAAACACATTGAGGACTTGCGGGATGCCGGTAAAACCATTTTCATCACCACCCACAACATGTACACAGCCGATGAGCTTTGCGACCGGGTGTCTTTTATTGTAGCAGGCAGTTTACAGATCACAGACAGTCCGGAAAACCTAAAAACAGAGTACGGAAAAGAGGCTGTCCATGTTGAGTTACAGGGGGGAGAAAGCTCCGAATTTGCCTTGCAAAACCTGGGTAGTAATCCGGAGTTTTTGTCCTTTTTAAAACAAGGAGAGGTAGCGCGCATCCATACCATGGAAGCGACCCTTGATGAAGTATTTATTAATGTAACCGGAAAAGCCCTGGTAGCATGAAAGCATTTGCCATCCAATTAAAGTGGCAGTTTCTGCTGCTTGGGAAAAACAACATAATTTCGATCAGTCTTGCTGTCACATTGATCTACGGCCTGATCTTGTTCTTTTTACGCCATATAGAAGGTCTGGATAAGTTGCTGGTAGCTCTGGTATTAAACGATCCGTCAGTCATTGGTTATTTTTTCATTGCACTGGCTGTGATTACAGAGATTAAAGCCGGAATCCTGCCGGCTCTGTTTGTAAGTCCGCTTGAAATAAGCAATTACATTAATTCCCGGGTACTGGCATTGTCCATAATCGGTCTTATATGCGCATTGGGCCTGGCATTTTTTGTCAAAGGATTGGATTTCAACATCCTCTACTATTCCCTTGGCAATATGGGTATTTGTTTATTCTGTGCCTTGCTGGCCATTTTCATGCTGGGGTATTCTACAGACTTTCTTCAGTTTGCCCTAAATTCCATTCCCATTTTTCTTGCCATCGTCAATTTGCCCATGCTCAACTATTTGAATGTGATATCGGCCGGATATTTAACCTACCTCTCCCCCATTCAACCGGGATTGGACCTGATCCAGGCTTCGCTTGGGGATCCGGTATCTACACCGATTTGGTTGTCCTTACTCCTGATGGTTTTCTGGATTGGTCTATTTCATTATCTGGCTATAAAGCGCTTTAAGCAAAAAATCGTAAGAAGATGATTTACAAGCATTTAATAAATCTGTCTGTAGCTGATTTTAAGCTAATTTTCCGGGATCCTTCGCTTCGGGCTTTTTTGGTATTGCCGGTTATTCTGTTTGCTTTGGTGATCTGGTTTTTGCCCTGGCTCATAGGAAAATACCCGTTTCTCGAGGAATATGCGCCGGTATTTTTGATGGTTTGTGTGATAGAAAATACGCAGATGTTTAGCTTCATCAGTAGCATGATCCTGATAGACGAACAGGAATCCGGTATTTCTAAAATGTACCGAATTGTACCTTTAACGGGTTTCCAGTTTGTTTTTTCCCGTTTGTTTATCCCTTATCTGTTTACATTCCTCCTAAATGTGGTTTTGCTTGGGATTCAAACCCTGATCCCCATGGGCTGGATAGAAATTGTTTTAATCTCCGGGCTCACGGCTTTGATCGTGCCTGTATATGTTTTGGGGATCAATTCCATTGTCAAAAACAGGTTGGAAGGCATGATTTGGATAAAGGCTTTTAACATGATTGTTTTGGTTCCTTTGGCTGCGTTTTTTATTCCGGAGACGCTTGCTCCTATCTTTGGGGTTTTACCTACTTATTGGGTGTTCCAATCGATAGATGTGGTTGCTCAACAAGGGACATTATGGTTTCCTATTGTGTTGGGTACGGCCTTTTTCGGGCTTTTGGCTCTCTGGTTAATGGGCCGGTTTGAGAAGAACTATGGTTAAGAATGTAAGACCCGCTCCGCAGGTCGAATATTTATGAATACCTGCATTGCTAGGGAGGTGGGACCCGCTCCGCAGGTCCTTTTATAACTTGATTTTGCTGTTGGACCTTCTCCATCCTCTATCCTCTATCCTCTATCCTCTATCCTCTATCCTCAAAAAAAAGAGGCCACTCAAAATCGAGCAGCCTCTCACAGCAATTTATCGTGATCTACTGAATCTATTTATCGACCCGAATCATTTTCCGGGTGGCAGAATACTCTGGTGTATCCAATCGGTAGTACAACAATCCTGATGCATTAAGATCAGAGATTTCTACCTCATGGGTGCCTTTTGGGTACTCTCCTTCAACTACTTTCAGTACGCGTCCGGACACATCCATGACGGAGATGCGTGCTTCAGTAGTTTTTGGCAGATAGAAACTAATCGAAGTTGTTTCTGCAAATGGGTTTGGCTTGTTTTGATAAAGCGCAAATCCATCTGCTTCACTGAAGAACAATCCGATATTCAGAATCCGTCCTGTTGCATCGTAACCTTCTGCTCTGGTGAATCGACTACTGAAGGTCAATTCTTCACTTAGACGCAGGTCAGAAAGCGCACGCACCACCATTTTAAATTGGGCTTCATGGGCTTCCAGTACAAAAGGCTCCGGGCGGCTGAAGCTGGCGGTCAGACCGCCATTCTCCAGTTTCGCCAGACCAAAATGTTCTGTTTTGGCAACGCCTTCAATCACTTCGACTATTTCCAGTTTTGTTGGATCAAAGTCCAGGGTAAACTGATAGCCCAGGATCTCAGAATCATCGCCCTGGAAAATCAGGGTGCTGGTTTGACCAGCATTTAATTCCTGATCTTCCATTCGGAAGCCCATTTGGCCATATGTATTTCGGTTTTCCGTTTCATCCGCGATTCCTGTGTTTGCAGAATTATTTACATCACCGATTTTCACGGCAATAAAGTCAGCGGCAGGATCACCTGCTTCGATATCATTGTAACTGATCACTTCCGGGAACTCCTCCAACCATGGGTCCATTGGATCCGGGAACACATAATCTGCATCCACAAATCTCCAGCTGGTGTTGTTTGGGAATACGCTGGTAACCTGGAGAACCATTTTCTGAACCTCCAACATATCCAGAGTTGTTACCGAACCGGAATTATTCACATCGGCAGCGATGATCTTGTATGGGGAATCCAGAAGGTCCATTCCCAGAATATGCTTCTGTATCAATACCATATCAAGTGTTGAGACCCCGTTTGCATGGTTAAGATCCTTGAATGGAGACAGTGTATAGTCTTCATTTGCAGGAACATCAAACTCAAACAATCCGTCATCTGCGGTAGTCATCTCCATTTGTCCTCCGTTGATATCCATTTCAACTTCGGCAACGGTTTCATCATCTTCTGTGATAATGATTCCGGCAATCTTCAGCATGCCGCCATCGCAGGCACCACTTGGATCAGATACCGAAATGGTTGCTTCACAGGTAGCAGTGTTGCCATTGGCATCGGTCACCCAAAGCTCCAGCACCTGCTCTCCCAAATCTTTACACTCCAAATCGAAGAAGATGTCATCCAGATCTGCGGAGAAGGAGAAGTTTAGGTTACCGCCATTACAACCAGCTGTTGATCCACCGTCGAGTTGGACAGCCAGGATGGTCAGTTCGCCCTGAGAATTCAGGTTAAACTCTAAGCCTGTTTCACAAACCGCTTCAAGGGCATCGCAATCTTCCACAATTACTGTTACCAGATCTGCGCTTATGTTTCCGCAGTTATCGTAAGCGGTATAAAGCACCCAGTATTCGCCTTCCGGTACATCATTATATGGCCCGTAGCCGCTACCGTTAGGAAGATTCGTCTGGATCGTAATGTTTACATCATCGCTGCAATCCACTACATCCGGTTCTGGCAATTCGACCGTTCCGGTACAATCAGATCCTGTACAAACAACCTGATCTTCCACATCAAATACGGGAGCTTCCGTATCGATGATCTTTATGATCTGATTGTGTTGAATCCAACCATCGCTGATTCCTTCCGGATTAATACCGTCCTGGTATGTAAATGGATCCAATTCTCCGTCTCCGTTGAAGTCAATACCTGCTTCCACTTCAGAGAGTTCTTCGTAGGTTTCGACGCCTCCAAACTCTTCATACAGACACCAGTTAACGGCATACCAGGTACGAACGATCTTGCGGCAAGCATCGTTTACAACCGGCAGTTCGAAATCCTCATAGGTTACGCCTACCAGTTCGCACATGTCGAAGTAAACCTGTGGTTCACCCGTTTCGAGTGCTCCAATATCGTTGCAGTTGATTATTGTATCCTGTGGGAATTCAACGACGTAATTGGATTCGTGTACCACAGTGATAATCTGGCTGCAGGTATCCACCGGCTCACCCTGATCGTTGTAGCTTATCCAGTTTCGGATAATCTCTCCGGCCAGACACATATCGATATTCACCTCTACGGTCAATTCTGTTGAGATTGGGCACCCGCCATCTTCTGTGGTTGGCACGCCAAACTGATCCAGGACACTGTATTCTCCTACAAACAACCAGCCGGCCAATTCTGAACCGTAGTATTCGCAAGAGATGGTTGTGTCTGCCGGACAGCTCAATGGTGCTGTACTCAGTGTGCCGTCTACGGTCACTTCCATCGTACAGACATCCGTATTGCCCTGACAATCAACGGCCATCAATTCAACGATGATCGGATTGTCTGACAGATCGCTGCAGCAGAAAGTAATCTCTTCTCCGAAGAGTGTATCTGCCGTGATTCCACAATTGGTATCGAGGCGACGCACCAGCACGCCGTCGAAGCAGCAGTCGTCAAAACTTCCACCGTCGAAATAATCAGCTGGCAGTGTCAACATACCGTCTTCATCCAGTTCTACGATGGCATCATCGATGCAAACAGCGGTTGGTCCGTCGTCAGAACATGGAACCACACCAGCATCAATTGTAAGGTCATCTGCGCCAGGTGGCAAGAAGATACAGTCGGTAAAGCCATCGTTAGGATTGGCATCACTATCAATTGAATCGTTACCACCTGCGTTTGGCGTGGTAAATCCGAAGTCTGTACCAGTGAGTACAAATTGTACGGCATAGTCTGCTGAAGGCAGGTCGGTAAAGAAGTAGAATCCTGCACCGTTTGTGGTTGTGGTAGCGATTGGGTTAACCAGATTACCGCAGTAATAGAGGTTAACAGTTACGCCAGGAACCCCAGGCTCGCCCGGATCCTGAATTCCGTCACCATCCAGGTCTTCCCAGACATAGTTACCAATGGTTCCCAATTCGCTGGCAGGGATATAACCTGCGTCGTAATCCAGGTTGGTTTCGCCGGCATCCAGTACTTCAAATACCGTCATACCGCCCATTGCCGGATCAGCATCCGAATCGGTTGCATCATCGCCGGTTGCATCCAGCGTTGTCAGGATATAACCTGGCAGGTTCGGGAATGTCAATTTGTATGATCCCGGATTCAATCCTGAGAACAGGTAGAAGCCGTTGGCATCGGTGGTTGTAGTAAGATCAACCGGGTTGCCGTTGTTGTCTGTACCTGTCAGGGTAACGAGTACTCCTTCAATACCAGGTTCATTTGAATCCTGGAAACCATCACCATCCGTATCCTCCCAAACGTAGTTACCGATAGCGGCCAGATCGCTGTCGGTTGGGATATAACCGGCATCGTAATCCAGATTCATCTCACCGGAAACCAGATCTTCGAATACTGTCATACCGCCCATTGCCGGATCAGCATCCGAATCGTTGGTATCATCGCCGGTTGCATCCAGCTCGGTCAGTTCATAACCGGCCGGAGTCTGGAAGGTCACCTTGTATTCGCCCGGTGCAAGCCCGTCAAAGAGGTAGAAGCCACTGGCATCTGTCGTAGTAAACAGTACTACTGTATTGCCAAGTGCATCAAAGCCTGTCAGGGTAACCTGAACACCTTCGATTCCTGGTTCGCCGGCATCTTGTGCACCGTCTTCATCCAGGTCTTCCCAAACGTAATTACCCATAGCGGCCGGAATGTAGTAACCAGCATCGTAGTCGAGATTATTCTCACCGGAGGTAAGTTCTTCGAATACGGTCATGCCGCCCATAGCCGGGTCAGCATCTGAGTCATTGGTATCGTCGCCGGTTGCATCCAACCAGGTATTTACATATCCGCCGGAAGGCGTTTCAAAGGTCAACTTGTAGTTGCCCGGATTCAGGTTATCGAAAAGATAGAAGCCGTCTCCATCGGTGAAGGTGATGAGGATAACCAGGTTACCTGCACCATCCGTACCTGTAAGGACTACTTCCACACCCGGGATACCCGGTTCATTCGGATCCTGTGCACCATCGCCATTCAGGTCATGCCATACATAGTTTCCGATGCTGGCAGTCTGGATATAACCGGCGTCAAAGTCCAGGTAGTCTTCACCCGGGGAAAGCACTTCGAATACGGTCATGCCGCCCATACCCGGATCAGCATCCGAGTCATTGGTATCATCACCTGTGGCATCAAGGACAGTCGCCTCAAATCCGGCAGGTGTTTCGAAAGTTACTTTATATGTACCCGGGTTGAGATTGTCAAACAGGTAGAACCCGTCTACATCCGTAAAGGTAGTTGCAGTCACATCATCGCCGAATACATCGGTACCGGAGAGTGTCACTTCGACTCCTTCAATACCAGGCTCGTTTGAATCCTGAGCACCATCACCATCCTGGTCATGCCATACATAGTTTCCGATGCTGGCCAGATCCGTGATACAGAGTACCGGTGGTTCCACAACGACATCAATGGTACAGTCGGTATCATCTACATCCGTAATGGTAATATTCAGGTTGCCTCCATCGACCGGGAACGGACCATAAGGACCATTCACTTCGCCGTAAGGCAAGCCACTTTCAGTTACATCACCCGTGACATCGTAGAAGTTTCCAGTGGAGTTGCCATCTACAAGAAGAGTGAATGTAAAGGTGTCGTCGTCGTAGTTATCAGGCGTACCATTGTCATCACAAATAACATTCACCAGTGGGTCCTGCAGGCTGCATTCGAAGGAGCAGGACTGTGGTGGTACCACGGCCACATTCTGCAGGTTACAGCTTGGGTTACTGTTGTCAATGATGTCGATGTAAATCGTTCCACCCGAGATTGGGAAGTTGCCCAACGGTCCGTTAATCTGGTCGTAAGCCAGGTTCTGTTGGAAATCATCTCCCGTAATCGTGTAGGTAGATCCGGTATTGTTGCCTGTTGCGTAAATCAGGTACGAGAAGGTATCATCCGTTGGATCGGCTGGTGTACCATTGTCGTTACACTGCACTCCAATGGACGGCGGGAAGATGCTACAGTCTCCTGAGCAGGTTTCCGGTGCTTCCACATAAACATCAATTGTACAATTTGGATTATCGCTATCGGTGATAGTCAGTTCCAGATCGCCCTGGCTACCAATAAAGTATGGACCGAAAGGACCATTTTGTTGGCCGTAAGGCAGATCAGTCACGATATCATCGCCTGAGATATCATAAGTAGCAGACGTATTGAACCCATCCACATTAATGGAATAGAAGAATACGTCGTCGTTTGGATTGTTTGGTGTGCCGTTATCATCACAGGTCACAATAACTTGTGGTTCAAACAGGCTACACTCGTTGGAGCAAGTCTCTGGTGCTTCAACAATAAAGTTGAGCAGACAGCCCTCGTTATTATTGTCAACTGCAGTAATGAACAGGTTTCCATCAGCGATATTGAATGGACCATAAGGACCATTTGCCGCACCGTAAGGAAGACCATTGTCAATCACATCGCCTGTCAGGTCATAACTAAAGCCAACTCCGTTGCCAGACAATTGAATGGTAAAGGTGAAGGTGTCATCAGATGGATCATCCTCTGTACCATTGTTGTTGCAGGTGGTTACGATAACCGGTTCGCCCAGTTCACACTGGCTAGAACACGGCTCTGGTGGAACAATGGTTACAGTAGTTACACAATCCGGTGCATCTACATCTGAGATTAGCAGATTCAGCGGGCCGTCGGCAATGTTAAACTGGCCGAATGGTCCGTTGACTGTGTTGTATGGCAGGTTAAACTCAAAGTCATCCCCTGTGATGTTGTAAGCTGTACCTGTATTGTTACCACCCACTTCGATGTCGTAGCTGAATGTATCATCTGACGGATCGGTTGGTGTTCCATTATCGTCGCAGTAAGTATTCACCTGAAGGACGCCTATCTCACATTCAAAGGAACAAGGCTCTGGTGCTTCTACTATAATGGTAAGATTACAGGAAGGATCATCAGCATCCTCGATTACCAGTTCCAGATTGCCCTCACTGATTTGGAATGGCCCAAAGTCAGGGGTTTGTATGCCGTAAGGCAAGCCAACCTGGAAGTCATCACCTGTAATGTTGTAAGTACCGGATGTGTTGGTTCCAGTCACTACCAACGAGTAGTAATAAATATCATCCGATGGGTCAAATGGAGTACCATTGTCATTACACTTGGTAATAATCGTTGGATTCGGATCCAGGTTACAATCTCCGGAACATTCGGCTGGCGCCTCAATAATCAGGTCATAAGTACAACCTACCTGATCGTCCGTAAGAACCACTGTGAGATCGCCATCTGCAATATTAAACGGACCAAAGGGACCGTTATTGACGGCATAAGGCAGACCGGTTTGAACATCATCCCCACTGATCGAGTAAGAGGTTCCCGTGTTGGCACCTGAAACTTCGATGTTGTAGAAGAAAATGTCGTCACTCGGATCACTTGGCGTACCGTTATCGTCGCAGGTTACATTGACGATTGGTGTATTGAATGCACACTCGTCGGAACATTCTGATGGAGAGTTGACCGGTATACCCACAATCTCACATAATGGATCTTGTGTATCCGTGATATTGAGGGTCAGGTCAATTCCAATATCGAATGGTCCGAATGGTCCGTTTACCACACCGTATTGCAGGCCATTTGCTACAAAGTCACCACTGATGTTGTATGCACCGCCGGTATTTGTTCCAGTCACTTCAATCGTGAAGGTATAGAAGTCATCGGTTGGGTCTGTTGGTGTACCGTTGTCGTCGCAGGTAGCTACAATAACTGGTGCGTCCAGGTCACATTCATCAGAGCATTCGGTTGGAGCTTCTACCAGTACATCGTAGATACAGTCTGCATCGCCGCTATCAACTATTGTGAGGTTCAGATCTCCATCAGCAATGTTGAATGGACCAAACGGACCATTCTGGACACCATACTGAAGGCCGGATTGCGAGTCATCGCCAGTTACATCGTAGGTAACACCGGTATTTACACCTGTTACTTCGACCGTATAGAAGAACACATCATCTGTAGGGTCTGTAGGTGTACCCTGATCATCACAGCTTACCGTTATGATTGGCTCATTCAATTCACACTGATCGGAACAATCTGTTGGTGAATTCACCGGAATTCCTACCAGTGTACAAAGTGGATCTGAGCTGTCTGTTATGGTAATGCTTAGGTCTACACCAATATCAAAGTTGCCGTAAGGCCCGTTGATCACACCGTATTGCAGGCCGTTGGCTACAAAGTCCCCGCTGATATTGTAGGTACCGCTGGTATTTGTTCCGTTTACCTCAATGGTAAATGTGTAGTAATCATCTGATGGATCTGTTGGCGTACCGTTGTTATTACACGTTGCAACAATTACCGGCGTTTCCAACATACACTCTTCAGAGCAGGACTCCGGAGCTTCCACGATTACATCCAGGGTACAGTTGATATCATCTCCGTCTATGATGACCAGATCAAGGTCTCCGTTGGCAATATCAAATGGTCCGAACGGTCCATTTTGGATGCCATACTGTAGGCCTGTCTGCGAGTCATCACCTGTAATATTGTAAGTCGTACCAGTATTTGAACCGGTCAGTTCAATCGTATATTCAAAGGTATCATCTGTCGGATCGGTTGGTGTACCGTTGTCATCACAGAGAACAGTAATAACCGGATCGTTCAGGTCACACTGATCAGAACATGTAGCTGGTGCTGTAACCACACCGATAGTTTGACAACTTGCATCATCACTGTCGATGATGGTCAGTGTCAAATTGCCATTCGAAATATCAAATGGGCCGAAGTTGTATTGAACACCGTATGCGAGGTTATTTGCCACATAGTCACCACTAATGTTGTAAGCAACTCCTGTGTTTGCGCCTGTCACCTCAATTGTGAAGAAGAAGATGTCATCCGATGGATCAGATGGGGTGCCGTTGTCGTCGCACTCTGTAGTAATTACCGGTACATTGAGTGAGCACTCATCCGAACATTCTTCCGGAGCAACGATCACATCTGTATAAGTACAGTTTGCATCATCACTATCCACAAATACTACATTCAGGTCACCGTCTGAAATATTGAATGGCCCAAATGGTCCGTTCACAATGCCATATGCCAGGCCTGTTTGCGTATCGTCTCCCGTAATGTCGTAAGTACCGCCTGTGTTGGCTCCATTGAGTTCTACATAATATACAAATGTATCGTCGGTAGGATCAGATGGTGTACCATTGTCATCACAGAAGGTTACGATACCCGGCGCTTCCAGTTCACATTCGTCGGAACAGGTATCCGGAGCATTTACAATTCCAACTGTGCTACAGTCTGAATCAAGTGCATCTGTGATATCTAAAGTCAGATCACCATTGGCAATGTCGAACGGTCCGAAGTTGTATGTCACTCCGTATGCCAGGTTGTTGGCCGTTACATCGCCACCCATATTATAGGTAGTTCCTGTGTTATCACCCGTTACCGTGATGTCGAAGTAGAATACATCGTCTGTCGGATCGGAAGGTGTACCATTATCATCACAAGTTGCGACGATTACCGGCAGATCCAGATCACAAACATCGGAACAGCTTTCCGGTGCTTCTACGATTACTTCGTAAGTACAGTTTGGATCATCCGCATCAGTTACCACAATCGTCAGGTCACCATTGGCAATATCAAATGGGCCGAAGGCACCATTTTGTACGCCGTAAGGCAGACCAGATTGCGTGTCGTCACCGCTGATATTGTAGGTAGCACCCACATTAGCACCTGTAACCTCAATAGTATAAGTGAAGTAGTCATCAGCCGGATTAGAAGGCGTGCCATTGTCGAAGCAGGTCGTGCTTACGATTGGCTCATCCAGATCGCACTCATCAGAACAAGTCTGTGGAGCGTTCACTGCAATGTCCAGCAGATTACAAGTTGCATCGTCGGCGTCTGTGATATTGATTGACAGATCGCCGTTGGCAATATCAAATGGTCCAAATGGTCCGTTGACTACACCATATGCTAATCCGCTTGTCGCGAAATCTCCTGTGATGTTGTAAGCCGCTCCTGTATTAACTCCGGTAACTTCAATTGTAAACTCGAAGTAATCATCCGATGGATCAGAAGGCGTACCGTTGTCGAAGCAGGTCGCTACGATTACCGGTGCATTCAGATCACATACATCGGAGCAGGTCTCCGGTGCAACTACCGTTACTGCATAAGTACAAGACGCATCGTCTGCGTCAATCACTGTGATGTTCAGATCGCCATTCGAAATTTGGAACGGACCAAATGGCCCATTCTGTACCCCGTACTGGAGGGCTGATTGTGTATCATCACCCGCGATATCGTAAGTCGCTCCTGTGTTCGCTCCGTTCACCTCTATGGTGTAGAAGAACACATCGTCTGATGGGTCTGTAGGAGTACCGTTGTTGTCACAGTTCACTGTAACTACCGGCTCTTCCAGATCACATTCATCCGAACAGGTTGCAGGGGCCGTTACCACGCCAATCGTCGTACAGTTGGCATCGTCGGCATCTGTGATGGTCAGTACCAGGTCGCCGTCTGCGATGGCAAATGGTCCGAAGTTGTAAGTCACTCCGTATGCCAGACCAGCTGCAACATAGTCGCCACTGATGTCGTAAGAAGCACCTGTGTTGTCTCCCGTTACCGTGATGTCGAAGTAGTACACATCGTCTGACGGATCAGATGGCGTACCATTGTCGTCACAGGTTGAAGCAATCACCGGTACATCCAG
>JAAEZH010000001.1:157889-183155 GCA_018222965.1 Bacteroidota bacterium
GATCAGATGGCGTACCATTGTCGTCACAGGTTGAAGCAATCACCGGTACATCCAGGTCGCATTCGTCCGAACATGCCGCTGGTGCATTCACCGTAAGGCCATAAGTACAGGCAGCGTCATCTGCATCAACTACGGTGATGTTCAGATCACCGGCTGAGATATTGAACGGTCCGAATGGTCCGTTGACCACATCGTAGGCAAGGCCTGTTTGGTTATCATCTCCAACAATATCATAGGTAGCTCCGGTATTGGAACCTGTCACTTCGATGTAGTATGTGAACAGATCGTCTGAAGGATTTGACGGCGTGCCGTTGTCATCACAGAATGTCAGGATGATCGGCTCTTCCAAATCACATACATCCGAACAGGTTGCCGGTGCCGTTACCACGCCAATCGTCGTACAGTTGGCATCGTCGGCATCTGTGATGGTCAGTACCAGGTCGCCGTCTGCGATGGCAAATGGTCCGAAGTTGTAAGTCACTCCGTATGCCAGACCAGCTGCAACATAGTCGCCACTGATGTCGTAAGAAGCACCTGTGTTGTCTCCCGTTACCGTGATGTCGAAGTAGTACACATCGTCTGACGGATCAGATGGCGTACCATTGTCGTCACAGGTTGAAGCAATCACCGGTACATCCAGATCACATTCATCGGAACAAGCCGCTGGGGCATTCACCGTAAGGTCATAAGTACAGGCTGCGTCATCTGCATCAACTACGGTGATGTTCAGATCGCCGTTCGAGATGTCAAATGGTCCAAACGGCCCATTCGCTATTCCGTAAAGAAGATCTAATTGGTTGTCATCACCTGCAATGTCGTAAGTAGTACCCGTATTGGCACCACTCACCTCAATGGTATAAGTATAAGTATCATCATCCGGATTACTTGGTGTGCCGTTGTCGTCACAGTTTACTGTAACTACCGGTTCGTCCAAATCACAAACATCAGAGCAAGTTGCTGGCGCTGTTACCACGCCAATGGTGGAACAACTGGAATCATCTACATCGACGATATCCAGTATCAGGTCACCGTCTGAAATATCAAACGGACCAAAGGTATACGCCACTCCATAAGCCAGATCAGTAGCGGCATAATCGCCGTCGATGTCATAAGTCGCTCCGGTATTTACTCCCGTCACCTCGATTGTAAAGTCGAAAGTATCGTCAGATGGATCGGATGGAGTGCCATTGTCGTTACATTCTGTAGATATAACGGGCGTGTTCAGGTCACATACACCGGAACACGGTTCTGGCGCTTCAACAGTTATCAATTCGGCGCAAGCCGCATCATCGGTATCTGTAATCGTGATATTCAGGTCGCCATCTGCAATGAGGAACGGTCCGAATGGTCCGTTGACCACATCATACAACAACCCGGACTGAGTATCGTCTCCGGTAATATTGTAGGTAGTACCCGTATTGGCACCACTTACTTCCACATAGTAGGTATAAGTATCATCGGATGGGTTGGACGGAGTGCCGTTATCATCGCAGAAAGTCAGGATAACCGGTTCATCCAGGTCACATTCATCCGAACAGGTTGCCGGGGCAGATACCACGCCAATCGTCGTACAGTTTGCATCGTCTACATCGGTAATTGTCAATACCAGGTCGCCGTCTGCAATGGCAAACGGGCCATAGGTGTAAGTCACTCCATAGTTCAGTCCGCTCGCGGTATAATCACCAGAGATGTCATAAGTAGAAGCGGTATTGGACCCGGTCACTTCTACTGTAAATTCATAAGTATCGTCACTTGGATCGCTTGGCGTACCATTATCATCACAAGTTGATGTAATGACTGGTACATCCAGGTTACATTCACCGGAGCAAGTTTCCGGAGCTACAACCGTAAGAGGTGTTGAGCAAGCCGGATCCCCACTGTCTATAATTGTAATATCCAGGTCGCCGTCGCCAATCAGGAATGGACCAAATGGACCATTTTGAACTCCGTACTGCAGGTCAAGTTGCGTATCATCACCTGCGATGTCATAGTTTGCACCGGTATTTGATCCGTTTACTTCAATAGTGTAAGTAAAGGTATCATCACTCGGGTCACTTGGTGTACCATTGTCATCACAGTTGGTAATGACAAGTGGCTCATCCAGGTCACATTCATCTGAGCAGGTTGGTGGGGTGGTTACCACACCGATGGTGCTACAGTTTGCATCGTCTACATCGGTAATTGTCAATACCAGATCGCCGTCGGAAATAGCAAGTGGTCCGAAGGTATATGGCACCTCATAAGATAAATTGTTGGCAGTGTAATCACCGGTTATATCGTAGGCCATTCCTGTGTTGGCACCGGTTACTTCGATGGTAAACTCAAACAGGTCATCCGAAGGATCAGACGGTGTACCATTGTCATCACAAAGCGTGCTGATTACCGGTGCATCCAGATTACAGTCGCCCGAGCAACTCTCTGGTGCTACCACGGTAGCCGGAAGTGTACAGCCTGCATCATCCACATCTACTATTGTGATACTCAGATTGCCGTCGCCTATCGCAAATGGTCCGAATGGTCCATTTACCACATCGTATGGCAGGTCTGATTGTGTATCATCTCCAATGATGCTGTAGGTAGCTCCCGTATTGGCTCCGGTTACGGTAATGTAGTAGGTATACTGATCGTCTGTCGGATCACTTGGTGTGCCATTGTCATCACAGAAGGTGATAAACTGTGGCGAATCCAGATCACATACATTCGAACAGGTCAATGGCGCTGTTACAATCACATTCACGATCGCACAGTTTGGATCATTGCCATCGGTAATATCGAAGGTCAAATCGCCATCGGCAATATTGAAAGGGCCAAAGGTATGGGTAGTTCCATAAGCCAGCCCGGATGCATTAACATCGCCATTCAATTCGAAAGTCGGACCTACGTTATCACCTGTTTGGATGAGGGTGAAGGTAAAGGTATCGTCCGATGGGTCGGATGGGGTACCATTATCATCACAGAATGCTTCAATTGTTGGAGCATCCAGGTCACACTCGCCGGAGCAAGGCTCTGGTGCTTCTATGGTTGCTTCCGTGAAACAAGACGGATCGTCCACATCGGTCAGGATCAATTCCAGGTTGCCGTCCGCAATCGGGAACGGACCATAAGGACCATTCAGGATGTAATACGGCAAATTACTTTGCGTATCGTCGCCACTTACATCAAAGGAAGCACCAATATTTTGCCCCTCCATCTCCAGATAATAAGTAAAGGTATCATCGTTTGGATCGGAAGGCGTATTATTATCATCACAGAAAACAATCACAATTGGTTCGCCCATTTCACAAACTCCGGAACATGTAGGTGGAGCAGCGACTACACCAATTGTACTACAGTTTGGATCGTTGGTGTCGGTAATTGTCAGAAGGAGATCTCCATCAACAATTGGGAATGGTCCGTAGGTGTATGTCACTCCATAAGACAAACCACTAGCTGCATAATCGCCGGTCAACTCATAGGTTCCGGAAGTATTTGCTCCCGTTACTGTGATGTCGAAGTAGAATACATCATCTGAAGCATCTGATGGAGTACCATTGTCGTCACAGGTTGCTGTGATAGCTGGTGGATCCAGGTTACACTGACCAGAGCATGGCGCTGGTGCGGTAACCACTACGGGATAAGTACAAGCACCATCATCGCTGTCAATAATGGTGAGGTTCAGGTCGCCGGCGGAGATTTGGAACGGACCAAATGGACCATTCGCTACGCCGTACAACAAACCGCTTTGCGTATCGTCGCCGGACAGGCTGTAAGAAGAACCTGTGTTTGAACCGGTTACTTCGATAGAGTATGTAAACGTATCGTCGGATGGATCACTTGGTGTACCGTTGTCGTCACAATTGACTGTAACAACGGGCTCATCCAAATCACATACATCCGAACAGGTTTCCGGTGCAGTAACCACGCCAACGGTTGCACAGTTGGCATCGTCTACGTCTGTAATGGTCAACACCAGATCGCCCTCTGCAATTGCGACAGGACCAAAGGTGTATTCAACTCCATAGTCCAGATCATTGGCTGTAAAGTCACCGGTGATATCATAAGCAGAACCGGTATTTGAACCATTTACTTCGATCGTAAATTCAAACAAGTCATCTGAAGGATCAGATGGCGTACCGTTGTCATCACAGGTAGCCGTAATTACCGGGAAGTCCAGATTACAAACTCCGGAACAAGATGGAGGTGCAATTACTGTAACAGCTTCGCTACAAGCAGCATCGTCGCTGTCTGTCACGATAATGTTCAGGTCTCCATCTGTGATATTAAACGGACCAAAAGGACCATTCACCACATTGTACAACAAGCCAGTCTGTGTATCGTCACCTGACACATTGAACTCTAAACCTGTATTGGCACCACTCACTTCAATGGTATAAGTGTATGTATCATCTGACGGATCAGATGGCGTACCATTGTCATCACAGTAAGTCAGGATTTGTGGTGTATCCAGGTCGCATTCGTCTGAACAGCTCGCCGGTGCAGAAACCACACCAATGGTCGAACAGTTTGCATCATCAACATCTACTATATCCAGTACCAGATCGCCATCCGCGACAGCGAAAGAACCAAAAGTGTAATCCTGGCCGTAAACCAGATTACTGGCTGTGTAATCGCCACCAATGTCATAAGTCGCACCAGTATTTGAACCACTTACGTTGATAGTAAACTCATAGGTATCATCTGACGGGTCGGATGGCGTACCGTTGTCATTACAAACTGTACTGATCACCGGAGTGTTCAGGTCGCATTGTCCCGAACAAGGAGCCGGAGTTGTTACGGTAAGATCATAATCACAGCCAGCTTCGTCTACATCTGTTACCGTGATATTGAGGTCTCCATCAGCAATGGCAAACGGGCCAAACGGACCGTTGACAGCCCCGTAAGGCAGGCCTGTCTGAGAATCGTCGCCACTTACGTCATAAGTTGCTCCTGTATTGGCACCCGTTACCTCCAGATAGTAAGTAAAGGTATCGTCTGATGGATCGGCCGGGGTATTGTTGTCGTCACAGAATGTGAGGATAACCGGCTCATCAATCGCACATTCGTCTGAACAAGTAGCCGGAGCAGAAACCACACCAATGGTCTGACAATTGGCATCGTCTGCATCGGTAATTGTCAACACCAGATCACCATCCGCAACAGCAAATGGTCCATAAGTGTAAACAACTCCATAATCAAGATCACTGGCAACATAATCACCGGTAATATCATAAGTAGATCCGGTATTGGAACCATTCACTTCAATCGTAAATTCATAGGTGTCGTCCGTTGGATCGGATGGAGTACCGTTGTCATTACAGGTAGAAGTAATTAGCGGCGGATTCAGGTCACACTGTCCGGAACATGCTTCCGGAGCTTCAACCAGAACAGACTCGGTACAGTTGCCGTCGTCGCTGTCAAGAATAGTCAGATTCAAATCACCACTAGCTATCAGGAATGGACCAAATGGACCGTTTGCAATACCGTACTGCAGGTCAGAATGGGTATCATCGCCTGCAATGTCATAAGTAGCTCCGGTATTGGAACCTGAAATTTCAATGGTGTAAGTAAAGGTGTCATCTGACGGATCGGCGGGAGTGCCGTTGTCATTACAATCGGTTATTACGATGGCCTCATTCAGGTCACAAACATTAGAACAGGTAGCCGGAGCAGAAACCACTCCAAGCGTCTGACAGTTCGGATCATCCGAATCGGTGATGGTCAATACGAGATCGCCATCAACAACCGGGAATGGTCCGTAAGTATACGCCACACCATAATCCAGATTACTGGCGGAGTAATCTCCTGAAATATCATAACTGGCACCGGTGTTTACTCCGGAAACCGTGATGGTAAAGTCATAGGTATCATCTGTTGGATCAGATGGTGTACCATTGTCATTACAAACTGTTGTGATAATCGGATTCTCCAGATCACATTGCCCGGAACATGTTTCTGGTGCACTTACCGTTAGTGGATAGGTACAACCTGAATCATCGGAATCTATCAGCGTGATGTCCAAATCGCCATCCGCAATATTGAATGGTCCAAATGGGCCATTCACCACATTATAAGCCAGCCCATTTTGAATGTCATCGCCACTCACATTATAACCAGCGCCTGTATTTGAGCCGGTTACTTCGAGGTAGTAAGTGAAGGTATCATCCGATGGATCGGCCGGTGTATCATTGTCGTCGCAGAAAGTGAGGACCGTTGGCTCGTCAATATCACAAACATCAGAGCAAGTCTGTGGTGCATTAACGGCTATGTCAACCAGATCGCAAAGAGGCTCTTCACTATCTGTAATCGTGATGGAGAGATCTCCGTCTGCAATTGCAAATGATCCAAAGGTGTAAGCAACACCATAGTCCAAATCAGTGGCTGTATAATCGCCGGTGATGTTGTAAGTGGCCGCTGTATTTACCCCGGTTACAGTAATGGTAAATTCAAAGGTATCATCTGACGGATCAGATGGTGTTCCATTGTCGTTACACTCGGTAGTAATCACAGGAGGATTCAAATCACAGAGGTCAGAACAGCTTGCCGGTGCCTCAACCAGTACATCTTCGGAACAGGCTGGATCATCGGCATCCGTTACGGTGATATTCAAATCGCCGTCGCTAATATTAAACGGACCGAATGGTCCATTTTGAATGCCATACTGCAGGCCGGTCTGAGCATCATCACCGGTAATATTGTAAGTAGTTCCGGTATTTAGGCCAGTCACCTCAATCGTGTATGAAAAGGTGTCATCCAACGGGTTGGTTGGAGTGCCATTGTCATCACAGTTTACTGTAATAATTGGTTCATTGATATCACAAAGGTCAGAGCAGGTAGGCGGAACAGTAACTACGCCTACTACCTGACAACTACCATCTTCAGAATCGGTAATGGTGAGGACCAGATCTCCATCGGCAATATTGAATGGGCCGAAGGTGTAAACCTCATCATAATTCAGATCTGAAGCTGTAAAATCACCCGTAATATCATACAGACCGGAGGTATTAACCCCTTCAACTGAAATAGAAAATTCAAAAGTATCGTCAGACGGATCCGAAGGAGTTCCGTTATCGTTGCACACCGTATTTATTTCCGGAGGATAAAGGTCACATAATTCGGAACAGGATTCAGGTGCAGGAACTGCGGCTATTTCCGGACATGCCGGGGATGTATCATCTACTATGGAGATGTTTAAATCGCCATCAAAAACCAGGAAGTTTCCAAACGGACCATTTACCACACCGTACTCCAGGCCAGATTGGCTATCATCGCCCTGTATACTGTAAGTACTTCCCACATTTTCGCCTACCACAAAAATGGTATAGGTATAATAATCATCATTGGGGAAAGCCGGTGTACCGTTGTCAAAACATTCTACCGTAAACACAGGTGCTCCAACATCTTTTACCGTGATGGTTACTTCATCCACATCTGTACATCCTACTGCATCCGTGATGGTAACAGAATAAGTGGTTGTTTCTGTTGGGCTTACTACATGAGAAGCACCACTACCAAGACCGTTATCCCAATTAAAGGTATAAGGCGTTTGGCCCCCTGTACCGGTTGCAAGCAGGGTATAATCCTCCTCGAAACACATAATATCATCGCTTCCGGCATTAACTGTAACGCCACTTTCTACGATCAATTGATAATCTTCAACCTCCCCGTCATCCGGATCCAAAGCTACTGCACCAACACCCGGATTTTGGGTAATGTAAAAACGTGCATAGGTTTGGCCACAAATCGTGGAAGCAGGAATTCCGATATTGAAAGACTCCACACCTGAATCAGTACTACCGATGGTACCGTCTCCAACAGGGAAATCGGTAATTATTTGCTCTGAGGCATCATAATCACCATCATTATTGAAATCAATCCATCCGGAGATATACGATACGTCATCTGTTGATGTCCAGCCAATGGTAATGTTTTTGGTCGAGCCTGGAACGATGACATTATCAACAGCAAATGTAACGCCATCTTCATCATCGTTTCCGTCGGTGTCGTCTCCATCAGAAGCTGTGTTTGGCTGACTGCCGCCTTCGGCATCCGGCATATTTGCTCCCAACCAGGCAGGAGTACCTGCATCAACCAGGATACCAAAATCGCCATAGGTAGCCGGGTTGTCTCCATAATCACGACTTATTTCTCCAATTGTACAAGCGTAGTCTTCTACCTCACCAAAATCAGTAGTGGAAACACCTGTTGCTGTCGGATTAGGACTATCAGACAAGCGGAAGCGGGCAAAAGTTGCTCCCGGTACAGCGGAAGCCGGAACCAGATAATCCACGGTAAAGGATTGTAATCCCGGTTGAGGTGTGATAGTCTGGTTAGCAATTATGGCTTCTGAAGGATCGAAGCTGTTATTTGCATTGAAATCGATCCAGGCGCTAAGGTATGCATCCGCCCCGGTGTTATTTTCCAGGCTGATTTGGAGAGTTTGACCAGAACCCGGAACACCAAAACAGGCATCTCCGCTGGTGAGGAATTCTACTCCGTCTTCATCGTCTGTATCTCCATTATCATCGCCATCTGCGTCGTTTGAAAATTGAGAAGAAGGTTCTTCGTCAACATCTTCTCCCAATGTAAGATCTTCGTTTACTAAATTACCTGCCGGATTGATATCCATAGGGGCATCCCCAAAATCTGTAGGCAAGTAACAGGGTTCTGGTGCTTCTGCTACTATACTTTCAGTACAGCCAGCCTGTTCTGCATCCTGGATGTTTAAAACCAGGTCGCCGTTTGAAATATTAAACGGACCAAAGGGGCCATTTACCACGTCGTAGTTGAGGCCTGACTGATTATCGCCGCCAGAAATACTGTAAGTAGAGGCGGTATTAACTCCGGACACCTCAATGGTATAGGTAAAGGTATCATCGTTGGGATTTGCGGGTGTTCCGTTATCGTCGCAGAAAACACTTACAACCGGTTCTTCCAGCACGCAAAGGTCGGAACAGGTGGATGGGGCAAAAACCACCACGTCTGTGGAACAGAATGGAGCCTGATTATCGGTTATGGTAAGTTCCAGGTCTCCATCGGCAATCGGGAAATTCCCAAAGGGTCCATTGGCTGTTCCATAGCTTAATCCCGTTTGAGTATCATCGCCACTAATATTAAACGATCCTCCTGTTTCCAGTCCGTTTACATAAATAGTGTAAGTAAAATAATCATCAGACGGATCGGTTGGCGTTCCATTATCCTGACATTGTACAACAATTTCCGGCGTTTGTAAATTAACCACCGTAACTTCTGTAACATCCACATCAGAACAACCATTTGCGTCTGTAACCGTCACGGCATAAATGGTTGTTTCGGATGGACTAACTGTCTGGTTTTGCCCTTCTCCCAGACCATTATTCCAGGTATAGGTATAGGGCGGTTGACCGCCGGTGGCATTCGCCGAAAGGCTAACAGACTCAGAGATACAAATAACCTCGTCGCCGCTGGCAGTAACAGACAGGTTAGATTCAATTATTATTTGATAATCTTCTACTTCTCCATCTGAATAATACGTATCGACCGGGCCGGCACCTAACTCTTCAGTGATATAGAATCGAGCGTAGGTGATGCCACAAACCGTATTGGACGGAACGGAAATAGTAAAGGACTCCACCCCTGAATCGAGACTTCCGGTAAGCCCGTCGCCTACCGGGTATTCAGAGATAATTTCTTCGGAAGCATCAAAATCTCCATCTCCGTTAAAGTCTACCCAACCGTACAGATAAGAAGTATCATCCGTGGAAGACCAGGTGATTGTAATATCTTCTGTAGTACCCGGCTCCCAGGAATTACCTCCCAGGAAGTCAACGCCATCTTCGTCATTGGCATTGTTATTATTGTCGCCCTCTGCATCTGCAGAGTACTGGCTGCCGGGTTCTGAATCTGGTTGGATATTTCCTAACCAGGAAGGCGTACCGGCATCGGTAACGATAGCAAAATCGCCATAGGTAGCAGGTACATCGCCATAATCAAAATCAAGATCCCCGATTGTGCAGGCATAATCTTCCACTTCTCCGATATCGAATGAATATCCGGAAGTTGCCGGATTCGGGCTTGCACTTAGCCGGAAGCGGGCAAAGGTTGCTCCCGGGGTCGCAGTTACCGGAACCGTATAAGACTGATTTATTGTTTGGATTCCCGCCTGGCTGGTAATGGTCAGGTTGTCGATAATTTCTTCGCCGGCATCAAAAGTACCACTGTTGTCGTAGTCGATCCATGCAGAAAGGTATGCATCTGCACCAGTATTGTTTTCAATTTCGACTTCCAGCAGTTGTTCAGACCCTGGTGTTCCAAAGCAGGCATCGTTTGCGGTAAGGAAAGTAACTCCGTCTTCATCGTCGCCATTATCATCATCGCCCTGTGCATCCGGAGAATCCTGACTGGAATATTCGGTATCTGTTAATTCTCCAATACTAAGATTGTCATCTGCTGCATTTCCGGCTTCATTGTAAGAAAGGGGTGCATCTCCAAAATCTGAAGGAATATCACAGGGTTCCGGAGCAAATGCAAATTCTGAAATACAACAACTGGTAGATGAGGAGCGGGTTACCCCTCCGCCTCCGAAGTTTCCACTCCCTGGCGGCTCATCACAAACGATGAGGAGAAGGTCTCCGTCTGAGATTAAAAACGGACCGAACGGGCCGTTAACGACATCATACGCAAGATCCTCCTGTGAATCATCGCCTGAAATGTTGTAGGTACCTCCAGTAAATTCACCAGAAACAAGGATGGTATAGAAAAACTGATCATCGGTTGGATCTGCGGGGGTTCCATTATCGTCACAAATAACTTCCACTGTTGGCGGGTACAGGAGACATTCCTCCGAACAAGCTTCCGGGGCTTCCACCAGAGCCATCAGTTGACAGCTTGGATCATCGACATCTGTAATGGTAATTTCCAGGTCTCCCGGCGAAATAGCAAATGGTCCGAATGGTCCGTTTACGGTGTTATACGGTAAATCACTTTGGGTATCTCCCCCACTAATATCATAACCGGTGCCCAGATTTACACCGGTAACATTAATGGTATAAAAATATTGGTCATCGCTTGAATCCTCCGGAGTACCGTTGTCGTCGCATGTTACTTCAATAACAGGCGGTTCATCCAGGTCACAAACGGCCGAACAGGTAAGTGGAGCCGGGGCCACTGCATTCACTTCGCAAGCGGGAAGGGACTCTGCTGTAATAGTCAGGTTCAGGTCTCCATTGGCAATCGGGAAATTACCAAATGGTCCGTTTACAACATCAAAAGGAAGACCTGACTGAGAATCGTCTCCACTTATGCTGTAGGTAGCTCCGGGGTTTGTCCCGGATACCATGATCGTATAAGAGAATACGTCATCTGTTGCATCAGAAGGCGTTCCATTATCGTCACAACTCACGTTAATAATTGGGCTATTTAGATCACGAATACCAATAGTAACCTGATCTGTAGCCTGACAGCCTCCTGCGTCGGTAACGGTAACGGAATAAGTAGTCGGACTAAGCGGACTAACCGAATGTGATTGACCGGATCCTAATCCGTTGTCCCATTCGTAGGTATAGGGGGAGTTCCCGTTGGATCCCTGTGCTGAAATCGTAGTGGAGCTTCCCAGACAAATTGTTTCATCGGCACCTGCATCTGCAATTGTTCCCGAAGAAACTGTCATGCTATAATCCTCTACCTCTCCGTCGTTGTTGTAAATATTTTCCGGCTGAGCATTGGTTTCGGAGATTATCAAAAAGCGGCCAAAGGTTGAACCACAAATAGCCGTATTTGGAATTTCTATGGTGATGGTAGCTGTTCCGGAACTCAGGGTTCCTGTGTTGCCATCTCCCACTGAATATTCATCAATCACCAGTTCATCGGATTCGAAATTGCCGTTCTGGTCAAAATCAATCCAACCGTAAATGTAGGATGTACCGTCATAGGTGCTCCAGTCAATTTCCAGATCTTTGGTACCACTTTGCACCAGGTCATTGCCTCCAATAAAAGTTACTCCGTCTTCATCGCTTACCCCATTTACATTATCTCCCTGAGCATCAGGAGAGGACTGAGAGGAAGCTTCACTGTCCGGAGACAGGTCGCCAAACCAGGCCGGCGTACCTGCATCTACTACCACACCGCAATCGCCATAACCTGCAGGAGCATCGCCATAATCATAGGCAGGAGAGCCAATTGTACACAGATAGTCCTCTGTTTCACCGATGTGGTTAAAATGGTTATCCGAGGCATCGGGATTGTTTTGGCTGCTTACGCGAAATCTTGCCACTGTTGGACCAACCAGGGCATTGGTCGGAATCGTATATTCGATTGTCAATATCTGGATACCGGGTTGACTTGACACGCTTACATTATCGGCAATCTTTTCCGTGCTGTTAAACACGCCATTGCCATTAAAATCAATCCAGGCAGAGAAGTAGGCATTCGCGCCGGTTTCATTCAGCACCTCCGCTTCGAAGGTTTGATCTGAACCGGGAACCCCAAAGCAATTATCCCCCTGGGTCAGGAAATAGATACCATCTTCATCATCGGTATTATCATCGTCATCGCCATCTGCATCAGGAGAATAATTCGGCACTGGTTCGCTATCAACTAAGGATCCGATGCTTAGATTTGTGTTGGTAGCGTTTCCTGCATCTCCATAAGAAGCGGGATTATCTCCAAAATCCACATCGATACCACAAGCTCCCGGAGCCTCGACTTCGACGAAAGTCTGACAGCCAGCATCATCATTATCTGTCACTACCAGATCGATATTTCCATTGGTGATTGGGAAAGGCCCAAAGGGTCCCTGTGGCAGACCATAGGCTAATCCTGACTGGTTATCATCTCCGGTAATTGTATACCCGGAGCCCAGATTATAACCATCCACTTCTATGGTATAAAAATACAGGTCGTCTGATTCATCAGCCGGTGTGTTGTTGTCATCACAACTTACTGTAACCTCCGGGTTTAGCAGGAGGCAGTCAAAGGAACAAGTACCAGGGGCGGTCACGGTTGCCATGATCATACAGCCCGCTTCAGAATCATCGCTCAATTCAATTTCCAGATTGCCATCCGATACCGGGAAGGGACCAAATGGTCCATGCGTCTGGTTATAGTTTAAGCCTGTCTGAGAATCGTCTCCACTAATGGAGTAGGTCGCACCGGTATAAGCTCCGGAAGCAAAAATGGTGTAGGTAAAGTAATCATCTGTTGGATCACCGGGAGTTCCGTTGTCATTACAAACCGTATTGATCGTTGGCGGAAAAATGGAGCATTCATCCGAACAGGATGCCGGTGCCTGGATTATTTCACTTGTAAAACAGGATGGGTTGTTTTGATCGGTGATATCCAGTGATAAATTACCACCGGAAATAGGGAAAGGACCGAAGGGTCCGTTGATCACTCCGTAAGACAAGTTGTTTTGTATATCGTCACCAGTGATATTGAAAGTTCCTGAGGTGTTATTTCCTTCAACCCGGATGCGATAATAGAATACATCATCGCTGGGGTCAGCGGGAGTACCATTATCAAAACAACTGATGGCAACGAGGGGGTCGTCCAGCGTACAGTTTACAACACAAAATTCAAAGCCTGACAAGCGAATAGCATGGTCGTCTGATGCTCCATTTGTAGCTCCGTTGGTTGCTGACCACCAGCTATAGTCTCCAGGATTAGCTTGTTCGTCAGCAGCATCCGCAGGTCCGTTGGAATAGGTTATGTTAAGTTTTGAAATGGGCTGAGCAGTGCTCAACATGGCGGTAGCTACCGGATCGGTAGGAGGAACGTTTCCATTTTGGCCGGAAATGTAATCGGCCAACAGGGTTTGTCCGCTCACGATAATGGAACTTCCCGAATTTGAAATGGTAACCGGTACATTTCCTCCGGATTCATTTTCCGCTGAAACAATTACTTCATCCTGATAAGAGTTTCCAGGTGTTTCAAAGGTCGTCAGGTTATCAACGCTAAACTGAAAGCCAACGTAATCAATATCACCAATGGTAAAATTATTTAGTTGAATCGGTTCGGAAAAAGTAAACTCAAGGGTTACTTCTTCATTATGGTCTTCAATTTTTTCTCCAAACGTCAGGAATCCCAAACCATACTTTCCGTCGGTTTGGGTATAAATTTCACCACAATCAGAATCCCAGGGATCCGTTATTGATCCATCTCCCGGAATATCATCCGTTTCTGAACCATAAGGGTCACATCCGCCGGCAGGATCAAAAGGGTGCGTATCATACACATCCAAATCATAGTTCCGGTTATCGGGGTCAATTACGGTCATGGTTATATTGACCGAAGAAGGATTTCCATTGATATCCGTGTAGGGAACCGAATAGGTTTTTGATGCATCAGATGGATTCCAGACAGCTCCGGCCCCGGTACCGTCTTCCCAGGAGAAAGTAGCATCGGAGCAAGCGGCACAATTTGGAGCCAAAATGGAAATGTTATTGAAATCACAACCTGGATTTGAATCATCTTCCAGATTGATTACTATGTCTCCGCCACTTGTGGGGAAAGGCCCAAAGGGTCCCTGTATTTGGCCATAGGCCAGTGAAGCATGTGCGTCATCTCCACTTATCGAAAACGTTGCACCACCATTATTGGACGTAACTACCAGGCTATAAAAAAACTGGTCATCTGATCCGTCTTCCGGAGTTCCATTATCATCGCACTGAACTGAAATATCCGGAAAATTGATCACACAATCATCCGAACAGGTAGCTGGCGGGAAAACAGGCACTGTTTGAGTCTCGCCCGAATCATCAGAATCAGTAATATCCAGGACCAATCCGCCCTGAGTAATAATAAATGGTCCAAACGGGCCATTTACCGTGTTATAAGGCAATCCTGCTTGAGAGTCATCGCCGGTGATATTATAACTGTTGCCTGTTCCTTCCACCTCTATCTCATAATAAAAGATATCATCCAGGGGATTGGTAGGAGTGCCGTTATCATCACAACTTACTGTAATAACAGCTGGCTCCATGGCATTTAGCATGTTTCCGGCAACCAGGCTGGAAATCGTTTCTTTCGAGAAATCAGCGATTTCCAATTTATCAGCCAAAACCGGCTTCTCTTCATGGGCTTTCTCATCAGCTTCCGGAAATTTCCACATATTCAAGCTGCTTTGAGCAGCAAGTAGAATAAATCCGCTGATTCCCAAAACCAGGAAAACGGCAGTTGAATTTTTTAGTTTAAGGATGCCTGAAATAGAGTTCGAAAGTTTAGAACTCATTGACGTAAGTGAACGGTACAGTCGATTCATGGTGGCTACTGTTCGTAATCGAAATTAAATGTTATAACATATAACTAATACGACCAACAGGCCAATGCCATACATGCAAACGGTCCTACAGGACAAAGCAATGGCTTGGCCTTGAAGGACTATTAGTTGTTATTTGCAGACTTGTTAAAAAGGTACAATAAAGGTCCAGGGTCCGGCTTTATTTTGGGATTGCCGGCATTCCAGGCCTGGGCCTGATACTTCCAGTTTGAATGGCTCGATAGTCCGGGACCTGTACCAACTGTACAGCCAGACTCGCCATGCAAAAGTGGGGGGGTACACTTTAACATGCTTAAAGGTTTTAGTAAAACTTAAGTGCCGGCATATGCCAGCAACATTATTTATCTACGTGTTCTTTTTACAAACTGGGTCATTTGACAGGAAAAGTTTTTAGGTTCCTACATCAGTATTCCACCACTGAAAAGGATAAAACTCTGTCGTGTCTTCTATACTTCCGATGCAAGTATAACCAAAAAATTACATATACAACAAAAACATCGTATTACAACGAGGCACCTAAAGCAAAAATCCATAGATTTGTGACAGGGAATTTTCATTAAGAAAAGATACCCAGGCTTTTAAAAACCGGATACACCGACATGTTATTCTGCAAAACGGGCTTTCGCCGAATAAAATTCCAAAAACCTCCCCCGTTTAATTTTTATAAAAAAGTGTCTTTTTTTTGACTCCAGAGTAAAGCTTCCAGAAATATTCAAGCAAAAAGTATCGTCCGATAAAAAATGATACCCCTCTTGTCACCCCATAAACAATCATGTAAATTGCGTCAAAATGGGTTGCCTGTTTCATTCCAGCCAGCTATACAAACAGCTAAGCCCCGTTTGATGACAAGAACTATGAAAATCCTTAAATCACAAATTGGTATTCTTTTGGTCCTGCTGACCCTGGTCTCCCCGGTTTTTGGGCAGCCGCTTCCTTCTCAATCTGAATATGATAGCCTTGCGATGAAACTTCCTCTGCTAAACACAGAAGAGAGGGCGCGAACACTAGTACGTATGGCAAGGCTTGCACCGGTGGATAAAAAGGAAAACCTTCTTAAAGAAGCTGAAAACCTTGTCGAACCTGGTTCCGAATCTCAGGCAAGACTTTTTAGAGAGTGGGCCATATTTTTTGTCATTAAAAGAAACTTCTCCAATTGCTTAGCCATGTTGGATAAGGCAAGGATAATTCTGGAATCCCGGGAAGCTACCAGCGAGCTGGCTTACCTCTATCATATGTATGTCGAATTATACACCAGCATATTTGACAATATTACTGCCAACAAATACGGCCTGAAAGCCCTGGAGGTATCAAAAACCTTAGATGATGACGAACTGATAGGGTATTCCTATTTAGCATTATCCCATGCACTACCCTATCGCCAATCAGACAATGAATACATCCACAAAGCAATTTCTTTTCTTAAATCTTCTAATAGTCGCTTCCTGGGACATGCCTATAATAATCTGGGATACCGATATTATTTAAATGGCAAACTGGACAGTTCGCTTGTATACTACCAAAATGCCATTGCTATAAAAGAAGAAACCGGAGACATTACAGTAGGCAACACCCTCAGCAATTTGGCAGATCTCTATCTTGCCATGGAGCAATACTCAAAAACCATTGAGACTTCCCGATTGGCCTTAAACTGGCTAGAACCACAGGGAGATACGGAGAATGTAGTTTTGTGTTACGTTTCCCGAATTCAGGCACACCTTGCCCTTGACAATATTGAATACGCCCTAAACGATGTAAAAATAACAGACAGCCTTCTTGTTGATATTCCGGATAATAATTACGAATTAAAAAAGATATATTATCAAACTAAGAAAGATTTAGCAAGGGCCTTAAATTCACCAGAAGATTACTTCGACTACGATCAGAAATACACCCAGGCGACCGACTCCCTTCAGGTTCAAAAGGATTCAACATTTAACTCTCAAATTGAAATTCAAAAAGAATTACTTGAAAGTGCCACAAAAATGAATCTCCTGCAACAGGAGATATCATACAGACAAAGAGTAAACATAGCCTTATTGGCAATCCTCCTTCTCGGTTTGTTTGTTATTTTATTATTACTTAGAAATAAAAAAATTCGAAAAAAATTCGAAAAGAAACGCATCCAACTACTGGATCAAAAAAGAACAACAGATAAATTAGAAATAAACAACCTGTTGAAATCAAAGGCTTTACAAGAAGAAGAAACAAAAAGAGTTGAAGATAAACTGGAATACAGAAAAAGACAGCTATCCACTTCCACTTTAATCATTTCTCAAAAAAATGCCTTCTTAAAATCGCTGTCAGAAATTATACAAAAAGGCATAGAAGAAAACCAGAGTACCCGGCTTATCCAAAAATTAAAACACAAAATTGACCAACAGTTATTAACCGAAGATGACTGGAAAAACCTCAAACTTCAATTTGAAGAAATTCACCCAAATTTCTTTCAAAGACTCACCGAAACCCATCCCTCTATCAGTAGCAACGACAGGAGACTTTGTGCCTTTATCAGAATGCAACTTTCCAACAAGGAAATTGCCAGAATCATGGGGGTAAATGCAGCATCTGTTTTAAAAAGCAGATATCGCCTTCGGAAAAAACTGGAGCTCGACAAGGAGACCGATCTGTCTCATTATATCATCAATTTTTAATACAGGCAGGGTATTTGGACAGGTCAGAAAAAAGCGATGGCTGATCTTTGTACCCCTTTACCCCCCAGCAAGAGCTACTTTGAATCAGCCATCTTAATATTCGAGCTCAAGGCTCTACAATTCTTTGAAAACAGACAGTAATTTCGATATAGAAATGAGTATCCCTTTAGAGCGTCCCTTTTAACTCAAACGAGAATTAGTTAACTGGGTCCAACGATTTAACGGGGATTTTGTTCGCAAGCCGAGCGTTTACTTTGTAGCCGGAAAGAAGGATAAACGCTTGAAAGATAAATATTTGACGTCACAAAACCCCAGGATTCTAATAAAAAATGGCCACTCAACATGGAGTAGCCATTACGGGAATTCAAACTGAAGACCGGAGGAATCCCTGAATAACAGGTATCCTCCGGATTATTGCCTTACTTCAACAGTCTTCATTCACTTCCTGTTTCTATACCGACGTCGAAATGATTTGGGGTAACCAAACCACTTCGCGTCAGGTATCTTTAATAACAAGAGTAGGAGATTTAACTCCCCTACCCTGTTAGTCAACTTTATTTCAGGATCATCTTACGACTAGCCTGGAACACCGGAGTTTCCAATCGGTAGTAGTATACACCACTACCCTCCAGGTTCTCGATTTCAATTTCCTGATATCCCTGATCGTAGTCACCCTCCATGACACGCACTACCCGGCCGGATACATCCAACACAACCAAACGTGCTGTTGTTGCTTCAGGCAGGTAGAAGCCAATACTGGTTCTGCGATCAAATGGGTTTGGAATATTCTGGTACAATGCGTATTGATCTTTCGCCGCAAGGACTTCCCCAATTTGCAACTGAACATCCAGCAAGTCTCCATTTGGAGCATAAGCTTCTGCCATTGTATAATCGGAACTAATTTCCAGCACTTCGCTCAGATCAACATCTGTACGGGCACGCAGACGGATACTGAATTGCATCTCATCGCCTGCCATCACAAACGGTTCGTGTGAATGCCAGCTTACGGTAATTTGACCTTCTTCTGCAAAACGCAGACCAAAGTTCTCCTCACCAGCAACACCAGGCAGTACCTCATCCAGCGAAACGAGATCTTACGGCAATGGGATGCAGAAGCACAGCAATGCAAGGTCAGCAAGGGCTGACTTCTTCTATACAAAAAGCTGTGGGGGTTGATTGAGCAAAGCTCAACCATTCAATGGGTACAGGAGAGTTATTTTGGGCAAATAAAAGATACCCGGAATAACATTCCTGTTTTGATTTGGTAAGAAAACTTAAGGAAAACGCAAATGAGCAAACAGAGATGTTTGACTCTAAAAAAGTGTAAGGATAAAGGTTTTAGTATTTAGTTTTTATTTCCAATAAAGTAAACAAAAAAATGTTGTTTACTTTTTTATTCCTCTCGGCAATTGGAATAATAAGGGGCTACATCCAGGCGGGAGGAAGGTATTGGTAAGGATGATTTTTGCCCTTGTTTCCAACAAATATAATACTTTTTAATAATCTATCAACTGGTGAGTCAAATTATTTTTATTCTTAATGCGTTTTTTAGGCAACGGTAGTATTTCTCGATTTTTCGGCGTATTTATTATTGGGAATAGGAACTGCCTTCAGAATGCTGGGAGTAGAGTGAGTGTGAGAGTGAGTGTGTCCCGATACCTATCGGGATGAGTTTGAGTTTGAGTTTGGGATGGAGATTAATAAGGAAAAAGAGGATTGCCTGCCTTTGCCCGGACTAACCGGGTTCGGGCAGGCTGGAGTTAGTTGGGAATTATAATTGGTAATGGCAGGCCGATAGCATAACATTACTTTGTTCAGGGATTATAATTACTCCATCCTCGGAACGGGGTATGCTGGTAGTTTTCTGAATATGCCTAATGGCAGTTTCATACACAGTATACCATGTAAAAAAGAACTTGCGGTAAATGGGAAGACGTCTAAGAAATCTTAGAACCAGTACGATCGGAATTTGGAAAACAGGGGGAGTTGTAGGGAGTATTCTTTTCAGAAGCGTAAACAAATATAAGACTTTTCTACGCATTATCAAATACCAAAAAGACCCGAAACCGCTAAAGCGACTTCGGGTCTTTTAATAAGCAATTAATGAAAGTAATTACTATCGAAGGATCATTCTTTTGCTTTCCTTGAATCCTTCGGTTTCAAGCTGGTAGAAATACAAACCGGAACCAGGAAGGTCTTCCACTTCCCATTGATGGTAGCCTGCTTCGTAATACTGATCCAGTACCCGAATTTCTTTCCCGCTCACATCCATTACACTGAGCCGTACTTTAGAAGCATTCCCCAGATAAAAAGCGATGGTGGTTTGCCGGTCAAATGGATTCGGTACATTTTGGTATAGCTTGACTTGCTGAGTCTCTGATGGCTTATTCTCCACAAACTCAAGCGCAACATCCCAGGGAGCTTCGGAGCCATCATATCCGCCTGGATAGGCTTCTGCGGCTGTGTAAGCCGAACTGACATAAAGCGCATCGCTTATATTGCCATTATCCAGGGCCGTGAAACGGATTCCAAACTGCTTCTCCCCTTTCGCCATATTCAACGGAATGCCATCGTGCCAACTTACGGTGATAACGCCTTCTTCGACGAAAGTCAGGCCAAAGTTCTCTTCTTCAGCAATTGCCGGAAGAATCTCCTCAAAGGCCAGCTTATCCGGATCAAAGTTTAGCGTAAATTGATACCCCAGAATTTCCTGATCGGCGCCTTCAAACCAAACTTCAGGGGAAGTACCGTATACCAGTACAACTTCCTCTACAATGATTGACATAACGTCTTCCTGAGTTCGGTTATCAGCTCCGCCAATATTACTGGTAGCAGCGCTATAGTTTACATCTCCCACCTTGACAGCTACAAAATCTGTTTCCAGTTGATCCTGATCCATATTGTTGTAACTGATCACTTCCGGGAAGTTTTCTTCCCATGGATCCAACGGATTCGGGAACACATAATCTGCTGCTACAAATCGCCAGCTGGTATTATTTACAAACTCCGACTCTACCTGCAGAATGATCTTCTGAATGGCTACAAGGTCAAGCGTTGAAACTGTTTCCGAATTATTGGCATCAGCAGCAATGATCTTGTAAGGACTATCCAGTAATTGGATACCCAGAATATGCTGAGAAATCAGCACCATATCATAAGTAGTCACTCCATTGCCATGGTTGCTGTCCAGACTTGGCGTAACTGAATAATCGCCGCCTTCGGCCAGATCCAGCTGATACATGCCATCTGAATCAGTCATTGTGGAGGTTAGTCCGCCATTAATATCAACCATAACGTCGGCAACGCCCTCATCCAATTCGGTAGCAATCAGCCCTCCGAGAGCGAGACTTGGCGAACCACAATGGGCCAGGTTGTCCTGTACGAATAGAATGGTTTCGCAGAAATCCTGATTGCCTGCTGCATCTGTTACCCAGATCTCAACCGCATGGATACCCAGGTCATCGCATTCGTGAATGACACTTGTATCAGTCGTATCGCTGGAGAAGCTAAAGATCAGGTCACCCGGACAGTTGTCAAAACTTCCCAGATTCAAATCGGATGCCCAAACTTCAACCATTTGAGTTTGCATAATCTCCACCACCAGTCCGTTCAAACAGTATGGTGTTGGAAGTTTGCAATCCACTACTTCAACCACCTGAGACTGATAACTGGTGTTTCCGCAATTGTCGGTTACAGCATAGTATAAGGTGTATTCGCCGGGAACAACGTCTTCTACAACCACATCGCCCTGGATGTCTGTAAATATGCCAAGGTCTCCGGTAATGTTTACTTCCCACTCAAATCCACAAGGATCAGTAATATCCGGATATGGAATGGTAAGGTCTTTATCGCAATCAATTTCAACGATACAACCATCTATCTCCGGAATTTCAAAACTTGGTGGTGTATTGTCATTCACCTTAATAACTTGCTGATGAACAATGAATCCATCTGCCATACCTGGTGCACCGGTGTTGTTCCATCCGTCGCGGTATGTGTAATCGTCTGAATCTCCGTCATTGTCAAAGTCGAGGAAGTAATCGCTCTCAGGTGATTCCGCGAAGGCGTCATAGCCCCAATCTTCATAGATACACCAGTTGATAGCCGTCCAGGTACGAATGATCTTATAACAGGCATCCGGTACGATATTGAATAATTGATCCTCGTAGGTTATACCGATCAATTCACAGGCATCGTAGTAAATATTGGGCTCACCCGGGAAGATAAGATCAGAGTCTACACATTCTTCTTCAATATCTGCGGGGAACTCAACCACCCAGTCCGAATGGTGCTCCACAAAAATGGTTTGGTTACATACTGCCGGCGTATTGCCTGCATCGTCTGTAGCCGTCCAGGTACGAATAATAGTACCGGACTGACAGTTGTCGATATTCACACTAACGAAATAGTCAGTATTAACCACACAATTATCGTAGAAGGAAGCTTCGCCGAAAGGCTCTAAAACACTGTAATCCTCGTTGTTTACGGCTGCTGCCAAATCATCCAGATATTCATCACAGGTAATAGTCTGTGGTGCCGGACAGAAAGTAACAAGTGGTGGCAGCTTGTCTTCAACATTCACCTCCACCATACATTCGTTGTAATTACCGAAGTAGTCAACTACCCGGAAAACAACCATGATCGGATTGTTTGGAATGTCTGAGCAGCAGAAAATGACGGTCTCGTCAAAATCATCAAAATTACCCGCGCAATCACCGTCCATGCGGCGAGCCAGATAAGTCTCGATGCCACAATTGTCGTGAGAACCATCGTCAAACACCAGGGCACTAACTTCAGCTTCTCCGTTACTGGACAATGATACATCTGTTATTTCATCACAAATGGCAGTCGGTGCATAATCATCAACAACGGTAACCGGAACCACCAATTCGGAAATATTTCCACAAGCATCTTCCGCTTGATATACGATGTCATGCGTACCGAGATCCAGCCCCGGGAACGGAATGTTTCCTCCGGCAAGACCGTCTGCTCCGTTTACGTATTCTGCTTCGCCGACAGGCGTAAAAATGCGCAGGATCCAGCTGTTGCAGGCATCTGTAACGGCAGCAGGTGGCAGGAAGTCCTGAGAATTACACGGATTCGGATGCACACCGGCTACGTTTGCACTTACTTCGAAAGGACTCATCGTAATGACCGGTGGCGTTGTATCTACCACCTTGATAATCTGTACATTGTCCTCCCCTGCTTCGTTCTCCGTGATGACATCATTTGTACACCAGTCTAAAACCGTCCAGGTACGAACGATCTTAAAGGAGGTTCCACAAGTTGCGATGGTCTGATCACTGAAACTTACATTGAAGTTACAGTAAGTACCCATCGGTGCATCCGGGATACCCGAACCAGTCGTAAACAATACACCGGTAAGCGGTGCTGCATCGATTACATTCGGATACTCGTCATAAGTCGTACATTCCCATTCTATATCATCCGGGAAATCGATATCATCCGGACGGGTGATATGCACAACCTGCACACATTCGGCACTGGTATTGGCATATTCGTCGGTCGCAGTCCAAATGCGGTGAAGTTCTACAATTCCTTCATCACATATATCCTGGTCTACATAAATTTCATTGATCAAATTATACTGAACACTGGTACAATTGTCCAGTGCCAGTGGCGGTGGAATATTGTCTACTTCCTGATCACAATTGATGACAACCGGAGCTGTCGGACAATCAAATACAGGAGGCAATTTGTCTTCTGCAATTACCGTACTCCAGCAGAAATTGCCGGAAACCAAATGGTGGACCTGAACAGTCAGATACTCACCCAGGTAATCGACACTCAATACAGGCGATCCCGGTATTTCATTAACACCGTCCAGTACAACTACTTCGTAATCGTCGAAACAGGCGTAGGAACCTTCCAGAAAATCGTCTGGCGTAAGCAAAGCTTCACAATTCTCATCCACAGACACCTGAATGGTATCGTTGCAGGCAACAACTTCGGGCGTTTCAAGTACGCATACAACCATTGAAGCAGAAGCTACACAACCCGGATCGTTTGGATCCATCGGACCTGCTTCACCCGCATCAACGGTGTATTCTACGGTATGACAACCAATTCCCAGTTCCATCGGATCAAAGATGGTTGCCGGTTCGTCGTTTATGGTAAATTCTTCAGAGATCAATTCTACACCGCCGGCATTGCCTTCGAGAACAACCGCCTCGGAGAATAAACAGAATGGACCTTCAAGTCCGGTAATAACCGGATCGGGATAATAACATACATTGGAAATTTCGAGGTTTTGCCCAGGCCAGTAAGGACTGGAAGCTACCAGAGAATATCCAATGCCATCCAGGTGTATGCCTTCCAAAGCGTACATAGACTGGGTGGCGCTTACCGGGTACTCCACAAATGGTGTGCCCGGAGCATAAGGCTGCAAGGTCTGCGGATTTAACAAATCAGTAGAAGCTACTACCCATTGCTGTCCCGGGTTAGCAGGTCCAATTACTACTTCCTCCGCAAATTGGCCATCACTCAGACAAGTACATGGATCCTGAACATTTGGTCCGCCAAAGTTTTTGATGATTGGTGGCGTACATGCCAGTGAAGCAATTACATCCACATCTGCGATACAGCTGCTTGAATTGCCGGAGGCATCGGTCACGATCAGTTCGGCCGTTTGAGGCCCTACATCCTGACATTCAAAATCTGGTTCAGCCACATCGATAGACAAGCCCGGACAATTATCGGTGCTTCCGCCATCTATATCCGCCGGATCCAATAAGCCAAAGCCTGCTCCGTCAAGTACGAGAGTAGCCATTTGACAAACGGCTACGGGATCTTCTGTATCGTTTACGGTTACGGTAAAGCTACAGGACGCTGTATTGCCCGAAGCATCTGTGACCGTATAGCTATTGTTTGTTACCCCTTCCGGGAATGCCGAACCGGATGCCAGACCCATCGTTTGAGAAAGGACTTCATTCGGACAATTGTCTGAGGTGGTCACGCTGTATGTGACTACTGCACTACAGAGCCCCGGATCATTATCTACCGTAATATTGGCCGGACAAGTGATAGTTGGATCTTCGTTATCATTGACCGTCACCGTGAAACTACAGGACGCTGTGTTGCCCGAAGCATCTGTGACCGTATAACTTTCCGTAAGGGTTCCAACTGAAAATGTAGATCCGCTTCCCAAACCTGCTGTCTGAGACAACACCTCATTCGGACAATTATCCGATGTGGTTACTGTATAGCTTACTACTGCTCCGCATACTCCCGGATCGGTATCTACCGTAATGTTGGCCGGACAGGTAATAGTTGGATCTTCGTTGTCATTCACCGTAACAGTGAAACTGCAAGACGCTGTGTTGCCCGAAGCATCTGTGACCGTATAACTTTCCGTAAGGGTTCCAA